>NZ_CP017258.1:0-600000 GCF_002022005.1 Campylobacter pinnipediorum subsp. caledonicus
TTGCTTGCAAATGAAATTTTAGAAACTCTACGGACTCAAATATCCCAAAAAGAGTATGAATGCTATATAAAACAATTAAAATTTAATGAAAAAATATCAACAGATGAAAATATAGTATTTAATGCTCCAAATGAACTAATAGCAAAATTTATAACCACAAGATATTCAGAAAAAATAGCATATCTTTTTGAAGTAAAAACTGGAATAAAACCAAAAATAACAATTTCACTATCAAATAAATTGAAATCATCAAAAATAAACAAAGTAGACATAAAACAGATAAAAGCTCAAAGCACAATGTTAAACCCTACTTATACATTTGAAAATTTTGTTGTTGGAGCTTCAAATCAATTTGCCTTTTTAAACTGTAAAATAGCATCTGAGGAACCGGGGGTTAAGTTTAATCCTATTTTTATATATGGCTCAACTGGACTTGGAAAAACACACTTACTCCAATCAGTTGGAAATTATTGTTTAAACATCGGAAAATCAGTTGTATACATAACAAGTGAGCAATTCATAAATGATTATATAAACAACTTAAAGTTAAAAACAATGGATAGATTTCGTGATAAATACAGAAATTGCGATATTTTACTTATAGATGATGTTCAGTTTTTAGGTAAGACAGATATGATACAAGAGGAGTTTTTTCACACATTTAATGAACTTCATAGTAAAAAAGCTCAAATCATAATGACATCAGATAAACCACCAAAAATTTTAAAAGGTTTTGAAGAGAGATTAATTTCAAGGTTTGAATGGGGTTTAATGGCTGACATAACACCACCTGAGCTTGAAACAAAAGTTGCCATCATAGAAAAAAGGTGTGAGTTTAATAAAATAACTTTAAATAATGACATAATAAACTATATAGCAACTAATATGGGCGATAATATAAGAGAAATAGAGGGCGTTATAATACAATTAAACGCTTTTCAAAATTTATTACGCGAAGAGATTACACTTGATGTTGCAAAAAATGTTATAAAAGATCACATAAAAGAAAAAAGAGAAAATATAAACTTAGAAAACATCATAGATATAGTCGCAAAAGAGATGAATATAAAACAAAGTGATATAAAAAGCAAATCAAGAGTTAAAAGCATAGTTGAAGCAAGAAGAATAGTAATCTATCTAGCAAAAAATTTAACTCCAAATTCAATGCCAAAACTTGCTAATTACTTTGATATGAAAGATCATAGTGCTATAAGCCACAATATAAAAAAGATAAATGAGCTTATAAAAACAAATGAAGTTTTTAGACTTAGAGTTGAAGAAATAAAAAATAAAATTTTGACAAAAGGATGATAAAATAAAATGAAATTTGTGAATATATGTGAATTAAAAATAAAAGATATTCACAATGAAAATAACGAAATACTCGAAAGAAAAGATAATTTTCACATTTTCACAGGGTATACTATTAAAACTAAAATAAATTTAAAAAATATGAAAGGCAAAATATGAAAGTTTTTATTAATAAAAATGTTCTTGAAAGCATAGTAACAAATACAAGCCCATATTTAGAAAAAAAAGATCTAAGTGTAATAACATCTCACATAGTTATATCAGCACAAGATTCTGTTTTAAATATAAAAGCTACTGACTACGAAATAGGTTTATCATATAAACTAACAAATGTAAAAATAGTAGATGAGGGAACAGCTACTGCAAATGGTAAAAAGTTATTAGACATAATAAGAAGTTTAAAAGATGAAGAAGTTATTTTAGAAACTATGAATAACTATCTATATATAAAACAAAAAAATTCAAAATATAAACTTCCTATGTATAAATTTGAAGACTTTCCAAATTTTCCAAAAGTAGAAGGTAAAAATAAATTTGATATAGATGCTGTTTTATTTGGTAGAAGTCTTAAAAAAATACTTCCAAATATAGAACAAGGAAATAGCAAAAGAGAATTAACAGGTGCTTTAATAGATATAAAAGAAAATCACATAAACATAGTAGGAACTGACTCTAAAAGATTAAGTATTTTTAAATTAGAAACTCAAACTGAAAATGAATTTTCAATAATAATTCCAAAAAAAGCAATAAGTGAAATGCAAAAATTATTTTTTGATAAAATAGAAATTTACTATGATGAAAATACTTTGATAGCACAAAGTTCTAATTTTGAATTTTATACAAAATTAATAAATGGAAAATATCCAGATTATGAAAGAGTAATACCGAAAGAGATTAAAAAGAGATTAAAACTAAGTAGAGATAAAATGATAGATGGTATAAAAACTATATCAATACTTAGTGAAACTATGAAAGTTACATTCTCAAAAGAAAATATAACATTTGAAAGTGTTATAGAAGATAATTCAGAAGCAAAAACTACAATAGAATATCAAACAGGACTTGAAGAGGATATAACTATAGGACTTAGAAATAGATTTTTACTTGATTTCTTATCAAGTATAGAAGAAGATGAGTTTGAACTTGGATTTAATGATTCAAATTTAGCATTTACAGTAACTTCTAAAGATCTAAAAACGGTATTAATGCCTATAATATTATAAAAAATTAAGAAAGAGAAATAATGTCTGAAATAGAAAATAAAGCATACGGTGCAGGAAGTATTAAAGTTTTAAAGGGGCTAGAAGCTGTTAGAAAAAGACCAGGTATGTATATCGGTGATACAAACATAAATGGTCTTCATCATATGATATATGAGGTTGTAGATAACTCTATAGATGAGGCTATGGCTGGTTATTGTGATACTATAAATGTTGAAATTACAACAGAAGGTAGTGTTATAGTTACAGATAACGGTCGTGGTATTCCAGTTGGTATGCACCCAACAGAAAAAATTCCAGCAGCTACTGTTGTTTTGACAGTTTTACACGCTGGTGGTAAGTTTGATAAAGATACTTATAAAGTTTCAGGTGGTCTTCACGGTGTTGGTGTTTCTGTTGTAAATGCTTTATCAAAAAAATTAGTTTTAAATATCAAAAGAGATGGGAGCTTACATAGACAAGAGTTTTCAAAAGGTATTCCAGTAACAGATCTTGAAATAATAAAATCAACAAATAGAACAGGAACTTCTGTTGAGTTTTGGGTAGATGATAGTATTTTTGAAATTACTGATTTTGATAAAAATATACTTGCAAAAAGATTTAAAGAATTAGCATATCTAAATCCAAAAATAACTATAAATTTCAAAGATAGTAGAGTTGGATTTAGTGAAACTTATAAATTTGAAGGTGGTCTTGAAAGCTTTGTAAATGATTTAAATAAGTCAAATGCTGTAAGTAAAGCTGTCTCATTTAGTGGTGGTGAAGAGGATGTTATAGTTGATTTTGCACTTATATATAATGAAACATATAGTGAAAATTTACTTAGTTTTGTAAACAATATCAAAACTCCAGATGGTGGAACACACGAAGCTGGTTTTAGAGCCGGTTTAACTAGAGTTATAACAAATTATATATCAGCTAATGCTTCAGCTAGGGAAAAAGATACGAAAATAACAGGCGAAGATATAAGAGAAGGTCTTATAGCTGTTGTAAGTGTTAAGGTTCCTGAACCACAATTTGAAGGTCAAACAAAAGGAAAACTTGGCTCAAGCTATGTAAAACCAATAGTTCAAAAGATGACTTTTGAAGTTCTAACTAAATATTTTGAAGAAAATCCTATAGAAGCAAAAGCCATAATGAATAAAGCTTTAATGGCTGCTCGTGGTAGAGAAGCTGCTAAAAAAGCAAGAGATTTAACTCGCAAAAAAGAGAGTTTTAGTGTAGGAACTTTACCTGGAAAATTGGCTGATTGTCAAAGTAAAGATCCAACTATAAGTGAGCTTTATTTGGTTGAGGGCGATTCTGCTGGTGGTTCTGCAAAACAAGGTCGTGATAGAGTTTTTCAAGCTATACTTCCTTTAAAAGGTAAAATTTTAAATGTTGAAAAATCAAGACTTGATAAAATTTTAAAATCAGATGAAATAAAAAATATGATAACAGCTCTTGGTTGTGGTATCGGTGAGGAATTTGATGCTGAAAAATTAAGATATAATAAAATAATAATAATGACAGATGCCGATGTTGATGGAAGCCATATCCAAACACTACTTTTGACATTCTTCTTTAGATTTTTAAATCAAGTTGTTGAAAATGGTTATGTGTATTTAGCTCAACCACCTTTATATAGATATGAAAAAGGTAAAAAAGAGGTTTATTTAAAAGATGATAAAGCTTTGAATGAATTTTTGATTCAAACAGGGATTGAAGGGATTGATTTTAAAGGAATCGGGACTAATGATTTAGTTGATTTTTTAAAGATAGTTGCAGCTTATGATAATGTATTAAATGAACTTTCAAAGAGATTTAATTTACTTATTGCTTTAAGATATATGATAGAAAATCCAGACATAATAGGAAAAACATATCAAGAAATTTTTGAAATTTTAAAAGTATATCTTGAAAATAAGGGTTATAATATATTAAACTCATATGTAAATGATGATGAAGTAAGAATTTATGTTCAAACAGAAAATGGTCTTGATGAGTTTTATATAAATGATAATTTATTTTCAAATCCTTTATTTGAAGAGGCACTCCATATAAATAGAAAAATTGTTGAAAGAGATATGGATTTTGGTGGAAAAGATGTTTTAGATGTCTTAAAAGAGGTTATTGATAATGCTAAAAAAGGAAATAATGTAAAAATTCAAAGATATAAAGGTCTTGGTGAGATGAATCCTGATCAGCTTTGGGAAACTACTATGAATCCTGAAAATAGACGTTTATTAAAAGTAAATATACAAGATGCGCAAAGTGCAAGTGATACATTTAATTTATTTATGGGTGATGAAGTTGAGCCAAGAAGAAATTATATTCAAGAACATGCAAAAGATGTAAAACATTTGGATATTTAATGAAAAACGCACAAAATGTAGAGCGATCTCATCGTTTTAAAATAGCTTTTAAGATTGCTCTGCCTTTTATAGTTATAGTAGCTTTTTTATTATACATGTTTTTTAAAACAAACAATATAAGTAGTAAAGATATTATTCTTTTTACACTGCTTACTTTTTGCTATATACACTTTACTACTTATATGATATATCAAAGTTTTAAAGATAATGTGCTTGATAGTGTTGTAGATGTTTTTCATAGAAAAAAAATACTAGAAATTATCTCAAAAAAAATAAAAAAATATCATAAAAATGATAATTTAATTTTATTAAATTTTAAAAATATAGATGATATTTTCCAAAGATATGGATTAAATTTTGGAGATGAAATTTTAAGAAAAGGAGTTGAAAAATTAATATATTTTTTAGAAAAAAATAAAATAAAAGATAGTGTAATTGGAAGATATAGTGGTGGATATTTTTTAATTTTTGCAAATGCAAATAAAGCATATATTACACATATTTTAAATATTTTTTCTAAAAAAATACAAAATGATGGTATAAATGATATTGAAATAAAGACTAATTTTGCTTTGGTTAATGCTAATTATTCAAAAGATTTGAAAAATAGTATAAATTTTTTACTAAATGACATAAATGGTAATGAATATAGTCATAACAATATAAATGAGTATGAAAATGAAGTTTGTAAAAGCATAGATGATTCAAATTTTATATTTAAAACTCAAAAGATTGTAAGTTTAAATGATGATTCTTATCTTTATTCAGTTGTTCCTATATTAAAAACAAACAATTTTGGAAAAATTTCAAAGAGTATTTTTATGAATATTGCTAATAAAAATGGATATGAAATTACTCTTGATAAAAATATTTTTTCTGAATTTTTTAAAAAGGTAACAATTAAAGAAAATGAAAAATTTATTTTAGATGTTTCAGCAGTGAGTATTAGAAATAATACATTTTTAAATTTTTTAAAAGATTTTATAGAAAAAAATAATATAGATCCAAAAAAGATAATTTTTGAATTTAATGAGCATGAAATTTATACTCATATTAAAAGATTTGATGAAATTATAAAAATGTATAAAAAATTAGGTTTTAGTTTTGCTATTAGTCATTTTGGGGGTAAGAATAGCTTTTTTACATATTTTTTAAATTTAAAAGTTGATTACATAATTTATGACATTTCTATAAGTAAAAATTATGAAAAAGAAAAGGTAAAAAATGTATTTTTGAAATTTAATGAAATTTGTAAAAAATTAGGTATAAAAAGTATTATAAAGTTTGTAGAAAAAGCTGAAGTTTTAGAATTTGCTAAAGAAAATAAGGTTGATTTTGTTCAAGGCTTTTTTATAGAAAAACCAAAAGAAGTTTAAAAATTTAAGGAAAAAAATGCAATACGGTGAAGAAATTATAAAAGAATTTGATGTTGAAAGAGATTTAGAAGTTTGGGAAAACAAAAACGAAAGAGAGTTTGTTATAAGGATAACTTTACCTGAGTTTTGTTGTCTTTGTCCTCGTTCAGGATATCCTGATTTTGCTACTATTTATGTTGATTATGTTCCAGATAAATTAGTAGTAGAGTTAAAAGCTATAAAGCTTTATATAAATAGCTTTATGAGTAGAAAAATTAGCCACGAAGATAGTATAAATGAGATATATTCTGCGATAGAGAAAAAAATTCAACCAAAATGGATGAAAATAGTAGGTGATTTTAATCCTCGTGGAAATGTTCATACTGTTGTTGAAATATGCTCTGAAAGCTTTATAAAAGAGAAAAAAGTTGAAGCTGAAACCAGACAAGACAATAGAAGTGCCGGTGCTAGACGCATAAATGAGCGTGAAAATGATAGAAAAAGAGATTTTGCTCCTAGACGTAATGACAGAAGAGATTCTTTCAGAGGAAATGACAGAGATAGAGGAGACAGAGGAAGCTTTAGAGGTGGTGATAGAGATAGAGGAAACTCTAGAGATAGAGGAAATTTCAGAGGAAACGATAGAGGTGATAGAGGTGATAGAGGTGATAGAGGTGATAGAGGAAACAACTCTAGAGGCGACAGCAGAGATAGAAGTGGTGGTGGCTCAAGAGATGGTTACAGGAAAATACAATACGAAAATGATAAACAACCAAATATAATTAAAAAAGACTAAAAAATGATAAGTGCGAAACTGATAGAACATATACTAAAAGCGGCTTCCATTTCAAGATGGAATGACTATCCAAAAATGACAAATTTAGTTGAGCTTGATAAACAGGCTCATAAGTTTATCATCGCTTATTTTATTGCAAAATTAGAAAATGATGTTGATATAAATTATATAATTGAAGCTGGAATTTTTGAGTTTTTAAGCCGTGTTGTTGTTACTGATATTCGCCCTGATGTTTTTCACTATATACAAAAAAATAAAAAAGAAGAAGTTAACGACTGGGTTATAAATAAGCTAGAAAATATCGTTAGTGATATTGATGATGGTGAGTTTTTTAAAAAGTTAAAAAAATACCTTTTAAGTAGCGAAAAAGACCACCCAAAAGAGCGTCTTATACTAAGAGCTGCTAGCTATCTTGCTACAAGGTGGGAGTTTAGTATAGTCTATCAAACTAGCCAATTTTTAAGTGATATAGATGAAGTAAAACGAAAAGTTGAAGAAGAGCTTGAAGACTATTATGAACTAATAGGTGTTAGAAAAATAGCTATGAATCAAAAATTAGCTAGATTGGTCGATCTAAGTGGAAGACTTAGATTTCAAAAAAGATGGGCTCAAACACCTAGGATACCAGAAACAGCTGTTTTAGGACATATGCTAGTTGTTGCGATACTTAGCTATTTTTACTCTATAAAAGTTAAAGCTTGCGATAAAAGGCTTGAAAATAACTTCTTTTGTGCTTTATTTCACGACCTACCAGAAAGCCTAACAAGAGATATTATAAGCCCTGTAAAATACGGAATTCAAGGTTTAAATGAAATAATAAGTGATTATGAAATGAGACTTATAGATGAGCAAATTTTACCATTTGTTCCAAATTTCTATAAAGATGAATTTTCATATATTTTAGGTATTAGAAAAGAAAATGGCAAATTTATCAAAGATGAGTTTGAAAATAGAATTTTTGACAATTTCATAACACTTACACAAGGCACTATGGAAAATTATAACGAAGATAAATATAATGCAATAGATGGCAAAGCTTTAAAATATTGTGATAAATTAGCAGCTTATATAGAGGCTGGTATATCTATAAGTTATGGTGTAAAGTCAAAAGAATTAATTGATGGATTTGGAAAAATGCAGAAATTTTTCAATGAAAAGCCAAAAATAGATGGAGTTGATTTTCTAAGTGTATGTAATGACTTTGATAAGTATTTTTCTTTAAAAGACCCCTTCTCAGATAACTGCGGCACACACTAAATATAAGTGCTCTGCTGTGTTCCCACCCTGAAGCGGTGCCTATAAATAGCATTGCACAGGTCTAAGAAGGAGCGAACTTGGATTTTACTAAAATCTTACTTAAAATATAGTAAATTTTAGTAATCCTTAAATAAAAATATTATTTAGCTGATATATACCCCACTATCTCATCATCGCTAAGATCAGTAACATCTTGTGTTTTGTCTATGTCTATACGATTTAAAGTGCTATATACGCCTTGAGATTTAAATAGTTTTGTATTGCATTTTTCCACAGATGATTTTAATTTTTCTGTATATTCATCTACTTTTTGAACTAACTCGTTAAACGCTTCCTCGGCCGAGATACCCCTTGATTTTGCATCTTCTATCACTCTAAGAGTCTTTCCTAGTGTTTTAATACTATTAAACACAGACCAAAAATCAATTGCAATATTTACTATCATTCTTATATGAGTAGGCTCTACTATCTCTATATTTTTTTCATTAGCAAAACCCAAAACATCAGGTTGCATATAACTTAAATAAGAGTATATTTCATAAGGCACACACATAAACAAAGTAGGGTATATATCCCCGTTTCCAGAGTTGTATCCCTTTTTACCAAAGCCTAAAACCGTATTTTTCATAGTAGTAGCAAATTCAGACTTAGCTTGTTTTATCTTTTCTTCGTTTGATTGTGGATTTTGTATGATAGCTACCATTTTATTATAAGATTCTACATTGTTTTTTGCATCTATGATTATAAATTTATTATTTGGAAGTACTATTTTAAAATCAGGTCTTAAAGTACCATCTACTTTTTGAGCAAAATAAGTAATATCCTTAACCATACCGCCATTTATAAGCATTTGTTCTATTGTCTTTTCAAAATACTCTCCAGCAAATCGATTTGCCTTATAATCACGCTCATTGCTTCTATCATACATAGCTTTGACTTTATTGCTTACATCATTCATTTGTTCATTAAGTGTGATTTTAAGTCTATCATATTCGCTAGATAAAGCATTATTTTTTTCATTTAGTTCATTATTTATTTGGATTAGGTTTTTTTTATCATCTTCTAGTGATGAAACTACCATTTTTATAGCATCTAGTCTATTTACATTGTCTCTTTTTTCTATTTCAAAGCTACGATTTAAATCATCTAAATTTTTATTTTCTAAAGCTATCTTATCAAGTTGTTTTGTTATAAACTCAAGTTTTGTTTCTAACTCAGTTTTTTTACCTATCAAATCACGATTTTTTATCTCAAATTCACCTATTTTTAGGTTTAAATCTCTTATCTTTTCATCGTCTAAACTTTTTATAGCTAAAATTTTTGCATTTTCGCTATTTAGCCTCATTATCTCAGTACTAAACTGTCTATTTTGCTCATCAAATCCATTTTTGACATTTTTTAAAATCTCATTATTTGTACTTATAGTATTTTCTAGTTCAAAAATTTTTGATGTGTATTGCTTTTTTAGATTTTTAATTTTTATTAAATTAAAAAATAAACATAAAACTATACTACCAAGACCAGAAATTAAACCTATTAATATATATTCATTCATTGCTTTTAATACCTAAATATTAGAAAAATAATTTATATTATTTAACCATATTATTTTTCTAATTCGACTTTTTATATTGTTAATATCTCTTATATTAATTTTATTATATAATATTTTTATAAATTTAATAAGTTGAATATTTTTTTAAAATTATCTTTTCTGATTTATTTTTTATTGGAGATGTTATATATGGAAGATTTTCTTGATAAATTTGAAATTAAAATCGGAGATTTTATTTTAATTACAGGAAATCTAATTAAATTTATTAAAAAAGCTAAAAAAATAGACAAAGAATTTAATTTAAATTTATTAATTGACTCAATACTTGATAAAATAGGAAATAGTGGAACTCTTGCAATACAAACATTTAATTGGCAGTTTTGTTCTGGAGAAACATATGATATTTTAAACACAAAATCAGAAACTGGTTTATTAGGTAATATTGCTCTTAAAAGAAATGATTTTAAAAGAACTAGACATCCAATATATTCTTTTGCTGTTGCAGGTAAATATCAGAATGAACTTATTTCTTTAAGAAATAAAGGTGTTTTTGATGCTAATTCGCCTTTTGACTTTATGTATAAGCATAATGCAAAAATGATTATAATTGGATTACCTCTTCAAAATTCTTTTACATTTGTGCATTATGTAGAAGAAATGCATAAAGTGAGTTATAGATATAACAAAACATTTACTTCTTATTATATCGATGATAAAGGGAATAAAGAACTTGTTGAATATGATATGTATGTTAGAGATATTGAAAATAAAGTTTTAACTTTTATTGAACCATTAGAATCTATATTTATTGAAAATAATGTTATGAAAGTATCTTTATTTGATGGTATAGAGATTAAAAAAATTGATTTGTATTTAGCATATAATATAATAAAAAAAGATATTTTAGAAAATAATGGTAATAATTTATATAAAATAGGATAAATGATTGAAAAACTCAGCCAAATGCAATTGCGTATATAACTTCTTACTATAAATAAATACGTGGATTTTGTTTATCTTATAATGATTTTAAAACTTGAGTATGGAACTTATAAAATAAAAATATATAGCTAATTAATCGATGTAAAAGTAGAAACTATATGAAATTATTGATAAATTAGACTTAGCTAATTTAATTAAAATAATGCCATAAAACAATCTATTTTTAACACCAATATGCTTATTTATAATTTTTTTATCAATACCTAACTCCATTTTGTTTTAAAAAGTCTCTTAAATCCTCATATTCACTATTTTCAAAGTATCTCCATTTGCCATCTTTAAGCATTCCAAGCTCAACTCTTCCAAAACTAACTCTTTTAAGATCAACAACTTCCAAATCAAAATATCCAAAAAATCTTCTAAGCTCTCTATTTTTACCCTCATTTATCATAACACGAAGTTTGGTATAACCACCACTAGAACCAAATATATCAAATGCCACAAATGGTTTAAAATCCATAGATGTTATCTTACTTTTTTCATGAGCACCTTTTGTTGCATTTTGTGCAAAAAAGCCCTCTCTCATAGCATTTTTAACCTCTTCTGTTATCTCTCCCTTTACTTTTAGATAATACTCTCTTTCTATATCGCTATTCATCAGTGCAGTTGCGATAGCTGGTGCATCTGTTAAAAGCAAAAGCCCTTCACTTGCAAAGTCAAGTCTACCTATACTAACAAATTTTGAAAATCCACGAGGCAAGTTATCATATATAGTCTTTCTTCCACGATCATCTTTTTTTGTTACTAACTCGCCTTTTTGCTTGTTATAAACTATAACAGTAAAATCTTTCTTTTCTTTTACAAATCTACCGTTTATTTTTACTTTATCATCACTACTAACACTAACAGCCATTTGACTAATTACTTTGTTATTTATACTAACCTTAGCTTGTTTGATTAGCTCATCAGCCTCTCTTCGTGAGTAGTTTGTGTTATGTGATATGAATTTATTTAATCTCATTTTTTCTTGCATTATTTTAGTCCTAAGCTTGTTAAATCGTGGATATGAAGCACACCTCTTATCTCATTGTCTTTTAAAATTATAAGAAGTTGAATTTTAAATTTCTCTATCAAAGCTAACGCATCTATTGCTAACATATCCTCGTTATCTAATACTTTTGGATTTTTTGTAGCATATTTTATAGCCTTTGCATTTATATCAAAATTCTCATCCATCAAAGCTCTTCTTAAATCACCATCACTTAAAACAGCAACTAATGTATTGTTTTTATCAACTATCAAAACATTTCCTAGTTTTGAGTGAGTCATTACATCTATCGTAGTTTTTAAGCTTTCATTTTCATTTACTATAGGAAGATTTTCAGTTTTCATTATGTCTTTTACTTTTATAAAAAGTCTTTTTCCTAAGCTTCCACCAGGATGAAAATTTGCAAAATCTTCTTGTTTAAAATTTCTCTTATTCATTAAACAAATAGCTAACGCATCTCCTAACACAAGTGTTAGTGTAGTAGAGCTTGTAGGTGCTGCATTTAGCGGACAAGCCTCTTTTTGTATATCTAGTTTTAGCACTACATCACTATAATAACCAAGCGAACTATCCTTACTTTTTGTTATAGATATGATACTAACACCAAAACGTTTGATGTGAGGAAGTATCTTTGTTAGCTCCTCACTCTCTCCGCTAAAGCTTATAGCTAAGACTATATCATCTTTACTTATCATCCCAAGATCGCCGTGCATAGCCTCAGTAGGATGTAGGAAAAAGCTAGGCGTTCCCGTGCTTGCAAGTGTAGCTGCTATTTTTGCACCTATATGACCACTTTTACCTACACCAGTTACTACGACCTTGCCCTTAGTACGATGTATAAGCTCAACTGCTTTTTGTATATTTTCATCTATAAGCTCGGCATTTCTTAAAATTTCATTAGCTTCTAGTGTTAGCACTTGTTTTGCTATTTTTATATAATCACTCAATTTTTTTCCTTACATTATATAAATTATTGGAACGATAGTCGGATATTTTTTCACTTTTCTAAATATATGTTTTCTTATCACTTGTCTTATCTGACTTTCAAGCATTCTATTATCTTTTAAAAGCTCCTCTTTTACATTGCTTAAAAATTGAATCAATATCTCTTGCATCTCTTTACTAAACTCAGCATCTTGCTTATTTGCAACTAAACCATAGCTTATAACCCTAGGCTTTCCTATAAGCTTTTGATTGTGACTTGAAATTTGAGCTATTATCATAACGACACCAGACTCAGCTAATTTTTGTCTGTCTATCACAACATCATCAGCTATTTGTTTGTTTATTTGATTATCTATAAACATCTTTCCGGTTTTTACAGTTCTTACTCTTTTTAGATGTTTATATGATACTTCCATCTGATCGCCATCACTCATAAGATATATATTTTTCTCATTTACACCACATGCTATCGCTGTCTCTTTGTGTTTTGCTATGTGGTTGTATTCGCCGTGAACAGGTAAGAAAAATTTAGGTTTTACAAGCCTTAACATCAGCTTTTGCTCCTCTTGTGCCGCATGTCCACTTACGTGAATTTCACTAAAGTCCTGATAAGCTACATTTGCTCCGCTCTTTATCAAAAAGTTTAATACCTTTGATACACTAGACTCATTACCTGGTATCGCTTTTGAGCTTATTATTATCTGGTCAGTTGGTTTTATCTTTATGTATTTATGCTCATCAGTTGCCATTCTATATAAAGCACTCATAGTCTCGCCTTGAGATCCAGTAGTAACTATAAGCACATCGCTATCTTTATACTTAGCTACCTCATTTGCATCTATAAATATCTTTTTATCAAGCTTTATATAACCAAGTTCCATTGCAGTAAATAGGTTTCTTTCCATACTTCTACCTATCACACAAACTTTTCTGTTGTATTTAAGTCCCCAAGATATAGCTTGATAAACACGGTGGATATTTGAGCTAAATGTGCTCATTATAACCCTACCTTTTGCTTTTGAAAATATCGCATCAAAAGTCTTACCAACACTACTTTCAGACTTTGTAAAGCCCTCTTTATAGCTATTTGTACTATCACTCATAAGACATAAAACACCGCGCTCACCATAATACGCTAAGCGACCAAGATCCGCAGGATAGCCATCTATAGGAGTATGGTCTATCTTAAAATCCCCTGTGTGTATTATCGTTCCAGCCTTTGTTGTTATAGCAAGTGATGAGGCATCTATGATAGAGTGTGTCATGTGTATCCACTCTATCTCAAACTCGCCTATTTGATATGGTTTTCTTTTTTCCACTGAACGGAAAAACGACCTTTCGCTTTTTAGCCCGTGTTCTTCAAATTTATTATTTATCATACCAAGTGGAAGTGGAGTAGCATATATAGGAAATTTAAACTCTTTGAAAAAATACGGCACAGCTCCTATATGATCTTCGTGTGCGTGAGTGATAATGATACCAGCGATTTTATCCTTTATCTTTCTTATATAGTCAAAATCAGGTATAAGTATATCAACCCCGTGCATACCTTCATTTGGAAAGCTCATCCCTATATCTACTATGATAGCTGAGTTTTCAGTCTCAAACACAGTCATATTTCCGCCTATCTCACCAAGTCCACCAAGTGGAGTTATGCGTATTTTGTGTTCGTTAGAGTGTAGATACTTTAGTGGCTCAAGTATAAGCTCATGTGCAGCCCTGTTTGCTTGCATAGCCTGCGCTATATCTTGTTGCCAAGGTTCATTACCGTTTAGTTTGGCGGGTAAATTCTTACGTATTCTTTTTTTCTTAGGTGCTTTTTCGCTGTTAGTGTTTGTGCTGTTTTCTTGTTTGTTTGTGTTAGTGTTAGGATTTTTTGCTTTGTTGTTTGTTGGTTTTTTCTCTTGTTTGTTTTGAGTTACACCATTTTCATCTACTTTTTGTTTAGGTTTTTTATGGTTAAATCTCTTTTTTTTGTTGTCCTTGCTATCGTTAGTTAGAACTTTAGCTTCATTGTTTTCGCTCATTTCTTGCCTTTATTTTTTCATAAATTTTTAAATACAAGGCGACATTTGACTCGTGTGGACGAAGATTTTGGTTTATATCAAGTTCATCAAAAACTATGCGAAGTTTTTCTTTTTCTACTTTTGAACTTAGATTTTTAAACAAAGTCTTTCTAGGGGCTATAAAACAAGCTTTTAAAAAGTCTTTAAATTTATCATACTCATTTGTATCACTAAAAAGACCATTATCTCCTAAAAGCTCTTGCTTTTTGTCTATCCTTAGGACCGATGAAACAACTTTTGGTATAGGATCAAAGCACTCAGGAGCTACATCAAAAAGTAGCTCACAAGACCCTGTTAAATTTGCAAGTACTCCAAGAGAGCTAAATTCCCTCTCTCCTCCACTGCTAGCAAACTTCATAGCCACCTCTTTTTGTGTCATAGCTACTATGCTTATACAGTTTTGATCTTCTAACGCATTTAATATCATCTTGGTTGCGACATAGTAGGGTAAGTTTGCCACTAATATATAAGGCACATTGCTTAAACTTTTATGTTCGCACCACTGTAAATTTGCGTCTTTGTTTATCAGTCTAAATTGTCCATTTTCGGCTTTGTCTTTAAATCTATCAAGCAAGATAGGTATAAGCTCACTATCTATCTCATAGCTTGTTACTTTAAAATCACTTTTTAAAAGCCAAAAGGTCAAATCACCTAAGCCAGGCCCAATTTCAACTATATGTTTTATATCTTTGTTATCTTTGGGAATCGATTGGATGATCTGTGATAAAATACTTGCATCTTGTAAAAAATTCTGTCCAAAATGTTTCTTAGCTTTTATCATAGTGGATATTGTATCTAAATGATACTTATAATGAAATAAATCAAAATTTTATTAATTTATATAATTAGCAATATCAATTTTAATAATATTTTAATAGGGGGGGGGTAAAATACCTAGCTAAATTTATTTAAGGAGAAAAAATGAAAATTTCAATGATTGCTAGTGCAACCATTATAGGTGTAATGATGACAATAAATGCTTATGGTGGTTCATCTTTGGATGAAATAAATAATATACAAAACCAAAACCAAAACCAAATTAAAGAATTAGAAGAAGCTAGTAAAGATGGATTTCTTGATAAATTTCAAAAGCAAAAACAACAAATCGAACAAGAAAAACGACAAGCTGAAAATGTAAAACAAAAAGCCTTTATAAAGCAAAAAATTGCTCAAACTGAAAAAATCGAAGCCGAAGTAAAAAAAGCAGCAACTGAAAAAGCAAAAAAAACAGCTGAAAATTCAAAAAAAGAAGCTGAAAATGCAAAAAAAGAAGCTGAACGAAAAGTTGATGAAATTTTTACGCAAGGCGACAAACCTATTAAAAAATTAAATGATAAAATTGATGAAGCTATTAAAACTGATAGTACATTGCAAGATATAATAAAACAAGCAAATAAAGAAGATTTAAAACATATAACAAAAGACGAAATTGATAGTTTTAAAGATATATCATTTGACGATAATACAATTTCAAATTTATATAATGTCATTGAAGATGATAGTGCTCAAACAAATAATGCATCACAAAATGTTGAAAAGATATTGATTTTGAAAAAAATATTTAGTATGGGACTTATCAAAAAAAATGTGTTTACAGAATATAATAGACAATTTCAAGAAGCAAATTCTAACCCAGAAAATCCAGTAAAAACAAATACAGATAATAGAAAATTAGCGGAAAATTTTAAAAAAATCATAGGAGAAGATAAAAATAAAGGCTTAAGAAAGTTATATACTATAATAAATGAAATTGATAAAAATAAACTCACAAAAGAATTTGAACAAGTTGTGGATGCTCAAAAAGAATTAAAACAAAAAGAAAATACTTTACAACAAAAAATTGCTCAATTAGAAAAAGCTGAAACTGAAATTAAAAAAAATATTGAAGAGATAAAAAAACAATCAAAATTAGAACAAAAAGCACAAGAAGAAATCACACAAAAAGAACAAGAAATCAAGCAAAAACAAGAAGAAGTAGAACAAGCCGAAAAAGAACTTGAAAAAGCCCAAGAACTAGCAGAAAAAGCAAAAAACCCAGAAGCAAAAGCTAAAATAATAGCAGAACTAGATAAAAAACTAGAAAAAGCCAAAAAAGATAGAGCAGAAGCTATATCAAGTGATAAAAATTTAGAACTAAACAAAGATGAAGCTCAAACAACATCATCTTTATTATCTGTTGTTAATAATAAAGAGGTTGAAAATTTACTACTTAATGTTAAAGCCAAAGACATAGCTACTTTAGCTAAAAATATAAATAGCACATTAGAAGAAGTTTCAAAAGAGTTTAAAGACAATAAAACAGTAGATACACTTTTATCAAGTGTTGGTTCAGCTACAAACTCAAGACTTGCTAAACTAAGCAATCCATTAAATGATGATTTAGCTTTAGCTTATGCTATAAAAAATCTAAGTGATAATAAATTTGCAGATAATGCAGATACTCTTTCAAGTGTAGTAAAAGAGTATACAAATAGATTTAACTATGACAGCAACCTATGGGGAAATATCATGGGTGGTAAAGCTAAATTAAAATCTCAAGCAAATACAAATACCTATGGATTTATGCTAGGTTATGATAAAGCATTTGATAATATGATAATTGGTGGATATGCTGGATATACTAATGCTAAGTCATCAAGCAATACACTAACAACCAAATCAGATAACTACCACTTTGGTGCTTATACTAGAATGTATATTGATCAAAACGAAATAGATGCTAAAGTATCTTATGGTAAAGGTAAAAACAAACTAGATAGAAAAGTAATTATAGATCCAGACTTTGATGCTAATGGTAAATATAATACTAAATTCTTTGATGCAAGTATTGATTATGGTCATATATTTGATACAAACAACAACTCTTTTATGAAACCAATGATTGGTTTAGAATATAGCCATGTAAGTACTAAAGGCTTTAAAGAAACTGGTAAAGTTCCTGTAAGCTTTAAAGGAACTACTGTAAAAACACTATCAGCTAAAGCAGCAGTAGAGTTTAGAAAATACATAGCAAACAGTAACTTCTTATACATAACTCCAGGTATACAAAAAGAGTTACGTAAAAGTATGAAAGATACAGAGCTAGCATTTGTAAACTCAACAGAAAATATCAAATATGCATCTAAAAAAGATAAGCATACATTCTTTACACTTAAAACAGGTGCAGAGATGAAACTAACTGATAATCTATCTACAAATATAAACTTTGGCGTAAAAGCTAAATCAGAATCAAAATACTACAATGGAACTGTAGGACTTTCTTATAAGTTTTAATTACACAAACCACAACTCTAACCAAGGGTTGTGGTTATCACACAATACATAAACAACACTAATCTTATAAAACATACAAATTTATATCAAATATTTAGCTTATTTTAATAGGGGGGGGGTAAAATATAGTTTTTATATCTATAAATGCATATTAAATATAGATATAATTTATATAAAAGGAGAAAAAATGAAAATTTCAAAGATTGCATGTAGCACATTATTAGGTGCTATTATCGCTACAGGTGCTTTTGCTGCTGATGATGATCATACTGCTAATAAAGAAAGAGCTGCATACGATGCTCAAAAGCAAAAATTAGATAAAGCTCAAAAAGCAGAAGAAGTATTTAAAACTGAACTACAAAATCTTAAACAATATATAGGTGATCTTAAAAACTATGATCCAGATAATCATAATACTGGTAATTTACCTAAGATACATGAATTAATGGAAAAAATTCATAACGCTAGAGTTAAGATAAGAGGTCAGATAAGCGAAGATAATATTATGTATGAAAAAAACAAGGATTATATAGAATATGAAGATGGTAAGGGTAATAAAGTTACCCTTAAACAATATGGAGGAGTAAAGATTAAGATAAATAATGAAGAAAAGAATTTTGCTTTAGATAAAGAGGTTAATAATAAAGCAGGAGTGGAAGATTATAAAACTTTTTTTGCCGACAGTAATAAACAAATCGTACTTGGTCTTATAGACGGTTTTATCAAAAAATTCCATGAAGCTGTTGAAGCAAGAGAAGATAAGGTTGTTGAAAGAGAAAAGGACTATATTTATGAGCTTACTGTTGATGCAGATAAGTATTCTAAGCAAGATATGGATGCTATCAACTCAATATCCAAAGATTTGATTAGAGAGATTAAAGAAACTTCAGATGCTTTAGGTACTAACCATAAGTTTACTTTATACAAAGATAATGGTGCAGATAATAAAAAAGATGTAGTTATAACTATCAAAAATGCAGAGCATGCAAAAGCACTTTCTGATGCCATAGATACATTAAAAACACCTAATGGCAAAAAAATAGAAGAAGTAAGAGCTGCAGCCAAAGTTCTTATGAATGCTGGAGTGAAGCTAAAAGCAGGACAAGATCTTAGCAAGATTACTGATACTAAACAAGTAAAAGATGCTTTAGATATAAAAGAGTTTGATATAGTTTATAATAGTAAATTTAATAGTGATAAAAAAGTAAAAGAAGCTGTGCAAGCCCTTACACTAAGAGATCAATTATTTAATTTTAATGAAGATAGTTCAATGACTTCTTATTTTGAGACACAAATGGGTGAAAAAAAAGAAGAATTAAAAAAAGCTCTTGAAGAAAAAAAAGAAGAAGAAGTAAAAAAAGCACAACAAGCATTTGAAGAAGCTGAAAAAACATTTTATGATAGTGTGTCTTTAAGAGCTAATACCCTTATAGAAAATCCTAAAAACTCTCTATCATCAGCAGCTAAAGATATAATTTCTAGTATGAATGATAAAAATCTTCTTAAAAACAAGATAATACATCAAAACATGGTATCATTGATAAAAAATTCTTTAGTATCTTTCGTTAAAGCCAACGAAACCTCAATCCAATCAGCAACAAACGAAATAGGTAAAGTATCTAATCTAGATATGGTTAATTTTAGTAATCAACTATCAACACAAACAAGACTTGCTAAACTAAGCAATCCATTCAATGAAGACTTAGCATTAGCATCTGCTATAAATAAACTAAGCAATGATAAATTTGCTGATAATGGTGATAGTGTATCATCTGTAATAAAATCATATACAGATAGATTTAACAATGATAACAATATATGGGCAAATGTTATAGGTGCAAAAGGTAAAGTAAAAGATAGTTCTAATCCAGAACTACATGGCTTTAGTATAGGTTATGATAGAGCATTTGATAACACAATAGTAGGTGGATATATGACTCTTGCTAAATCAAAAGCTGATTCTAGCCTAATCAACACAAAAGCAAGCAACTATCAATTTGGTCTATATGGTAGAACATATATAGACAATAGTGAAATAGATACAAGAGTATCATTTGGTAAAGCTAAAAACAAAATTGATAGATATGTAAAAAGCAATGGTAATGTATTAACTCAAAACGGTAAATATGATACAACATATACATCATTAGCAGTTGATTATGGTTATGTTATAGATCTAAGCGATAGCTTGTTTATGAAACCATTAGTAGGATTAGATTATTCTCACTCTAAATCAAAAGCTTTCAAAGAAAGTGGAGATCTAGCATTATCATTTAATGGTGTTACTTCAAAATCTTTAAATGCTAAACTAGGTTTAGAATTTAGAAAATATGTAGACAATGGAAACTACCTATATATAACTCCAGGATTTGAAGCAGAAGTATACAAAGATGTAAAAGATCCTGTAGCTAGATTTATAGGTTCAAACAAAGACATCAAACTAAAAGCAGATGATAAAAAAGGAAGATTTGTTACACTTAAAACAGGTGCAGAATTAAAACTAACAGATGCTTTATCTACAAACGTAAACTTTGGCGTAAAAGCTAAATCAAAACAACAATACTTTGATGGAACTGTAGGACTTAAATACAAGTTCTAAGAACACAACTAAACTACAAACCACAACTCTAACCAAGGGTTGTGGTTATCACACAATACATAAACAACACTAATCTTATAAAACATTATAAAACATACAAATTTATACCAAATATTTATCTTATTTTAATATGGGGGGGGGGTAAAATATAGTTTTTATATCTATAAATGCATATTAAATATAGATATAATCTATATAAAAGGAGAAAAAATGAAAATTTCAAAGATTGCATGTAGCACATTATTAGGTGCTATTATCGCTACAGGTGCTTTTGCCGAAAATGAAAAGAAGCAAGATTATCTTACTATAAAAGATGCAAAAGATAATATTGTTAAAGAGGTTAAAGCTTTTAAAGATAGTTTATCAAAAGTTACTGATTTTTATTTAAAACATTATGATTCTAAAAAACCAATCGATGTTCCATCACTTAAAGAACTACATAGCCATGTTGCCAAATTAGCTGAATATTTTGATGTGATCAAAAACAACAGTAATCAAAAAGATGTTTTTATACCTAAAAATGGTAAAGATACCTGCAAAGATAACACAAACGATTGTCTTTTTGCTATTGATGTCAAAAAAAATGAAGTTTATCTTGATGGTGAAAAAATAGCTGAGTTAGAGGGAAATAGGATAGTATTTAAAGGTGGTGATGATAAACCGTTAGGAAAATACAAGAAAACCAATAAACCATTAGATGAGTCTTCATATTTAAAACTACAAGATTTTATAAACAAAGAAGTAAAAAAAATTGCAGATAAGTATGCAGAAGAAGCTTTAAAAAAAGATAATTTTAAAGATGCAGATAAAAAGCTTTTAACTGAAGCTATAGTAACAGCTAATGAATTAAATAACAATGAAGCTCAAACAGTATCATCTTTATTAAATGTTAAAGATGATAAAAAACTTTCTGGTATTATAGAAGAAGACTATGATGCTGAAGATATAGCTATGTTAGGTAAAGTGTTAAACAAATCTTTAGAAGATATTACCAGTGGCTTTAACAATATCGATACTATAGATGCTATAATATCAAATACTGGATTGGCTACAAACTCAAGACTTGCTAAACTAAGCAATCCATTAAATGATGATTTAGCTTTAGCTTATGCTATAAAAAATCTAAGTGATAATAAATTTGCAGATAATGCAGATACTCTTTCAAGTGTAGTAAAAGAGTATACAAATAGATTTAACTATGACAGTAACCTATGGGGAAATATCATGGGTGGTAAAGCTAAATTAAAATCTCAAGCAAATACAAATACCTATGGATTTATGCTAGGTTATGATAAAGCATTTGATAATATGATAATTGGTGGATATGCTGGATATACTAATGCTAAATCATCAAGCAATACACTAACAACCAAATCAGATAACTACCACTTTGGTGCTTATACTAGAATGTATATTGATCAAAACGAAATAGATGCTAAAGTATCTTATGGTAAAGGTAAAAACAAACTAGATAGAAAAGTAATTATAGATCCAGACTTTGATGCTAATGGTAAATATGATACTAAATTCTTTGATGCAAGTATTGATTATGGTCATATATTTGATACAAACAACAACTCTTTTATGAAACCAATGATTGGTTTAGAATATAGCCATGTAAGTACTAAAGGCTTTAAAGAAACTGGTAAAGTTCCTGTAAGCTTTAAAGGAACTACTGTAAAAACACTATCAGCTAAAGCAGCAGTAGAGTTTAGAAAATACATAGCAAACGGTAACTTCTTATACATAACTCCAGGTATACAAAAAGAGTTACGTAAAAGTATGAAAGATACAGAGCTAGCATTTGTAAACTCAACAGAAAATATCAAATATGCATCTAAAAAAGATAAGCATACATTCTTTACACTTAAAACAGGTGCAGAGATGAAACTAACTGATAATCTATCTACAAATATAAACTTTGGCGTAAAAGCTAAATCAGAATCAAAATACTACAATGGAACTGTAGGACTTTCTTATAAGTTTTAATGTCTAGATAAACTATAACAACCACTGATTTATGTTGGTGGTTGTTATTTAAACCTCACTATAAAAACAAAATTATCCATCAAAAATACAACGATCTCTGAATTAAAATATACAGCAAAAATGACTTTATAAATTTATGAAATTTAGTAGTTTTATTTTTGTTAGTAGTTTGTAGCTGTTAGTGATTTGTTATGTTATCAGCTAACTAACAACTATAAAAATTTGTTTGTTAGCTTTTATTAAAATTCTATGTTTTGATTTATTAAGTTTGTAAGGAAAGCTTTTAATATTTAGATACCTATAATATTTCAAGACTTTTAAATTCTCATTATGATAATATAAGTATAAAATGATTATATATGAAATTTGGTATTTTAGAATTTGATTTTTAATGTTTTAGAAATCAAATAATGTTAGTAGTTTTTGCATCAATGGTATTTAAAATAAAGACAATAATAGGAGTTAGAATTTGATAATTTGTGCTGGTAAGAGTGAGAGTTTTGCATTTGCAAGGTCTATCGGAGTAGGGCTTGTTGATGCGAGTATAAATTTAAGTGAGATTTGTATCAAAGAAAAACCAAATGAACTTTTGTTTGTAGGCTCTTGTGGTATTTATAAAAATGGTCAAATTTTTGATATCTTTGAAAGTAAAAACGGAACAAACATAGAAATATCATCTCTTGAAAATAACTCTTATACGCCTTTTGAACAAAAGATTATTAATGATGTTTCTTGTGAAACATTGATAAATTCATCAACATTCATAACGACAAATCAAACCCTAGCATATAAAATGTCTGATATGGGATGTGATATAGAAAATATGGAGTTTTACTCTGTTTTAGCTGTGGCTAAGAAGTTTGATATACCTGCAAATGGTATATTTGTTGCTACAAATTTTTGCAACGATAATGCACATAGTGATTTTATAAAAAATCATAAAAAAGCAAAAGAAATTTTAGAAAAATATTTAATAGAAAAAGGATTGATTTGAATAATTTACTTGATTATACTCTAAATGAACTTGAAGAGATGGTAAGTCCAAAATTTAGAGCGAAACAGATTTTTGAATGGATATATAAAAAGACAGTTGATACCTTTGATGATATGTCTAGTTTGCCTAAACAGATGAGAGAGGAGCTGTCAAAAATTTATCATTTCAATCCTCTTAAGTGCATAAAAGCAGAACAAAGTAGCGATAAGAGTATCAAATATCTTTTTGAAGCTTTAGATGGGTCTAGGATAGAGAGTGTGCTTTTGCCTATGAAAGAAGAGCAGGTTGATGAAAATGGTAAAATTTCAAAACATGCTAGATATACTATCTGTGTAAGCTCTCAGGTTGGCTGTCGTATGGGTTGCTCTTTTTGTCTAACTGCAAAGGGTGGACTTAAAAGAAATCTAACTCCGGGAGAGATAGTAGGGCAGATACTTTGGATAAAAAAACAAAACAATATACCTTATGAAAGAAGGGTAAATATAGTCTATATGGGTATGGGCGAACCACTTGATAATCTTGAAAATGTATCCAAAGCTGTTAAAATTTTGCAAGAAAATGATGGACTAGCTATCGCACCAAGACGCCAGACTATATCAACGAGCGGTCTTTCAAATCAGATAAAAAAACTTGGTGATTTAAATCTAGGTGTTTTACTTGCTATATCACTTCATGCTGTTACGGATGAGCTTAGAACAAAGCTTATGCCTGTAAATAAAGCGTATAATATCCAAACCGTTATGCAAGCTGTGAGAGAATTTCCTGTTGATATGAGAAAGAAAGTTTTGTTTGAATATCTTGTTATAAAAAATGTAAATGATAGTATAAAAGATGCTAAGACCTTGGTTAAGTTACTTGATGGTATAAGAGCAAAGGTGAATTTGATATATTTTAATCCGCATGAGGGAAGTGTATATCAACGACCAGATGTGAAGGATATGATAAAATTTCAAGACTATTTGAGCGCAAAAGGGGTTACTTGCACCATAAGACAAAGCAAAGGGCTTGATATATCTGCAGCCTGTGGACAACTAAAACAGAGAAATGAAAACAAATGACAACACTTGATATATTTCAGATAGTTTTTATTTGTATTGTGGTTTGTATCGGGATTGGTATGTTTGTTAAATTTGCATTTTTTGATGATGATAAAAATAGCTAATTTATCATAACTAACACTAACATTTTAATATCAAGCTTGTTAGTGTTGGTAGCTTTTATTATTTAATTTATACGTGTTTGTGTTAGATAAATTTTGTTATAATAATATCGCCTTAAACTCAAATCATATTTACTAACATAAAAAATAAAAAGTGTTAGCTTTGGTTTTTTAAACCAGCAAGATAGTTATAAATTCATTTTAATTACTTTTTTATTTAGTATGCATATGAAAATTTAGATGAAACAATACATATAAATTTATATATACCCATAAGCTTTTACTATGTTATTTATAACCATTGTTTGTAAAATTTACATATGAGTTACAAGAAGAACTTAGTTCGTTTGATTTATTTTTTAAATTTATAGCTATATTTTTGTAGTCTGTTTTAATATATCTTTTTATTTTATGATAGCATTGTGCTATATGTCTTTTAAGATTTATATTTATATGCTAGTTTGTAAAACTCATCATAAGCATTAAAATTACTTTTTATGTTGTATTCTTTTTCATTAAATATAAAGGACAATGAGTTTGAATGTAGCAACAATCTACTTGCACCAGTTAGTACTAGTCTTTCTTGTTTTGGCATTTTTTTATCTAAAATTTCTATTATTTTATCTTTTGTAATTCCATAAAGTGGATCTCCTAATATACTATGTTGCACGTGAAACAAATGCACTCTTATCTGGTGTTGTCTTCCAGTGAATGGTGTAGCTTCTAGCAAGGTAGCATCTATATCATCAAAATATTTTATAACCCTAAATCCAGTCAAAGCATCTTTTCCATTATCTGAAATTTCCATTCGCATTTTTACATCATCGTAGTTGTTGGCAAGTCCTATTTTTGCATTTACACTAAAATCTTCTTTTATAAAACCTTTTGCTAATGCAAGATATGTCTTTTTTACCTTTCGTTGTTCAAATAGCTTTTTTAACTCTATCTGTGAGTTTTTGTTTAGCGCAACTACTATAAGCCCACTTGTTTCAAAATCTAGTCTATGTGCAACACAAGCATTTTTACCATACAGATGCCAAATTTCATCATTTAAAGAATAAAGACAATTTCTTCCATTTGGATGACTTAAAACCCCGCTAGGTTTATCAAATACTACAAAATCATCACATTCAAATATCGGTTTTAGACCTTTTGGATTTGGCTCATAATCAATCAAATAAACATCTCCATTTAAGATGGCATTTTTTTCTTTTATGACATTTTTATCACAGATAAGTCTACCTTTGTCTATAAGTCGTTGAGCTTCTCTCATACTAAAGCCTTTGTCTATCATTATCTCATAGGCTTTTTGTGAATTTGCTTTGGTTAGAAATTTATTTATGTATGGCAAATTAACCTTTCTTTATAAGTTTATAGTCTTTAAAAATTTAAGTTCAAATTAAACCAATTATAACCACTATTTCAGGGCAATTTTTGTATAATTTTTTTATTAAAATTATACAAAAAAACTCATAAAGGTCTTATAATATGGTAGAACGATATTCGCGTAAAGAGATGGCTGATAAGTGGAGTATGCAAGCGAAATATGACGCTTGGCTTAAAGTAGAACTTGCAGCTGTAAAGTCTTGGAATAAGTTAGGATTCATTAGTGATGATGACTGCGAAAAGATATTAAAAAACGCTAAATTTGACATATCAAGAATAGATGAAATAGAAAAAACAACAAAGCACGATGTTATAGCATTTTTAACAAGTGTTAGTGAGAGTCTTGGAGGTGAGAGCAGGTTTGTTCATTTTGGAATGACAAGTAGCGACTGTATAGATACAGCTGTTGCTTTGCAGATAAAAGATAGCTTAGAGCTTATCATAAGAGATGTGAATGAATTACTTTCGGCACTTAAAACAAGAGCTTTGGAGCATAAGAAAACTTTAATGGTGGGAAGAAGTCACGGAATACACGGTGAACCTATAACATTTGGTTTGGTTTTGGCGATTTGGTTTGATGAGATAAAAAGAGCCTTAGAGCTTTTAGAACATTCTAAAAAGGTTATTAGTGTTGGTATGATAAGTGGTGCTATGGGAAATTTTTCACATGCTCCGCTTGAACTAGAAGAATTAGTCTGTGATGAGCTTGATTTATCACCAGCTCCGGCTTCAAACCAAGTAATCCAAAGAGATAGATATGCGCAGGTTATGAATGCCATTGCAATCCTTGCTTCAAGCTGTGAAAAGATAGCAGTTGCTGTAAGACACTATCAAAGAACTGAAGTTTATGAGGCTGAAGAGTATTTTAGTCCCGGTCAAAAGGGAAGTTCTGCTATGCCACATAAAAGAAATCCAGTTCTTAGTGAAAATATAACAGGACTTTGTAGAGTTCTTAGATCTTATGCTATCCCAGCTATGGAAAATGTTGCACTTTGGCACGAAAGAGATATAAGTCATAGCTCTGTTGAGAGATTTATGCTACCTGATTCATTTATAACGGCTGATTTTATGCTTCATAGACTTACAAATTTGATTAAGAATTTAGTTGTCTATCCTGAAAATATGATGAAAAATCTAAACTTAACTGGTGGCTTAGTGTTTTCTCAAAGAGTTTTACTTGAACTTCCTAAGTGTGGTGTTAGTCGTGAAGATGCTTATAAGATAGTTCAAAGAAATGCGATGAAGGTGTGGGCTGATTTACAACAAAATAGACCAGCCATAAACGAAAATGGCGAAAGCTTGTTTTTACAAAATTTATTAAATGATGAAGACTTAAACAAATCTCTTACTCAAGATGATATAAGAAGTTGTTTTGAGTATGGATACTATACTAAAAATGTAGATAGAATTTTTAATAGAGTTTTTAGATAGTATGACAAGTATAGAGCTTTTTGCTGGAGCTGGTGGGCTTGCTTTAGGGCTTGAAATGGCAGGCTTTGAACATATAGGCTTAGTTGAGTTTGATAAATCAGCAGCTAATACATTATCTACAAATAGACCTAATTGGAATGTTATTTGCGAAGATATAAAAGAAGTGGCAAAAAGGGATTTGGAAAAAGAATTTGGAATAAAAAGTAGACAATTAGACCTTTTATCCGGTGGTGCACCTTGTCAAAGTTTTAGCTATGCTGGTAAAAGATTAGGCTTAAACGATATAAGAGGAACTATGTTTTATCATTATGCAGAATTCTTAAATCGTTTACAGCCTAAAATGTTTTTATTTGAAAATGTAAAAGGACTTTTGACACACGATAAAGGAAATACATTTAAGGTTATTTCTGATATTTTTGAAGAACAAGGATATAAGATAAAATACAAAGTTCTTAATGCATGGGATTATGGAGTAGCTCAAAAAAGAGAAAGACTTATTGTAATAGGAGTAAGAAAAGATTTAGAGAACCTTAAATTTAATTTTCCTATGCCACACGAATATAAACCAGTGTTAAAAGATATACTTAAAGATCTTCCCAAAAGTGAATGTGCTAGCTATTCGGAGAAAAAAGCAAAGATATTTTCTCTTGTCCCAGCTGGCGGATATTGGAGAGATATACCGGAAGATTTGGCTAAAGATTATATGAAATCTTGTTGGAATATGGGTGGTGGGAGAACCGGAATACTAAGAAGATTGAGCTTAGATGAACCATCCTTGACAATTTTAACAACACCGCAAATGAAGCAAACAGAACGATGCCATCCAATAGAAGTAAGACCATTTAGTGTTAGAGAAAATGCTAGAATACAAAGTTTTCCTGATGATTGGGTTTTTACCGGCTCAATTGTTGCAAAATATAAACAAATTGGGAATGCTGTGCCTGTAAATTTGGCTAAAGAAATAGGCCTTGAAATATCACAAACATTAAACAAGGTATAAAATGAACGAATATATACTTGAATTTATTAGCGAGAATGATTTTGAAAGACATTTAGAACAAACGATAAAAGAATATAATCAGGTTCTTAAGTCTGTTAATTTAAAAAAATTCAATAGCAACATTATCGATCCTATAAAATTATTATTTGATAAAAATGTATTTAATAAGTCTTATGAAGATATTATAAGGCTTGAAATACAAAGACAAAGAGATAAGTCAAATAATAATATTATTGGTTATTTCCATCAGAATATTTTTAAATATTTTAACTGTTGCGAGGTGCCAGAAGAGTATTGGGATGTAATATATAAACCTAACTGTGGTGATACATACTATGTTGAAATAAAGAATAAACATAACACTATGAATAGTTCATCTAGTGCTAAAACTTATATGAAATTTCAAAATCATTTATTAACTAGTGATGATAGGGGCAATAGTATATGTGCATTAGTTGAGATTATAGCAAAAGAAAGTCAAGATAAAGAATGGGTTATTGCTATTGATAAATCAAAACAAAATCCAAATGCAAGATTAAGACGAATTTCAATTGATAAGTTTTATGAGATAGTTACAGGAGATAAAGAGGCATTTAAAAAATTATGCATTCAATTACCTATAACTATTGAAAAAATAATAAGCGAACAAGAAACTCTACAAGCTCAAGAAGATACAGTAATTGAGGAGCTATTAGAGATAGATAAGAATACACTAATGGCTTTATATAAATTAGCGTTTAAAACCTATGAAGGTTTTTAAAACCAAAGAAACAAATAAAATATTTTAAGGTGAGAAATGAAAGTAATAAAAAGAAACGGAAGAACAGAAGAGCTTGATATATCAAAGATTAAAAAATATACAACAGAAGCGATTGAAGGTCTTGATAATGTAAGTCTTAGTGAACTTGAGGTTGATGCAAAAATTCAGTTTCGTGATATGATAAGTACCGAAGAAATTCAACAAACTCTTATAAAAACAGCTGTTGAAAAGATAGATATAGATCGTCCAAATTGGACTTTTGTTGCTGCTAGACTTTTTTTGTATGATTTGTATCATAAAGTAACCGGATATAACGGCTATAATCATTTAAGAGAATATTTAGAAAAAGGCGAAAAAATAGGTCGTATTATCCCAGGTCTAAAAGAAAAATATGATCTTGATGATCTTGATGATTATATACAACCAAAAAGAGATTTACAGTTTACATATCTTGGTATAAAAACACTTTACGATAGATATCTTATAAAAGATCAAAAAGGTGAACCTATAGAGTTGCCACAGCATATGTTTATGGTTATAGCCATGTTTTTGGCTCAAAATGAGCTTGACTCTCAGAGCTGGGCAAAGAAATTTTATGATCTTATAAGTAAATTCGAGGTTATGCTTGCTACTCCTACTTTATCTAATGCAAGAACACAAAGACATCAGCTAAGCTCTTGTTACATAGGTAGCACCCCTGATAATATAGAAGGAATTTTTGATAGTTACAAAGAGATGGCATTGTTATCTAAATTTGGTGGTGGTATAGGCTGGGACTGGAGCAAGGTTAGAGCTATGGGCGGCAGCATAGATGGACATAAAAATGCAGCAGGCGGTATCATTCCATTTTTAAAAGTTACAAATGATATAGCGGTAGCTGTTGATCAGCTTGGCACAAGAAAAGGCGCTATAGCTGTTTATATAGAGCCTTGGCATATGGATGTTGGGGATTTTATAGATCTTCGCAAAAACTCAGGAGAAGAACGCCGTAGAGCACACGAGCTTTTTCCAGCTTTGTGGATAAACGATCTTTTTATGAAGCGTCTTAAAAACAACGAAAGATGGACTCTTTTCGATCCGGCGCAAGTTAGCGATCTTTGTGATCTTTATGGCGAAGAGTTTGAAAAACGCTATATAGAGTATGAAAATGATGAAAGCATACAAAAAAATACAGTTATGGCAAAAGAGTTGTGGAAAAAAATTCTTACTAATTATTTTGAGACTGGTATGCCATTTTTGGGATTTAAGGATAATGCAAACAGAACAAACCCAAATAACCACGATGGCATCATAAGAAGTTCAAACCTATGTACCGAAATTTTTCAAAACACAGATCCAAATTATTATAAGATAAAAATCACTTTTGAAAATGGTGATATTGAGCTTTATGATGAAGAGGATGAAGTAAAAATAGATACAGGTATAGTCAAAAAAGCAAAAAAATTATCAGCACTTGATAGTATAAATAAAAGACAAATTTTTATAGTAGAAAAAGAAAATATAGAGGGCAAAACAGCTGTTTGTAATCTAGCAAGTATAAATCTAAGCAAGATAAACACAAAAGAAGATATACAAAGAGTAGTGCCTATAGCTGTAAGAATGCTAGATAATGTAATAGATCTAAATTTCTATCCACATAAAAAGGTAAAACAGACAAATCTTCATACAAGAGCGATAGGGCTTGGTGTTATGGGAGAGGCTGAAATGCTAGCTACAAAAGGTGTAAGTTGGGGTAGTTACGAACATCTTAGCCTTATAGATAGTGTTATGGAAAACATAAGCTATAATGCTATTTATGCTAGTTCAAATTTAGCAGTTGAAAAGGGCATTTATCCTAGCTATGATGGATCAAAATGGAGCAAGGGTATATTTCCTATAGACTCAGCAAGTGAAAAAGCAAAAGCACTTGTTGATAGAGGTGGGTTGTTTGATGATGATACTTGTGACTGGGATAAGCTTAGAAAAAAAGTAAAAGAAGATGGTATGAGAAATGGCTATCTTATGGCTATTGCACCTACTTCAAGTATAAGTATACTAGTGGGAACCACTCAGACAATAGAGCCTGTTTATAAGCGTAAGTGGTTTGAACACAATTTAAGCGGAATGATACCAACTGTTGTACCAAATCTAAACACAGATACTTGGCAATACTACACACCAGCTTATGAACTAGATCAAAGAGTTATTATAAAGGCTGGTGCTATTAGACAAAAATGGATAGATCAAGGTCAAAGCCTAAATATATTTATAAGCTTAGATAAGGCTAGTGGTGGATATCTAAGTGAAATTTATACTCTTGCTTGGGAGCTAGGACTAAAATCAACATATTATCTAAGAAGTGAAAGTCCTGATAGTGAAAAAGTAAATAATGTAGCCGATAGATCTATCGAATGTCAAGGCTGTCAGTAATTATGAGTATTTTTATATATTAAGATATCTACAAAAATAAAAAGATAAATAATTAATAAAGTTTATATTTTAAGGATTTAATTTGAAGCTCACGCAAAATAAGTTAATTACTTTAGTAAGTATATTTTTTGTTATATTTTACAATACTACATTTTTAAAAAATGTAGTAGAGGTGTATAAATTTAGTGGTATTGATTTATTTTATTTATTTATGGCAGCATTTACATTAACAAGTTTTTTGATAGTTTTTTTCACATTATTATCATCCAGATATACAACTAAGCCCATTTTGATTATAACTTTATTTGTATCATCTTTTAGTGCCTATTTTATAGATACTTATCATATAGTTATAGATACACAAATGATACAAAATATAGTTCAAACAAATTTAAATGAGTCATTTGATCTTTTTTCTTTAAAACTATTGTTATATATAGTTTTTCTTGGTTTTTTACCATCGTGTTTTGTTTATAAAGTTGATATTGAGTATATGGCTTTCAAAAAAGAGTTATTCTTAAAATTTAAATTTTTAGGTATATTTTTTATATTGACAGTAGTGATTGTTTTGATTTTTAGTAGATTTTATACATCTTTTTTTAGAGAACATAAACCGCTTAGATATAGTATAAATCCTGTTTATTGGATATATAGCACAGGAAAATATGTTTCTAACTTGATTAATTCAGCAGATGTGGTTGTTAAGCCTATTGCAGAAGATGTAAAAATAAATAAAATACAAAATCAAGTCCCGAAACTTGTTATAGTAGTTGTTGGCGAAGCAGCTAGAGCAGATAGGTTTTCATTGAATGGCTATACAAAAAATACAAATCCTTTATTGTCAAAAGAAGATGTTTATAATTTTTCAAATGCTTTTTCTTGCGGAACTTCCACAGCCTATTCTGTGCCTTGTATGTTTTCCGTTTATAATAGAGATGATTATAGTCAGAAAAAAGCTAATTCAACAGAAAATGTTTTAGATATATTATTAAGAACAAATGAAGTTAATATATTGTGGAGAGATAATAATTCTGATTCAAAAGGTGTTGCTATAAGAACTAATTATGAAGATTATAAAACCCCAAAAAACAATACCATTTGTGAAGGCTCTGAATGTAGAGATGAAGGAATGCTTGTCGGACTCGATAAGTTTATAGACAAAAACAAAAACAAAGATATCCTTATAGTGTTACATCAAATGGGAAATCACGGTCCGGCATACTATAAAAGATATCCTAAATCATTTGAAGTTTTTAAGCCTGTTTGTTTGACAAATCAGTTTGAAAAATGCACTCAAGAAGAGATAAACAATGCCTATGATAACGCTATTTTATATACTGATTATTTTCTTTCAAAGGTTATAAAATTTTTAAAAAGTTATTCGAGTACCTATGATACTGCTATGCTCTATGCAAGTGATCACGGAGAAAGCTTGGGTGAAAATGGAATTTACTTACATGGTTTACCGTATTTTATGGCACCTGAAAATCAAAAACATATTGGTTTTATGATGTGGTTTGGAGATAGTTATTTAAACAAATATATAGATAAAGAAAAATTGATTTCTTATACTAAAAACGAAGTCTCACATAATAATTTTTTCCATACTATTTTAGGCTTGTTTAATGTTGAAACAAAGGTATACAAACCAAATTTAGACATTTTGCAAAATGCTAGAAAATAATTACAAAAAGGCAATATATGAGAAATCAACCAAAATACAATTTTTTAAAAATACTACATATGCTCTAAAATGGCTTAAAGATATGATAACTTCAGAAAGTTCTTTTAAGATAGAGATTATATGTATAATTTTGTTATTACCATTGTTATTTTTGTGGATACAGGCCTTACAAACAAAATTTTGATGTTTATGAGCCTTATTATTATCTTCATAGCAGGAGCTATAAATAGTGCTATAGAAAGATTTGTAGATTTTGTAACCTTAGAATATAATGAGCTAGCAGGAAAGGCAAAAGATGTTGAAAGTTCTATAGTTTTTAAGCATTTTTCTTTGTGTTACGGTATGGTTTATTGTGTTATTTAATATTTTTGCTTGATTTTTATGAATTATTTTAAGTGTAAATTAAAAAGTACTTTATTTATTATTTTTTTGATAAATAATATCAATTTGCTTAAACTTTAAGCTTTTTTTCTATATACTCCAAAGGAATTTTATATAGGGTGGGATATGAAACAAGTTGTAAAAAGAGATGGAAGTAAACAGGATTTTCAAGCATATAAAATTGTTGATGCTATAAAAAAAGCATTTGAAAGTGAAAATTTAGATTATGATGAAAATGTATTTACAAATGTTGTTCAAAGTATCTTTCAAAAACAAAATATAGCTACCGTTGAGGATATACAAGACACTATAGAAAAAGAGCTTTTTAATACTGGTTATTTTAATGTCCTAAAGAGCTTTATGCTTTATAGGCACACTCATAAAATGCAAAGAGAGCAAATTCTTGGACTCAATAAAGATACAACTTATATAAACTCAACCCAAACTATAAATGAATACATAAACAAATCAGACTGGAGGATTAGTGCTAACTCAAATACAAGCTATTCAAATGCAGGTCTTATAAACAATACAGCCGGTAAGGTTATAGCAAATTTTTGGCTTGATAGCGTGTATAGCAAAGAGGAGGGCATAGCTCATAGAAATGGTGATTATCATATACACGATCTTGATTGTTTAACCGGATATTGTGCTGGTTGGAGCCTTAGAGCCTTACTTAATGAAGGCTTTAATGGTGTTAGGGGTAGGGTTGAAAGCAAAGCGCCTAGACATTTTAGACAAGCACTCTCTCAAATGGCAAATTTTTTAGGCATACTTCAAAGTGAATGGGCTGGAGCTCAAGCTTTTTCTAGTTTTGACACATACCTTGCTCCTTATATTTTTAAAGATAAATTAAGTGATTTGCAGATAAAAAAGGCTATAACTAGTTTTATTTTTAATCTAAATGTTCCAGCCAGATGGGGACAAAGTCCATTTACAAATGTTACTATAGATATATCTTGTCCTGATGATTTAAAAGAGCAAATTCCAACGATAAATGATGAGCATATTTTTAAACACACAGATGACTTTGAGCTTTTGAAAGAGGCTAAAAAAAGAGGTCGCAATAGTCTTATTGATATGACATATAAAGATTTTGAGCCTGAAATGCACAGAATAGTGAAGATTTTTTATGAGGTTTTAACGGCTGGAGATAAATGCTCACAACCTTTCACATTCCCTATACCTACGGTAAATTTAACAGAGGATTTTAACTGGGATAGCGAAGTTGCTGATGTTTTGTTTGAAAATACGGCAAAAATGGGGTCTAGTTATTTTCAAAATTTCATAGGTAGTCAATATATTATTGATGAAAATGGAAATAAAATACCAAATGAAAAGGCATACAAGCCGGGTGCTGTTAGGTCTATGTGCTGTAGATTGCAGCTTGATTTAAGAGAGCTTTTAAAGCGTGGTGGTGGTCTTTTTGGTAGTGCCGAGATGACTGGAAGTATAGGTGTTGTTACTATAAATCTAGCAAGACTTGGTTATGAGTTTAAAAATGATAAAAAAGCGCTTTATGATAGGCTTATATATCTTTTAGAGTTAGCAAAGTCAACTCTTGAAAAAAAGAGAAAATTTATACAAGAGATGTATGATAGAGGTCTTTATCCATACACAGCTAGATATCTTAAACATTTCAATAATCATTTTAGTACTATTGGTATAAATGGTGCAAATGAGATGATTAGAAATTTTACAGATGACAAAGAAGATATTTCTACCGATTTTGGTAAGGAATTTGCACTTGAAATGATAGAATTTTTAAGAGATAAGATAAAATCTTTTCAAGAAGAAACAGGAAATTTATATAACCTTGAAGCAACACCGGCAGAAGGAACTACTTATAGATTTGCAAAAGAAGACAAAAAAAGATTTAAAGACATCATACAAGCTGGAAGCGGAGATAATATATACTATACAAACTCTACTCAGTTACCTGCTGATTTTGGAGATGATCCTTTTGAAGCACTTGATTATCAAGATGAACTCCAATCAAGTTATACAGGAGGAACCGTATTTCATCTATATATGAAAGAAAAGATAAGTGATACCCAAACTTGTAAAAAACTTGTAAAAAATATAGTCCAAAACTATAAACTTCCGTATATTACCATAACACCTGTGTTTAGTGTTTGTGAAAAGCATGGTTATATAGCAGGGGAACATGAGTTTTGTCCTATATGTGATCAAGAGTTACTTAACAAATATAAAGGAGCGTAAATGCAAGAATTTCCACAAGAATTGCAATCAAAAAGAACAAGATGTGTTGTATATACAAGAGTTATGGGGTATCATAGACCAGTTGAAAGCTTTAACCTTGGTAAAAAAGGTGAACATAGAGAGAGAGTTAAATTTAAACAAGAATGTGATTTTAAATCTTATAAAAATATTTAAACCAATATCAATATGGGTATTTTTAAAATAACACCATTTAATTTAACTGATTATGCTGGCAAGATAGCTTGTGTTGTTTGGTTCTGTGGTTGCAACATGAGGTGTCAGTATTGCTACAATACGGAGATAGTTTTAGGTGAGCCTTATATAAGCGATGAGGATTTTTGCAAATTTTTGGATTCTCGCAAAAATAAACTAGATGCTGTTGTGTTTAGCGGTGGGGAATGCACTCTTACAAAATCTTTTTTGAAACTTGCAAAAGAGGTTAAAAAAAGAGGTTTTTTGCTTAAAGTTGATACAAATGGAACAAATTTAAAAATCCTAAAAGAAGCCATCCAGCTTGGGCTTATAGACTATATAGCTCTTGATTTTAAATCCTTAAAAGAAAAATTTAAAGATATTACAAACTCAAATTTATATGATGAGTTTATGAAAACTTTAAAATACCTAATAAGCATAAATTTTGACTTTGAAGTTAGAACAACCGTGCATAACTCCCTTTTAAGTAGTGATGATATCCATTCTATGTATAAATTGTTAAAAGAAGAGGGTTATAATAACGAATATTTTTTACAAAATTTCTTAGATACTGGCGAAAATTTTGGAAATTTAAAAGCTTGAGTACTTTTAATTTTTAAGTAGCAACTTAGTTGCATTTTGTTAAACTCTATGACTTTTATTTTTAAAATCAAAGGAGATTTTTATGAAAAAAACACTTTTATTCGCGATCGTTGCCGCTACCGCTCTTTTTGGTAAGCCACTTGTAAGCACATCTATCTTACCTACAAAATATTTTGTAGAACAAATAGCTGGAGATACTTTAGATGTTAATGCTATGGTTGAAAAAGGATCAGATCCTCATACTTATGAGCCAAAACCACAACAGATGAAAGAGCTTGAAAAAAGCGATTTGTATTTTGCTGTTGGTATAGAGTTTGAGGACACTTGGCTTAATAAATTTAAAAAAGCCTACCCAAATTTAAACATAATCCATACAGATAAAGGTATAGAAAAGATAAAAATGGCAGCACATCATCACCACGATGATGATGATGACCATGATGAACATCACTACCACGAAGGAGATCATCACGACGAAGATCACGATGGCGATCATCATGACAAAGACCATGATGATAACCATGATCATGCCCACGATAAAGACCATCACGATCATGATGATAACCATCATGCACAAGCACATCATCACCATCATGGCGAACTTGACCCACATATCTGGCTTGATCCGATGCTTGTTAAAGAACAAACAAAAACAATAGCACAAGCTTTAATTGAAAAATTCCCAGAAAATAAAAAACTTTATGAGGAAAATTTAGATAAATTTACAAAAAGACTTGATGAGTTGGATAAATATATAGAAAAAACATTAAAACCTTTTGAAGATTCTATGTTTATAGTTTATCATCCATCTTGGGGATATTTTGCAAAAAGATATGACTTAAAACAACTTCCTATTGAGATAGAAGGTAAAGAGCCAAAACCAGCTGAACTTGCTGAGCTTATAGAAGAGGCAAAAGAGCATAATATAAAAGTTATCTTTGTAGCACCTCAATTTTCTCAAAAAACAGCTAAAATCATAGCAAAACAAACAGGTTCAAAAGTTGTTGAGATAGATCAGTTGCCTCTTGAATGGGAAAAAGAGATGAAAAAAACAGCTGAAGTCTTTGCCAAAAGTCTTAAAAATTGAAAAATTTTTTTTTAGTTATTATCCTTAGCGTTAATACATTTGCGTGTGCGTTGTGTGCTTTATATAGCCCTACCGCACACGTAACCACTAAATTTCATACAACAAATGATAACATAGATAGTGTAAAACTTATCTGGACATTTTCTGAAAATTTTTCAAATTTGATGCTTCAAACATATGACACAAATTCAGATAAACACTTTGACAAAAGTGAATTGCAGGTTGTTCTTAGATCTCTTTTAGACTATCTTGTTCCAAATGGATTTTTAACTAAAATATCGCATTACAAAGGCGATGAAGATGCAAAAGATATCTTGCTTAAAGTAAAAGATTATAATATATTTTTTGACAAAGGGCGGCTGAGATTTGAAGTTGAGTTTTTGTTGAGGATAAAAATAGAACAAAACCTTGTTATACCTATAGAAATTTTTGACAAAAATGAGTATTTTTATTTTACTTTTATGGATGAAAAATCATACGAAATATCGCCTAGTTATTGGGTTGTTCAAAACATAAATGCAAACATAAATTTCTTTAAAATAGTAAAAAAAGAGGTCGCAAAGCAAGATGATGCCAAACCAAAGTTAAAAGATGTGGCAAGTTTGCAAGAAAAAGAGCCTGATTATTCTTATATAGATGAGATTGATGCCAAGAAATTTGACTCTTTATCAAAGGTAAGTCTTGGATTTTTAGATAGACTAAAGCAAATTTTTAAAGACAATCAACAAAATCCAACTATATTTTCAACATTTTTGATACTGTTTTTTTCTTTTATTTATGGCTTTTTGCACGCTGCTGGTCCAGGACATGCTAAGCTTTTAACAGGAAGCTATTTTGCTGCAAATGGAGGAAGTTATCTTAAAGCTTTTAACTTTTCTATAAAAGTTGGTGTTATGCATGTTTTGGGAGCTTTTGTCTTGGTTGGAACTACATTTTTGACACTTAGTAAGATAGACTTAATACTTTCTAGAGAATTATCAAGAATTTCAACATTAATTTGTGGCATTGTGATAGCAATGATAGCTATTTATATGCTATATACAAAACTTAAAAAAACAAAACCAAAATATACTTGGAATACACACGAAAGTGGTTGTGGTTGCACATCTTGTACGAGCATAAATCTAAGCAAAAATAGCACATATAAGGACTGGGTTATAGCGGCTTCATCTGCCTTGATACCTTGTCCGGGTGTTATTTTGGTGTTTATACTTGCTTTTGAGCTTGGAAGTTATTTTACGGGTATACTAAGCGGTATTTTTATGGCTCTTGGAATGAGCGTTGTTATATTTTTAGCAGCCGTTTTTGGTCAAAAAATAAATAATAACTCTATATCAAAGATAAGAAATTTTAAACCATATATAGAGATTATTGCGATTTTTATAATGTTAGTTCTAGGAATTTTTATGATTTTTATTTCATTAAAAAGTAGTATATTTTGAATATGATCGAATTAAAAAATGTTAGTTTTAGCTATGACGATACAAATTTTGTTTTAAAAGATATTGACTTAAATGTAAATATTGATGATTTTTTAGTTATCATAGGGCCAAATGGTGGTGGCAAAAGCACACTTTTAAAGCTTATGCTAGGACTTTTAGAACCACAAAGCGGAAGCATAAAGGTATTTGATAAATCCCCAAAAAGTATAAGCAATGCCATAGGTTATGTTCCTCAAAGCTTTATACACAATCAAAATTTTCCTATAACCGTTATAGAAGTAGTATTAATGGGACTTATAGATAAAAAAATGTTTGGTTTTTATACAAAAGATCAAAAACAACAAGCCCTAAATGCCCTTAAAATGGTAGATATGCAAGAATACGCAAATTCTCGTATAGATAAGCTTAGTGGTGGACAAAGACAAAGGGTTTACATAGCAAGGGCGTTATGTACAAAAAGCAAGATTTTAATGCTTGATGAGCCAACGGCTAGTGTTGATACAAAAACACAAGCAGAAATATACTCTTTGCTAAAACATATAAATGCACAAGGCGTAGCCATAGTGCTTATAAGCCACGATGCAAACATAGCCCTTAGTTTTGCCACAAAAGTAGCCTATGTGAGTAAAAATTTACACTTACATAACATTACCCCGGATTTAAATAAACAAGAATTTATAGCTCATCTTGCCAAAAATCACAATCACTTTTGCGATGTAGAGCTTGCTTTAAAGGAGTGTGGTTGTGATTGAAATTTTACATCTTGATTTTATGCAAAATGCACTTTTGGCTGGTTTGTTAGTTAGTATAGCTTGTGGAGTGGTAGGCTCTTTGGTTGTTATAAATCGTATGGGCTTTATAGCAGGCGGTATAGCACACGGTGCTTATGGTGGCATAGGTATAGCATTTTTTTTCTCATTTGAGCCACTTCTTGGGGCTAGTACATTTTCACTTTTGTTAGCCCTTATTATCGCTAAAATAACATTCATAGACAAAAACAAGATAGACTCTATCATAGGTGCTATTTGGGCTTTTGGAATGGCACTTGGTATCATTTTGATAGATCTTACACCTGGATACAATGTAGATCTTATGAGCTATCTTTTTGGCTCTATACTAGCTGTTAGTGATACTGATTTGGTGTTTATGCTTATACTAAACTCTATATTTATACTCTTAGTTTCTACTCTTTATCGCCAGTTTGTGGCTATTAGCTTTGATATGGAGTTTGCAAAACTTCGTGGTGTAAATGTAAAACTTTTATATTATATTATGGTTTGTATGATGGCACTTTGTGTGGTTGCTACTATTAGAGTAGTGGGGCTTATACTTGTTATAGCTCTTATTAGCATACCATCTATAATAGCAAGTGGATTTGCAAAAAGACTTGGTTCGATGATGGTTTTATCATCAATCATAGCATCTGTTTTTTGCATCATAGGCTTGATATTAAGCTTTGAGTTTGATCTTACAAGTGGAGCTAGTATCATACTTGTAGCTTCTGTATTCTTTTTTATATTTTGTTTTAGATTTAAAAAATAAATATTTTATCTCTTAAACTTGTAAAAAGTAAAAACAATAATTATTTTATCTATATTTCAAATGTGGATGGACAGTTTCAAAAAGCTGGGTTTAGTGAAGATAAAATTCATGAATGCCATGGAAGCATCCACTACTAGCAGGGTATACATAGTTATACGAATCTTAAAAATATATTAAGCAACATATAAAATTTAAAAATTTTTAGATTTAAGTAAAAATTTAATTCTAAAAGAATATATTTATGAAATAATAAAGATTATTAATAATGAAACAATTAACTACGACTTTTGGAAATCCAATAGCTGATAACCAAAACTAACAGCTGGCAGTAGGGGAGGCATAATGCTACAAGACTATCAGCTTATAGAAAAACTAGCCCATCAAAACAGAGAAAGAATCCCCGAAAGAACAGTTCATGCAAATGGTAGTGCGGCTTATGGAGTGCTTGAGATAACAGAAGATATCTCACAATACACAAAGGCAAAGGTTTTACAAAAGGCGAAAAGACAAAGTTACTTTTGAGATTTTCAACAGTTGCAGGCGAGGCTGGTGCCGGCTGATGCCGAAAGAGATGTTCGTGGATTTGCACTTAAATTTTATACAAAAGAGGGTAACTGGGGCTTAGTAGGCAACAACACTCCGGTATTTTTCTTAAAAGACTCTTATAAATTCCCTGATTTTATCCATACTCAAAAGAGAAATCCAAGAACACATATGCGTTCAGCACAGGCAGCTTGGGACTTTTGGAGCTTAAGCCTTGAAACACTTCATCAAGTTACTATACTAATGAGTGATAGGGGTATTCCGGCAAGTTATAGACAAATGCACGGATTTGCTAGCCATACATATAGCCTTATAAATAAAGACAGACAAAGAGTTTGGGTTAAGCTTCACTTTAAATCAAGACAAGGCATTAAAAACTTAACTAACAAAGAAGCTAATGAGATAATAGCAAATGATAGAGAAAGCCATCAAAAAGATCTATATGAAAATATAGAAGAAGGCAACTTCCCAAGCTGGGATTTTAAAATCCAAGTAATGACAGAGGAGCAAGCTAAAAAGCTTTCTTATAGTCCATTTGACTTGACTAAGGTTTGGTCTCATAAGGATTTTCCACTTATCAAAGTTGGTGTAATGACTCTAAATGAAAATCCAAATAATTACTTCAATGAAGTAGAACAAGCGGCATTTGGCCCTTTAAAGTGCAGCTTAAAGAAATCGCCCTATAAACGAAGTAGGTACTTATACTGTTGGTGGTGCTATGAATAATGGCACATATGAGATAGAACAAAATGCTTACTATGAGCCAAATAGCTATGGTGACGCACAGGAAAATAAAGAATTTCTTGAGCCTGATTTGGCACTTGAGGGTCTTATAAAAAGGTATGATCATAGAGAGCTAGATGATGATTGCTACTCACAGCCAAGAGATTTATTTAATCTTATGAACGATTCACAAAAAGAGCAACTTTTAACAATATAACTGAAAGTATGGCTGGCGTGAGCGATAAAGTTATAAATAGAGCTTTAGGACATTTTGAAAAAATATCAAGTGATTATGCTAATGGTGTTAGAAAAGCTTTAAAAAAAATAGGCTATAAAGTTAAGCAAGACAAGGTGCTTGGCTTTATCTTGTGTAAAAAATTCTCTTTAAAATTGCAAAAAATTATAAAAACAATTCCCTCTAAAGTATAAAAGAGGGAATTTTATTTTATTAAAATTTGTATGAAAACATTAATTTTGCTGTTCTACCACGAGCAAAGTTGTTTTGGAGGTATTCTGTATAAAAATAATTCCCATTTTTTTGCTTTGTGTGAATCACTTTTGCATATTGTGATGCTGAGTCGTTATTTGCATCAAGTGGGTTTACATAAAGTTTGTCTGTTAGATTGTCTATAGCAAATTTTATCATAAAATTTTTACTAGGTTCATATGTGGCATAAATATCATATATTATAGGCTGGCTTTCAAACTCTTCATATTCTGCTATTTGACCTATACTTTTATATTGTTTACCTGTTGCATCTTTTGGACATTGTAAAGCTCTTTCAAAACTAAAATTACCATGTTGATCTAATGGATGAATAGGCTTAGCTCCACCTTCGCACATTAAAGTTGTATCATATTTGCTTCTTTTGCTCTTACCATAGTATTTTGCAATACCTCCTAGTGTAAGTTTTTGATCAAATAATCTTACTCCTAGTTCAAGGGAACCGTATTGATTGGGCAATATTGTAACCTTTGTTAATCCAAAACTTTGTGCATCAGCTTGATCTACAGTTATATTATCTGCAGTCCTTGATATATCGCTATAAGATGCTGGTTGATTTGTTCTTTGTTTCGCAAAGCTTGCATTCGCAAAAAATGTTCCCATATCATAGCTTATTTCAGCCTCGAAACCGTTTATAAATACTTCTTCATTATGGTTTCTGTGATATATGGTTCCGACAGTCACAGATGTTCCGTCTAGATATTTTCCAGGAACTACCCTGTAGCTTAATATATTGTGTATAAAATTTTCAATTCTTGTTTGATATCTTGTGAATTTATATCCTATTGTATCGTTTTTTGTAATTACTCCTTGAGTAAACCCATTAAATCCTATTTGTTTGGTTTTGGCTGTTTCTGGTTTTAGGGATAAATTTTTTCCAGCATTGCTTAGGTTTGAAAAGAACATTTCTTGTATAGTAGGTGCTCTGTGTGTCCTTGATAGCCCTATAAAAGGTGTAAAATATTCATTAAGATTGGCTGTTACCATAAAAGAGTAATTTAGAAAATGATCTTTTATTTCATCTTGTTTTGTTATTATATTGTTTGGATTTTGTGTGAAACCTTTTTCTATTTCATCTTGATCATGTATATTGTTTTTCTTTACTTTATTCCAATCATAGTAAGGTTTATAGAGCTCTTCTAATCTATTAAATTCCGGCTCTAATGCCTCTCTTTCTTTTGACTTTTCGGGTAATTTTTTCCAGATCTCATCAAGTTTGTTCCATTGATCGTTTAATTCATCAACAAATTGACTAACCGTAAGCAGGCTTTCGCCTTTATTTTTGTATTTAACAAAATTTATATTATAATTAAAAGTTAATTTATCCCAATTAATTGAATTATCTAAGTAAAAAGCTTTAAATTTTTGTTCTCCTTGTGGAAAAAATGAATTTGTTGGCAATGCCGCATTTATTTTTTCTGCTTCAGAAAAAGTACCGCCTAAAAACTCACTAGTTGATACCAAACAATCATCGTTTTCTTCATCATCTTCGCAAATTTTATATATTTTAAGCTCATCAGGGTAGCGATTTCTAGAGTATTTATTTTCTAATACGTTTAAACCAAATGTAGTGCTTAACGTTGAATCTTTCGGTAGCTCAAACTCAAATGTGTTGCTTATATCAAATATCTCAGCTTTATTTTCTCCAGTAAGTGGCTTGTTTATTCTTCTGTTTATTATCTCAGCACCTATATCATAGTTTTGTTGATTGAAATTATTTGAGTATAGAAAATTAAAATTAACTAAATTATTATCCGGTATATTTAGATTATAATTAATCTGCTTTGTATTATTTTTTATGCTACGACCTGCTAAGTGATTGTTTAAGGTTCTGTATTGTAATTCAAGTGAGTTATAGTCATCTGTATATTCTATCTTAAAGATATCGCTTTTTGGTTTTTGTCTAACTTTTTCAGGATCGTATGGTGTTGAATCATATGGAGATTTGTCAGGATAGTATTCTTTTTCATAATCTTCTGATATACGTTTTGTGTCTCTAATTGATTTTTCTGAATGTGTTTCACCCCCTCCAACTTCATAATTTTGTGATATGGTTTTTTCACTATGCCCATATAAAAATCCAAGAGCACCACCGTAATTAAAAAATCTCTTCCCAGCCACTGCAAACATATGCTCGGGTCTCATATCGTTGCTACCGACTTGACTTTTTAGCATACCACCTATATTTCTATCAAATCTTAAGATATCATCAACCGCGATTGTCTTAAAATTTGAAGAACCCATTAAAGAGTTTGCACCACCACTTCCTTTAAAAGAGCCTCTGTTTAGCTCAACACTTGTAATAAATGATGGATCTATGGATGCACCAAACTGAGATCCTGCACCACCCTTACCGCCGGTATCTCCACCACTGCTATAAAATGTCTGAGAAACACCATCGACCATTGTATTTACCCTACCAAATCCAGTGCCGCCCCTTATATTTACAGTAACGGCTCCAGCACCTTTGTTCATCTGTGTAAATGTGCCAGGTATTGATCTGATTATTGTATCAAGTGTTTTATCTGATTTATTTATCTCATCTCTGATACTTACAGCGCCACTTTTTTTATAGGCCTCATCTCTCTCTTTATGGTTTTGGCCAACAACTTCTACTGAATCTAACTCAACTTCATCCTCAGCATATGTAACAGATAAAATATTAACAATCAAAGCCAAACTAAGTCCGGTTTTAAGCAAATTATTCAACACAACTCCCTTTAGTTAACTAAACAATTTAAAAAATGTTTGTATTATATAGCTAAAGAATTTAAGATTTTATAAATTCTGATAATTGTAATCAAAATTATAATTTTAATTACATATCTTGTATGTTTGCGATATTGCATTAGTAAGTTAGATTTAGGCTATTTAGTTGATTTTATAAGCCAATATGATAACAAATATTAGCTTATAAAAGTGTAAATATGATCGTTTATATTTATTATGAATTTCTTACTATCAAGCTATCAGGAAGTTCAAACTCAGCTATAACAGCTTCTTCTTTTTCTCTCATTTGCCCATCATCTGTTTCGTGATCATATCCTAGCACATGAAGTAAGCCATGAGTAAACAAAAGTGCGATTTCAGCCTCTTTGCTATGTCCTAGTTCATTTGATTTTTCTTCAACCAAATCAACATTTATAAGTATGCAGCCAAGCGGCGCATGTGGCTGATAGACAAGTGGAAAGCTAAGCACATCAGTTGTTTTGTCAAATCCACGTTCTTTTAAATTTACTTTTCTCATCTCTTCGTTATCAACAAAGCACAAATCAACATCTCCCGGTGTTAAAAAATCGCAAATTTTATCTAGTATCTCTGGGTAGGTTTCATCGCAAGTTATCATTTTTTTCTCTTTTTAGCTTATTTTTGTATAATTTTATCTAAAAAATTTATGGGGTGCAAGAGTATGAAAAAAGCAGTTTGTATAATGAGTGGAGGAATGGATAGCACCTTGTGTGCTGTTTTGGCAAAAAAACAAGGCTATGATATCGTTGCATTGCATTTTGATTATAATCAACGCACGATGAGCCGTGAAAAGCGTGCATTTAAAGAGATATGCGACAAAATAGGTGTGGTAAAAAAGGTAGAGCTTGATGTTAGCTTTATATCTGATATAGGTGCTAATGCTTTGACTGATTTAAGTATGGATATAAGAAAAGACGGCGTTGCTGATGATGTGCCAAATACCTATGTGCCTTTTAGAAACGGCATTTTTATATCCATAGCTGCAGCACTTGCTGAAAAAGAGGGAGCAGAGGCTCTTTTTATAGGGGTAGTTGAGGAAGATAGTAGCGGTTATCCTGATTGTAGTGATGAGTTTATAAAAAGCATAAATGATGCTATAAACAAAGGCACAAAAGACAGCACAAATATAAAAATTCATATGCCCTTAGTTCATCTTAGTAAGGCTGATATAGTAAAATCATCTTTACAAAACAACTCTCCACTTGAGCTTACTTGGTCTTGTTATGAAAACGAAGATGAGGCTTGTGGACTTTGTGATAGTTGCAGGCTTAGGTTAAACGGCTTTGAGCTCGCTGGTGCAAAAGACCCTATAAGGTATAAAAATTTGAATAGTAAAATAAAATTATAGCTAATATACAACATATAAAATGTATGACAAAAGAGTGTGGAATGTTATCAAAAGATAAACAAAAAATAACTTTTTTTATTGATGCCGAAATAATAGAATATGATAAAAAATTGCAAACAACTTACTTTTTTCAATCAATGTCTTCCGTAATAGATGAAGCTAGAAAGGTGGAAAAAGGCTATGAGATAGCTAACTTTATCTAGCTACAGTTATAAATAGTGGTTTTGAAAAAAACTACGATATAAAAATGTTGCTACTTATAACTACATATCAAAATAAATTTTTAAAGAACTAGGGCTTGATAATGTATCAGCTGTTAATTGTTTTCAAATAGATTCATTTCCTAGTGAGAGATTTAAATGTAAGCTAGGAAAATAGGCATACACTATTTGAAATTCATTAAATATTTATAGAAGTCCTAAATCCTTATTTTATGCTATAAGTATTGAATAATTTTTAAGGATTATTTAAAAAGTAAGGTTAATGTTGCTTAATTGCTTTTAATATTATATTTGTAGTATAATACAAAAATGACAAAATAAGGGCTTTTTATGGAAAATATAGAAGAAATAACTGAACAAGATGAACAAAGATACGCTGAGCTTTGTGGCAAGGCTTTTGAATTTGCAAGACGTGATGAAAAAGAAGAATTGCAAAAGATGATAGAGGCAGGACTAAGCGTAAATTTGAAAAATGAAAAAGGCGATTCGCTTATAATGCTTGCAAGCTACCGCAACTCGCTTGAAACGGTAAAAATGCTTATAGAAAAAGGTGCTAGAGTTGATGAGCGAAATGATAAAAACCAAACTCCGCTTGCTGGTGCTTGCTTCAAGGGTCATCTTGAAGTGGTAAAAGCTTTAGTTGAAGCCGGTGCTGATATAAATGCAAATAACGGAATGGGAGCTACTCCTCATACTTTTGCTATGATATTTGGTAGAACTGAAGTTGTGAAATATCTAAATAGTGTAAATAAAAAACATAGTTTTTTACAAAAAATATTCGGTAAGATTTTTGGTTTATTTTCAGGTAAATAGACTTATTGATTATTTTGTTTTTTAAAATTATCAATTATTAGTTTTAAAATTTTATACAAATATTTTTTATATATTCTGCAAAAATTAATTCAAATTATAGTTAATTATTTGAAGTTTAAGAGCCTTTGAAGATGGTTTAAGTTATTATTATATAGTATTGAATTATTAGAAGGAGTAAAAATGAAAATTTCAAAGATTGTAAGTGCATCTATACTTAGTATTGCTGTAAGCAGTTCCGCTTTTGGTGCTGAAAATGTAACACCAAAAGAGGAAATAGAAAATGCATTAAATAAAGGAGAAATAACAGCTAAAAAAATAACAGAAAAAAATATAGAAGCAGCCAAACTAATAGCTGAAAATAAAAAAATTGAACTTAAATTGGCAAAAGAAAAGCTAGCAGCTATAAATGCAGGTGAAGAAGCTACTGAAAAAAAAATAGAAGCATTAGAGGATAAAGTATCAGAAGTAATAGAATCAGTATTAGCAGCAAAAGAAGCAGCAAAAAAAGCAATAATTATAGCATTAGAAGAAGAACAAAAAGCTGTAACACAAGAACAAAAAGCAGCAGCAAAAGCCAAAAAAGAAGCAGCAATAAAAGTAGTAGAGGATACAGATGAGCTATTGGCTGAAGCTGAAGCTGAAGTCTACATAGCAAAAGAAGCAGCAGAGGCAGCTAAAGCAGAAGATGTAGCAACACCAGAAAAAAAAGCAGAAGCAATTGAAAAAGCTAAAAAAGAAATAGAAACTAAATCTAAACAAGTAGATGTATTGCAAGATGCTTTAGCGGAAACTAATGTTAATACAGCTAAAGCTGTTAATGAGCTAAAAGAAAAAGAAAAAACGCTAAAAGAAAAAGAAACAGAATATAAAAATGCTACCGAAGCACAAAAAGCTGAGAAACTAAAAGCACTTAATGATGCCAAAAAAGAAGTAGCAGAAGCTAAAGAAGAAGTAGGTGAAGCTAATGCTGATCGTGCTAAACGTGCAACTAGAAAGCTAGATAATACAAATAAAAGTATAGCAGAGTCTTTAGGTGATATATCAGCAGATAATGAAGTGTTAAATAAACTATTCTTAGATGGCAATACTAAAAAAGAAGATATTGTTAATATAGTTAAAAATGTAACAAGCTCTGTAACAACATCAGTTGATTCAATGGCTAAAATATCTAATGTAGATATCGTTAAGTTTAATACAGATCTTTCAACCTCTACAAGACTTGCAAGTCTAAGCAACCCATTCAATGCTGATTTAGCATTAGCAAGCGCTATCAGACATTTAAAAGATGATAGCTTTGCAAGTAGTGATGATATGGCATTAAGCAACGTAGTAAGAGAATACACAGATAGATTTAACTATGACAATAACCTATGGGGAAGTGTCTTAGGTGGTAAGACAAGTGTTAAAAATGGTGCAAGTCCAAAAATCTTTGGTGTAACTCTTGGTTATGATAAGAGATTTGATAATATGATAGTTGGTGCAACTACAACTTATACTCAAACAAAAGCAGACAAAAGTGATGTTGAGTTAAAAGGTAAAAATATCCAATTAGGTCTTTATACAAGAGGATACTTTGATGAGAATGAAGTAGATGCAAGAATCAACTTTAACTTTGGAGATAACAAGGTAAAAAGAACAACTAGTATAGGTAAAACTGATGGTAAGTTTGATTCATTTGCAACATCTTTTGATCTAACTTATGGTCGCATATATCAGTTAGACAATGATGTAATGATTAAACCACTTGGTGGTGTTGGATATACATATCTAAAAACAAAATCATTTACTGAAAAAGGCGAGGGTGCTTTATCATATAACTCTATAACAACAAAAGTAGCTAACTTAAAAGCTGGTGTTGAGTTAAGAAAATATGTTGAATCTGGTAAATACTTCTATGTAACTCCTGGTGTAGAAAGAGAGATATTTAAAAACGTTAAAGATCCTATAGTTAAATTTATAGGAGCAGATAATGGCATTAAACTAGTAGGTGATGATAAGAAAAATACTTACTTTACTTTACAAACAGGTGCTAATTTTAACATAACAGATAGCTTAAGCACAAATATAAACTTTGGAACAAAACTAGGTTCTAAAAACAAATTCTATAACGGAACTATAGGTGTTAACTATAAGTTTTAATTAGCTAAGTAACCACACAAAGATACTCAAACAAGTATCTCTATAACCCCTTTAAAAGTAAAACTTAAAGGGGTATAACTATTGCTAGTTTAAAAATCAATGAATTTCTTAAAGATTAAGAACTTTTTAATATAACTGAATTTACAATAATCCTGCATTTATATTTTAAAAGGAGTAGAAATGAAAATTTCAAAGATTGTAAGTGCAGCTATACTTAGTGTAGCTGTAAGTGGTTTCGCTTTTGGTGCTGAAAATGGGGGGGGGGTAGCGACTAATCCTACACTTGATTTTTTTAATACCGTAAAGCAAAAATTAGCAGATATAGCTAACAAGAAAGAAAGCTTAGCAAATGATATATCGTCTATACATGATGAGACTGTAAAAGGTGCATTTAAAGATATTTTAGTTAAAGCAAAAGATTTAACAATTCCAGAAACCGGGTTTACTATTGCAGATTTTGCTACAGTTGGTGACAAACAAGTTAGCCTAAAGCTAACTAACCAAGCTTCTAAACCCATGCTTGAAATTTCATACGATGGCAAAAAAGACGTTTTAAGCTTAAATGATAGTGATGCTTTAACTTTTAACCCTAGAATATTAGATAGAGTAGATCCTAGTCTGAAGAATTTTAAGAATCAAGAAAATATAACTCATGATAATGGCATAGAAACTGATAGGGAAAATAATGCAAAAAATAAAGCAATGGTTGAGTATTTAAATCTGATAGTTTCAGAAACTGATAATGTATTTGATGAATTAATCAAAAACAAAGCAAATGAAGAAACAAAAAATGCAATAACACAAAATGCTCACCCACATTTACAAAAAATAGCAAAAATCCTTGATGCTGCAAAGAAAGCAAAAAAAGCAAACAACGATAATGTGGATTTTACAGATATTACTATAGGTGAAGGTGGTAAATTTAAAATATCTATTGAAACAAATGGTGAAGAACCTAAACTTAAGATAAAAAACAATCAAACAGTATTTGCAACAGATACTTTTACGTTAAAAGAAAATGGTTCTTTAGAATATCAAAAGAATACAACAACAGAAAATGTATGGAATCATATACTTCTAAATTTTAAAACTGCTGAAGCTACTCAAAAAGTAACAGAAGCTATTAAACTAAAAAAACAAGAATTAGATACAACAGAAGCAAAGGCTTCATTAAGACAAGCTATAGATACTGTTTTAAATATTGATATGGATAAATTAAAAGCTTATACTACTAATCAACAAGATGAAGGTGTAAAAGGCCGCATAAAAAACATATTAACAAAAGCTAAAGATGAAAAGCTTGATTTTTTAGGTGGTCAAGGTATTAGTAGCGGTGAATTAGATTTAAATGGCGGTAAAGCTAAAATTATATTAAAGAAAACAGATAGTGGTGCTGAACTTGATATAATTTATGATAGCACAGGGACTAATACAAATGATGAAGCTAGTAAAATAAATAAATTTGTGCTTAATGGTAATGATGTAACTTTCACTGAAGCTTCCGAAGACAATAATAAACTAAAAAATTTAGCTGCTGTTGATGATATTAAAGAAAAAATCGAAGAAGCTTTGAATAAAGGGCCTAATTTAAAATTTACAACCGAAGAAATAAACAAAGCCAAAGCCAAAGTTGACGTTTATGAGACTTTAGTAACTAATTTGCCGAAAGTACTTTCTAAAGAAAAAATAGATAAGCTTATGAATGCAGGAAATGCAGGTGTAGTGAATGCAGAACTAAAAGCAATAGTAGATCAAGTAATAGAATCAAAAGAAGAATTAACTGCAAACTTAGGAAATATAAATAATCAAAATATCACACTAAAAATAAAATCAAACGGCACTGCAATAGAAATTTCACAAGCAGATGGTAAAAAAGACACTATAACATTATTGGCTGATAATAAATTCAAAGTTGAGACCAATAGCAAAGTTGCTAAACCTGTTTTACAAGAATTAGCAGAAAATAAAGATGCATTAGGACAAGATCCATTTAAGAATGCTATAGAAAAAGCAAAAGAGAAAATTCCACAAGAAAATGGACAAGATTTAACTTCAACAGAAATAGATAAAAGAAAAGCATTTTTAGATGCCGTATACAAAGATAATGATAACAATGCTTTAAAAACTATTTTAGATGCAATTAAAACTAAAGATCTTACAACAGCTAATACAGATGCAGATATTTTAAATACAATTGATCAAGCTGGTAAAGATAAAATTAAAACAATGCTTGAAAAAGCAAAAGAAGCCGGTAATGCTTATATAAAATCATTAGCACTTGAAGCACAAATAGGTGGTGCAACCGTAAAACTAGAAATAGTAGATGATAAACCTGCTTTAACTATAGAAAAAGATGGTAAAAAAGACACATTTAAGCTTTCAGGTGATAACAATGGTCAATTAGCATATGAATCAGCTAAAACACCTACAAAAGACTCTGTATTACACCTACTATCAGGCTTTGATCCTACAAACCTAAATGCTACACTTTCAGTTTTTATAGCTAAAAATGGTGGAGAAATAACAGCTAAAGAAATAACAGCTGGGAATATAGACAGAATAGAAGATACAGCCGATGATAAAGAAAGAGATCTTAAAGTAGCACAAGCAACACTAGCAGCTATAAATGCAGGTGAAAAAGCTACTGCAGAAAAAGTAAAAACTTTAGAAGAAAAAGTAAAAACTTTAGAAAAAGCTAAAGAAGATGCAACAAAAGCTAAAACAGAAGCAGAAAAAATAGTAACAGATGCAGGAGAAAAAGCAACACAAGAACAAAAAGCAGCAGCTCAAAAAGCAGCAGAAGCAGAAGCAGAAGCAGAACTAGCAGCAGAAGAAGCTAAAGCAGAATTAGAAATAGCTAAAGAAGCACAAACAGCAGCTAAAGCAGAAGATGTAACAACACCAGAAAAAATAGCAAAAGCTAAAGAAAAAATAACAAAAGACATACAAGCTAAATCTAAACAAGTAGATGTATTAAATGATGCTTTAGCAGAAACTAATGTTAATACAGTTAAAGCCGTTAATGAGCTAAAAGAAAAAGAAAAAACATTAAAAGCAAAAGAAACAGAATATAAAAATGCAGCTGAAGCACAAAAAGCTGAGAAACTAAAAGCACTTAATGAAGCTAAAAAAGAAGTAGCAGAAGCTAAAGAAGAAGTAGGTGAAGCTAATGCTGATCGTGCTAAACGTGCAACTAGAAAGCTAGATAATACAAATAAAAGTATAGCAGAGTCTTTAGGTGATATATCAGCAGATAATGAAGTGTTAAATAAACTATTCTTAGATGGTAATACTAAAAAAGAAGATATTGTTAATATAGTTAAAAATGTAACAAGCTCTGTAACAACATCAGTTGATTCAATGGCTAAAATATCTAATGTAGATATCGTTAAGTTTAATACAGATCTTTCAACCTCTACAAGACTTGCAAGTCTAAGCAACCCATTCAATGCTGATTTAGCATTAGCAAGCGCTATCAGACATTTAAAAGATGATAGCTTTGCAAGTAGTGATGATATGGCATTAAGCAACGTAGTAAGAGAATACACAGATAGATTTAACTATGACAATAACCTATGGGGAAGTGTCTTAGGTGGTAAGACAAGTGTTAAAAATGGTGCAAGTCCAAAAATCTTTGGTGTAACTCTTGGTTATGATAAGAGATTTGATAATATGATAGTTGGTGCAACTACAACTTATACTCAAACAAAAGCAGACAAAAGTGATGTTGAGTTAAAAGGTAAAAATATCCAATTAGGTCTTTATACAAGAGGATACTTTGATGAAAATGAAGTAGATGCAAGAATCAACTTTAACTTTGGAGATAACAAGGTAAAAAGAACAACTAGTATAGGTAAAACTGATGGTAAGTTTGATTCATTTGCAACATCTTTTGATCTAACTTATGGTCGCATATATCAGTTAGACAATGATGTAATGATTAAACCACTTGGTGGTGTTGGATATACATATCTAAAAACAAAATCATTTACTGAAAAAGGCGAGGGTGCTTTATCATATAACTCTATAACAACAAAAGTAGCTAACTTAAAAGCTGGTGTTGAGTTAAGAAAATATGTTGAATCTGGTAAATACTTCTATGTAACTCCTGGTGTAGAAAGAGAGATATTTAAAAACGTTAAAGATCCTATAGTTAAATTTATAGGAGCAGATAATGGCATTAAACTAGTAGGTGATGATAAGAAAAATACTTACTTTACTTTACAAACAGGTGCTAATTTTAACATAACAGATAGCTTAAGCACAAATATAAACTTTGGAACAAAACTAGGTTCTAAAAACAAATTCTATAACGGAACTATAGGTGTTAACTATAAGTTTTAATTAGCTAAGTAACCACACAAAGATACTCAAACAAGTATCTCTATAACCCCTTTAAGAGTAAAAACTCATAAAGGGGTTATAATCCTTTTACAAACATTATCCTTATCCTTGATATTTATCAATTACTAATTTTAAAAATTTCCCTAGAATGTTCTTATATTTTTAAAGGAGAACATATGAGTGAAGAATTAAAAATGTTTTGCCATCAATGCGAAATGAGTGCTATTGATGGATGTGGCTCTCACGGTCAAAGTAAGGGAACTTGTGGCAAAACTGATACATTGGCTCGTTTGCAAGATACTATGGTTTTTGGGTTAAAAGGACTTAGCGCATATCGCCACCATGCAAATGAACTTGGTGCTGATACAAGCTATGTTGATAAGGTTATGGCTGATACTCTTTATTTTACACTTACAAACTCAAATTTTAATTTTGATGAGCATATAGCACAATTATTGCAAGTTGGCTCTGCTGGTGTAAATGTCATGGATATATTAAGCGAGGCACATACAAATGCCTTTGGTGTCCCATCTCCAGTAAGGGTTACTCAAAACAAGGTAGAAGGCAAGGCTATACTTGTTAGTGGACACAATTTAAATGCTTTAAAATTACTACTTGAAGCAACTAAGGATAAAGGTATAAATATATATACCCACTCTGAAATGCTTCCAGCCCACGGCTACCCTGAGCTTAGAAAATACCCTCATTTAAAGGGAAATGTAGGTAAGGCATGGTTTGATCAGACTAAACTTTTTAATGAATTTAAGGGCGCTATACTTATGACAACAAACTGCATAGTTCCTTTACGCTCAAGCTGTGAGTACTCCGATAGACTTTTTGGTTATCAAATAGTCGGCACAGATGGAGTTAGGCATATACAAAACGATGATTTTGCACCTTTGATACAGTGTGCTATTGATTGTGGAGATGTTAGTTTAGATAGTGATGATGTTTTGGTTACAGGCGGTCATTATAAGAGCATATTGGGTCTTGCACCTCAAATTCTTGATGCGATAAACTCTGGTAAAATTCGTAGATTTTTTGTTATAGCTGGATGCGATGCGCCTGGAAAAGGTAGAGAGTATTATAGAGAACTTGCACTATCTTTACCTAAGGATTGTGTGATACTTACATCTAGTTGTGGCAAGTTTAGGTTTAATGATATTGATTTTGGAATGGTGCCAGATACACAAATACCAAGATACATAGACCTAGGTCAGTGCAATGATAGCAATGGCGCTGTAAAAATAGCTCTTGCTTTAAGCGAGGCAACCGGTATAGCGGTAAATGACCTACCTGTTTCAATAGTGCTTATGTGGATGGAACAAAAAGCTGTTATTATACTTCTTGCTTTATTTAGCTTGGGTATCAAAAATATAAATGTAGGTCCTACATTGCCTAAATTTTTTAATGAAGAGATAGTAAATTTCTTGGTAGAAAAATTTAATGTTAGACTTATAAGTGGCGATGCAAAAGCTGATTTAGAGTATTATTTGAGCAAATAAATACTTTAACTTCTCTAAGAAATTTCTTAGAGAAGGTTATTTTATATATCTCTTATCTTTTCTAAAAATTTTTCCGACGATATATATCCTATTGTTCTTTTGTGTGAAATTTCTTGTTTGTCTTTAAACAACAATAAAGCAGGTGGATTTATAAGACCAAAGTTTTGAAGTAACTTTGTATTTTCATCTTTGTTTTCGCTTACATCAATTTTTACAAGTTTAAACTCTTTTAATTTTTGCATTACATCTTTATGTTTAAAGGTTTTATTATCAAGCTCCAAACAACTAACACACCAACTAGCCCAAAAATCAACTAAAATAGGTTTGTCCGATGTTTGTATTATTTTATTTAAATCATTTAGAGTTTTTACTTTTTCAAATTTTGTATGATTATCACTTTGTATATTTGAGCTTATATGTAGCCCTTCTAATGGCGAAAGTGGATCTTTTGAACCTATAAAGCTTCCAAAAATAAGCATTAAAGAGTATATAAATATAAGTATGGCGGATGATTTTTTAAACTTCTCTATGCCATTTTCTGCACTTTCAAAAGCACCAATATAAACAGCCCATATAACACCTATAATACCATATCCTAAAAGCTCAAAAAAGCTGCCAAATATCCTTGATAAAAGCCATACTGCCATTATAAGCATTAAAAAACCAAAAGTATATTTTATGGTATCCATCCAAATTCCTGGTTTTGGTAAAATTTTTCCGCTACTAAGCCCTATGATAAGCAAAGGCACACCCATTCCTATACCCATCACAAAAAGCATAAGCCCACCATAAAATAAATTTCCGGTTTGTGATATATAAAGAAGTGCTCCAGCTAAAGGTGCAGCAATACACGGCGAAACTATCAATGCTGATGCAAAACCCATGATAAAAACACCAAGCATACCCTTTTTATTGCTTGTTTTTTTGTTTATAAGATTTTCAAGTTTTGATGGTAGTTTGATGTCATAAAATCCAAACATACTAAATGATAAAGCTACAAAAATAAGGCTAAAACCACCAAGTACCCATGAATTTTGTAACAATCCTTGAACACCTACACCTACAATACTCGCTAAAACCCCAGCCATAGCATAGGCTAAACTCATAGCAAAAACATATACAGCCGATATTAAAAAGCTATTTTTTGAAGTTTCGCTTTTTGATACTATAATGCTTGAAAGTATTGGTATCATAGGGAAAACACAAGGTGTAAGAGATAGCAATAGACCAAATCCAAAAAATGTAGCTAGTGATAAAAATATATTATTTGATGATAATTTACTTGCTATGTCTTGCTCTTCTGATAAAATTATCTCTTTTTCTTTACCTTTTTTTAGCTCTTTAAGTGCAATTTTTCCAAAATTTTCACTTATATGGTATTTTTTAAATTGTGGTTGATAACAAATTCCATTTTCTGCACAACCTTGATACTCTAAATTTAGGGTATTTTTGTTTTCTGCTAGATATTTTTGAATAAGTTTGATAGGTATAAATATACTAAAATCTTTATCAAAAACCTTATAATCTTTTTTCTCCACCGCTTTTGGCATATTTAGTATATCTAGTATGCTCGTTTCATCTATTTTTATGTTAAAAGTTTTTTTATAGACGTATATGTCTTTTCCTAATTGGAATCGTATCTCCACATTATCGTTTGTTATGTGATTGTTTATTTTAAAAGCTTTATCTAAATTTAAGACTTCAGAAAAGCCAAAAGAGCATAAAAAACTAATTAACAGTATAATTTTTTTTATCATTTTGCCTCTATATTGGGATTTTTACTTTTGATTTTACTTAAAAATCTTAAATTTTTTCTAACTCGTGCATAATATAATTTCATTGATTTTTGTGGTTATATTTGTATTGTGATATTTTTGTGTTAAATTTTGATAACCATTTTTATTTTTATTAAAGTTAAAATGTAGTAAAGTTATGTCTTATATTTGATTAAACATGGAAAATTATTATGAAAAAACTTATTACATTTTTATTTTTAGTATTTGCTCCTATTATTTTAACTGCTAAAAGTGATGATTTTGCAAAAACTACCCAAGATATAAAAGATGCTTTAAATATTGTTATAAAAGAGTACGAAGCTGGTAATATCGATGAAGCTAAAACAGATGTTCAAAATGCTTATTTTGGTCTTTTTGAAGATATAGAAGGCGCTATCAGGATAAATCTTTCTGCCAAGAAAGCTTATCTTATGGAAAAGCAATTTGGAGATATAAGAAAAGCTATAAAAAAAGGCGAAACTGTTGCTCAAATCCAAAGTAGAGTTGATAAACTAAACAAAGAACTTGATGAGGTTTTACCTATAATTTTAGATGGACACAAGCTAGTTGGTGAGTACTCTGATACGCCTAGCGATAAAGCTAATGTTGCTGAGCTTGATTTGCAAAATTTTGCTCCTGAGTGGAAATTTGTTTTTGAAAACATTAAAAATAGCTTGGAGTTAGCAAAGCAAAATTATCAAGATGACAAAAAAGAAGAGGCCAAAAAAGCTGTTGAAGATGCTAAATTTGTCTATTATAGAAATACAAAACTAGAAGAAGCTATCAGAAAATATGCTGATAAAGGACAAAGTTTAGATGGCGATATTCAAAGAAAGATGAATGAAGCCATAGTTGGAACAAAAAATTTAATTACAAAAGATGATTTTAATACAAAAATAGATGACATTATAAATATAACCTATAATGCAATATCAAAACTACCTGCTGAAGCTACAAAAATAGCTGATGTTAAACTCCCAGATGATTTTAGTGATGAAAATAGTGGAGCTGATTTTACAAATGTTGTAACAAGCATTAATACAAAAATGCAACAAGCACTTGGTAGATACTTAAAAGGTGAAGTTGAAGCTGCAATGAGTGATGCTCAGGATATATATTTTGATGATTTTGAAGCAAGCGGCATGGAAAATAAAATTGGCGCTATAAATGTAAATCTTAAAACTACAATAGAAGCTAGTTTTGGATCCATTGTTTCTTTGATGAAATCAAGAGCAACTAAAGAATCTCTCCATGAAGTTTTAACCAAGCTTGATTCTCAGCTAAAAGAGGCTTTGGAATTAATCAGCACTCAAAGTTCGCCTTGGACATTATTTGTTTGGTCTTTGACTATTATACTTAGAGAGGGATTTGAAGCACTTATTATAGTTGCCGCCGTTGTTAGTTATCTACTAAAAACCGGTAATGCAACAAAAATGAATAAAATAGTTTATAGCTCGATAATAACAGCTGTTATTTTAAGCTTTGTTATGGCGTATGCTATGAACTTGATATTTGCTCAAACAGCTGGACAAAAAAGAGAGCTTTTTGAGGGCATAATCATGCTTGTAGCTGTCGGATTTTTGTTTTATGTTGGATTTTGGTTGCTTTCAAATGCTGGAGCTAAAAAATGGGCTGCTTATATACAAAGCAATATCACACAATCTTTAACTTCTAACTCTGTTATGGCGCTTTGGTGGACTGTATTTTTGGCTGTATTTAGAGAGGGCGCAGAAACAGTATTGTTTTATCAAGCTTTGATATTTGATGCTAAAGATAGTGCGCCAGATCTTATGATGATTGGTAGTGGATTTGTTGTAGGTCTTATTATATTATTGGTTGTATATTTTGTATTTAAAATATTTGCTGTAAAAATTCCTATCAAACCTTTCTTTATATTTACGTCAGCAATTATTTTTTATATGTCTATAGTTTTTGTAGGTAAAGGTATAATGGAGCTTGTAGAAGGAAAGATTTTTGTTCCTACAATAATAGATGGATTGCATTTTCCACCATTCTTTAACTCATGGCTTGGATTTTATGCTTATTATGAGACTTTGATTCCACAGATTATTATGATTTTATCATTGGTATTTGGAATTTTTATTATGAAGAAAAAACAAATACAATAAAAAACTTTAAACAAGGAGAAAAAATGAACAAGTTTTTAAATTCTGCATTAGCAGTAAGTCTTTTTGGCACTTTGAGTATGGCTGGTGAGTTTCCTATAGGTGAGCCTGTAGAAATCAATGGAATGCAGATAGCTGCTGTTTATCTACAACCAGTTGATATGGAACCAAAAGGTATGGATTTGGCTCCTAGTCAAGCCGATATACACCTAGAAGCTGATATACACGCTATCAAAGGAAATAAAAATGGTTTTGGTGAAGGCGAGTGGATGCCATATCTAAAAATTGCTTATGAACTAAAAAATCTTGATAATGGCAAAATGAAAAAAGGAACTTTCATGCCTATGGTTGCCTCTGATGGTCCTCACTATGGCGCAAACTTAAAAATGGATGCTGGTATAGGTAATTATGAGTTAAAATTTCATATTGATAACCCAGAAAAACAAGGTTTTGGAAGACATGCTGATAAAGAAACAGGTGTTGGTAAATGGTTTGAAGCTTTTGATGTAACTTATAACTTCAAATGGACAGGCGGTCCTGTAAAATAATTTTTAAAGGGTGTTTATCACCCTTTTATCCATCAAATAAATAGTTAGGGCTTTTATGTCAATTTATTTCTTTCATGTTATATCTTCGTTTTTTGGTTTAGTCTTTTTTGCTGCCTTAAGTAACAAAACAAAATCTATTAAAATCATATTTCTACCATCTTTTATAGGTGCTTTGCTTGGTATATTGATTTTTAAATTTGCTAGATATTTTTTAATTGATAGTTCTGTTAAAATATTTTTTGATTATCTTGCTATTTTATTTTTAATAATATCTTGTTTTTGTATTTTTTTTGAATTTAAGCCAGTAAAAATTTTTACATTTGGTGTATTATCCTTATGCTTTGGTTTTTCTTATAGTTTAAATAGTTCTCTTTTTCCACTATTTGACTCTCAGTTGCTTGATACAATGTCTATAATAAGCTTTTTCTTAATGCTTCTTGGTATGCTATTTTCTATCTTTATCTTTTTCTTAATCTCAAATTTAAAAGATAAAATTTGTAGTCATATCGTTAAAACAACATCATTTTCGGTTGTCATTGTCTTGTTGCTAGAAAAGGTTTCTCAAGCATTATTAGAATCAATGCGAGCAGGTATAGTTGCTACTCACTCTTGGCTTTTGTCGTTAGTTGCAAAAGGTATTTATTTTAATAGTTTTGCTATTTATTATTATATTGCTTTGTCTGTTGTTATCGCGCTTTTTGCTTTGAGATCGGCTCCAAAACTACAGAGCAAAGATGATATCGGTTCAAAAGAGTATCGCTTTTTAAAAGCACAAAGAAATTTTATATTTTCAAATTTCAAATATTCATTTTATATTATATTTATATCTTTATGTTTTGTGTTGTATTATGATTTGTATGCTTCAAGACCACCACAGATATCAGACCCTACATACGTAGAGCCAAAAAATGATAAGTTTGTTTTTGATGTTGAAGAATTAAGCGATAATAAGCTACACAGATATGCTTATATAACAGATGAGGGTAAAGAAGTTAGATTTTTCTTGCTTAATCGTTTTGCTGATAGAGCTTCACCTGTTATAGTGTTTGACGCTTGTATGATTTGTGGGGATATGGGATATATAAAACAAGATAACGATCTTATATGTATATCGTGTAATGTAAGGATATTTTTACCTTCAGTTGGTAAACAAGGTGGTTGTAATCCAATACCTATGGAATTTGAGTTTGATGGTAAGCATGTTACTGTTGATAGACAAACCATCGTTAATGGTGCTGGCTATTTTAGCAAAGTGGTTGAAAAAATGGTTCTTGATCCGGTTTCAAAAAAAGAAGTCAGCAATCTAACATCAAAATCATATTTGTATTATGGACATACATACTTTTTTGAAAACGAAAAAACTCAAGCCACTTTTGAAGCAAATCCTGAAAAATTTGTAGATACAAACGGGACATTAAAATGAAAAACGCACATTTTCTTATGATTATAAACTCACTTACTCGCTCAAAACTTCAAAAGCTTATGGCTTTTGTAACTGTGTGTTTGGCATCAACTCTAATTGCTTGTATGCTAAACATAACTTTAAAAATAGGCGATGAAGTTGCCAGTGAGCTTAGATCTTATGGCTCAAATATAGTTGTTTTACCAAGAGGAGAGAGCCTTAGTATAGAGGTAGAGGGTAGAAGCTTTACGCCTTTAAAATCTCAAAATTTCTTAAATGAGTCGGATTTATATAAGATAAAAGAGATATTTTGGAGAAACAATATAGTCGCCTTTACTCCTTTTTTGGAAGGTAAAATGAATGATAGCAAGGGTAGAAACTTTTCTATCATGGGGACATATTTTGATAAAAATATCGGACTTGCTGATGAACCTGAGTTTAGCACTGGCGCTAAAAGTTTATTTGGCTTTTGGAGAGTGGTTGGAAACTGGGCGAAAGATGATAGCTTAGATGAGGCTTTGGTTGGAGAGAAGTTGTCGCAAGATTTATCTATCAAGGTTGGAGATGTTTTAAACTTTAATGGCAATGATATCAAGATAGTTGGTATTTTAAAGGGTGCCGGAGATGAAAGCGGTAAGTTGGTAGTTTCTTTAAAACTAGCACAAAAACTATTTGATAAAATTGGTAAGTTTCAAAAGGCAGAAGTTTCTGCTATGACTATACCTGAAAATGATTTATCTTTGAAAGCTAGAAAGAATTTAGATGATTTAGATAGTGCGGAGTATGATAAATGGTATTGTTCTGCTTATGTTAGCTCTATAGCATATCAAATAGAAGAGAACTTCTCAGGAGTGAGTGCAAAGCCTAGTTTACAAGTAAGTGATGCTGAAAGCCATATAGTAAAAAAGATACAAAGCCTAATGGGTATAGTTAGTATAATAGCCCTTTTTGTCTCATCTATAGGCATTACATCTTTGATGACTAGTGAAATTTATCGTAGAAAAAAAGAGATAGGGTTACTAAAAGCATTGGGAGCTAGTAACTTTGCGATATATACTCTTTTTACAAGTGAAAGTTTGGTTGTTGCATTTATCGCTGGATTGGTTGGTTCGTTTATTGGTTATATTGTTAGCTATTTTGTTGCATATACTATTTTTTCACATGGTATCGGACTAGCTTTGATTATTATCCCACTTAGTGTATTTTTCTCGCTTTTAGTTAGTGTTATTGGTTCTATAATCCCTATGAAAAGTTTGATAAATTTACTTCCGGCGGAGGTATTGTATGACCGTAAATAATAAATTTATTATCAACTTAGTATATAAAAGCCTAAAAAATAGTTCGCTTCGTGGTGCCGTTATTGCTGTTTGTATCTTTATAGGTGCTTGTGTGTGCGCAGCTTTTGTAAATGTGTATTTGGATATAGATTCTAAAGTTTCAAGAGAGTTAAAAACTTATGGTGCAAATATGGTTTTTGTTCCTACTGATATGACAAAAAATGAATTTATAGATGAAAGCCTAATACAAAAAGCCAAAGCAGGTATTGATAAACAAAATCTTATAGGTTTTGGCTCTTATCTGTTTTCTCAATCAAACATAGGACCTACCGATGCTATCATAATGGGCGTAAATTTTAGCTCACTTAAAAAGATTAAACCATTTTTGGAGCTACGAGAAGGCTCTATGATTAATGTTGATTTTGATGATAAAAATGCACTTATTGGGGTTGATTTAGCAAAACAGACAGGTTTTAAAGTCGGAGACTTGATAGATATAAGAACTGCTGGCTCAAACAAAGTAACAAAGGTTCGCATAAAAGGCATAGTTGCTAGTGGTGATAAAGAGGATACTTTGCTTATAGTATCTCTTGGTTTAGCACAAGAAATTTCTAACTTGAAAAATAAAATAAATTATGCTGAAGCTGTTGTTTTAGGCTCTTTTGGTGAGATACAAAAATTATCAAATAGTTTAAGCAATGATGGATTTGTTGCAAGACCGGTGGCTAAGGTTTCAAAATCAGAGGGTATGATACTTGATAAGATTAAGCTTTTAATGGCGCTTGTTTCGCTTGTTATTTTGCTTATAACTTCTATGTGTGTAAATACGACTTTATCAGCTATAATGCTTTCTAGATCAAAAGAGATAGCTTTAATGAGAGCACTTGGTGCTAGCAATAAAAATATTTTAAATCTTTTTAGTTTAGAAATTTTTTCTTTAGCTTTTATTTGCTCAATTTTTGGTGCATTTTTTGGATATATTTTGGCTCAAATTTTAGGTTTTGTTATTTTTGATTCTAGCATAGATTTTAGAATTTTAAGTATCCCCATTGCTGTTTTTATATCCTTGCTTTTTGCTACAATTGCATCTTTTTATCCTATAAAAAGAGCATTGGGCGCTAATATGGCTGAAATTTTAAGAGGAGAATAGATGAATGCTTTAGAACTCAAAAGTGTGTGTAAACATTTTGGTGATGTTAAAGCTCTTGATGATATAAGTTTTGATGTTAAGCGAGGTGAATGGCTTAGTGTTATGGGGCCTAGTGGTTCGGGTAAATCAACCTTGGTTAATATATTGTCTTTGATGGATACACCAACGAGTGGTTTTTATATTTTAGGTGGCGATGATGCTAGCAAGCTAAGCCCTGATGATACCTTGAAATTTAGGCGTGAAAAAATAGGTCTTATCTTTCAACAATTTCATCTTATACCTTATTTGAATGCTATTGAAAATGTGATGATAGCACAGCATTATCATAGTAGTGTTGATAAAGATGATGCAATAAAAGCTTTAGAAATGGTTGGTCTTGGGCATAGACTCGATCATTTACCTAGTCAGTTAAGTGGTGGCGAACAACAACGTTTGTGTATAGCACGCTCTTTGATAAATGACCCAGAGATACTTATAGCAGATGAGCCAACTGGTAATCTTGATGAGGCAAATGAAAAGGTTATACTAGATCTTTTTTGTGAGTTAAAAAAACAAGGAAAAACTATTTTATTAGTAACCCATAATCCTGATTTAGGCGAATATGGCGACAAGATTGTTTATTTGAAACATGGAAAATTAGAAAAAATACGCATCATCGAAAGGGAAAAATGAAAAAATATCTAAAAATTTTAGCACTTTTTGTCATTTTTTTCTTTATAGGTTGTGCCGATGAGTTTAGTAAAAATCATATAATGTTAAATGATTCAAATGTCTTAAAAACTCAATATTTTCCTAAAGATAGGCGTTTAAAGATAGGTGATAAGCCATATTTTTTGTTCTTTTTTAGTTCTAGTTGCGGTGTTTGTAAAAAACAAATTCCTATATTAAACGAGTTAAATTCTAAATTAAATAGCAAGATACAGTTTATTGGAGTTTTGGGTGGAAGTATGGGTTTTGATAAAGATATACAACTTTTAAAAGAACACAATATAAATTTTAAAACAACTAGTGATAAGATTTCTGTTGATTATTTTAGTAGGGCTGTAGGCGGGATTATGGGTGTTCCTGCTAGTTTTATATTTGACAAAAATGGCAATATGGTTGAGAAATTTATAGGTTTAATACCAGAAAAAATACTCAAAGACAAAATAAATCTTTATGCAAATTAATTCATAAAAAAGAGCAATCAAATGTTATGTTTGTTGCTCTTGATGAAATCTAAATTTAATAACTATATTTAATTTTTAAAAATAGCTTATACTTAGTAATGATATAATTTATTCACAAAATAGGGGGAATTTATGGATAAAAATATTGATATTTTAAGGGCTAGGGCATATTATTATGAAGTTTTTGCGACCCCATTTTTTTTCTATGAAAATGAAGAAAAATTCCTGATTTTAAAGGAGCAACTCGCATATCTTCAACAAAATCCTTTATCTGATTCAGATGTTGAAAATTTTAAAATTTTGAATAATTTTGATTTTAAGGCTTTTAAACAAGAGCAAAATGATGTTTTGTTTGACCTTAGTTATGTAAATATACCATTAAGTGCTAGTTTTTACGAAGAGGGTAGAGATGATGGGGCTGCTAGGCTTAGGGTTATTGAAATTTTTAAAAAAAGCACTTATTATAGAGACTTTTCAAAATGCAAAGATAGTGAAGATTTTGTAGGATTTATATTTCTTGCAATGAAAACTTTTATAAGTGATGAGATAACAAATGATATAAATTTAAGTTTAAGCACCGAGTTGTTTTCTAGTGTTATAAATGGCTTTATAGATGAGTTTTGTGATAAACTTTACTCTCACGAAAAATCAGTATTTTTTAAAGCATTGGCTCAAATTTTAAATACTTTTATCACCCTTGAAAGATCCATTCTTAGCATAGAAGCACCATACTTTAAGCCAGATCAACAAAGTGTGGCTGACAAGGCTTTAAATAAAGTTCCATTTAAAACAAAAATGCCTACGCCAAAATCAAAAATTCACTGGGAAGAATTTACGGCTTTATGATTTAAGTTTTTTAAAGGAACAAATAGTACTAGAAAGGCACTATTTTGTGTCCAAAATTTTTAAAATCTCTTTACTGTCTTGATATAATTCATTTTTCGCATAAATTTCGTATTTACCAAGCCTTACATCATCTAGTATTATTATCGGATTTAGGCTCATTGTGCCACTTAACTCTTCTCTTATTTTAAGCTCATCTTTTATGCTTAATGGGTTTTTGCAAAGTTGTGTTGTATCTTTGAAATTTGTATTAAAAATAGTATTAAATCTTGATATTGATAAAAGTATGATTCCATCACGTAAATTTGTATTTTCATCTGCTTGTTCTTGCAAATTAAACTTTATAAAATTTCTTTTAAAATTTGAATAAAGCATAAAATAGCTAGGTATTGTTTTGCTATCAAATCGGACAAATGCTCTAAGAAGTCGGTAGTTTAAAAAAGAGTTTCTTTTTAGAGTAAAGCTTATCCCTTTTTCTTCGCACTCTCTTACTTTTTTATAAAGCTTTAGCCTCTCCTCTATGCTTCCTGGCATTATCCTTGTGTTTATTTCGCTACAAAGTTCGCTAAGCGGAAGCTTTTGCGCCTCTCTTTGTTTAGAAAGTCCAAATATACAACCACAATAATTTTGATGATATAATTTATCTTTTTTTGCTAAGGTAAATTGCTCGTTTGTGCCACCATTTTTGCGGTAATCTTTTGCATAAATTTCTATCTGTGTATTTTCAACAGCTTTTTTTAAAGCATTTGTTAATTGTTCAAAGTCTTTTTTTGGACTCATTAAAAGGGTAGTTGTTATACTTTTTTCTCCTATTTCAGCGGCTTTTTTTGCACTATTTCCAACCCTGAAATCAAAACAATAACTACATCTTTTACCTTTTTCTGGCTCATCTTCTAGCCCTTTTGTGCCTTGTAGCCAACTATCATAGTCATAATCCCCACATATAAGCTCTATTTTAAGTTTATCACAAGAGCGTTTTACATCCTCAAACCTTAGTAAAAACTCACTATATGGATGAATATTTGGGTCATAAAAATAACCAACCAAATTCTCATCTGGTAAATCGGCTCTTAGTTTTTGTAAAAAATAATGACTATCAACGGAACAACAAATATGAACCAACATCCTTTAACCAAAAATTTCAAATTTTTCAAATAAAGCTGGATCGTCTTTGATTATGCCTCTTTTTATTAGACTATCAACTACTTCAGGTGTGCAATCAGTCTGCTTTGGCCACTCTCTTTCGTATCCATCTTGTGCATTTTTTGGTGTTGCATCCACACAAAATCTACTATCTTTTATATAAATATCACGGATAGCATCTATATTGTTTACCACTCTCCAAGTTAGCATGTATGGGTTATTTACCCTGTTTTGTTCATCAACAAATATAAGAATTTTAAAATAATCTTTTATTTCTAATAACTTTTCAAAGAGATCTTTTATTCGCTCTTTTTTTGAAAATTTCACTATACATATTGGGTTTTTTGTATCTGTTTTGTATTGTTTAAGTTCTAAAATATCGTTTGAAATTTCTTTAAACTTAGCCAATAACTCATTATCGCTTACGGTGTTTATACCATCATCGGACAAATCCATTGTAGCATCTATGCCTAGTTTTCCGCCATAACAAGAGTTTGGCGAAGCATGATCTAACTGGTCACAAACACCCTCTGATATAAGAAGTGATTTTTCTCCAAAACGATTTAAAACATAGGTGCTAAACTCATCTAAATTTTCTAGTTCTGGTGCATTTTCATCAACAAAAATAGCATGTTTTACAAAGCTCATCTGCCCAACACCCCAAAAAGCATGCATTGCTTGTTTGGCGTGACCTGGATAAAGGGTGTTTAGTTTTGCTAAGATTAGATTGTGAAAAACACCATTTTCTGGCATATAATAATCATTTAGTTCAGGCACTGTTGTTTTTAAAAGTGGTAAGAAAATTCTCTCTGTAGCCCAACCCATATATTTGTCCTCAAGCGGTGGTTTTCCGACAACTGTCGCATGAAATATAGGATCTTTTTTGTGTGTGATAGCAGTTACATCCATAACCGGAAAAGGCTCTATTGGGGTATAAAAACCAGTATGATCTCCAAAAGGACCCTCAAGCTCAGTCTTGCTTGTATCTACAAATCCCTCTATAACAAAATCAGCATCGTGAGGCACTAAAATATCATTTGTTATGCTTTTTACAAGTTTTGCCGGTTCTTTTCTTATAAAACCATATAATAAAAGCTCAAAAATACCCTTAGGCAATGGCGCCTGACCGCACCAAATATATAAAGGATCTCCGCCTATAGCTACACTAACTGGCATTTTCTTGCCTGCTTTTTTGTATTCGTGAAAAAAATTTGCACCATCTTTGTGTATCTGCCAATGCATACCAAGTCTATTCTTATCATATATTTGTAATCTATACATGCCTAGGTTTGAAAGCTCTCCGTTAAGGCTTTTGGTGTAAACTTGCCCCATTGTTATAAATCTTCCGCCATCAAGCTCCCAAGTTTTTAGCACCGGAAGGTCAAGTAAATTTACATCTTCGTTCAGGTGTATTATTTCTTGAGCTTGTGCATTTTTATCTATTTGCTTTGTAAAAACTTTCTTCATGCTAAACAGATATGATAAAAAATCAATTTTTTGCATTAAATTTTTTGGTTTTTTTGGTTTTAAAAGAGCTTGAATTTCATCCGCTATCTCATCAGGATGTCTTTTAAAAATTAGCTCTAATGCTTTTTTTGAGCCATATATGTTTGTTAAAACCGGTGGATATTTTTTACCATTTTTGTCTATAACATTTGTAAACAAAATAGCCTTACTATCTTCTTTTTTAACCTCAATATAGCTTATATGTCCTATTTCAAGGTCTATGTCTACCGGTTGCTCTATCTTTGTTAAAAGCCCATTTTCTTCTAAAAGTTTTATATAATTCATAATAATTTGCCTATTTTTTTGAAATTTATACTATTATATAATAAAAAAGTATTTTTTTATTAAATTTGGAGTTGATATGAATTTATTAGTTGTTGATATGCAAAATGATTTTATAGGTGGAACACTTGCTTGTCCAAATGCTTTGGAAATTGTGAAAAAAGTGGTAGATTTTATTAAAAACTTTGAAGGAAATGTCTATTATTCTTTAGATTGGCATGAATCTGATCATTGTAGTTTTATCCAAAATGGGGGTATTTGGCCCACTCATTGTGTAGCTGAAAGCTTTGGCGCTTCTTTGGATAATGAATTTTATACAAAATTACCAGCACAAAAATCCCCAAATGCAGATAATATGTTCTTTAAAGGTATGTTAAAAGAGCAATATTCTGCATTTAAAGCTACAAATAAAGATAGTGTTTTTTTGTCTGATATTATAAATAATGATGTTCTTATTGTTGGTATCGCGCTAGAATATTGTGTTTTACAAACCGCAATTGATTTTAAAAAAGCAGGTTTTGATGTAAAAGTAGATTTAAATTTATGTGCTTGTGTGGATAAAAGTAAGGTAGATGATATTATTTTTAAATTTAAAAAAGAAGGAATTAAATTTAATATTTAATTAATAATTTCAATATTAAATTTATATAATTATTTAAATTAGCTGCTATTTCAATAAAAACAATATATTGTATCTAGATTTATATATTAATTTTTTATTGTTTTTTAATTTTATTTTATATAGGATGTTTTGATTTTAATATAATTTTTATATTAAAAATTATATTTAATACTTATATTATAATAAGGAGCGATCAAAATGATTGATCTATCAAAAAGGCGAACATTAAAAACTCTTGCCTGTTGCTCGGCTACACTTGCGATGCCTGATTTGGCTTTTGGTAAAATTTCTGTTAGTGATGTCAAGCATTGGGATAAGACATTTGATGCTATCGTTGTTGGAAGTGGATTTGCCGGAAGTGCAGCAATGCTTTCTTTGCTTAATGGAGGCGTAACAAATTGTATAATGATTGATAAAATGCAATATTTAGGCGGAAACTCTGCATATAGTGGTGGCTCTATGGCTGTTGCTGGAACTTTTATGCAGGAAAAAGATGGCATTAAAGATAATCCTGAATCTCAAATAAAAGATACTTTAAAAAGCGGACATGATTTAAATGATTTGGCATTGGTTAAAGAGATGGTTTATGAAGGACCAGCAACCTTTAATTGGTTGGTTGATAATGGTGTTAAATTTAAATGGGTTAGTAGAAGTGGTGGACACAGCGTTCCTCGTTCTCATTCTGCCGGCGCAGGAAGTTATATTACAAGACCATTGCAAAAAAAAATATTACAGCTTGGCGGACAAATAGCAACTAGGGTTATTATGGATGATATTATTTACAATGATAAAAACGAAGTTGTAGGTATTAAAGTTCGTGAAAAATATGAGTTTAATTTTAATAAGGGTTTTGAAGAAGAAAATAATAATAGCGGACAAGTTAGATACTATAGAACTTTTGGCGGTCTTATACTAGCAACTGGTGGTTGGGGAGCTGATATAATGTTTAGACAAAAATTCGACCCTGCTTTAAGATCTGATGTTTTAACAACAAATCACTCAGGCGCTACTGCTTATACTGTTAAAAAATTAATATCTGATGATATAAAATTTATAGATATGCAATATATACAAAGAATGCATGTAACATCTGCAGATGAGCCATTTTTTGGATTTGCTTATAGATGGATAACTCGTGGTTATGCTTATGGAATCATGGTAAATCCAAAAACAGGACTTCGTTTTGTAAATGAAATAGCGGATAGAAAAGTGGGTTCTGATGCTATTTGGGCGATGAATGAAAATGGAACAAATCATCCAATTTTAATAATGGATATAGAAGGAACACAAACTGTAGATGTGAAAGATTTTCAGCGCGGATTAAGTGTAGGCGCTATAAAACAATTCGATACTATGGATGAGCTTATTGAGTTCTATCATATCAATAAAGAACCATTTTTAGACCAGTTGAAAAGATATAATTCTTTTGTAGATGAAGCCTCTAAAAATAAAGATTATCGTGACCCTGAATTTAACCGCAACTTCTCTCCTTATAAAGGAAAATATATAAAAGTTGAAAAAGCTCCTTTCTTTGCTTCTAGACCTGGACCTAAAGTTCATCATTGTATGGGTGGAATTAAAACTACAATAGATTGTGAAGTTTATAACAATGACATGCAAATTGTGAAAAATTTATATGCATGTGGTGAATTAACTGGCGGCAGACATGGATACAATAGACTTGGTTCAAATGCAGTTCTTGATTGTTTGGTTTATGGTAAAAGAGCTGGTGCAAAACTTGCACAAAAATATAACGAAAAAAGAGGTGCATAATGAAAAAGATAATATTATTAATCTCGCTTATGGCTATATTTTTAAGTGGAAGTGAAATAAACCCAAAAGATAGCTTAACTGATGTTTTAAGAAATTCAGATGGTAAGGTTGTTACAGATTTTAGTAAAAATGCATTTCCTATAAAAGGAATACATGAAAAATTGGGTCTTGATTGCAAAGATTGTCATAAGGAAAAAAACGAAAAAGATTATTCATCTGCTATGAATAGTTCCTGTCTAGAGTGTCATGGAAGTTACAAAAAGCTGGGCGAGGCTACAGGCCATTTGGGTCATAATGATAATATACATGCCAATCCTCACTATGAGGCTCTTGATTGTGACACCTGTCATAAAGCGCATAAACCAACTGTTAATATGTGTTTGCGTTGTCACACACAAGATTCCATGAAAAAGCTTGAAGTAAAGTAAGAAAGGAACTAAGATGAAAAATACAGTACTTAAAGCGGTTGTGATAACTGCCCTTGTTATGTTTGCTATATTTTTTGGCGGATATGAGGTTGTAAAGGCAACATCTGACTATCCTTTCTGTGGAAGTTGTCATGAATGGGATGGAGCTATAGCTCAAACAAATTTAGCGGATAAAGTTCATGGACCATCAAACCAAAAAGGTGTTGGTGTCAAATGTACCGACTGCCATTTACCTCATGATTCTTTTGTTAATTACATCTTTACAAAAGCAAAAAATGGTATTTCCGAAGGTTTAACAACACTAACTAAAGATCCAAAAGCAAAAGATTGGATAGCTAATAGAGCATATGCACGTGAAAAATATACTTTCGATAGTTCTTGTTTGAATTGTCATAACAATATTTTAAAATCTCAGGATGGAAATATCACAAGAGTTGTGAATAAAATGCACTTAAAGTATATTGAGTTTAAAGGCACAAAAAATGAGATGAAATGTACCGAATGCCATAAACATGTAGGGCATCATGATCTTGGTAAAATGCTTATAGAACAAAAACATAAAACAGCACAAAATTGGGATGAGTGGAAGAAAATGCACGACTCAAAAGCTATCGCAAAATAAAACAAATTTCCCAAAAAGATTTGCTTTTTGGGAAATAAATCTACTATAATTTTTTATCTTTATATATAAATTTGAAATAATTAATGCAAAAGATATTTAGGCTAGGTGTTTGCAAGTGTGTTTTTAAAATAGGGTAAAACATAATTATAAATTTTTAAACGCACTAAAAGCTTGAAATTTAGCTACCTAGTTTATGAAATATAAAAAGGTTTTTTAGTAATAAAATTTGTGGCCTATTTAAAAATAAATTGATAATTTGTGCATCAAAATCTTATATTTAAATTTTTATGATCAAATTCCATTTGGTTGCAGGAGTTAAAAAAGTTTGTATAAAAAGTATAGTGAAAAATAACTTTAAAGTATGAGTTATAAAAAATAGTTGTCTCAAAAAGAGACAACTAAAAAATTACATCGCTTGAGCTTCTACATCAATTTGAATTTGAACTTTGTCTGAAACCATAGCACCAGGGAATTTATCTCCGATTTTAAAATCTTTTCTCATAACATCACCAGTAAGACTAAAGCCTATTCTCTCTTTTCCATCCATATCTTTAGCTATACCGCTAAGTTCAAATTTAAGCTCAACTGGTTTAGTTACGTCTCTTATAGTTAAATCACCCATAACTTTACCTTCTGTATCGCTTTCTTTTTCAAATTTTGTCATTTTGAATTTCATATCTTTAAATTCGCTAGTTTTGAAAAAATCTTCACTTTTTAAATGCTCATCTCTTTTTTCGTTTTGAGTATCTACTGAATTTACATCTAAAGTTACATCTAAAGTTTTTAGCATTTTTGCATCTTTATCATAATCTACATCTGCATTATAGCTTTTGAAACTACCATAAACTTTTGCAATTGTAAGGTGTTTAACCATGAAACCAACATTTGAGTGAGCTGGATCAACTTTGTAATCAGTAGCATATGACAAGCTCGCTAAAAGAGCTGCAAGTAAAGAAGCTTTAACCATTTTTTTCATTTTTTCTCCTTGAGTGTTTTTTACAAGGTCAAAGTATAGTACACTTTTTTATAATATATGATAAATAAAAAATATACTTTTGTTAAGCTATTTTAAATTTGCTATATTGCGATATTTTTAAGAGTTTATATCTTTTAGTAGTTTTTGTATCTCTTCAAAGCTAAAATTTTCATCCTCGCCTTGTTTTAAAAAGTCATTCATAAATGTTTTTTTTGCTATTGCTATGTCTAACTCTTTATCATTGCCTCTTTGATAAGCTCCTATGCGTAATAATACTTCATTTTCTTTTAAAAGAGAGTATAGTCTTTTAAAGGTTATGGCATTTTGTCTATGTTCTTTGCTAACTACATCATTCATGACCCTAGAAGCCGAGTTTTGTATGTTTATAGGAGGATATATTCCAAAATCAGTCAATTCTCTACTTAACACTATATGCCCATCTAATATAGAACGACTTTGGTCAGCTATCGGGTCACTCATATCATCACCCTCTACCAAAACCGTAAAAAATGCTGTTATGCTTCCTTTGCCCTCTTCTTTTCCGGCTCGTTCCATTAGTTGTGGAAGTAGCATTAAAGATGATGGTGGATAGCCTTTTGATGTTGGCGGTTCGCCAAGTGCAAGACCTATCTCTCTTTGAGCCATTGCAAATCTCGTAACACTATCCATTATAAACAAAACATCTTTACCTTGTTCTTTGAAGTATTCAGCAACACTCATGGCACAAAATGCTCCATATTTTCTCATAAGGGCGCTATCATCAGATGTTGCTACTATTATTATAGTGCCGGCAAGATCCCCTTTCAGGTTTTTTTCTATAAACTCAGGAACCTCTCTTCCTCTTTCGCCTATTAGTGCTACAACTTTTATGGGAGCTTGGGTATTTTTTACTATCATACTCATTAGTGTTGATTTTCCAACACCAGAACCAGCAAAAATTCCAAGTTTTTGACCTTTACCACAAGTAAGAAGCCCATCTATCGTTTTAATCCCAACATTAAAAGGCTCATTTATAAGTCCTCTTTTCATAGCATCTATAGGTGCTTTCATTATTGGCATTAAATCAGGTAAAAACATAGAGCCTTTGCCATCAATAGGTCGCATAAATGGATCAACTACGCGACCCAGCAGTTCATCTCCAACAGGTATATTCATACCCTGCTCACTTTGATATACAAAATCACCAACCCTAAAACCCTCAACAAAGCCAAAAGGGCTTATGAAAGCACCATCTGATGTTATCTGCGTAACCATGCCAAGACCGGTTTTACTCTTATCTTTACTTGAAATTTTAACAACATCTCCGATACTAGGTCTTAGCCCGTTTATCTGTATGGTTGTTGGCGTTATTTTCGTTATTACTCCAAATACATTGGCTAGTGAAATTTTTTTATCGTTTAGTTTAAGTTTGATTCGTTCTAAACTCAAAAAGAAAATTCCTTAGGTGAGTTTATGAGAGAAAAAAACTCTTTTCTAGTTTCGGCATTTTTGATAAATGCGCCACGAAGAGCAGATGTTGTTGTCGTTGAGTTGATTTTTTGAACCCCACGCATTTCCATACACATATGCCTTGCTTGAACTACAACTCCAACCCCTTTTGGCTCAATAACATCAGCTATAGCCTGTGCTATTTGTTCGGTCATCTGCTCTTGAATTTGAAGCCTTTTGGCGTATATATTTACCATTCTTGGTATTTTTGAAAGCCCAACAACCTTTCCATTTGGTATATAAGCTACGTGAACACGCCCTATTATAGGCAATAAATGATGTTCACAAAGGCTATAAAACTCTATATCTTTTATTAAAACCATTTCATTGTTTGAACTTTGAAATAAGGCATTGTTTAAAACCTCTTTTGGGTCTTCTTTATATCCACTTGTGAGATCTCTAAAAGACTTAAAAACTCGCTCAGGAGTTTTAATAAGACCTTCACGATTTATGTCTTCGCCTATTATAGTAAGCATATTTCTTACTGAATTTTCAAAACTTTCTTGCATTAACTTTCTCCAAAAATAAAGTTAAATTCTATATAAAAATGCCTTTTAGATGCATAAAATTTTAAAATTTATACTATTAATAAGGAAAATTTTGGTATATTCTTGCTTAAATTTTTATTTAAAAAAGGAATAAAATGGCGATTACCGTAAAAGCTATAGATAGCGTAAATACTGAAATTAGCGCAAACATAGAAAATTCACAAATAAAGGCTAATGTTGAAAAATTAGCAAAAAAAGCTGCAAAGACTATGAAAATAGATGGTTTTAGAAAGGGACATGTTCCAACTGCTGTTGTGCTTAAAAGATATGAAAAAGAATTAACAAGCGACGCAGAGCAAGACGCTTTAAAAGATATATTAGATGAGGCTATAAAACAAGCTGGCAAAAAAAGTAGCGATATTATAGGCGAGCCTATGGTTGATAAGTTTGATAAAAACGAAAAAGGCATAGATGTTAGTATGATTATATCTTTTAAGCCAGCTATAGATGTTAGCGGTTATGAGGAGATAATACCTGAGTTTTCTACTCCAAGAGTTTTGAAAAAAGACATAGAAGAGAAGAAAAATGAAATTTTAAAAATGGTTGCTCCACTTGAAAAAGTTAGCGAAGATAGAGCTTTAAAACAAGGTGATTTTGCTAAGTTTGATTTTGAAGGTTTTGTTGATGGCGAAGCTTTTGAAGGCGGAAAGGCTGAGGGCTATGTCCTCGAAATAGGCTCTGGTCAGTTTATACCTGGTTTTGAAGATGGTATGGTTGGTTTAAAAGTTTCAGAAGAAAAAGATGTAAATGTAACTTTCCCTGCTGAGTATGGTGCTGCGAATTTAGCTGGAAAACCTGCTGTGTTTAAGGTAAAACTACACGAAATCCAAGAGAGAAAAATACCAGAAAAAATTGATGAGCAAACATTAAAAGGTATATTACCAAATGAAGAAAACCCAACTGAAGAGCTACTTGATGAGAAAATAAAAGAGCAAATCAGAAACGAAAAATTATTCACTCTTGTAAATGAAGAATTAAAACCTAAATTTGCAGAAGCAGCTGTTGAAAAGTTTAAATTCGATGTTCCTAAAAATATAGTAGAACAAGAACTTGATATGCAATTTAGAGGCGCTTGGTCAAGTTTTACTGAAGATGAGATAAACAAATTTAAGCAAGATCAAGATGCTTTAAAAAATAAGCGTGAAGAATTTAGAAAAGATGCTGAAAATAGTGTTCGTTTGACATTTATTATAGATGAACTTGCTCGTGTAAGAGATGTTAAAGTAAGCGATCAAGAAGTTGTTCAAGCTGTTTACTTTGAGGCATATAGAAGCGGAAGAGATCCAAAAGCACACCTTGAAGCTTATAAAAATCAAGGAGTGTTGCCAGCTATTAAAATGTCTATGATAGAAGAAAAATTATTTAACGAAATGTTTAACAAAGATGACAAAAAAGCGGCTAAAAAAGAGAAGGCTGAATAATGAGTTATTATGTTCCTGTCGTAGTTGAAAGAACAAGCAAAGGAGAGAGAAGTTATGACATATATTCTCGCCTTTTAAAAGATAGGATAATAATGCTAAGCGGTGAGATAGAAGATGGTATGGCATCTTCTATCGTAGCTCAGCTTTTATTTTTAGAAGCGGAAGATCCAGAAAAAGATATATATTTGTATATAAACTCTCCAGGTGGAGTTATTACAAGCGGATTTAGTATATATGATACTATGAATTATATTAAGCCAGATGTTTGCACTATATGCATAGGTCAAGCTGCTTCTATGGGAGCTTTTTTGCTTAGCTCGGGAGCTAAAGGCAAAAGATATGCTCTTACAAACTCTCGTATAATGATCCATCAGCCACTTGGTGGTGCAAGAGGACAGGCTACTGATATAGAGATACAAGCTCGTGAAATTTTAAGACTTAAAGAGATTTTAAATACGACTTTAGCAAATAATACTGGTCAAAAACTTTCAAAAGTAGTAAAAGATACAGAGCGTGATTATTTTATGAGTGCCGCAGAGGCAAAAGATTATGGTCTTATAGATACTATACTTAAAAAGAGCTTTAAATAGGAATAACTTTGCAAACAGTAGATTCTGAGTCAAAATATAAGATAATAAATAATAAAAATGATAAATTGGAAGATGTTGATATATATAAATTTTCCGAAAATGTATTAAAGCAATTAAATAAAGATAACATTTCATCTATACCTAGTAATTATTCTATATATTTTGAAAAACTACTTGAGCAAAAATCTCCTGATTTTAAAAAAAAATTAGGAGATTCGCTTGAATTTTATGAAGAATTTGGTGAAAAAATGTCAGAAAGTAGCATATGTATAGAAAAAGAGATAAAACAAGGTTTTGTCCAAATTAAAAGTATGCTTCAAGCCGTTGCCTTGATTTATAAAAACATAGGCTTAATGAAAGGTATAACAAAAAAAAATTTAACTATATTAAAAAGCAATAGAGATATCCTAGCTGTTCAAAATGTGGTTTCTTCTTTTAATTGTGATATTGCTAAGCTTTTTGCGTTGATGGATAAGCATATAGAAGTAATCAAAACAAATTATAATGAAATAGGTAAAATTTTAAAAACCATAGAAGAACAAACTGTATACGATTCCAGATACGAGATATATAATAGAAAGTTTATAATCAATACTATGCAAACGGAGCTAGACACAGCTAGGCGTTATGGTTACAAATCTTCATTTTTAATTGTTAAAGTTAGCGAAAGAATACTTTTTGGTATGCAAAATTTAAAAGAAAAAAACAACTTTTTAAAAAATATCGCCAAACTTCTTTTAAAGGTATCTAGACGTAGTGATGTTGTTGGACACTATGGTGATGGGTATTTTGTCGTTATCATGAAACATACTGACATAAATGGTGCAAAACTTGCTTGCAATAGGCTTTCTAAGTTGATAAGTTCAGTAAAGCAACGCATAAATGACAATGATGTGTATGCTAAGCTTCGTATGGTTGCATGTGAGCTTGGCGCCAATTCTTTAAGTATGGAAGAGATGCTATCAAAAGCTTTAGATAGTATTGAAGTTGCTAATGAAGATGAACCTATAATTTTGGAGTAATTTTAGTGATTTTAGAAGTTTTATCATACCCTAATAAAAAATTATATGAAGTCTCAAAAGAAGTTACAGAATTTGATGATAAATTACATAAATTTCTTGATGATATGTATGATACGATGATAGCAAAATTAGGCATAGGTCTTGCTGCTATTCAAGTAGGCGTTGCAAAACGTATTTTTATTATAAATTTAGTTAATGAAGATGGAATTCAAGATAAAAATGAACTCATAGAGGTTATCAATCCTGTTTTTGAAGACAAAAAAGGTGAAAGTATTTTTCAAGAAGGTTGTTTAAGTGTGCCAGATTTTTACGAAGAAGTAAAAAGGGCCGAATGGATAAAAGTATCTTATCAAGATCGTTTCGGAATACATCACTCTATAGAAGCTGATGGATTGTTGGCTATTGCTTTTCAGCACGAAAACGACCATCTTGATGGACACCTTTTTATAGAAAAAATAGGATTTACTAAACGTAAAAAATTTGATAAAGAATTTAAAAGTGGTAAAAAACAAAAACCAAAAGAGAGTAGCTAAATAAATATATGAAATCCCTATACTGCGCAACATACTTAGATGGCTTAAAAATTGTAGAAGTAGAGTCTGTATTTTCTAGGGGGTTGCCGGGGTTTAACATAGTAGGGCTAGCTGGTGCAAGTATAAAAGAAAGCACTGAGCGTGTAAAGGCAGCACTTTTATCTTTGGGGTTTTCGTTTCCATCTCAAAAAATTACTATCAGCCTATCCCCATCTGATATATCCAAAAACGGTTCACATTTTGATCTCTCAATAGCTCTTTTGATAGCACTTCAAAAATCAGAGCAACTTGATAAAATTTTTGTTTTTGGAGAACTTGGACTTGATGGAAGTGTTAAAAATACAACAAATCTTTTTTCAATACTTCTTTTTTTAAGCACTAAGGTTCAAAATGCAAAAGTTTTAGTCCCAAAATCCATAGCGGATAAGGCAAGCGAGATACAAAATTTAGAAATTTATGGTGTTGATAAGTTGCAAGATGCTATTAATTTTTTCAGAGATAAAGACTATCAACAAAGTTGTAAGTTTAAAAATACGCATCCGGTTTTTAAAAATATAATTGAGATAAATGGTAAAAAATATCTTCCAAATTTAGATTTTAAGCTAGATTTTAAAGATGTTTTGGGTCAAACAAGAGCAAAAAGAGCTTGTCTTATATCGGCTGTTGGCATGCATAATATAATATTTGAAGGAAGCCCAGGATGTGGTAAAAGCATGTGTGCTAAAAGACTTTTGTATATTCTTCCACCTCAAAGCTTGGATGATGTTTTAAGTTCGGCTGCTTACCGCTCTTTAAATATGCAAGATAGCGAGTTTAGTAGTGTTCGTGCATTTAGAAGCCCACATCACACATCAACAAAAAGCTCTATATTTGGTGGTGGAACTAGTGTTGCTAGGATAGGTGAGGTAGCTTTGGCTAATGGCGGTATTTTGTTTTTTGATGAGTTTAACTATTTTTCAAAGCAGGTTATAGAGAGTTTACGTGAGCCTTTGCAAGATTATAAAATAAATATTTCAAGAGTAAATTCAAAAGTTTCTTATGATACAAAATTTACATTTGTGGCTGCTTTAAATCCTTGTCCTTGCGGAAATTTATTATCTAAAAATTTAAATTGTAGATGTAGTGAAAGAGAGATAAAGCAGTATAAGTCAAAACTTTCAGAACCTATTTTGGATAGGATTGACCTTTATGTCCAAATGGATGAGGTTAGCAAAACCGACAAATCAGATATCACCTCAAGACAGATGAGTGAAGTGGTGCTAAATGCCTTTAAATTTCAAAAGCAACGTGGGCAGATTGAGTTTAATGGAAAATTACAAGATAGCGATGTTGATAATTTTTGCACCCTTGATGATGAGGCAAAAAATATTTTAAATAAGGCAATAACAAGGTATAATTTATCTCAAAGAGGTATAAAAAAGACTTTAAAAGTAGCTAGAAGTATTGCTGATATTGAGTTTAAAAACGATATATCAAAATCACATATTTTGGAAGCTTTGAGTTTTAGAAATAAGGATTAGCCTTGAAAAAATTATTTTTAAACACAAATGAACTTGATTTAAGAGCTACATTAAAATTTGGACTTGAAAGTGAAATTTTAATGGAAAATGCAGCTTTGTCTATGGCAAGTCACATACGTAAAAAGATAAAAAAAGGTAGTAAAATTCTTGGAATATGCGGTGGAGGAAACAATGCAGCAGATGTTTTTGCAGCTCTTAGAATGCTTCAAGGGGACTACAAAACAAAAATATTTTTAGCATCCACAAGTTTAAAACCATTGGCTAAAAAGCAGTTAGAAATAGCTAAAAAAGCCGGAGTTAAATTAACAACAAAAATCAAAAAATCAAAGTGCATATTAGATGGTCTTTTTGGTTCTGGGCTAAATAGAGAACTTTGCAAAGAGCATAAAAAACTATTAAAAAAGATAAACAAAATAAAAGCATATAAGGTAGCTTGTGATTTTCCAAGTGGTTTAAGTGAAAATGGAAATATTTTAGGCGAGTGTTTTAAAGCTGATATTACTATTTGTATGGGTGCTTTAAAGCTTGGATGTTTTTTAGATGAAGCAAAAGATTATGTTGGCAGGGTAAAAGTTGCTAATTTGGGAGTTTGCAAAGATAAATTTCAAACAAAAACAGATACTTTTTTGCTTCAAAAAAGCGACTTAAAACTACCATTTAGAAAAAGACTATGTGTAAACAAGGGAGATTTTGGACACGCTTTTGTTATTTGTGGCAAACTGTCAGGCGCTAGTGAAATCTGTGCAAAAGCAGCGTTTAGTATAGGTGCTGGACTTGTTAGTGTGATAGGTCGAAATAAAATCATAAAAAACTATCTTATGCAAACAGATAAAATAAGTCAAAAAATGAATGCAGGTGCTGTTGGAATGGGGCTTAGCCTTGAAGATGTGTCAAATTTGAGTTCGGATACGCTAAATGATAAAAGTCTTGTTTTGGATGCTATGATGTGTCATTGCAAGATTACTTTTGATATTTTAAAACAAAATAAAAAGGTTGTTTTGACACCGCACCCAAAGGAATTTTGCTCATTGCTCAAACTTGGTGGTTTGGCTGATATTAGCGTTGATGAGCTTCAAAAAAATAGGTTTGAGTATGCTAAGAAATTTAGCCTAAAATTTAAATGCGTTTTGGTTCTAAAAGGTGCAAATACCATCATTGCAAAAAATGGTAAATTATTTATAATGCCTTTTGGATCAAGCTCTCTTGCAAAAGGTGGTAGCGGAGATGCGTTGTCGGGTATTATACTTGGGCTTTTAGCTCAGGGTTATTCTCCTTTAAAAGCCGCAATAAACGGCACATTAGCACACGCATTATCAGCAAAAAAACAAAAAATAAACAACTATGCTTTAAACCCAAACAATATCATAAAAGGAATAAAATGCTTACAAAGAAAATAGCAGTGCTTTTTAGCGGTAGCGGTTCAAATCTGCAAGCCATTTTGGATAAGGTTCACAACAAAGTATTTAATAGTGTGAGGATTGAGGTTGCTTTGTGCATAAGTAATAAAGCCGATGCTTATGGTATACAAAGAGCAGAAAAATACGGACTTGAAACCAAGATAATAGAAAATAAAAATTTTTCATCAAGAGAAGAATTTGATGCGGCTTTGGTTGAAGAGATAAAAAAACAAGATATAGATTTGGTTGTGCTGGCTGGATTTATGAGAATTTTAACAAGTGTTTTTACAACTCAAATAAAAGCGATAAATTTACACCCGTCTATACTTCCGCTTTTTAAAGGCGCACATGCTATACAAGAGAGTTTTGATAGTGATATGCAAGTTGGCGGTGTGAGTGTTCATTGGGTTAGCGAAGAGCTTGATGGCGGAAAACTTATAGCCCAAAGAGCTTTTGAGCGTAAATCGCAAATGAGTTTAGATGATTGGGCTAATGCTATACATAGTATAGAACATGAAATTTTACCAGAGGCTATAGTTAAAATTTTGTGTAACAATTAAATTAGATAAAAAATAAAATAGTCGCTTATTATTAGCTTGATTTGATTTTTGTCTTATTAGATATAGGATTAAGCTTTACAAAAAGATTTTTTTAATACAATACAAGACTTATTTTGTGGTTCCGTAGCTCAGCTGGTAGAGCACTACCTTGACATGGTAGTGGTCGATGGTTCAAGTCCATTCGGAGCCACCATTTAATAATTTTTCCATTACTTACTTTCTTTTATTTTTACTCACAAAACCCTATAAAATCAGTATTTGTTTTAATTGTATCTTTTTACATTATTCTTATTTAATTTATATTGTTTTAACGGACTAAAACAGACTTAATATAAAAAGCCCGTTAAAAATATCAAAGATAAATTCATATGCTATTAAATTTATTTAAACTAAGCGCAGGTGAGAGAATTGTCAATCTCTCGGGTATGCTATCTGTCCAGCTATGGCTGAAGTGGCTGAGTTTGCTTGATTTACACTAGCTATATCTTTTGCTGGCATGTGGTGATCCAAAACGATAGCAAAGCCATCAGGATTTGCTAAAGTCTTAGCTCCACTTCTTTTTAAATTGCTCTATAGAAATAGATGTAGCAATGTCATTTCGTATAGTCATATATAGGCTTTGTGCTATTTTTCTAGCATAAACATCTTTGCTCACATGGACTGAAAATATTTTTCTGTTATTGTCTGTCCCTTTTTTATTTCTTGTTTATTTTATCTTGTTTCTTTTTTGCATATATATTTATAAGCTCAACACTAAGTGAAAATGCCATAGCAAAATATATATAAGCCTTAGGTATATGAGCTCCAAAACCTTCTCCTATAAGGGCAAAACCTATCATTATTAAAAATGCTAAAGCCAAAACTTTAATCGTAGGGTTATTATCCACAAAATCAGATATAGCCTTTGAAGCAAACATCATAACGCAAACAGCTAAAATAACAGCAAGGATCATTATTTCTATATGCTGAGCCATTCCTACCGCCGTTATAACACTATCAAGAGAAAATACTATATCTATGATGGCTATTTGAGTAACAACCGATATGAAATTTGAACCCTTTGTTTCTTCTTTATGTTCTTCGTGTTCGCCATTTATGCTTGAGTGAATTTCCATTGTTGATTTTGCTATCAAAAACAAGCCTCCTAAAATCAGAACAATATCACGACCAGTGATATCAAATCCAAAAAGGCTAATAAGCGGTTTTGTTAGTTTCATTATCCAAAACAAAGACAACAAAAGTAATATTCTAGTAATCATAGCAAGCCCAAGACCCACCATACGCCCTTTGTCTTTTTGGTGTTGTGGCAATTTTCCTACTAAAATCGCTATAAAAATAATATTATCAATGCCCAAAACTATCTCAAGTCCTGTAAGCGTAAAAAGTGATACCCAAGCTTCAGGCGATGCTATCCAATCAAACAATACTTCTCCTTTAATATTTTAAGATACAATTTATCAAAATAAGACTTAAAAAATATAAAATTTATTGATTATCAATGATACTAAAATCATAAAATTCATTTTTGTGATCAGTGTTTCCAACTTTACTGTATTGAAGCATAGCTGCTTTTATATTATCTATTTCTTGATATAAAAAACCAAGTGCGATTCTATTTTCTATCGCATCTGGATCACTAATACGAGTTAGTTCTAAAAGTGCTATTGCGTTTGCTGACTTATTTGCTCCAGTTGCAGCGACTGAAGCTAAAAATAGAGTAACTGGATCTTCAACTTTAAAATTATCTATCAAAATATTATAAATTTCAAAACTTTTATCAAATTCATTTGTAAAAAGTTGCATGTATGCCAATGTTTGAAGCAAATTCACATTTGATGGTGCATCTTTTAGTTTTTGAACAATCTTATCTCTTTCGTAAAACAAAAGCCCAGAAATTTGAAGCAATTTAGTATATTGTTTTTTAATTATGCTTGCCCCATTATAAAAGCTATCTTCATTTAAGTCTTTGTTTTTAAAGTATTTTTGTATATTTAGTGCATATGTTTTTATATCATCTGTGTCGTAGTTTGCTATAAAATTTAGTATATTTGAAACTATATCATTTGGCATAAGCTCTAGTAGTTTAGCTGTTTTTTCTTTCATTACTTCATCTCTAGATGACATTTTAGCGATTATTATTTCAAAGGCTAAGTTTAAAGTGCTTTCATCTTTTGACTCTTCTAGATATCTAATCATAGATGATTGGTTTTGTGCTATCAAATCCAATAAAGAATTATAAATATTCGGTCGTTGAATATTTGTGTCGTTTCTTAGGTTTTTACTAAGTTCGCTTATAAATTTTGGATTTAAATTGTTTGTTATATCCGCGCAAATAGCATGAAAAACACCAGCTAGATAGTTGGTAGGATCAAGATGATAGCTTGTAGCAAAATGTTTTAAGGCCATAGAAAAATTTCCAAGTTGTGCATATGTAAGTGCTAGATTATAATGCAATATAGAGTGTTTTGGATATATAGACACAAGCTTTATAAAATCCATATTTGCCTCTTTTAGCTTGTAGTTTAAAGCCTTTGCAATAGCATTTGATAGCTCTATATTTACATTTGATAAAAGCTGTGTGTTTTTTAAATAATCACTAGCACTAGTGGTATCATCTAAAAATATACTAATACCGCCTTTTCTTATTCTTTGTATGGTTTGCTTTGCATCAAAAACTTTATATGGAGCAAAATAAAATAGTGTTTCGTATCTCTTTACCTTGTCAAAAAACATATCATTTTCAAAGTGTTTTTGGGCTATGTTTATGTCAAATAGCTCAGGGTTTAAAGTGGCTTTTATTTTGTAAATTTTACCAGGTAATGTTTTATCTATTTTATAAACTTCATCAATAAGTGTTGCACTATTTGCATAATACCCGGTTTTTAAATTTATCAAAGCATTAGTCATTCTCATAAGGTCTGGATTTGTAGTATTTTTAGAGGCTTTTTCTAGGTATTGTCTTGCTTTGTCATAGATAGCAAGTCTTGCATAAAGTTGCGAAAGAGTTAAATTTACATCAAATTCTTTTTGTGCTTCAAGTTTTTGTATAGCCTCCTTGTATCTTCCAAGCATCGTTAGTATCTTACCGCTTAGATAAAGGTATTTATCTTTATAGTGATCGCCATTTGGATGAGATAAAGCATGGAGTGCCTCTATATAATTACCTTTATAATAATTTATAAGTGCAAAATAATAATTATAAAGTGGTGAGTTTGATTCATCTTGCAAGAATGATTCAGCAAGTTCTATATAGTATTTAAAATTTTGAGTATTGTTTAAATCCAAAGAACAAACGGCAGCATTTATAGCGCTAACCGTTGTGTTTTCTTTGTTGTGAATAGCTTTTAAAAAAGACTCTATAGCCTCATCACACTTTCCTTGTTTCATTTGCGAAACTCCAAGATTATAGCTTGATAAAGATTGACTCTGTGTCGCTATATTTTCATAAATTTTAAGTGCTTGAAATTTATCCCCACGTTCGTAAAGTTCATTTGCTTTACTTATCATGTCATCTATCTTAGAAGCCTCAAAATCCTTTGTTGGGTAGTTTTGCTCTATCTGTTTTACAAGCTGATTTGTGTCAAAGTTTTGTTTTTTATCTTTTTTTGAAAGCACAACGATCAAAATAACAATCAATAGCAGGATAAAAATGCCAATACTAGCAAATATGATTATCTTTTTTTTGGTTAAAAATGGCTCTTTTTGTTCTTGCTCTTGTTCTTGCTCTTCGTTTTGATCATCTTCTTGTAAACTTTCAATGGAGACCAATTCATCTGGCTTATCATCTTCGCCAGGTGGTTTTAAAACTACCTCATCTTCTGACACTACATATACCTTTTAAGAACTTCTGGAATTTCTATTGTGCCATCTTGGTTTTGATAATTTTCCATTATAGCAATAAGTGTTCTACCTACAGCCAAACTTGATCCATTTAGTGTGTGAACTAAGGTATTTTTTGATCCATTTTTATAACGAATTTTTGCTCTTCTTGCTTGAAAATCCCTAGTATTTGATACAGAACTTATCTCTCTAAATTTATTAGCAGAAGGCAACCAAACCTCAAGGTCTATCGTTTTTGCAGCACTAAAACCAAGATCCCCGCTGCATAAAAGCATATGGCGATGTGGTAGGCCAAGTGAAGCAAGCAAATCAGAAGCACAATCAACCATATCTTGAAGCGTCTTTTCGCTATCTTCCGGTTTTGTGATACAAACCAATTCAACTTTTTCAAATTGATGTTGTCTTATCATTCCCCTCGTATCTCTCCCAGCACTTCCAGCCTCTTTTCTAAAACAAGCAGAATAACAAGTCATCTTTATAGGAAGCTCTTCTTCCGGGATAATTTCATCATTATATATATTTGTTACCGGAACCTCGCTGGTAGGTATAAGATACAAATCTTCTCCATCAACTTTATACAAATCCTCTTCAAATTTTGGAAGCTGTCCAGTTCCATAAAGTGTATTTGAACTAACCAAAAAAGGAACATTTACAAGCTCAAATCCTCTTGAATTATTAAAATCTATCATATAATTTACCAAAGCCCTACTAAGTCTAGCCATCTGTCCTTTTATGATAGTAAATCTAGACCCAGAAATTTTTACACCTCTTTCAAAGTCCAAATCAGGACTTAGTTCATAATGTGGTTTCGGTTCAAAGCTAAACTCTCTTGGTGTCAATACCTCTTTTATACATACATTGTCATTTTCATCTTCGCCAAAAGGCACATCATCATCTATAATATTTGGGACACTATTTGCTATATCTGAAAGTTTTGCTTCTAGCTCTTTTACTATCTCGCTTTTTGAGCTTATAGCCTCTTTGTTTTGGCTAAGTTCTTGTTTTAATCCTGAAACATCAGCACCACTTCTGGCTAAATTTCCAAGCTCTTTGCTTTTTGAGTTTTGGATAGCTTGCAAGTTTTCAAGCTCTATTTTTTCTTTTTTTAAGGTATTAAAAGTTTGCAAAAGGGTCTCAAGTAGCTCTTCATTTGTCTTTTTGCCACGAAGTTTTTTTACAAATTCATCATAATTGCTATCAAGAAGTTTTAAGTTTATCATTGTTTTTCCTTATTAATAAATTCCAGTAGTCTGTCTTACTTTTTCAATCAAAGGCAAAGCTACATCTTTGGCTTTTTTTGCACCGTTTTCTAAGATTTTTTCTATTTCATTTGTATTATTTATATAATAATCAAATTTCTCTCTCGCATCAGCAAAATAATCCCAAACAAGCTCATTTAGATACATTTTAAAATGTCCGTGACCCTCTCCGCCTCGTTCATATCTAGCTTGCAAATCTTTTTGTCCATTTTCATCCAAGAATAGCTTGGCGATATTATAGATATTGCAGTTTTTCCAATCCTTTGGAGCCTCTAGAGGCTCTGAGCTAGTTACGATTTGAGATATTTGCTTTTTTAATCCTTTTGCATCAGAAAAGATATCTATGGTGTTTTTATAACTTTTACTCATCTTTGCACCATCAACACCAGGAACAGTCGCCACATTTTCATCAACCTTATAATTTGGAAGTTTTAAAATATCTCCGTGGTCGTTGTTAAATTTCAAGGCTATATCTCTTGCTATCTCAACGTGTTGAATTTGATCCTTTCCGACAGGCACAACATCAGCACTATACATCAAAATATCAGCCGCCATAAGCACAGGATAACTAAATAATCCGTGATTTGCACTTATGCCTTTTGCTGTTTTATCTTTGTAACTATGCGCTCTTTCAAGTAACCCCATAGGTGTGTATTGACTCAAAATCCAATACAATTCAAGAACTTCTTTCACATCACTTTGAACCCAAAATGTTGATTTATCAGGGTCAATTCCAAGCGATAAAAATGCAGCAGCAGCTTCTAGTGTGTTTTGTCTTAAGGTTTTTGCTTCACTAGTTGAAGTCATAGCGTGATAATTTGCTATAAAGATAAACATATCGCTATTTTCTTGAGCATTTAGCATTTGTTTTATACTTGCAAAATAATTTCCAAGGTGCAATTTGCCTGATGGTTGAAGTCCTGTTAATACTCTCAAATCTAATCCTTTATTTTGTTTTTTATCTCTTTTGCTATTTGTTTTAAGGTTTTGTTTTCTATACAAACCACAATATCAGCTTTTTTTTGATAAATTTCTTCTCTTTGCAAAAATATTTTTTTTGCTTCATCTAAATTTTTTAAAAGTGGTCTTTTTTCAAAATCAGCTTTTGAATTCTCACCATTTTGCAATCTTTGTATAATAAACTCAAAACTTGATTTTAGATATATTATTTTTCCTATTTGTTTTATACTTTTAGTATTTACAAAGCCACCGCCGGTTGAGATAATGGCATTTGTTATGTTTTTGGCTAAAAAACTACAAAGCTTCTTTTCTAAATCTCTAAAATAACTTTCCCCTTTTGTTTCAAATATCCTAGGTATGCTCATACCTTCGCTATTTTCTATTAGATTATCACTATCAAGGTTAAACATTTTTAGGCTTTTTGCAAGTTCTCTTGCAACAGAGCTTTTACCAGCACCCATAAAGCCTATTAAAACCAAGTTTTCACCCTTCATCTTCGTTTGTTTCTCCGCGTTTTTTAGGTATGAATTTTATAGGAACACCGCTTAGGTTAAAACTAGCTCTTAGTTTATTTGATAAGTAGCGTCTATAACTAAAATGCAAAGCCTTTGGTCTATTCATTATAAGTGCTATTTTTGGTGGCGCAAAAGCAAATTGAACGGCATAATAAATTTTTACAGATTTACCCTTGTCGTGTGGCAGTGGATGTGTCTTTGTTGCTTCTGATATTACTTCGTTTAATTTTGATGTTTGAAGTTTTTGTGTGAAATTTTCATAAACTTCGTTTATTATAGAGTATACCTTATGGACTCTTTTTCCACCGAGTGCGGATACACTTATGATAGGTGCATAAGCTAGGAATTTAAATCTATCTTTTATATCTTTTACCATCTCATCAAACTCTACTTGCGACTTATCCCATTTATTTAAAACTATAATTATCCCCAAATCAAACTTAGATGCAAGTCCGGCTATTCTCTCATCTAGCTCGCTAAAAGGTTCTGAGCTATCAAGGACTAAAAGTGCTATATCTGTATTTTCTAAAATTTTTTGTGTTCTATTTAGTGCGTATTTTTCAATGCCTTCTATCTTACCCCTTCTTCTTATACCAGCCGTATCTACAAACTCATAAATTTTGCCATCATTTTCATAAACTTCATTTACAGGGTCTATTGTGGTTCCAGCTACATCGCTAACAACGGCACGAGAGTCTTTTACCAAGGCATTTAATAAACTTGATTTTCCAACATTAACGCGCCCTATTATCCCAACTCTTATATTTTTGTTTTCAAAGTCTTGTTTTGTTTCTAAATTATCATCTATCTCATCTAAAAAATCATCAAAATCATCGCTTTCATCAGGTATAATCTCATCTTTTAGATGTTTTTCTATCCAATCACTAAGCTCATCTATGCCGGTATTGTGGCTAACTGATATACTAAATACATCTTTTGCACCAAAGCTTATAAACTCCCAAGCCCTTTGTTCATCTTTTTTGCTATCACATTTATTTATCACTAAACAAATGGGAAGTTTTTGTTTGCTTAGTTCATAAAAAAGCTCTCTATCTTCATCATCTGGCATCATCTTGCCATCAACCATATAAACGATAGCATCAGACTCTTTTACTTCATTTAGAGTTTTTGCTTTTACATTGCGAAACAATTCAGAGCTATCATCAAGACCTCCTGAATCTATCAGTAAACATCTTTTATCATAGATGTTTATTATGGCTTTATTTGTATCTCTTGTTGTTCCACTAACATCGCTAGTTATCGCAATTCTCTGTCTTGCTAGTCTATTAAACAGCGAACTCTTTCCGACATTTGGCTTACCTACTAATATAATCTTTTGCACTTTTTTCCTTTTTTAAAGTCAATATTATACAAAATTTAAGCTTTTTGTTCGTTAATTTGAGTAAAATATATGTTTAAATTTAAAGGTATTATTTTGTTTCGTAGAATTATTATAAGAAATTTAGGCATTTATTATATGATTATTGCCTCTATTTTATTTGCTTTCACTGGTGCTTTTGCCAAAATTTTAAGCAGCGATTTACCATCCATTGAAGTCGTTTTTTTTAGAAATTTAATAGGCTTAATGATGATACTATATGCCATTTTTAAAAAGCCATTAAATCAAAAAGGCGGGCATATATTTTTACTTATGTTCCGTGGTTTTGTAGGAACAATAGCACTTTTTGCATTTTTTTATAATATAGCTCATATAAATTTAGGAGCGGCATTTACCTTTTCAAAAACAAGTCCAATTTTTACAGCTATCTTAGCGGCATTTGTGTTTAAAGAATCACTTAGCTTTAAAGGCTGGGGAGCGATATTTTTAGGTTTTATTGGGATACTTTTTATCATTCAACCAAACCTAGGTATAAGCAAAACAGATTGGCTTGGGATTTGGAGTGGTGTTGGAGCAGCACTTGCATATACAAGCGTCAGGGAATTAAAAAAGAGTTATGATACAAAGGTTATAGTTTTATCTTTTATGGGTTGGGGTTCTTTACTACCGCTTGTTTTTATGGGTATGGCTGAGTTTGTTGAGTATGAGCCGATTGATTTTTTACTATCAAAATTTGTTATGCCAAATATTTGGGATTTAGCAGCAATTATAGCTATGGGAGTCTTTGGACTTTTTTTTCAAGTTTATATGACAAAGGCATATGCGGTCAGCAAAAAAGCTGGAGTTGTGGCAGCCGTCAGTTATCTTGATGTAATTTTTACGATAATTATAGGATTTTTTATGGGTGATAAGCTTCCTGATGGATTAGCTTTTTTTGGTATAATACTTGTTATTCTTAGCGGGATAATAGTTGTAAGGGAGAAATGATGATATTAATAGCTGGTCCTTGCGTAATAGAAAGCGAAGAGCTTGTAATGCAAGTCGCCGAGAGACTACAAGAATTTAATGATAACAAAAATATAGATTTTTATTTTAAGTCAAGTTTTGATAAAGCAAATAGGACAAGTATTTCAAGTTTTCGCGGTCCTGGTTTAGAAAAAGGTTGCGAGATATTGGCAAAAGTAAAAGAGAGATTTGGATATAAAATTTTAACAGATATTCACGAAAGCTATCAAGCACAAAGGGTAGCACAAGTAGCAGATGTGCTTCAAATTCCTGCTTTTTTGTGTCGCCAAACTGATTTACTTGTGGCTGCAGCAAAAACAGATGCCGTTGTAAATATCAAAAAAGGTCAGTTTCTAGCTGCTGATAATATGAAATACTCAGTTAAAAAAGTGCTTGAAACCAGAAATATAAAAGATGAAGGTTATGAAGTAGCAAAGCAAAACAAAGTATGGCTTTGTGAGCGTGGAAGCACATTTGGATATGGAAATTTAGTAGTTGATATGAGAAATTTGCCTATTATGCGTGAGTATGCACCTGTGATATTTGACGCAACACATAGTGTCCAAATGCCTGGGTCTGCAAATGGTAAAAGTGGCGGCGATGCTAGATTTGTGCCGTATTTAGCAAAGGCTGCGGCTAGTGTCGGTGTAGATGGATTTTTTTATGAAACACATATAAACCCTTGCGAGGCGCTTTGCGATGGTTCAAACATGCTAGATATAAGTGAGCTTAAACATCTAGTGGAACAAACTATGAAAATAGAAGAAATTTTAAAAGGATAGATATGAACATTATAGAAGGAAAACTTTCATTAGATGGAAGTGAAAAGATAGCGATAATAAACGCTAGATTTAATCATATAATAACAGATAGGCTAGTTGAGGGTGCAAAAGATGCCTTTTTAAGACACGGTGGAGATGAAAAAAATCTAAGCCTTATTTTAGTGCCTGGCGCATTTGAGATACCTATGGTTTTAGAAAAAGTTTTACAAAGTGGAAAATTTGATGCTGTTTGTTGTGTTGGTGCTGTTATTAGGGGTTCAACTCCGCATTTTGATTATGTATCAGCTGAAACAACAAAAGGTATAGCAAATGTAACATTAAAGCACGGAAAACCTGTAAGTTTCGGTGTTTTAACAGTAGATAGTATAGAACAAGCTATAGAAAGAGCTGGAAGCAAAGCTGGAAATAAAGGCTTTGAAGCTATGGCTGGCATTATAGAAATGCTTAATCTTTATAAAACTTTAAAGGTTTAAAATGGCAACTCGTCATCAAGCTAGACAAGCCGTAGTTTCACTTTTGTATGCTTATGAAATGGGGACAGATAGTAAAGAGTTCTTAGAAGAGTTCTTGGAAGATAAAAAGATAAGAAACGAGAGAAAAACCCAGGTAGTTGAAACTTTTAATAAAATTCTTGAAAAAAAAGATGATATAGATAATGTTTTTAAACAACACCTTAAAGATGAAGATATAAGCAAGGTGGGGCTTGTTGAACGCTCTATTATTAGACTTGGTATATTTGAGATCAAATTTGCAGACACAGATAAGGCTGTTGTTATAAATGAAGCTATAGAGCTTGCAAAAGAGCTTGCAAGTGATACAAGCCCTAGATTTGTAAATGCAATATTAGATAAGGTTAGTAAATAAATGAAGCTTTGTGTAGCGCTTGATATGCAAAGCTTAGATGAAAATTTAAATCTCGCAAGAGGTTTAAATGGTCTTGATATATGGATGAAAGTTGGACTTAGAAGCTATCTTAGAGATGGGGCTTTGTTTTTAACTGAGCTAAAAAAGATGAATTTTAAAATTTTTTTAGACCTTAAACTTCACGATATACCAAACACAATGGCAGATGCTGCTGAGGTTATAGCTGATCTTGGCATAGATATGACAAATATCCACGCAAGCGCCGGAAAAAGAGCTATGAGCGAGGTCGCAAATAGACTAAGTATAAAGTCAAGTCGCCCATTGCTCTTTGCTGTGTCAGCTCTTACTAGTTTTTCTCAAGATGAGTTTTTTGATGTTTATAATGAAACTATAAATAATCGTGTTAGGAAATTTAGTATAGATGCTTATGAGTGTGGTCTTGATGGGATGGTTTGCTCTGTTTTTGAAAGCAAACTTATAAAACAATCAACAAGCAATAGCTTTTTAACACTAACTCCGGGCATTAGACCATTTAAAGAGTCATCAGATGATCAAAACAGAGTAGCTGATATAAATACCGCAAAAGAAAATTTAAGCGATTTTATAGTGGTCGGTCGCCCTATATATAAGTCTGACAACCCAAGAATGGTTGTAGAAAAGATACTATCTGAGATTTAAAATTTTAAATAAAATTTAACAATTTAAATATCTGTAAAATATTCAAAGTGTATATTATCTTATTTATACACTTTGAAAAATAATTGTAAAAAATTACAAGTCTATATCAAAATAACTATAAATTGATTATAAATTTTGTAGCTTTTTGTGATAATTATGAAGAATAATTATTCTCATAAAGGACTAACTTGAGTTGGTGCCATTGTCTTTTTATGTGCTACTTACTATTTTATACTACTTTACCTAGTATAGCTGCAAGTTTTAATGAGTCTCTGTTTTATGTTCAAATTTCTATCATAAGCTATCAGTAGCTATATCTTTTTTACCCCGCTTTAAATGTCTGGTTTGCTTGAGCGATACTTTGTGGCAGGTACTTGCCTAATTTAAAAAATTTAGTAGAAAATTATACTGGAAAGGTTTTACGTTATTTTCTTTTGGGCTTGTTTGTTTGACTATAGAATTGATTTTATTGCGGAGCCTGGGTTTTTTATTTAAAGTGCTTTTATTGTCTTGTTTAGTGGTTTGCTTATGGTGCCGATGTGTTGGTTCTCTTTGCTTGTTCCAATCCAAACGTGCGCTGTTTTGATTGAGTTTTTATAGCATATATTTTAAAGAAAATAAGCTATAAAACAGTATTAATATCAGTTTCTATTTTTACTATGGCAATGGGAAATAGTGCTTCCATGTTTACAATAGTTATTTTATGTGGATTTTATGGTCTATACTGTTTACTTCCAGTAATGCATTAGTCATTATAAGATAGCTAAAATTTAGCCGGTTCGTTATTTATCATGCTTAGTGTTATACAGCAAATATGCATAGGTGTTGGCATTGCTGTTGCTTTATGCTTTTAAGTTTTATAAAGACAGCATTGGAGATAGTGCTAAAATTACAATATTCTTTTGGTTATATATTTTTAAATAAGTGCTTTAGCGTTATGCTGATTTGGCTTTTGGCTATTTACATAAAGATGAAGGTAAATCTTTACAATAATCAAAACTCTTTTTCTAGCATATCTAGATCAAAAAATTCAACGTTTTGAAGAAGTTCTTTTTTTTCGTGAGTTATTAAAACAAATGCTTTTTTTTCATTTAAAATTTCTAAGACTAGATTGGTTTTTTCTTTATCTAGCTCTTTAAATGGCTCATCTAATAGATATAAATCAGCATATCTTACTAGCATTCCAGCTATTGCAACAAGCCTTTTTTCCCCACCAGATAGATAATATATAGAGTTATTTTTAAGATGTGATATTTTTAGTCTTTCAAGTATGTTGTTTGATAATCTTTCAGCTTCTTTTGCGTTTACACCATCTACTAAAAGTGAAAAAGCTACATCCTCAATAACGTTTGGGGCTATAAACTGATCATTGCTATCTTGAAACAAATATGCTATTTTTAAATCAGGGCGAGTTTTTATATTCTCTTTGCAATCATCTTTTAATCCAGCTAAAAGTGATAAAAAAGTGCTTTTCCCTCTGCCGTTATTTCCGTGTATTACTATTTTTGAGTCTTCTTGTATATCTAAGTTTATGTTTTGTAAGATGGTTTTGTCTTTGTATTTGAAAGATAAATTTCTAATTTCTACTAAATTTTTCATCAATTAATTATAATCCTATATAAAATATTTAAAACGCTAAGTATTAAAAGCATTATTTCTCCAAAATGTGCTTTTTCTGAATGCAAAAATGCAATTTTGTCTTTATATCCCCTTACTTTCATTGTATTAAAAATTTCAAATGCAAGATCAAGACTGGCAACTATATTTTTGCCTATTAAATTGGCATAACATTTGTATGTAAAAAATGAGGTTGTTAGGTTAACGCCTCTTGCTTTTAACGTTTTTGGTATTTGTTTGGTTTTTTGTAAAAAATCACTAAATAATCTTGAATTTATTACCATTATGGCTATAATTTTTTGTGGAAATTTAAGCTCATAAAGTGCTTTTGTAATAAAGTATTGATCTTTGTTAAATAGCAAACTAAGAACTAAAAGAAGTATTAAATTTGATCTTAAAAAGATAATTTTTGCATTTTGTATTTCGTTGTTTATAAGGTATGAAATGACTATAAAAAGGATAAATAAATTCAATCCAAGTAGCCAAAAAAATACACTTTTTTTATCAGGACATAAAAATAAAAACGCAAAAAATGGTATAAAAAAGTCAAATGCGCCAAAATCGTTTAAATTAAGCAATAAAAAATCATAAAGTATTATGCAAAGTAAGTAACAAACCGGTTTGTTCATAAAAAATCAGGCTTATATTTTAAGATAAAACGCAATGTAAATACTGATATAAAGCCTTCTATAAACATTAATGGTAGGTTAAATAATACGATCATATAAATAGCATATTCGAGTTTTGTACTATTTATAAGCAAAACCGCACACAATAATATAACGCTTAATAAAACCGGCAAAAAACCACCTATAAAAGATACTAAATTCGTATTTTTGTGTAGTTTGGGTCTTAAAAAATACCAAACCACAACTGCTGGAAATGCCATAATAAAGGTGTTTACACCAAGAACCCCTATGCCTCCAAACCCATAAAGCAGGGCTTGAAAAAATAGAGCTATCATTATAGCCAAAAACGAGTTTAAACCGCCAATTGCCCCAATCAAGCCGTTAAACAAAAGATGAACGCTTGTAGGCCCAACCGGTATGTGTATAAACGAACCTATAAAAAACAAAGACGATAGCATTGCAATTTTTGGCATGTCTTTGTTTTTTAATTTATAAAGTGCGTAGGCAGCTAATGAAGTAGATACAGCCCATCCTGCGGTAATTATAGTGTTGTTTAATACACCTTCTGATATATGCATTAGTTATCTTTTTTTCTTGATTTAATTAATGATAATACACCAAAAATTCCAAAAATAATACCAATTGCGCTAAGAGCACCAAAGTATTTTTGAAATACTGGCTGTTCAAATTTTGCAATTTCAAAATCATTTGCCACATCTATCTTAAATTCTTTTATGTGTTCGCCATGGTCGCTACCAGCTGTTATTTTTACATTGTAGGTTCCGGCAGATTGCGGTAAAAATGCAAAATTACCTTTGCTATCCATTCTACTATTTACAAATGCAAGAGCAGAATCTCCCTCAAAAATTTCAATCTTTGCATATGCGGCAGGTACGCTTTTTGTGAAATTTGCATTTATTATTATAGCTTTGCCCTCTTTTGCTTCATAAAAAAGACCATGTGAAAACAAAAAAGAGCAAATAAATGCCAATGTAACAAAAAATTTCACTATTTTACCTCAAAAGATATAGAGCTTTGGATAAATAAAGTATGTGCATCTGGGTCATTAAATAATGGCTCTTCGCCTCTTGCTGCAATTATATTTAGCCCTTTTTCTTTGATAGGAATTAAAGCTATACCAAATTCATTAGTTAAGTTATCAAGGTCTTCATTTGCTGTTTCAAATGCTACACCTTTTGCTGGTTTGCCATCTTTTAATACCAAAACAGGTAAAGAGTCACCAACTTTAACTTTTAAAGGATCGTTTAGCGCTATTACTTCTAGTTTTAAACCTATCGGATCTAAAAATTTCTCGTTCCAAGAAAAATATGTTTTTCCTATTTTAACACTCTTGATGTCATCAAACACAACATCATCTATTTTTGTTTTATTTCCATTTTTGTATCCGGCATCTGTTTGAACCCAGTATTTTGCATCAAAAACTGTTACCATTATGGCAGGTGCTTTTTCTGTTAGAATTTCAGGTTTTTTCGAATCATCATTATAATTATATTTTATACCTGTTTTTATTCGATCTAAATTTTCATCGTAAGCTTTGGCTCCAAGAAGTTGGTTTGAGTTATAATCGTCAAATTGCGTGTGTGCCCAGAATTTAGCTTCAAATTTATTTTTTCCAACACTGCTTGCTATAATTTGATGAGCATTTGCATTTACGGCAAAACCTAGTGTTGCAACAACGGCTAAAGATAATATTTTTTTAAGCATTTTGAGCCTCCAAATAATAAATTTTTAAAAATAGTATTATAAAACCACAAAGTTTAAAAAGTTATTAAATAATAAAGCCTGCTATCTTAAGTCATTTTTAGTAAATACTAACTTTAAATTCTAATTGTATAAATTCAAATATTTATTAAAATATAAAATTAATATTTTTTTATAAAGATAATTTTTATTATTTTTATAAAATTGCTTTTTTATATAGTATAATTAGAAATGTAATTTTTTAATAACAAGGAGGAATTATGAGAATTATTCATACAGATGAAATAAAAAAGGTTGTAAGTGAGCTTTGTAAAAAAGCCTGTTATGTTATTACTCCTGATATGAAAGAAGCTTTTATAAAAGCTACACAAACAGAAACATCACCTTTAGCAAAGGATATTTTATTTAAATTGTTGCAAAACTCAGAACTAGCTGAAAAAAAAGTAGCTCCAATATGTCAAGATACTGGAATGACTGTTGTATTTTTGGAGATAGGACAAGATGTAAGAATAGAAGGTGAGTATATAGAAGATGCTGTAAATGCTGGTGTAGCAGATGGTTACGTCGGTGGTTATTTGAGAAAATCAGTTGTTGCTGAACCACTTTTTGAAAGAAAAAATACTACAAATAATACCCCAGCCGTTATAAACACAAAGATTGTCCCTGGTGACAAAATCAAAATAAAAGTAGCCCCAAAAGGCTTTGGTAGTGAAAATAAATCTATTTTAAAAATGCTTGTTCCTGCCGATGGAATAGAGGGTGTTAAAAAAGTTTTTTTAGATGCTGTAAAGTTGGCTGGACCAAATGCTTGCCCACCAATGGTTATTGGTGTTGGAATAGGTGGCACTATGGATAAAGCCGCTCTTTTGTCAAAACATGCAGCTGTTCGTTCTATTGATAGTAAAAATAGTGATGAGAGATATGCAAAACTAGAAGAAGAGTTGCTAGAACTTGCTAGAAAAACAGGCGTAGGTCCTCAGGGTTTAGGCGGAGATACTACAGCCGTAAAGGTAAATATAGAATGGTATCCAACTCATATCGCAGGTCTTCCTGTTGCTATAAATATAAATTGTCACGCTGCTCGCCACGCTGATGCTGAAATTTAAGGAGTTTAGTTATGTCAGATATAAAAAAAATACAAGCACCTTTTGATAAAGAGGTAGTAAAAAGCCTAAAAGCTGGAGATAATATTTTAATATCAGGAACTATTATTGCTGCAAGAGATGCTGCTCACAAGGCTTTGATAGAAACATTGCAAAGAGGTGAGAGTTTGCCGGTAAAATTGGCTGGAGAGACTATATATTATTTGGGACCAAGTCCTGCTAAACCGGGAGAGGTTATAGGTGCAGCAGGCCCTACGACAAGCGGAAGAATGGATAAATATACGCCCACTATGATAAATGAAGTTGGTATAAATGGCATGATAGGTAAAGGATATAGGTCGCAAGATGTTGTTGATGCTATGAAAAAATCAGGCTGTGTTTATATGGTAGCTATAGGTGGTGCCGGTGCTTTGATAAGTCAGAGTATAAAAAAATATGAGGTTTTAGCCTATCCTGAGCTTGGGCCAGAGGCAATAGCAAGACTTACTGTTGAGGATTTTCCAGCTATAGTTGCGATTGATTGCGAAGGTAATAATTTTTATGAGGTAGGACAAGAACCGTATAAAAAGATATAGATAAAAAATAATGTCTTTGGCTAAAACCAAAGACATTTAGAAAGAATTATTTTTCTATCATTAGATTCATATCAACTTTAGCTTCGCTCCAAGTTTTTCCACTATGTAAAGCTTTACACTCTTGTGCGAACTTATTGAAAGTTTCATTTAAGCTAAAATCAAGAACATCTAAAACAGCGCTAGCTGCTAGCTTTCCATCTTTTACTTCATAAGGAGCGTTATAAGTTTTTGTTACTCCATTTGCTGTGATTTCAAGAGTAAATTCGCCCTTGTTTTCATCACCTTTTACATCAACGATTTTTGCCATTATTGCTTCATTTTTGAAAATAGAAGCAATTCTTTTGTCGCGAAGTGGATTTTTTGTAGTTAAACCAGTTGATTCAATTTTTATATCAATTGTTTTAGCAAAGTCAATAAAACTATCTTTTTTTTCTGATTTAAATTCAAATTTTTTAAATGTTCCGCCAACAGCAGTTTTATTTTCCATTTTATATCCTGTGAAACTTAGCTCAGGATCCATTTTTGCATTAAAAGCAAACGCACCAGTAGCAAATAAAGATGCTACAACAACACTAGAAATAATTTTTTTCATTTTCCATCCTAATATTAAAAATAAGTATCAAGATTATACAATGAATAAAATAATTATTTTCTTAATTTGTATTTTTTATTAAAAAAAATTTTTTTGATTTAAGATTGATGAGAGTTGTTTTTAAGTTATAGTAAGTAGTTAATTTTATTCTGTTAATTATAATGTATATTGTGTTTATTTTGTTTAAATTAATATATTTTGGTGCTGCAATTACAGTTTATATAAAATTATTATTTAACTTTTTTGTAATACTTTTTTGCGTATCGATGTTTTTAAAATCCTAATGCCCATTGGTAGAATGGTGTTATTTCGCATCTTATGCCCTCTTGGCTTACTTCATCGTAGTTTGATACACTTATGACTTGAAGTTTGCTTATATTGAGTTCTTTAAGGACTGAACGAAGTTTTTGAAATTTTAAAAATACTATTTCGCTTATTCCGAAAGGCACACATAAAATAGCTATTTTTCTATTTGGCAGATAAAAATCAAACTCTTTTGTGTAGAATATATCCGTTTTTAATTTTAGTAACTCACAAAAAACAGCATTTTTAAATACAGAGTTGAAATCTTTTTTTAAAATCAAGCTATTTTTTAGTGCGAAATTTGAAAAAAACACTCTTTTTTTGGCTTTTGATTCATTAAATTTGCCTATATTTATAATAAAACCATTTTGTTCTAACTCGTAAATTTTATTGTATACACTATCTTTTGAAACTTTTGTTTTTGCTTTTATGTTTTTATAGATTTCAAAGCTGTTTAGTTCAGATGATATTTGAAAAGCACACTCTTTTAGTAACTCTATCTTTTGATATTCAAGACCTCTTTTTAATTCGTTTTGTAAAAACTCAGAGTTTTCAGTTGGATCTAAAAATGCACTTTTTACAGCTCCTCCGTGTGCTAAAAAATGGCTAAAAAGCATTGATTGGTCTATGTTTTTTTTAAAAAATGATATAAATTCCTCGTAGTCTAGATAGTTCAGTTTTAGGTTTGAAAAACCATCTATTTTTAGATTTGTATCATATGTTGAAAAAACTATTTTTTCGCAATGCTTAAAACAGCTTGTCAAATTTGCTATATCATTTTGGCTAATATTTTCAATAGCTAAAACCTTGATATTATTTTTTGTGATAAAAGCTTGTAAGTTTTTTAAGACTTGGTTTTTGTCTATTCTTGTATCGGTTAGGTTTATATAAAGTCTATCATTTTGTTTAAATTTGTTTAAATACTCAGATATTAGTGAAGTTTTACCACTTCCTATACAGCCTGATATTATAGTTTTTGCTGATGTGATAAAAACTTTTCGGTTTATAAATTTGAAATTTTTTAAAGGTGTTTGATAAAAAAAGTCTAAATCATTCATTTTTTTCCTTATTATAAGGAATGATTATATCACAAAATAGTCTTATTTTTTATTACTAAATACTGTGTTGGTGCCATCAACTCTAAGATAAATTTTATCCCTACCTTTATACATTGTTATGAGTTTTATCTTTTTTGTTTCGTTATTGTATGTTATTATTTTTTCATAAGGCTTACTCATAAACAAAAACTCGCCTATCTGTTTTCCTATGTATTCGTTCCAGGAACAAACACAAGCCATAAGACAAATCAGATAAGAAACCATAATAAACTTTTTAAATCTAAAATATAGCAAAAGATAACCAAGTGCTATTGATATAGGCAAAAGAATATAAAAATTTATATTATCAACAAATATCACATTAAAAAACTCATTTATCGCATAATAATCAAAGTAATTAATCTTTATTCCAACAAAAATTGTAAATAAAATAGATAGTGATAACAGCAAACCTACGCAAAATGAGTTAATTAATTTCACAAATTTCCTTAAAAGTGCAATCAGGATAAAATCCTAATCGCACTCTATTTTTAATGCTTTGATAGATAGTTGGTATCGTAATTATTTGATATAAAATCTTTGTTTTTCATCATTTGTATATGAAAATCACGAGTTGTTTTTATGCCACCTATTACGAGTTGTTCGAGCGCTATACGCATTTTGTGAATAGCTTTTTCTCTATTGCTATCCCAAACTATAAGTTTTCCTATCATACTATCATAATACGGTGGGACATTGTATCCTTGATATACGTGGCTATCCATTCTTATGTTTCTTCCGCCCGGACATATGTATTTTGTTATCTCTCCAGGACTTGGGACAAAGCTATTTGGATCTTCTGCTGTGATACGGCACTCTATTGCATGACCATTTAAGTTTATGCTCTCTTGAGGCGGTAGTTTCTCACCTTGTGCTATTCTTATCATCCATTCAATAAGATCAAGTCCACTTACCATTTCGCTAACACAATGCTCAACTTGCAAGCGAGTATTCATCTCAATAAAATAAAAATTTAAATCCTTATCAACCAAAAACTCAAATGTTCCAGCACCCTCATATCCTATAGCTTTTGTAGCTTTTACTGCTGTTTCGTGAAGTTTTTGTCTTGTTTTTTCATCAAGCAACACAGCCGGGCTTTCTTCTATAAGTTTTTGGTGCCTTCTTTGCATAGAACAATCTCTTTCACCAACGTGAATAACATTTCCATGGCTGTCACCAAGAACTTGAACTTCTATGTGTCTTGGGTTTAAGATGTATTTTTCCATATACATAGTTCCGTCGCCAAATGCTGTTACTGCTTCACTTTCAGCTGACCAGAATGCCTTTTCTAGATCCTCTTCTTTTTCAACAACACGCATTCCTCTTCCGCCACCACCAGCTGCGGCTTTGATTATCACAGGATAGCCTATTTTACTTGCTAATTCTTTTGCAAATTTAACATCTTTTATAGCGCCATCAGAACCCGGTATTACAGGAACTCCGGCTCTTTGCATTACTTGCTTAGCCTTGCTTTTATCACTCATTATAGCCATAGCTTGTATGCTTGGTCCTATAAATTTTAATTTATGGTATTCACAAATTTCAACGAAATTCTGATTTTCACTTAAAAATCCATATCCGGGAAATATTGCATCAGCTTCACTTATTTCAGCTGCTGAAATAATTGCTGGTATATTTAGGTAACTATCGCTTGAACGAGGATTTCCTATACAAATGGCTGCATCAGCGTATTTTACATAAAGGGCATCTTTATCGGCTGTAGAATAAACTACTATTGCCTCTTTGCCCATTTCTTTTATAGTTTTTAATGCACGAAGAGCTATCTCTCCTCTATTTGCTATTAAAATTTTATTTATTTGCATTATAGTTTCTCCACCGCAAATAATGCCATACCAAACTCAATCGGCTGACCATCAGCTACTAAAATTTCAGAAATTTGACAATCATATTCAGCCTCTAAGTCATTCATGATTTTCATCGCTTCAATAATGCCTATAACTTCGCCTTTTCTTACCTTCTGCCCAACTTTTACAAAAGATGAAGCACCTGGGCTAGGGGCTGAATAAAATGTTCCTACCATAGGTGAGTTTAATGTGTTTTTGGCAGTTGTTGCTGGTTTTTCATTTACAACTTGAACATTTATAGGTGTTGGTGCTGGTGAAGCAACTGGTGCGGCTGGTTTTTCCGATACCTCTGTCTGTTTTTCAAGCTCAATTTCAAAATCGCCTTCTTTTATACGAATTTTGTTTATGTCTTTTTTTTCAAATAGCTCAATTATATGTTCGATATCTTCTTTTTTCATAAAAATCTCCTAAAATTACAAATCAAAATGCTACTATTTTATCAAAAAATATCAAATTTAAAGCTTACTTTTGTTTTTGCAGTATAAAAAATATCATTATTTGGTTATCTTAGATATAAAGTTTTTATCTAAAAAACGATATATTTCATTATAAATAGTTTTAAAATTAAGCTTTATATTATGGTATAATTTTACGAAATTTGATCAAGGAAAAAAATGGGACTTAAAAGCGATACTTGGATAAGAAAGATGAGTTTAGAACACGATATGATTTCACCTTTTTGTGAAGAACAGATAGGTAAGGGTGTTGTTAGTTATGGACTTTCAAGCTATGGATATGATATCAGGGTTGGCGATGAGTTTAAAATTTTTACAAATATAGGTGGAACGATAGTTGATCCAAAAAATTTTAATGAAAAAAATGTAGTTGATTTTAAGGGAGATGTTTGCATTGTTCCACCAAATTCTTTTGCTCTTGCAAGGACTATTGAGTATTTTAATATGCCAAATGATGTTTTAGCTATTTGTCTTGGCAAAAGCACATACGCAAGATGTGGAATAATAGTAAATGTTACACCTTTTGAGCCAGGTTTTAAGGGTCATATAACAATTGAAATTTCAAACACCACCCCTTTGCCGGCTAAAATTTATGCAAATGAAGGTATAGCGCAGGTATTGTTTTTGCAAGGCGATGAGGCTTGTGAAGTAACTTATGCTGATAAAAATGGAAAATATCAAAGCCAAGAGGGTATAACACTGCCTAGAATTTTAAAATAATTTAATTTTAAAATATATTTTTGGTTTATATGAGAAAGGAAAAGTATGTTTGATGGTAAAAGTATCTTAATAACCGGAGGAACTGGATCTTTTGGTAAAAAATACGCGGAAATTTTATTAAAAAAATATAAACCAAAAAGATTGATTATATATTCAAGAGATGAATTAAAACAATACGAGATGTCTCAGGTTTTTAAACATCAAGCGATGAGATATTTTATAGGCGATGTTCGCGATGAAGTTCGTTTGACAACTGCTATGCGCGAGGTTGATTATGTTATTCATGCTGCTGCTATGAAGCACGTGCCTATAGCTGAGTATAATCCAATGGAGTGTATAAAGACAAATATAAATGGCGCTCAAAATGTTATTAATGCTGCAATAGAATGCAAAGTAAAAAAAGTAATAGCTCTTTCTACTGATAAGGCTTGCAATCCTGTAAATTTATACGGTGCAACAAAACTAGCAAGTGATAAACTTTTTGTTGCTGCAAATAATATAGTAGGCTCTTTGCATACTCGTTTTAGTGTTGTGAGATATGGAAATGTAGTTGGTTCAAGAGGTTCTGTTGTGCCGTTTTTTAAAAAGCTAATCTCAGAGGGCGCAAAAGAGCTACCTATAACACATATGGATATGACAAGATTTTGGATAACCCTAGAGCAAGGCGTTTCGTTTGTGCTAAAAAACTTTGAAAGAATGAAGGGCGGAGAGATTTTTATACCAAAAATTCCTTCTATGTCTATGCCTGATCTTGCTAAGGCTCTCGCACCTGATTTGGGTATAAATATCATAGGTATAAGACCCGGTGAAAAGATGCACGAGGTTATGATTTCAAAAGATGATGCTCATCTTACATATGAGTTTGATGACCATTATGTGATTAGTCCATCTATTCAGTTTCTTACGCCTTCTGATTTTTCTACAAATTTACTTGGAGAAAAAGGCAAGAAAGTAAAAGATGAATTTGAGTATAGCTCGGATAAAAATCACTTGTGGCTTGACAAAAACTCTTTGTTGGAGATGATAAAATGATACCTTATAGTAAGCAACAAATAATTCAAAGTGATATTGATGCCGTTTGCGAAGCTTTGAAGGGGGATTTTTTAACTGGCGGTAAAAACGTAGATGCCTTTGAAGATGCGCTTTGCGAGTATCTTGGGGTAAAAAATGTAGTTGTTATGAACTCCGCTACTTCTGCGCTTCATGTAGCTTATACTATTTTTGGCATAAAGCAACAAGATGAGGTTATAACAACTCCGATAACCTTTGCAGCTACTGCCAATGCCGCTTTGATGTGTGGTGCTGATGTTAAGTTTTGTGATGTAAAAGATGATGGAAATATAGATGAGAGTTTGATACAAAATTTGATAAATAGCCAAACAAAGGTTATAAGTGTTGTTGATTTTGGTGGAAATCCAGTTGAGATACAAAACATAATAAACACAGCAAAAAAACACGGCATAAAAGTCCTTGATGATGCCTCTCATGCTCTTGGAAGTGAGATAGATGGTGTTAAGGTTGGAAATCATGCTGATATTAGTGTGTTTAGTTTTCATGCTATAAAACCAATTACTACATTTGAGGGTGGGGCCATAGTCACAAATAGCGATGAATATGCAAACTTAGCCAGACTTTATCGCTCTCACGGCATATCAAAAACAGAGCTTTGGGATAGCGATATGAGTTTGCTTGGCTATAATTATAGGCTTAGCGATGTTGCTTGTGCTTTGGGTGTAAATCAGCTTAAGAGGCTTGATGATATGATAGCTGTTCGTGAGGAAATAGCTCAGTTTTATGACGAGAGTTTTAAAGATAATGAGTTTTTTAAAACGATAAAAATACCATCAAATAAAAAAAGCTCAAGACATTTGTATCCTATCATATTAGATGAAAAATTAGCAAGATTTAAAAAAGAAATTTTTATCAAACTCCATGAGCTTGGTATCGGTGTTCAAGTGCATTATAAGCCAACATATGAGTTTAGTTTTTATAAACAAAAATACAAAGATATAAGCCTTAAAAATGCTGAGAATTTTTATAGTCGCGAGCTTAGTTTACCTTGTCATCAAGGTATGAGCTTATCAGATGCAAGGTTTGTGTCTGAAAAACTGCTTGGTGTATTGAAAGAGATTTTAAAATGAATTTATGTGTAATTCCGGCTCGTGGTGGAAGCAAAAGAATACCCAAAAAAAATATTAAAGATTTTTTAGGAAAACCACTTATAGCTTATAGCATCCAAACAGCCTTAAGCTCAAAGATATTTGATGATATTATAGTAAGCACTGATGATAAAGATATAGCTGATGTTGCAATAAAATTTGGTGCAAAAGTGCCATTTTTTAGAGATGAAAAATTAAGCGATGATTATGCTTCTAGTATTGATGTTGTGATAGATGCTATAAAGAAAATGGATGAAAGATATCAAAATATATGCTGTTTGTATGCAACCGCACCTTTGTTAAAATATCAAATTCTAATGAAAGCTTATGATGAATTTATAAGCTCAAATAGCAATTTTTTATTTTCTGTTTGCGAGTTTTCTTATCCGATACAAAGAGCCTTAATGCTTGATGAAAACAAAGCTGTAAGTATGTTTTATCCGGATTATTTTAACTCTCGTTCGCAGGATTTGCAAAAGGCATATCACGATGCCGGCCAATTTTATTTTGGTAAAAGAGAGGCTTGGCTGAGTAATAAAAACATTTTTAAAGATAATTCAAGAGCATTTGTTTTACCTTATAATTTGGTTTGTGATATAGACACATTGCAAGATTTTGAATTTGCACAAAAGCTCTATCAGATAAATGCTATTTGAAAAAATACAAAACCTAAAAACACTAATCCGTTCAGACAGTAGCTCAGATATAGGGCTTGGCCATATAAAAAGAGATTTAGTCCTTGCCAAAAAGATAAAAGATGTCAGCTTTGCTTGTATAAACCTAGATGGAAATATCATAAATGAAATTTCATATCCTACTTATATAGTAAAAAGCAATGATTTAAACGAACTTATAAAACTCATTAAAAGAGAAAAAATAGAACTTTTGATAATAGATCATTACGGGATAAGCTTTGAAGATGAAAAATACATCAAGGGGCAAACCGGAGTTAAAATTTTAAGCTTTGATGATGAGTATAAAGAGCATTATTGCGATTTTTTGTTAAATGTAAATTTATTTGCAAAGAGCGAAAACTATAAAGATTTATTAGCAAAAGATACAGAAATTTATTGTGGTGCTAGGTTTGTTTTGGTTAGAGATGAGTTTTATGTTGAAAGTAAGATTTTAAGAGATAAGAAATTTGATTATTTTGTCGGTATAGGCGGAAGTGATATACTTGGTTTGGGTTTTGAAATTTCAAAAAAACTTCTATCAAAAGGTGCTTTTGTATCAATGGCAACCACAAATGCAAACAAAACACTTAACGAGCTTAAAAAACTATCAATGCAATATCAAAATTTCACACTTTACATAAACTCAGACAATATAGCAAAGATAATGAATGAAAGTCGTGAGCTTATCATACAAGCTAGTTCATTTGTAAATGAAGCCTTTGTTTTGAAGTCTAAATTTAAAGCTATAAAAACAGCTAAAAATCAAGAACAGATATATCAATGGCTTTTGCAAAATGGCTATGATGTTTATAATGCTGATGAGATTTTAAAGTTTTTGTAAGTTAATAATAACGGCAATAAAATTATTAGTTATGTTATAATTTCTTGGTTCTTTAAAAATACCAAGGAATTATATGGAAATTTTATCACAAATCCGCTCACTAAAACCACTAGTTCATTGTATAACAAATTATGTAACAGCAAATGATGTTGCAAATGCTCTTATATCACTTGGTGCATCGCCTGTTATGGCTGATGATGAAAGAGAAGTTGAAGAGATGGTTTGTATGTCTAATGCTTTGGTTATAAATATAGGCACATTAAACGAAAGAACTATAACATCTATGATAAAAGCCGGTAAAAAAGCAAATGGGTTAAATATACCTGTGGTTCTTGATCCAGTAGGTGCCGGTGCTACAACCTTTAGGACACAAACAGCTTTAAAACTGATAGAAAATATAAAATTTAGCATTATAAGGGGCAATGCTTCTGAAATTTCAGCTCTTGTCGGAGATGATATTAATAAATCTCGCGGAGTAGATGTAAATAGCAAAAGTGCCGAGCTTGGAGTAGAAGAGATGGTAAAGCGCGCATCTGTTTTGTGGAAATTATCAAAATCAGTTGTCGTTGTATCTGGTAGAATAGATATTGTTCTAGAAGGAAATAATGTAGCTGTTGGTGAAAACGGACATGAGATTATGACAAAAGTAACCGGAAGTGGTTGTATGCTTTCAGCTGTATTGGCTGCATTTGCAGCTAGCGAAGAAGATATATTTCAAGCCGCATTATATGGTGTTTTAGCATTTGGAATTTGTGGGGAAATGGCTATGGATTTGATGAGTGATAGAGATGCAAATGCTAGTTATAGGAATTATCTTATTAATGAGCTATCAAACATTGATGATTCAACCATTGAGCTTAGAAAAATGGTTCGTAGTAATTTAGAAAAATAGTTTTAATTATAAAATATTTTTTTGCTTATCCTTTTATGTTATTAGTGTAGCCAATTTATACCTATCAAACTGCGATTTGATAAAAATAATTTAACATCGATAGCTATTGTAAATTTTTGCTGATATAACAAACGATATCCTAATGGCTTTATCAAAAAATATAAGAAATATAATAATAAAGCTTATGACTTTGAAGACTTTTTTATAGCAAAAGCAGATTAAGATGGTTGGGCTATAAATAAAGTAGGCTTAGCAACTTTGCCTATAAAAAATGGTTTTATAATAGCTATCATAAAAGCAGCTTCACAAAATAAAGATATAGCCTTATTAATTAAAAATCCAAAAGATAATGCATATAAGTATATATTTCTAAATCGCAACAGATAAAAACCAACATTATGATTTTTAAAAAGCATAGAGTTTTTAAGCTTATTTATGTCTTTCTTTGGCTATAACCTGCTATATTTGCTAAAAGCTTAACACTCTTGCTTTAATGCTAAAAAAGATTTTTTAGCAAATAGATATTTTATATAAAATGCAAAATAAAATCTTAATAAATTTAAATTTTTTGATATGATTTTGTTTAGTCTATTAAAATTTATATTTTATTGCTTGATATATATTTTTTCCTTTTTATAAGGAAAAAATAATTTAAATTTTTAGCGAATTCTACCATTTTTCTTGACTTTAATAGGGACTTTTTGTAAAATCACAATCTCTTTACGATAAAGGTGTCTATGACCTACTTATAAGATTTTATAAATCCTCTGTAAGTTTTGTTTTTATGTAAAGAGGTCGCGGGTTTGCGACAAGTTCTTTAAAAAGGAAAAAATATGGAAAGAATTAGGTTAAAGCTAAAAGCTTATGACCATAGAGTTCTAGACCGCACAGTTGCAGCAATTGTAGAAGCTGTTAAAAGAACTGGTGCTGACGTTCGTGGTCCAGTGCCAATGCCTACGAAGACTAAACGCTACACAGTCTTAAAATCTCCACACGTAAACAAAGACTCACGTGAGCAGTTTGAGATGAGAATTCATGCTAGAATGCTTGACATTGTGGCAGCCACTCCAGAAACCGTAGATAGCTTAACAAAACTTGACTTAGCCCCTGAGGTTAATGTTGAAGTTCGTGCAATGAAGTAAGGGGTGATATATGGAATATATCGTAGAAAAAATAGGTATGAGCAGAACAGTAGCTGCACAAAGCATACCAGTAACTTTGTTAAAACTTGTAGATACTAAAGTTTGCGAAATAGATGAAAATAAGCGTGCTATCGTTGCTTATGCTGACACTAAAGCAAATAACAAATCTATACAAGGTCAACAAAAAAAATACAATCTAACTGCCGAATTTAATAAATTCGCAACAATTGAAGTAGCAAACTCAGAAGTTGGCGCTATTGATGTTACTCCACTTAGTGAAGCTAAGGTTTTAAAAGTTAGCTTTAACTCAAAAGGTAGAGGATATCAGGGTGTTGTAAAAAGACATGGTTTTGCTGGTGGTCCAAAAAGCCACGGTTCTAGATTTCACAGAAGACATGGTTCTATAGGTAACTGCGAATGGCCTGGACGTGTTCAGCCTGGTATGAAAATGGCGGGACATATGGGTAATGAAAAAGTTACTGTTAAAAATGAACTAGTTAGCTTTGATAATGAAAATGGAATTATCGTAGTAAAAGGTTGTGTACCAGGTTATAATGGTGCAATGGGTAGAATAAGGATTGTAAAATGAGTAAAATTTGCGTATTAAATGATAAATTTGAAAAAGCTAGCGAGCTTGAACTTCCTGCAAGTTATGCAGAAGTAAATCCTCACAATCTTTATCTTTACGTAAAATCTTACTTAGCTTCTATGCGTGCAAATACAGCTCACACAAAGAGCCGTGCATTTGTAAGTGGTGGCGGTAAGAAACCTTGGAGACAAAAAGGTCGTGGTGGTGCTCGTGCAGGTTCAACTAGAACGAATGTATGGGTTGGTGGTGCAGTTACATTTGGTCCTACAAATAACAAAAACTACTTTCAAAAAGTTAATAAAAAACAAAAAAGACTTGCTCTTGAAGTTGCTCTTGCTCAAAAAGCAGAGGCTGGAAAACTTTTTGCTGTTGATAGCGTAGAAGTTCAATCAGGCAAAACAAAAGATGCAAATAAAATCATAAAATCTTTAAATTTGAGAGATGTGCTTGTTGTAAAAGATTTGCTTGATGACAAAACATTATTAGCGTTTAGAAATTTAGCAAATAGTTATGTTGTAGATGCAAGTGAAGTAAATGCTTACTTAGTAGCTACTTATAGTGCAGTTATAATTGAAAAAGCAGCACTTCAAACAATAACAAAAGAGGGCTAAAATGGCAGATATAACTGATATCAAAACAATTATTTATACAGAAAAAACTCTTGGCCTTCAAGAAAATGGTGTTGTTGTTATACAGACTTCACCAAGAGTTACAAAAAATGGCTTAAAAGAAGTTTTAAAAGAATATTTTGGTGTAACGCCACTTCAAGTAAATTCTCTAAGAGTGAATGGAAAAGTGAAGCGTTTCAGAGGAAGAATTGGCGTAAGAGATGATGTTAAGAAATTTTACGTGAAATTACCTGAAGGCGTAAGCCTAGAAAATACGGAGGCATAAAATGGCTATAAAATCATATAAACCATATACTCCTAGCCGTAGATATATGACAGGATTAAGTTCAGAAGATATTACAGCAAAACCAAGCGTAAGAGGACTTCTTGTTAAGATACCAGCAACTGGTGGTAGAAATAATAATGGTCGTATAACTTCAAGACATAAAGAAGCTGGTGCTAAAAAACTTTATCGTATTATAGATTTTAAACGCCGCAAATTTGATATTGAAGGTAAGGTTGAGGCTATTGAATACGATCCAAACAGAAACTGCCGTATAGCACTTATATCATATAAAGATGGTGAAAAAAGATACATAATTAGACCTAGTGGTTTAAATGTTGGTGATGTTATCTCTTCTGCAGAAGACAAATCACTTGACATCAAGCCTGGTAATGCTATGAAATTAAGATATATACCAGTTGGTACAATTGTTCATAACATAGAGCTTAAGCCTGGTAAAGGTGCACAAATAGCTCGTTCAGCTGGCGGATATGCTCAGCTTATGGGTAAAGAAGAAAAATATGTAATCTTAAGAATGCCAAGTGGCGAAATGAGACAAGTATTAGCTGAATGTATGGCAAGTATTGGTGTTGTTGGTAACGAAGATTGGGCTAACATCACTATAGGAAAAGCGGGAAGAAATAGACATAGAGGTATTCGCCCTCAAACTCGTGGTTCTGCGATGAACCCAGTTGATCACCCACACGGTGGTGGTGAAGGTAAGAAAAACTCAGGACGTCACCCTGTTACTCCTTGGGGTAAACCAACTAAAGGTGCTAAGACTCGCCGTAAAAAAGCTAGCGATAAGCTTATAATTTCAAGAAGGAAAGGAAAATAGAGATGGCAAGATCACTCAAAAAAGGTCCTTTCGTAGATGAGCATGTAATGAAAAAAGTTGTTTCTGCTAAAAGCGCAAACGACAATAAACCAATCAAAACATGGTCAAGACGCAGTACGATTGTGCCTGAAATGATTGGATTAACTTTTAATGTTCATAACGGTAAAAGTTTTATACCTGTATATGTAACAGAAAACCACATTGGTTATAAACTTGGCGAATTTGCTCCAACACGCACATTTAAGGGTCACAAAGGCTCAGTGCAGAAAAAAATAGGCAAGTAAGGTGGAAGTCATGAGTAAATCAATAATAAAATTTGTAAGACTTTCTCCAACAAAAGCTAGACTTATAGCTCGTGAGGTTCAAGGAATGAATGCTGAACTTGCTCTTGCAAGCCTTCAATTTATGCCAAATCGTGGAGCTAGATTTATAGCAAATGCTATTAGTTCAGCTGTAGCTAATGGCGGATTTGAACCGGAAGAAGTTGTTGTAAGCAGTTGTCGCGTTGATGCAGGTCCAGTTCTTAAGAGATTTAGACCAAGAGCAAGAGGAAGTGCGAGTAGAATTCGCAAACCAACTTCTCATATATTGGTAGAAGTATCAAAAGCACAGAAGGAAGCATAATATGGGACAAAAAGTAAATCCGATAGGTCTTAGACTTGGTATAAATCGTAATTGGGAATCAAGATGGTTTCCTGCTAAAGAAAGTCTTGCTGAAAGCATAGGTGAAGATTATAAAATTCGTGCTTTTTTAAAGAAAAAACTATATTATGCAGGAATTAGTCAAATTTTAATAGAAAGAACAGCTAAAAAACTTCGTGTTACAGTTGTTGCTGCTCGTCCTGGTATCATTATTGGTAAAAAAGGACAAGATGTTGAAATATTAAAAAATGATGTTGCAAAATTAATCGGTAAAGATGTTAATATCAACATCAAAGAGGAAAGAAAAGCGCAAGCATCAGCTCAATTAGCGGCTGAAAATGTTGCTATGCAACTTGAGCGCCGTGTTGCTTTCCGTCGTGCAATGAAAAAAGTTATTCAAGGTGCTCAAAAGTCTGGCGCTAAAGGTATTAAAATATCAGTAGCTGGACGTTTAGGTGGTGCAGAAATGGCTAGAACAGAATGGTATCTAGAAGGCCGTGTTCCACTTCATACACTTAGAGCAAAGATTGATTATGGTTTTGCTGAAGCACATACAACTTATGGAAACATAGGTATTAAAGTATGGATATTCAAAGGTGAGGTTCTTCAAAAAGGCGTTCAAGCTGATAAAACTGAAGATGATGCACCAAGAAAACCACGTAGAGCAAGAAGAGGTAAATAGTTATGTTGATGCCTAAAAGAACGAAATTTCGTAAGCAAATGAAAGGGCGTAACCGCGGCTATGCAACTCGTGGTGCAAGCTTATCAACTGGTGAATTTGCTATAAAAGCAGTTGAAGCTGGTAGAGTAAACTCACGCCAAATAGAGGCTGCTCGTCAAGCACTTACTCGTCATGTTAAAAGACAGGCAAAAATTTGGATTAGAGTGTTTCCAGATAAACCACTAACCAAAAAGCCACTTCAAACTCGTATGGGTAAAGGTAAAGCAGGTGTTGAAGAATGGGTAATGAATATTAAGCCTGGTCGTATAATCTATGAAATGGCTGGTGTTAGTGAGGAGCTTGCAAAAGAAGCACTAACTTTAGCGATGCATAAATTACCATTTAAGACAAAATTTGTAACGCGAGAGAGTGAAAATGAAATATACTGAGTTGAAAGAAAAAAGCGTTACTGAGTTAAACGCTATGCTAAAAGAGAAGAAGGTGCTTTTATTTACACTAAAGCAAAAGTTAAAAACTATGCAGTTAAGTAACCCTAATGAGATAGGTGCTGTAAAAAAAGAGATAGCACAAATCAATACTGCAATTAGTGCTTCAAAGTAAGGGGTAAAAGATGGCATTAAAAAAAGAAATTCAAGGCGTAGTTTTGCAAAAAGCTGGAGATAAAACAGCTACTATTTTGGTTGAAAGACGCGTTATGCATCCAAGATACCACAAATTTGTAAAGCGCTTTAAAAAATATTTAGTTCATGATGAAAAAAATGAAACAAAAGCAGGCGATACTGTTGTAGCAATAGAATGCAGACCAATTTCAGCACGCAAAAGTTTTAGATTAAAAGCTATTGTTGCAAAGGGAGTTGAATAATGATTCAAAGTTTTACAAGACTTGCGGTTGCTGATAACAGCGGTGCAAAAGAATTAATGTGTATAAAAGTTTTAGGTGGCAGCAAAAGAAGATATGCAACACTTGGAGATATTATTATTTGCTCTGTAAAAAAGGCTCTTCCAAACGGTAAGATCAAAAAAGGTCAAGTTGTGAAAGCTGTTGTTGTTAGAACAAAAAAAGAGGTTCATAGAGATAATGGTTCTCTTATAAGATTTGATGAGAACGCTGCTGTTATACTTGATAACAAAAGAGAACCTGTTGGAACACGTATATTTGGACCTGTTGGCCGTGAAGTTAGATATGCTAACTTTATGAAAATTGTTTCACTAGCACCGGAGGTTCTATAATGGCAAATGTTAAATTTAAAATCAAAAAAGGTGACACTGTAAAAGTTATAGCTGGCGATGATAAAGGAAAAACAGGTAAAGTTTTATCTGTTATTGCTAAAAAAGGTCAGGTTATAGTTGAAGGTTGCAAAATTGCAAAAAAAGCTATAAAGCCAAGCGAAAAAACTCCAAATGGTGGACATATCAATAAAGAGATGCCAATAGATATCTCAAATGTTGCGAAAGTTGAGGAGTAAGAGCTATGAGATTAAAAGAGAAATATAACGAAAGTATCAAAGCAGCTCTAACAAAAGAATTTGATATTAAAAATCCTATGCTTATTCCTGCTATAGAGAAAGTTGTTATAAGTGTTGGTGCTAATGATTCTGCAAAGGATCAAAAGATACTTCAAAATATGGCTGATACTATATCTTTGATAGCTGGACAAAAAGCTGTTATTTGTAATGCAAAAAAATCTGTTGCAGGTTTTAAGGTTCGTGAAGGTTACCCAGTTGGTATCAAGGTAACATTGAGAAAAGACCGTATGTATGCATTTTTAGATAAGCTTATAAGTGTAGCATTACCAAGAGTTAAAGACTTCCGTGGACTTTCTAGAAGTGGTTTTGATGGAAGAGGAAACTATAACTTTGGTCTTAATGAACAACTTATGTTTCCTGAAGTTGAGTATGATAAAATACTAAGAACACACGGTATGAACATAACTATAGCTACAACAGCTAAGAACGATAAAGAGGCATTCAAATTGTTAGAGTTATTTGGTATGCCATTTGCAAAAGGAAAGTAAGATGGCAAAAAAATCAATGATAGCAAAAGCTGCTCGCAAGCCTAAATTTAAAGTGCGCGGCTATACAAGATGTCAAATTTGCGGTCGTCCGCACTCTGTTTATAAAGATTTTGGAATTTGTCGTGTTTGCCTAAGAAAAATGGCTAATGAAGGACTAATACCAGGTCTTAAAAAAGCAAGTTGGTAAGGAATAAATATGTTAAATGATTTAATAGCAGACGGACTAACACGCATAAGAAATGCTGCAATGAGAAAGCTTGAAACTGCTAAGCTTTTACACTCTAAAGTTGTTGAGGCTACTTTAAATGTTTTGGCACAAAAAGGTTATATTGAAAGCTTTAACGTTGTTGAAGAAGACAATAAAAAATTTATAAATGTTGTGTTAAAATACGATGAGTACGGCAAAAGTGTAATAAATGAGCTAAAAAGAGTTTCTACTCCAGGACGTAGAGTATATCAAGGTAAAGATGATATAAAACGTTTTAAAAATGGTTACGGAACTATAGTAGTTAGTACTAGCAAAGGCGTTATGAGTGGTATTGAAGCTCACAAAGCTGGCGTTGGTGGCGAAATCATCTGCACAGTTTGGTAATAAAATAAAAAGCTTGGTTTTATACTAGGCTTTTTAAAGTTTTTGTCTGAAAAGACAATCAATTTTACGGCATTGTGGTGTTGATTCTTGATTGTAAAAACACCCTAGACAAGTAAAAGGAAAATAATGTCACGTATAGGAAAACAGCCGATATCTATTCCATCAGGTGTAGATGTTAGCTTTGAAAATAATGTCCTTAAATTTAAAAAGGGCAATAGTGTAAAAGAGCTTGATACTAAAGGTAACGTTGAAGTAAAAATAGAAAACAATGAAGTTGTTTTTTCTTCTAAAGGCGACGACAGACAAAGTAGAGCATATTGGGGAACTTACAGAGCTTTAACTAACAATATAATAATCGGACTAACTCAAGGTTTTACTAGACAACTTGAGATAAATGGTGTTGGTTATAAAGCAGCTGTAAAAGGAAAAATTCTAGAACTAGCTTTAGGTTTTTCTCACCTTGTAAATTATGAACTACCTGAGGGTATAGAGGCAACTGTTGAAAGAAACGTTATCACCTTAAAAGGAAACGATAAACAAGTTATTGGTCAAGCAGCAGCTCAAATCAGAGGTTTTAGACCACCTGAGCCATACAAAGGAAAAGGTGTTAAATATCTAGAAGAACGCATAATCCGCAAAGCGGGTAAAACATCTAAGAAGTAAGGGATAAGTAATGACAGCAAAAGTATTAAAAAGAAAACTTGCTCTTAGAATTAAGAGAAAAAAGAGGGTTAGATCTAAAATTTCAGGTTGCGAGCAAAATCCAAGAATTTCTATTTTTAAATCAAATAGAACTCTATATGTTCAAGCTATAAATGATGTAACTGCTACAACAATAGCTTCAGCTAATGGTAAAAAACTAGGAATAAAAGCAAACAAAGAAGGTGCTGCAATTATCGCTAAAGAATTTGCTAACACTTTAAAATCAAAAGGTATTAGTGCCGGTGTATTTGACAGAAATGGCTATTTGTATCATGGTGTTGTTGCAGCATTTGCTGACGCATTAAGAGAAAATGGCATCAAGCTATAACCCAAAGGAAAATCAATGCAAAAGTATAATAAAGAAGAATTTGAAGAAGTAATTGTTGATATCGGAAGGGTTACAAAGGTTGTAAAAGGTGGACGTAGATTCAGATTTACAGCGCTTGTTGTAGTTGGAAACAGAAATGGCTTGGTTGGCTTTGGATATGGTAAAGCAAAAGAAGTTCCTGATGCTATGCGTAAAGCTATAGATGATGCGTTTAAAAACATTATCAATGTTAAGCTAAAGGGTTCTACTATACCTCATGATATTGAAGTTAAATATAATGCTAGTCGCGTTTTATTACGCCCAGCGAGTGAAGGTACTGGTGTTATAGCTGGTGGTAGTACTCGTCCTATCTTAGAACTTGCTGGCGTTAAGGATATTTTAACTAAATCTCTGGGCTCAAACAACTCTGCAAACGTTGTTCGTGCTACTATAAAAGCACTTAGCATGCTTAAAGGATAAGAAATATGGCATTAGAAAAATTAACTCCAGCACCAGGCTCAACAAGAGAAACTAAGAGATTGGGTCGTGGTCAAGGAAGCGGACAAGGTAAAACAGCTGGTAAAGGTCACAAAGGTCAAAGAGCAAGAAAAGGTTACAATGAGAAGCGTGGTTTTGAGGGTGGACAACAACCCCTTCAAAGACGTCTTCCTAAGGTAGGCTTTACTTCTAAAATTGAAAAACCTTACGCTATAAATGTTGAAAAAATAACAGCTATCAAAGAGTTAAGTGAAATTACTATAGCTAGTATAGCTTCTGTTCATAAAATTTCAAAAAGCGTAAATAAAATCAAACTTATCGGAGCTAGTGCAAAAGATCTTGCTTCAAAAGTAAAAGATAGTAACGTTATCGTTAGCGGACAAAAATAATGAATAAAGCATTGACCAACAAGATATTAATCACGTTGGCATTTTTATTCGCATATAGGATACTGGCTTATGTGCCAGTTCCTGGCGTTAATGTAGATGTGATTAAAGATTTTTTTGATTCAAACAGCAATAACGCACTAGGTTTATTTAATATGTTTAGCGGTAAGGCCGCTCAGCGTCTTAGTATTATATCTCTTGGAATTATGCCATACATTACAGCTTCTATTATTATGGAGTTGCTAGCAGCTACTTTCCCAAATTTGGCTAAGTTAAAAAAAGAGCGCGATGGTATGCAAAAATACATGCAAATAATCAGATACGCAACTATAGTTATAACAATCGTTCAAGCTATTGGTGTTAGTGTGGGACTGCAAAGTCTTAACGGACAAAATGGCGAACAAGCTATTATGATAGATATGAACTTATTTATAGCAATAGCGGCTGCTTCTATGCTTACTGGAACAATGCTTCTTATGTGGATAGGTGAGCAAATAACTCAAAGAGGTATAGGAAACGGTATAAGCTTGATAATTTTTGCTGGTATAGTTTCTGGAATTCCAAGCGCGATAAGCGGAACTATAAACTTAGTAAATACTGGTGAGATGAATTTCTTAGCTGTTATAGGTATTTTTCTGATTGTTTTATTAACTATAGGTATTATTATTTTTGTTGAAATGGGAGAGAGACGTATCCCTATCTCATATTCACGCAAAGTAGTAATGCAAAATCAAAACAAGAGAATAATGAATTATATACCTATAAAAGTAAATTTAAGTGGTGTTATTCCACCTATTTTTGCTAGTGCGATTTTGATGTTTCCAAGCACGATAATGCAGGCAAGTACAAATTCATACGTTCAAGCGGTTTATGACTTTTTAAACCCAAATAGCTATGTATTTAACTTTTTAACATTTTTATTTATACTATTTTTTGCATATTTTTATGCTTCTATAACTTTTAATACAAAAGATATAAGTGAAAATTTAAAAAGACAAGGTGGTTTTATACCTGGTGTTAGACCCGGAGAAAATACAGCACATTATCTAAATGAAGTTGCCAGTAGGCTTACTTTTAGCGGTGCCATTTATTTAGGTTTGATATCTACATTACCTTGGGTATTGGTTAAATTTATGGGTGTTCCATTTTATTTTGGAGGCACTTCTGTGCTAATTGTTGTTTCCGTTGCACTTGATACAATGAGACGTATAGAGGCTCAAATTTATATGAATAAATATCAAACTTTAAGTGCGGTAGGCTTGTAATGGCAATCGGTTTAAAAAGACCTAATGAGATTGAAAAGCTTAGAGCGGCAAATGAAATTGTCGCTCGAACTTTAGACTATATAGCAGAGTTTATCAAGCCAGGTATATCACTTCTTGAAATAGACAAGGTGTGCGAAGACATGATAAGATCATCTGGAGCAAAACCAGCTTTTAAGGGTCTTTATGGTTTTCCAAATACAGCTTGTGTAAGCTTAAACGAAGTAGTAATACATGGCATACCGGATAACACAATACTAAAAGAGGGCGATATAGTAGGTGTTGATCTTGGCTCAAATTTAGATGGCTATTTTGGAGATAGCGCTAGGACTTTTCCTGTTGGAACTATATCTAAAAAAGATGAAGAGCTTATAGCATGCAGTAAAGATGCACTTTATTTTGCTATTGATTATATAAGAGCTGGAATGCACTTTAAAGAGCTATCTTATGAGCTAGAAAAATTCATACTCGGTCGTGGATTTGTTCCATTACGTGGTTTTTGTGGACATGGTATAGGAAAACGCCCACACGAAGAGCCAGAGATACCAAACTATCTTGAAGGAAACAATCCAAAAGCCGGACCAAAGATAAAAAACGGTATGGTGTTTTGTTTAGAGCCTATGATATGTCAGTTAGATGGCACTCCGGTTATAGGTAAAGACAAGTGGAAAGTAACATCAAAAGATGGTCTAAATACTAGCCATTATGAACACTGTGTAGCTGTTATAAATGGCAAAGCAGAAATTTTAAGTCAAGTGTAGTTTTTATATTATAATCTATAATTGGCTTAATTATTTTTTGCTATTCTTAACTACTAAAGTTTAAATATAAAAATATCACAATAATAATCCATTAAATTACATTTTTAATAACACAAGTTTTTTTAGCTATGTTAATATTTTTCCCTATTTATTTCTTTTATAAAATTTTATTATGAAAATGATCTTATAGTATACAATTATAATATTTGCAATATACAAAAAACTAAGAACTCGTATGATATAAAATATTTGATTTATAACATATTGAAACAATTTTATTATTAATGCATAAACACATAAAAATTATTATTTTTTATGGTTTATAGTTTCTTATAACTATTGTTTTGTTTTATTATACTTAAGCAAATGGTTTAATATATAAATGGGGTAGTGGTCGGTATACGTTAGCATAATATAAAATTTAGCAATAATAAATAAAATGATATCTTGGTTGTGGAATAAGGTGTATATAGGTAAATACTCCCATTTATAGGGAGTATTTATATTTAGTTAGTTGTTAAAACTTCTTCTTCCTTACATCTTCAACTATAGTCTTAGCCATATCATCTACTTCTAATGTAATTTGATTTGTGTTGTTTGCTATTTTAACATTTTGTTGAGTTAGCATATCTACTTCTGAAACAGATTTATTAATCATATTAATACCTTCTGCTTGTTCTTTTATAGACTCACTCATTTCATTTATTGATTGAGCTAATACATTTGTATTTGCTTCTATCTCTCCTAATGATTTTTGAGTTCTTTCTGCTAGTTTTCTTACTTCATCAGCAACAACTGCAAAGCCTCTACCATGTTCTCCTGCTCTTGCTGCTTCTATAGCTGCATTAAGTGCTAGTAGGTTTGTTTGATCTGCTATATCTCTTATTATTGTTATTATGTTTTTAATCTCTTCTGATTGTCTTATAACATCTTGTGTCTTTTGAGATATTGCATTCATTGAACTGCTCATTTGCTCTACTGCTGCTGCACTCTCTTGTAAAGAACTTGCTTGTGAGTTTGCTCCATTTGTTAATTCATCCATAGAGCTTGATAGTATTTGAGCTTTTTGTTGTAGTGTTTCTGCTTGTTTTAGATTGTTTTTAAGCATATTTGTTATTTCTTCACCAAGTAAATTTACACCACTAGCCATTCTACCTTCATCATCAAGTCTTGATGTAAAGTCTTGTCTTTTATATGAATCAAGTAATCTTAATACATCTTGACCATCTTTTGCTATTGCTTCTTGTAATGCTTCTTGAAGCTCTTTAAATGTTTGTTTTAATTGATTAAGTGCTGGGTTATTTGTATTAGCATCTAATGTAGCTGTAAAATCAGCATCTTTTATCTTATCAACAAAGTGATTTGCTTGTTGGATGAAGTTGTTTTCTTGTGTTTTGCTATCTTGGATTTTAGCTATGTTTTCGTTTATCATTGTTGCCATTTGACCAAATTCATCTTGTGAAGAAACATTTGTTCTTATAGGCTCTTTTATTTCATAATTTAGAAATTTAAAAAATGAAGCTAAACCAGCACTTATAGAAGATATAGGCTTTAAAAAGTAATTTACTGTATAAAGCAATATAGTAACTATAACTATTATGAAAATAATAGAAAATATAGCTTGATGAGTAATCACTCCATTTAGCTCTGTATCATAATCAGACAATGCATTACCAGAACAAACCAGCCAATTAGCCTGTTTATATGCTTGACATGCACCTATTTTATCTACTCCTTTGAAGGTATAGTTAAATGCCTCATCTTTATTTTTTTGATATTCATCTATAAAATGTTTTGTCAAATTTGAAAGAGTAGGATCATTAGACATTATATAGCTAGGATTTGGGTGATAAACCATTTTTAAAGTATCCATGTCAATAACATTTATAACACTTGTTTCACTATCCTTAACATCAGATAATACTTTTAATTTTTCTATAAATACATCTGTGCGTATAACTCCTAAAAGTTTTCCATTAGAATAAAAAGGAGCAGATACAGTTATAGCATTTTTACCAGTGAGTTCATCAACATGTGGATTAGTGAAATAAATATCTCTTTTTTCCACCGCTTTTTTATAATATTCTTTTGATTTAGGATCATAACTATCTTTTTCTTTTGTATATACATTAAATAGTATATTTCCATTATGTCTATTTTCTGCAGCAATCAAATCGCCTTGTTTTTCTCTTATTATATATACACCATTAGAAGCTGGAGATGTTGCATATTTTATCAAATCCTCTTTTAGGATTTCTTCATTGTCTAGCAAATAAGGATTTTCTTCCAGATGTCTTTTTACATCTTTTATAAGACCTATGTTGTCAACAAAGTAGCTTTCTATGAATATCCTCATTGATAAAGAAGCGACTTTTTTTGCCTCTTTTGATAGAGCTGTTATTACTGATGATGTTTCTTTGTAGCTCTGAAATGCAAATATTGAAAAAGAAGCTACAAGTAAACATAATATAACAACGCCTAGTTTGTTAGAAACTTTTTTCATGTTAAACCTTTTATATTTAATTTTCGTGTTAATTTTACATTTTAATAGTTTAAAATAACATTTAATATTTTAATTTATTGGATAAAAATCATATTTATTAATAAAATTTGACACTATGTTGAACCAAAAAATAAAACTTATCTACCTAAAACTTCTTCTTCCTTACATCTTCAACTATAGTCTTAGCCATATCATCTACTTCTAATGTAATTTGATTTGTGTTGTTTGCTATTTTAACATTTTGTTGAGTTAGCATATCTACTTCTGAAACAGATTTATTAATCATATTAATACCTTCTGCTTGTTCTTTTATAGACTCACTCATTTCATTTATTGATTGAGCTAATACATTTGTATTTGCTTCTATCTCTCCTAATGATTTTTGAGTTCTTTCTGCTAGTTTTCTTACTTCATCAGCAACAACTGCAAAGCCTCTACCATGTTCTCCTGCTCTTGCTGCTTCTATAGCTGCATTAAGTGCTAATAGATTTGTTTGATCTGCTATATCTCTTATTATTGTTATTATGTTTTTAATCTCTTCTGATTGTCTTATAACATCTTGTGTCTTTTGAGATATTGCATTCATTGAACTGCTCATTTCTTCTACTGCTGCTGCACTCTCTTGTAAAGAACTTGCTTGTGAGTTTGCTCCATTTGTTAATTCATCCATAGAGCTTGATAGTATTTGAGCTTTTTGTTGTAGTGTTTCTGCTTGTTTTAGATTGTTTTTAAGCATATTTGTTATTTCTTCACCAAGTAAATTTACACCACTAGCCATTCTACCTTCATCATCAAGTCTTGATGTAAAGTCTTGTCTCTTATATGAATCAAGTAATCTTAATACATCTTGACCATCTTTTGCTATTGCTTCTTGTAATGCTTCTTGAAGCTCTTTAAATGTTTGTTTTAATTGATTAAGTGCTGGGTTATTTGTATTAGCATCTAATGTAGCTGTAAAATCAGCATCTTTTATCTTATCAACAAAGTGATTTGCTTGTTGGATGAAGTTGTTTTCTTGTGTTTTGCTATCTTGGATTTTAGCTATGTTTTCGTTTATCATTGTTGCCATTTGACCAAATTCATCATTTGATGAAACGGTAACAAAACTAGGTTTAGCTATTTTATAATTTAAATAATCAAAAAAGCCTTTTAAATCCTCGCCTATATCAAACATTCTTTTACCTAATGTTTTTGAGTATGTCCACATAATAATCATTAAAATTATTATAGATATAGCGGATATTATTATCATAAAATTTCTTAAAGATCTTGCTTCTTGTGTTATTTCATCAGGATCAGCAGTCAAAACAATACCCCAGTTCTTATCAAAATTGTCTATCTCAACAGCTGAGTATATAACTTTAGACTTTTTATTGGTAATAGTAGAAACAATTTCAATCTCTAAAGGTTTTGTGTCAAATAGCGCATCTACAATAGGTTTTGCGTTTGGGTTGATTTCAAGTAGATTTTTTCCTATTAAATTTTTATCTTTATAGGTTATAAGATTTTCTTTATGCGACATAAGTAGTGCATAGTCTGTTTTGTATAGTTTGATAGAATCTACTATTTCTTGTATCTTTTCTATATTCATAGCTATACCCATAGTTCCTACAAATTTATCTTTAGCGTAAACTGGCACAGTAAAAGATGTTATTAAAACATCGGCTCCATTGAAATTGTAAAAATAAGGGTCTAATATAGCTGGTTTTTTTAGTGTCCCTAGCAACAGTAAAACAAAAGGCATCTCTATACTCTTTTGTTCTTTTGGTTAGTTTCGGAGTTCCACTGCTATTTACACTCCAAGGCGCAAAAAGTCCGTTTTCGGCATATAGTAATTCATCTCCGCCATCTTGGTATTTGTTGTAAAATTCTTCATTTGCACTCATAAACCAAATACTCATAAACTCAGGATTACTTTCTTGTATCCTCAGAAACATATCGCCTATAGAATCGGGTGATAATTTACTATCTTGCTCTATAGCTCCTGATATAGAATCCGCAATAATACGAGAACTTTGCAAGGCTCTTGTTAGAAATATAGAAATGTCATTCGCATCTTTTTTTAATTCGCTAGTCATATATTTTATGCTATTTTCATCTTTGATGGCTAATGTCTTAAATGTAACAATAAGAGAAATAAGTGACATTGTACAACTTATAATGGTTATTTTCGTGGAGAGTTTTAGGTTTTTAAACATAGTATTTATTTTGTAAAAAAATTCATATTACAATAAATTTCTTAATATAAGGTTAAGGTCAAAAATGGAACAAATCTTGCTTGTATAATTTTGAAATAAATTTATATCTAAGGATAAAACTATGTTAAGATCACTTTGGTCTGGTGTAACCGGTCTTCAAGCACACCAGATAGCAATGGATGTAGAAAGTAACAATATAGCAAATGTTAATACTGTTGGACACAAATATTCTCGTGCAAATTTTTCGGATATGTTGAGTCAAACACCAAGGATAGCAACAGCCCCACAAGGTGAGCTAGGTGGTCAAAATCCTATGCAAATAGGTCTTGGAACATCTGTTCATTCAACTACAAGAATTTTTTCTCAAGGAACTTTGCAATCAACTGATAAAAATACAGACTTAGCGCTTCAAGGAGATGGATTTTTTATAGTATCGCCCGATGGAGGTAAGACAAATTTATATACTAGAAATGGTGATTTTATAAGAGATAGAGCTGGAAATTTTGTAAACAATAGTGGCTATATAGCACAAGGATGGATTAGAGATGATGAAACCGGAACGATAGATTCAACAGGGCCTATAAGAAATATAGTAATACGAGAAGGACTTACAACCCCAGCTCGTGCTACGACATATATAAATGTAAAGGGAAATCTTGACTCAGGTAACTCAATAGGTCCAAGAAGTATCCCTATATATACTCTTGATTCTGTTGGAAATGGACGTGATTATAACAACGATGGTGTTTTGGATCCTATAGAAATTCATAATGAAAATGATGTAACCAATGATAATTTTTACACAAATAAAAGAAATGAGCAGGTGCTAACAGAAAGAGGTGTTGACCTTGGTGTTATGTTTGATGATAGAGGAAATGGTGTCGCACTAAGACAGGGCCAGGGCATATGGGTAAGCTATGCAAATGCAGAAACTAAAAAATTTAAGCTTGGTAGTAGTGATGCTGCAAATGTTGGAAAATATTTAAAGCTTCAAAATGGCAAACCTGAGCTTAAGGATGGTAAGGTTATCCCAGAGAGTAAGTCTATAGATATAGTTTTAAATGGAGTGCCTATAAAAAGTGCAAATTCTATACAAAGTATAAGCGATGTAGCAAAATTTATAAATGACCAATCAAACAAAACAGGTGTTCAGGCTGTTGTCTCAGATGGAAATAAACTTACTCTTATAAATAGAAATAATACTGGAACATCGGCAGCCACAAAAAATATACATTTGGTTGTAAATAAAGCTGGAAATAATGGAGGAACTGATACTACTGGCTTAGAGAGTATAGATGTTATAACAGCATATCAGTATGAATACACAACTTCTACTGCAAACACAACTCACTCTGCAAATGATAAGATCCCAAGACTTATAAATAGCACAGAAGATCTAAGAAGGGCTATGCAAGAGGATGCAAGAAAATATGTTGATTATAATGGAGATGGAAAAATAGAAAGAGGTACTGTAAAGAAAGTTACTAAGAAAGTAAAAGAATCTTTAACTCAAAATAATAATGGCCAAGATGAAAATGAAAAAATAAATAAAGCCGCAGATGGATTGCAAAAGATCTTAGAAGATGAAAAGATTATAAAACAAAACGAAAGCATTACATCTTACAAAAATGAATTTAAAGCCGCGTTTCATAGAGCAAGAAATAGTGGTCAAGCTTTTGATGTCGCAGCAAAAACAGCGGCACTTTATATAGGAGAGCTTACTAAATTTACTGATTATAATGATGGGGTTAAGGTTAGTGTTAATGCACAAGGTCAGTTTCAGCTAGAAAATCCAAAAGGCGATAATTTTGATCATCCGCTTTATATAAGTATAACAGGTAGAACAACTGAAACGGAAAATGATGCCCCAGCTATAAATGAAAATGTTAGACTTACTAATATGCTTAAATCTCTTGAAGGCTCATTAAGTCCAAGTGAAACTATAAAAACAAGCTCTAAGTTTATGCTTTCAAGCCACGGCTCTACTACCGAGATACACGACTCTCTTGGTTCAAAGCATACTGTAAATATCAAATGGGCTAAGGTTGGAACAACAAATGATGGTGGAACAGAGTGGAATATGGTTATTCAGGTGCCTGAGCCTGCTAAGATAAATTTTTCTGGAGAAGGTCCAGCTAACGTAATAACAGGTTCGCTTAGATTTGGCCCTGATGGTGCTTTGGCCTCATTTAATCCTTCAAGTTTTACATTTAGCGGAAATAACGGCTCATTGCCTGGACAAAGTGTTCAGCTGGATTTTGGACTAAATAGCGATTTTAATGGATTAACCAGTTTTGATAGAGATTCATCAACTGAGTATATAAGGCAAGATGGTTATGAGGGTGGAACCTTAAAAGATGTAAGGGTTGATGAGACTGGTGTTATCGTCGGTGCTTTTACAAATGGTCAAAGCTTTGGTTTGGCTCAGGTTGCTGTCGCCACTTTTACAAATAACGAGGGTTTGCAAGCAGAGGGTGGAAATGTCTTTTCTAGGACTGCAAACTCAGGGGATCCTGTCATAGGAACTGCGGGCAGTGGAAATAAAGGAACTATCGCAGCTGCAAAGTTAGAACAAAGTAATGTTGACTTAAGTAGGGCATTAACGAATTTAATAGTTATTCAAAGAGGTTTTCAGGCAAACTCAAAAGCAATCACAACAAGCGATGAGATGCTAAATACACTTTTACAATTAAAACAATAACAAAACACTTATTCACTGGTAGCTATACCAGTGAATTTATAATACCTTTATTGCATTTTTGGGTATAATGTGCTTTATAAAGGGTTTTTATGAAGTATTCACATCTTTTACAAATAGCTAGCTATCTATCAAATTTTAAAAAAATCACAATTATTAAGCGTGTTGGTAATATGAATATATATATTGGATTTGACAAAAAAGGCTTGTTTTTTGATCTATCAAAATCAGACTCATCTATATATGCAAATGATGATTTTATGCAGATAAAAGAGTATCAAGCACCGTTTGATAATATCATCAAAAAAAGACTTAATAACTCATTTTTGCTTAGTGTGGAGTGCTTAAAAAACAATAGAATTTTAAAATTTATTTGTGAGCAAAAAGGCTCATATAAGAGTATAAAAACGATACTTTATCTTGAGTTTACTGGTAGATTTACAAACGCTATTGTAACCGATGAAAATGGAATAATACTAGAAGCTTTAAGACATATAGATAGTGATTTTAGAAAGATAGAAACTGGAGAAAAGCTAAAAGAGCTTGGCGAGTTTGAGATAAAAGAAAAATCAGTTTTACCTATAAGTGATTTTGATGATTTTTTTGCTAGTGAGTTTGATAGGGTAAATAATGCAAATTTTATCTATACAAAAAATATAAAACTAGCTCAAATAGATAAAAAAATTCAAGCTGTTTTGCAAAATATAAATGCGCTTGAAGATAAAGATGAGCTTTTGATGAGTGCTGATAAAAACTCAAAAATGGCTACACTTTTACTTGCAAATTTATCAAATATAAAAGACTATGAAAGAAAATTTCAGCTTATTGATTTTGATGGAAAGGCTGTTGATTTTATCTTAGATGATAGTCCAAAGGTATTTGCAAATAAGCTTTTTAATAGCTCAAAAAGACTAAAAGCAAAGGCAAGCGGTGTTGATTTGCAAAGGGAAAATTTATCTCAAAAACTTGATTTTTTAAGGAATTTGTCAAACCTAATAAACAGTGCAAATAGTGTTAGTGAGCTTGAAATTTTGCTACCTAAAAAAAATACAATCAAAAAAGATAAAACTATAAATGAAAATATAAAAAGTTTTTATATAAGAGAGTTTAAAATTTTAATAGGCAAAAATGAGAGTGCAAATTTAGAACTTTTAAAAAATGCTAAAAAAAATGATATTTGGGTGCATTTAAAAGACCACCCAAGTCCGCACGTTATCATTAAGACAAATAAGCTAAAACCAGATGAAGATGTGCTTGAGTACGCGGCTAAAATTTGTCTAAATTTTAGTAGTGTTGGAAGTGGTAGATATGAGATTGATTATACAAAACGAGAAAATGTTAAGATAATAAACGGAGCAAATGTAAATTATATCAATTATAAGACGATAATACTTTCAAAATAAAAGGAGCTAAAATGTCAATCACGCCAGCCGGAAATATAAACTTTATAAACCAAAATGCTCCTGTTGTATCAGCTTCTAATGCAAATACGCAAGCTAGGCTTGATATGCAAAATACTATGGCTGCTGAGCTTGCAAATGAAACAAAGGATGAGATAGCAGAGCTAAGACCAGCTGAGGAGACATATAAAATAGACCCTGAAAATCAGCATGAAAAACAAAAAAATCAACAAGAACAAGAGAATAATCAAAGTAATTTGAAAAAAAATGATGAAATAGAACAAGAGACAAGCGAAAATGAAAATTCGTATCATTTGGATATAAAAATTTGATATTTTAAAATTTTAATGTATGAAGTATAAGCAAATTTTAGATAAAATCTTGTAATCTACAATCAAAATAAAGGATTTGTTATGAAACAAAGAGTTATTACTGGTGCATTGATGTTTTTAGCTGTTTTAATCATATTTTTTGTTGATAACTATAATCTAAATTTTATAATTTTAGGTGTGGTTTTATATCTATCGTTTAAAGAAAGTATCCAGCTTTTTAAGCTTGAAGGTTGCGAGAAACTTGTTTTTGTCGCTCTTGCTTTTTATACATTGAGTTTTGTTTCAAATCCGATATTTTGTCTAATTTTGGCAATACTTGTTATAGTCTCTTTTGTGGCTTATCAAAAAAGTGAAGATTTAAATCTTATTTTACCTTTTATATATCCATCAATGCCTATTTTTATGATGTGGGCTATATACTCACAATACGGAGTTGGCTATCTTGCTTGGGTGATATTATCAGTTGCTGCAAGTGATACTGGTGCTTATTTTGTTGGGAAAAAATATGGGCATAGGCCTTTTAGTAAAAGCTCTCCAAACAAAACTCTTGAAGGTGTTTTGGCAGGCTTGTTTTTAGGAACTGTTATAGGCGCTATGTATTCAAGTTATTTTATGGAAAATGCTCTTTATTGCGCTTTTGCTAGTTTCTTGATGTGTACGTTTGGTGTATTTGGAGACTTGTTTGAAAGCTACTTAAAAAGAAGGGTTGATATAAAAGATAGTGGAAATATACTACCCGGACACGGTGGTGTGCTTGATAGGATAGATGGATACTTGTTTGCAGCACCTGTTTTACTTTGGACTTTATCGTGGTAATACTTGGCTCAACCGGCAGCATAGGTAAAAATACTCTTGATATATGCCAAAGATATGGTATCCAAGTAGAGGCTATTAGCTGTAACAATAATATCGAGTTGTTAAACGAGCAAATAGCTAAATTTAATCCAAAATTTGTCTGTGTTGGCGATGAAAAACTAGCTAAAAATATAAAACATAAAAATGTTTTTTGTGGCGAAGAAGGCATTGTTGATATGTTATCTGAGTGCAAAAGCCAAAAAGTTGTAAATGCTCTTGTTGGTTTTGCTGGGCTTAAGCCTAGTTTTAAGATACAAGAAATGGGAAAAACTTTGGCTTTGGCAAACAAAGAAAGCCTTGTTATAGGTGGTAAATTTTTAAAATGCGATCAAATTTTAGCGATAGATAGTGAGCATTTTGGGCTTAAATTTTTGCTTTCCAACTCAGCATCAAAACCGCAAAAACTTATAATAACAGCTAGCGGCGGAGCTTTTTATAAAACCCCTGTAAACGAGCTAAAAGATGTAAAACCAGAAGACGCCTTAAAACATCCTACTTGGAGCATGGGGGCTAAAATAACAATAGATAGCGCTAGTATGGCAAATAAGCTTTTTGAAGTGCTTGAGGCTTATTGGCTTTATGGCGTTAAAGATATAGAGGCTATCGTAGAAAAAACTTCTATGATACATGCACTTGTTGAGTTTAAAGATGGCTCAACAACAGCTCATATATCAGGGACTGATATGAGACTTGCTATATCTCATGCAGTGCTTGATAGTGTTGATGAAAATATAGTTTCAAGTGTTGATTTGCTAAAACTTAAAGAGATAAAATTCCAAGAGATAAGCTTAGAAAAATATCCGATTTTTGGCTTAAAAGATAGGGTTTTGCAAAATCCTGATTTGGGAGTTGTTATAAATGCCGCAAATGAAATTGGTGTTTATGCTTTTTTGAGTAGAAAATGTGGATTTTTAGATATTTCAAAAGTTATATTTGAGTGTGTTGATATTTTTAAAGATATAAGCATAAGTGATAAAAACGATCTTTTTATGATAGATGATGAGGTTAGAAAACAGGCAAAAAAGATACTTAGCGTTTGATGAATTTAATAAAAAAGGAAAAACATTGACAAAATATGAGGGTTATAAATTTAATTTTAGGCAGAGCATTTTAGGTGTTCAGTTTTTATTTGTTGCTTTCGGGGCATTGGTTTTAGTTCCTATTTTGACCGGACTTAATGCAAATGTAGCTCTTTTTACAGCAGGCATAGGAACACTTGCCTTTCAGCTTGTTACTCGTAAAAATGTCCCGCCTATATTTTTAGCTAGTTCTTTTGCATTTATAGCCCCTATGACTTTTTCTATACAAAAATGGGGTGTCTCTGCCACTATGGGAGGCATTATAGCTGCTGGATTTATGTATGTTTTACTTAGCTTTTTGGTTAGATTTAAAGGAGAAGAGTTTTTACATAAACTTTTACCGCCTGTTGTTGTAGGACCTGTTGTTGCAACTATAGGTCTTATACTATCGCCAGCTGCTGTAAAGATGGCTATGGGGGTAGGGAATGAGGCTGTTTATTCTCATGCTCAGTCAATGTTTATAGCATTTTTTACCCTGATTTGCACTATTGTTATTATGACACTTGCAAAAGGAATATTAAAATTAATTCCTATTCTTATTGGAATTTTATTCGGATATTTGGCGTCATTTTTGATGGGTATTGTTGATTTTTCACCTATTGCAAATGCTAGTTGGTTTGGTATTCCTGAGTTTGTATTTCCTAGTTTTGAGTGGCATGCTATCTTATATATGATACCTATAGCGATAGCTCCGGCTATAGAGCATATAGGCGATATGATAACTATTTCAAATGTCGCAAAAGAGGATTTTTTGAAAAAACCGGGGCTTAAAAATACACTTTTAGGCGATGGTATTGCGACTAGTTTGGCTGGATTTTTTGGAGGACCACCAAATACGACATATTCTGAAGTAACAGCTGCTGTTAGCCTTACAAAGTCTTATAATCCAGCTATAATGACATGGACAGCAATAACCGCAATTTGTCTTGCGTTTATTGGAAAATTGGGTGCTGTGCTATCGACTATACCAACTCCTGTGATTGGTGGTATAATGCTACTTTTATTTGGTGTTATAGCAAGTGTTGGTATGCAAATACTTATAAAGCACAATGTTGATTTATCTGATCCTAGAAACATAATCATAGTTTCTTTGATTTTTGTATTTGCTATTGGCGGAATGATTCTTGATTTGCAATTTGTAAGTTTTTCTGGTGTTGGGCTTGGTGCGATAGTTGGTATTGTGCTAAATCTAGTTTTACCGAAAACAAAACATTTTGATGAAGTGTAAAATATTTTATATTAAAGATGGAGAGTGGAGTTGAAGGTTGTTTTTAAATTTTTTGTAATTTTTTTTGGTGTTTTGGCATTTTCTCAGAATTTAGATTATGCTCTTATTAAAAAAGGTGTTCAAGACGACAACACTATGCTTTTGATAGGTGGAATCCAAGGCGATGAGCCGGGAGGTTTTTTGGCGGCTAGTATTGTTGCTACTGATTATAATATAACAAAAGGTAGTCTTTGGGTTGTTCCAAATTTAAATTTTCCAAGCATTATACAAAGATCTCGCGGAACAAAAGGCGATATGAATAGAAAATTTGCCAAGATAGATAAAGATGATCCGGATTATAGAGCCGTTATTAGCATAAAAAAACTTATAACAGATCCAAGGGTTTCTTTGATATTAAATTTGCACGATGGTAGTGGTTTTTATAGTGGTAAATATATAAGCAATGATATAAATCCTTCAAGATGGGGAAGCACTTGTATAGTAGATCAAAAAATTTTACATGGGTCTAGTTATCCGAATTTAGAAGATATTGCTACAAGGGTAAAAGATCATATAAACTCTAAAATTTTAGATGCACACCATACTTATCATGTAAAAAACACAAGAACAGCAGAGGGCGATGTTGAGATGTTGAAATCTCTTACGTATTATGCTGTCACCCAAAATAAATCAGCATTTGCAAACGAAGCTAGTAAAAACCTAAATGCAGAAGAAAGGACTTATTATCATCTTCTTGCGATTGAGGAGTATATGAGAGTGGCTGGTATAGAGTTTACTAGACCATTTGAGCTAGATGTAAAGAGCGTTAAAAAGGCCATAGAAAAAGAAATTCATCTAAGTTTTTTTAATAATATGTTTGTTTTGAATCTTATAGATACTCGCTCGGCTTTGACATATATACCACTTAAAATTGGAGTTGAATTAGAATATGTCTCTACAAACCCTCTTTTGGCTGTTATAAAAGAAGGTAATGGGTATAAGGTTCAATATGGAAATAGATTTGTAACAAAATTAATTCCTCAATACTTCCAATACGGAAAAAAAATAGATATGATAAAAGTCATTGTTGATGGAAAAGAGGAGATACTCCAAAGTGGCACTAAGATAAGTGTTGAAAACTTTTTTAATATAGAAAAACAAAATGGCATAAGAGTTAATGTTATAGGCTATAGCTCTGGTAAAATAGATGAGAGTGATGAAAATATATATAGAAAAAATATGATAACTAGATATTCTACAGATAAAGCCGGTAAGATATATAGAGTTGAGCTATATGAGACAAATAGCAATAAATTTGTAGGTATGTTTTTGGTGGAATTTGTATGATACTTGCTATAGAAAGTAGCTGTGATGATAGCTCTTTGGCACTTTTAAAAATTAATACATTGGAGTTGGTTTATCACAAAAAAATTTCCCAAGAAAGTGAGCATAATTTATTTGGTGGTGTTGTCCCAGAGCTTGCAGCTAGACTTCACACAAAAGCTTTACCAAATCTAGTAGATGAGGTAAAAGAATATTTTAATGATATAAAAGCAGTTGCTGTTACAAATGAGCCTGGTCTTAGTGTAAGTTTGATAGGTGGAGTTAGCATGGCAAAAACTCTAAGTATGGGGCTAAAGGTCCCGCTTATACCCGTAAATCATCTTGTTGGGCATATATATTCGCTATTTTTGGATTCAAAAGCAAGGTTTCCAATGGGCGTTCTCTTGGTTAGTGGTGGACATACTATGGTTCTTGAGATAGATGAGGATAAAAACATTGAAATTTTAGCCTCTACAAGTGATGATAGTTTTGGTGAAAGCTTTGATAAAGTAGCTAAAATGCTTGGTTTGGGTTATCCTGGTGGTAGTATAGTTGCTGATTATGCGACAAAATCAACAAATAAAAACCGCTTTAAATTTCCAATTCCTTTGCTTGGAGATAAAAGGTTAGAATATAGCTTTTCTGGCCTTAAAAATGCAGTTAGACTTGCCATACAAAAGATAGATAATATAAGTGAAAGCGATATTTCTGATATATGTTTTGCTTTTGAAAATGCCGCTTGTTTGCATATAATGGATAAATTAAAGCGTATCTTTGATGAGAAAAAATTTAAAGTTTTTGGTGTAGTTGGGGGTGCGAGTGCGAATTTAAACTTGCGCTCAAGACTCAATGAGCTTTGTCAAAGACACAATGCAGAGCTTTTAATGGCGCCTTTGGAGTTTTGTTCTGATAATGCTTTTATGATAGCAAGGGCAGCTAGAGAAAAATATCTACAAGGCAATTTTATTGATTATAATGAGATACAGATAAATCCAAGAAGTGTTTTAAATAAGGCATAAAATGAAAATAGCAGATTTTGATACCAGTAAAAAAGTTTTTATAATAGCCGAACTTTCGGCAAACCATTCAGGCGAATTAAAAACCGCCATAGAAACTATAAAAGCGGCTAAAAGAGCAGGGGCTGATGCTATAAAGCTCCAAACATATACCGCAGATAGTCTTACATTGGATTGTCAAAATGATGATTTTTTGCTTAAAGATGGTTTATGGAAAGGTCAAAATTTATATAAACTTTATCAAAAAGCGTTAACTCCAAGAGAGTGGCATCTTGAGCTTTTTAAAATAGCCAAAGAGGAGGGGCTTATATGTTTTTCTAGCCCTTTTTGTAAAGAAGATGTTGAATTTTTAGAACAATTCAATCCTCCTGCTTATAAGATAGCAAGTTTTGAGGCGAATGATTGCGATTTTATAAATTATGTTGCTAAAAAATCAAAACCAATGATAATTTCAACAGGTATTATCAATGAAGATGAGATATTATCAGCCGTTAATGCTTGTAAAGAGGCAAAAAATAATGACATAGCATTGCTAAAATGCACATCTAGCTACCCATCTCCTCTAAATGAAATGAATCTAAAAAATATTGCAACAATGAAAAAAGCATTCAACGTAGAGATAGGTTTTTCTGATCATACTTTGGGTATTGTGGCGCCTGTTGTTGCTGTTAGTCTTGGTGCTAGAATAGTGGAAAAACATTTTATTTTAAATAAAAATATAAAAAGTGTAGATGAGGCATTTTCTTTAGATGAAGATGAGTTTAAAGATATGGTAAATGCTGTTAGAAATACTGAGGCTTTGCTTGGACAAGATGAGTTTGTGCTTGATTCAAAAAGTATCAAAGGTAGAGAGTTTGCAAGGTCTATTTATGCAAGCAAAGATATAAAAAAAGGTGAGAAATTTAGCGATGATAATATAAGGGTTGTAAGACCTGGATTTGGTTTGCATCCTAAGTTTAAAAAAGAACTTATTGGCAAAGTTGCTAAAAGAAATATAAAATTTGCCGATAGAATAAGAGAAGAAGATTTATAAGGAGCTCTTTTGAATAACACACAAGATACAATTTTTGAAAAGAATTTGCAGGCACTTTTCCAACAAGATGAAATTTTGGCGGCTCGTCTTTTTGCTATAACATCAAATGAAAAATACGATGTTTATATCGGTAAAAATGATCCTATAGATATAAATATTATAGATAAAAAAACTTTAAAGTATGTGTATAACAACCCACCTAAAGATGTTCACGATATGCTTGAAAGTTTAGAGAAAAAATATAAGCGTTATCCGGTTATGTTTTTTTATGGTCTTGGTAATGGTGTTTTATTTAAAGCTCTTTTGCAAAATAAAACTCATCAAAGGATAGTAGTTGTAGAGCCTGAGCTTGAAATAATTTATATAGCATTAAATTTAATAGATCTTTCAGAAGATATTAGAAGCGAAAGATTGGTATTGTTTTACTCTGAGCTTGCTACATACTCGCAATTTTATTTTTTGGCTTCTAAAAGCGAGTTTTCTGTGTTTTCAAAGCTTTATGATCTGCATGTGCATTCTGAGTTTTATGAGAATTTCGAAGAGGATTTGACAAGGATTAATGCTGATTTTACAAAGGCTATATCTCAAATGGTGGTAAGCCATGGAAACAGCATAGATGATAACTTGCAGGGCATTAGACAAAACTTAGAAAATATCGTTCACACCTTAACTAATTATTCTTATGTGGATTTGGTTAAAAAAAGACATAAATTAATGGATACGGCTGTTATCGTTGCTACTGGGCCATCTTTGGATAAACAGCTTCCTATACTTAAAAAAATAGCGCCTTATGTTAGTGTTATTAGTTTGGATGCCTCTTATCCTATACTTCTTAAACATGGCATTGTGCCTGATTATGTAACTTCTATTGAAAGGGTTGTTGAAACATCTACTTTTTTTGATAAAAAAGATAAAAATATAGATAAAGATATATATTTTATAGTCGCATCTTTAACACATAAAGAAACGATAAAAAAAATACTCCCAAGAAAACTGGTTCTTACAATGCGCCCAACGCAAGATGAAAAGACTATGAGGCTAGATAAGTTCGGCTACCTAGGCATTGGTCATAGCACTGCAAATCAAGCTTATCAGTTTGCTTACGTTTTAGGTCATAAAAATATAGTTCTTATAGGACAAGACTTGGCATTTGCACCAGATGGTTCTAGTCATGCCAAAGGACATGCTTTTGCTCAAAATGATGAGTTTCTTTATACTACTGCTTATGGCGGCGAAGGAGAGGTTAGAACTACTTATATATGGAATTTATTTAAAAACCAATATGAAAAAGATATAGAAAACTCATCAAAAGAGGATGTTGTTACATATAACTGTACTGAGGGCGGTGCTAGAATAAACGGTACTATAGAGCGTGGTTTTGAAGAGACTATGCAAGAGCTTTGTAAAGATAAGGGGATTAAAAATCTACCAAATATAGACAAGGTAAGTTATAAAGAAGCAAATAAACATCTTTTAAAAATTTATAAATACGTGACTAAAAAAACAGCTATACAAAAAGAGGCAAAAAATAAAGTAGAGGCTGCTTTTTTGGAGATTACTCCGAAGATAGATGAGTTGTTGGAATTAAAAAACAATGATAAGATAGAAGAAAAGCATTTTAAGGATTTGGTAAAAATTTCTAAAAAGATAGATAAGCTAAAAGATTTTTTAAGTTCAAAAAGGATTATGGGGCATATAGAAAATATACTTACAATATCTGTATTTTATCAAGAGTTAGAGCTTGCTAAAATCGCGGTAGCTCCAAGCGATACTACAAAGGAAAAAATAGATAAGTTGTTGGAATGGGGCGAGATACATAAGTATTGGATGTTTTCGCTGGCAGGTGGACTTGATGCCGACATACAAACTACCACAAAAGCCAGTAAAAACTTAATAAAAGAGCTTAAAAAAAGAAATATATTTCCTGAAAAAATAAAGCCAAGTGAGAGCAAGTGAAATTTTTTTATTTTTTATTTTTTATTTTATTATCATTGTTTGCAAACGATGATGAATTATTAAAAGAAGCCCAGAATGCTTATAAAGATTATGATTGTGTAAAGGCTGAAAAACTATATAAGCAACTAGCTAATAAAAACAATCCCGATGCTATTTTTACTTATGCATGGATGCTTGAAAAGGGTGAGTGTGTAAAACGTGATTATGCTGAAGCTAGAAAGTATTATGAGCTTGGCATAAAAAGTGATGATGTAAATGTTCAAAAATTATCAAATTATAGGCTTGGTCTTTTGCTTATAGCAAATAGGGGCGGAGATGAAGATGAAAGTAATAGGGTTCTTTCTTTATGGGGTACTGCTGAAAGACTAGGGTATTTCCAAGCAAGTTTGGCTATAGGAATGCTTTATTTAAGAGGCAATATAGTAGAACAAAATGATAAATTAGCTAGAGAGTATTTTAATAGAGCTTGTGATAATGATATAAAAGAGGCTTGCACAATAATATCTAATTTAAAAATAAAATAAATTTAAGCCTAAAAATTTAGGCTTAAAAAATTACTTACTAACTCTTTCTATGTATTCACCACGAACAGTATCTACCCTGATAGTTTCGCCTTCTAAAACGTGAAAAGGTATTTGAATTACTGCGCCACTTTCAAGTGTAGCTGGTTTTTTACCGCCTTGAGAGTCGCCTTTGAAGTTAGGTGGAGTTTCTACTATTTTTAATTCAACAACTTGAGGAACTTCAACACCTATTGCGTTACCGTTGTGAAATAAAATATCTACCATCATTCCATCAATCATCCATTTTTTAACATCGCCAATATCATCATCAGCTATTGAAACTTGTTCGTATGTAACTGTGTCCATAAATTGGCAATATTCACCATCATCATATAGATATTGCATTTGTTTTTCTTCTAAATTTGGTTGTTCGCATTTATCACCAGCATGAAATGTCTTTTCTAAGACTTTCCCATCTACAAAAGATTTGATTTTTGCACGAACAAATGCAGCTCCTTTGCCAGGTTTTACGTGTTGGTATTCAACAATTTTGTAAGGCACGCCGTCCATTTCTATCTTTAAGCCTTTTTTTAAATCACCCATAGAGTATGAAGCCATTTTATCTCCTTAATAATATTAAAAGCTTGCAATTATATCAAAATCAAATTTAAAATTGCAAAGTTAGTTGTCTATACACCTAATACATAATATGTTGTTTCGTTTATTTTCTTTAGATTTATTTTATATTTTTTTGCCCAATTTTGTATAATGTTTTCAACATTTTGTTTTATTTCTTCTATTGTGGCTACATTTTTTATTTTTATTCTATCCTCACTACCGCTCATAGCTACAAAGCAAAGATGAGGTTTTAAATGATCGTGTAGCTCTAAAACTTGTTTTATTTCTAATCCATCTGTGTTGTTTAAAATTCTCTTTATTTGAGCTTCATTAGCTTCATCTGTATTATATCCAAGTTGAGTCAATAAACCTTTGTAATCCATAATATTATCCTTTTTGATGAAATTTATGATAACCAAATAAAAACTTAAATATTTTTATATAATTATCTTTTAAAAAAATAATAACATTTACACTATAACATAATTTTAGTAAAATATAAATAGCTTAACATTCTAAAATTTAAAATTATGTAAGTTAAAAATTTATATACAAATTTTAGTTGATTTTTTAATTGAAATTAATAGAAAAAATACAAATAAACAGGGATTTTGATTGAAAATTTGATTTTTAATTATTTTTTTGATAAAATCACCGCTTGCTTAATTTAGAAATAAATAATAATAAACCAAAACTTTAAGGATTTAGCAATGAAAAAAGAAATTCATCCTGAATATGTTGAGAGTACTGTAACTTGTGCTTGCGGTAATACTTTTAAAACAACTTCAAACAAAAGTGAAATAAGAGTTGATATATGCTCTGAGTGCCATCCATTTTTTACAGGTAGCGAAAAAATAGTTGACAGTGCTGGTAGAGTTGAGAAATTTAAGAAAAAATACGCATTAAAATAATAACTTGATATATTTTATTCCTACTCCGATAGGAAATTTAAAAGACATATCGCTTCACGCACTAGATATTTTGCGTGAATGCGAGATTGTTTTATGTGAAGATACTAGAGTAACCAAATCATTATTTACTCTTTTAAATGATAGATTTAATGCAAATATAGATATTTCTAGTTTTATACCGTTTCACACCCATAATTGTTTTGATTTTTTGGATAAGGTTACTTTGGACTTTTTTTCCAAAAATATAGCTTATGTTAGTGATGCTGGAATGCCTTGTATAAGCGATCCCGGTGTTGAGCTTGTAAGATATGCGCTAAAAAACAATATAAATTATGAGGTTTTGAGCGGTTCAAATGCCTCCATACTTGCCATTGTTGCTAGTGGAATTCTTGAAAAAGAGTTTATTTTTTTGGGGTTTTTACCCAATAATGGCTCTGAAAGAAAGATAGCGATACAAAATGCGATGCATCTTCCTTATCCTGTAGTTTTGTATGAAAGCCCAAAAAGAATTCTTGAGTTGATACAAAATTTATCAAACATAGATCCCGAAAGAGAAATTTTTGTAATAAAAGAGGCTACAAAAAAATTTGAAACCAAGATAAAAGATAGTTCAATAAATTTAGTTGAAAAATTAAAAAATATTAACTTAAATGGCGAATGGTCAGTGGTTATAGATAAATCAAAAAATGTTCCATCTCAAAGCATAACGGTTGATGATATTTATTCGCTCGATATACCTCCTAAAAATAAAGCAAAGCTAATCAGTAAAATTACTGGTGAAGATGTAAAAAAAATATATAACAATATTATAAAATAAGTAAATTTTTACTTCTTTTTGGATACTATATATACCATGATAATTTACGGAAAACAACTATTTTTACATATTTTACAAAGACATCCAAAAAAACTTGAAGAGGTCTATCTAGCAAAAGATTGCGATAAGGCTTTATTTTCTCGTATTTGTGGAACTGGTGCGATCATTAAGCGCGTTGATAACCAAAAGGCTCAGGCTTTGGCTCATGGAGGAAACCATCAAGGTCTTTTAGCTAAGGTTAGTGAGTTTGAATTTACTAATCTAAATGAGTTTAAAAAAATGAACTTTATAGTTTTGCTTTATGGTGTTAGCGATGTTGGCAATATAGGCGCGATACTTAGAACTGCTTACGGACTTGGTTGCGATGGTGTGATACTTGTGTCAAAAAGCATAAATATAGAAGGCGTGCTGCGTAGCAGTAGTGGTGCAGCATATGAGATACCTATAGCCTTGTGTGATGATGGACTTAGCCTTATAAACGAATTAAAACAAATTGGCTTTTTTGTATATTCTACTGATAGTAATGGCAAAGATGTAAGAAAGGCCGAGTTTAGTAAAGAAAAAAAAGTTCTTATTATGGGAAGTGAGGGCGAAGGAATACCTCAAAAAGTTATTAAAAAAAGTGATGAGTGTATAGGTATAAAATTAAAAAATAACTTTGATTCTTTAAATGTAAGTGCCTCTTTTGCGATAATTTGTGATAGGATTATAAATGAATGATTTAAATATTTTAAAAGATGTTGGATTGAAAGAAGTTTCAAGGAAAACTTATATAGGAAGAGAATTTCTAGAACATATAGTAAATAAAGACTATGAAAAGCTAACTCATGTAAATGTCAATGGTTATATAAAAATTTTACAGCGTGAATATGGCATTGATCTTAGTGAGTGGATACAAGAGTATGAACAGTATTGTAAAGACAATAAAATAAATGAAGCCTTAAGAACAAAGGTTGACCCAAAGCTTAAATCATATACAGGTAGTGGTGTTGGTACAAATAATGTATCGGGTAGCTCTCTTGGGTGGCTCTTATGGCTTTTGATATTTATTGTTTTTATTGTGGCTTCCTATTTTTTAGACGCATACAAATATATAGAGTCTTTGCCTGATATTTTTGAGGATAAAAATAGAAGTGTCGTTTATTCTGATTCTAGTGTAGTGCAAGAGGTCTCTAAAAATATTAGTGTTACACAAGAAAATGTAAATATACCAGCTACAAATAAAAACAAAGAACAAAACATTAGTGTAGAAATTTCATTTGAACAACAAAATACGAAAGCTTTAAATGATATATCTTCTAATAGTACTGATAATAATTTAAGCAAAGAAGAGTTTGAAGATAATTTAAATCCAGAAGAAGTATTATCTAAAACTGATATGGCAACAGAAGAAATCAAAAACGAAAGCGATTTAAATGCTACGTTGGTATCTGAAACAAATGAAGATGGGCTAAAAAAAGAATACGAGATGGGAACTTTTCTTGCTAAAGGAAAAAATGGTTATATTGTTCCAAAAAGTAAAGTTTGGATAGGCGTTATTGACCTAAAAAATAAAACCAAAAAATCATCTACTGTATCTGAAAGATATGACTTGGATTTAACCGGAGAAAAACTAATAGTTTGCGGAAATGGAAATATTGCAATACATATTGATGATGAGCAAAAAACTTTTGATCCAGGTCGTGCTGCAAGATTTTTAATAAAAGATGGTGATATTAGATTTTTGACATATGATGAGTTTTTGAGCTTAAATGGCGGTAAATCGTGGTAAAAATTATTGCTTATTTAGCAATATGTATAAATATAATAATAGCAGATAGCTATATTAATTTAAATTTTACTACTGATAGTAATGTTTCTTCATCAATACTTGTAAAGAGTATAAATCAAAGCTTGGATGATATTAACTCTAGAGTTTTTAAGATAAATAAGTTTTCAAATAAAAATCCATTCATCTACTCTGTAAGTGTTTGGAGAGATTATTCTGTGAATTTAAATGATATAAGGGGTGAGTTTTTAAAACATGGAATTGAAATTTTAAAAACTGAAATTTCTTTAAATGCTATAAATTTTACACTCAAAGTAGATAATTTGCATATGCAATTAAACGATATTGATTTTGAAAATGAAGTTTTTATCCAAAGAGGCAAATCTAATTATCTTATAAATTTACATGGTGCTTCAAAAGTGTTTATATACCCACAGGAAAAAAGCCAGTGGCTAGCACTTATTAGGATTTATGATAAGGATTTGAAATATATTACAACCATACAAGAAACAAAACCAGTTTCTGAAGTTACGTTTGATATTTTTGATGATTATTATTATGCTCTTGTTGGCGATAGTGTTGATGTAAGCAATATAAAAGGTGGGCTGATTTTAAAATTTATTAAGGAGTAGGCTTTATGTTTGATGAGATTCGTTTCAATACAATTGAACGACTTCCAAATTATATTTTTGCTGAAGCTAATGCTATAAAAATGGCCGCAATAAGAAATGGTCAGGATATTATAGATTTTTTTATTGGAAATCCTAAAAGTAGAACTCTTCAACATATCGTAGATAAATTTTGCGAAAAAATAAATCAAGACAAAACTCATAGCTATTCGGTTTTGGTTGGAATTTATAAATTAAAATTAGCAATAAAGTTTTTATGAGAGATTGGTTGCTCTGTCAAAACAAGAGAGATTTTATATCATATCCGATATAGCGACTTTTGATAGATATAAAACACCAATTTTGACAAATGGCTGTGTTGCTGTAAGCCCCAGAGTTGGTTTTGGTAAAGTTGGTGGCAGCTATCTAAAAATAGCTTTATAGAAAATGAAAATATAATAAGACAAGTAGTAAGAAATATAAAAAAATATTTAAAAGAGTTTGAATGAATATAGCAGTTTTAGGTGTAGGAACAGTTGGGGAACAGGTTGTAAAGATATTACAAGAGCATAAAGATCTTATATTTGCAAGATCTGGCAAAGAGATAAATCCTGTTGTTGGAGTTGTAAAAAATTTAGAAAAAAACAGAGATGTAAATATAGAGCTTACTGATGATTTGGACTCTGTTTTAAACAGAACGGATATAGATGTTTATGTTGAGCTTATGGGTGGCATAGATAAATCATACGAAGTTGTAAAATATGCTTTGCAAAATAAAAAAGCTGTAGTTACAGCAAATAAAGCGCTTTTAGCTTATTATAGGTATGAGCTTCAAAAGATAGCTGGTGAAACTCCTTTTGGCTTTGAAGCTAGTGTCGCTGGTGCTATACCTATTATAAAATCTTTAAGAGAAGGTCTTAGTGCAAATAATATATGCTCTATAGAGGGCATAATGAACGGAACTAGCAACTATATCCTTACATCTATGATGAAAGGCGATACTGATTTTGCTGAGGCTCTTAAAAAAGCTCAAGAGCTTGGTTATGCAGAGGCTGATCCGACATTTGATATAGGTGGTTTTGATGCAGCACATAAGCTTTTAATACTTGCAAGTATAGCTTATGGTATCGATGCTAAACCAGAGGATATTTTGATAGAGGGAATTGACCGCATAAATAGAGCAGATATATTTTTTGTTAATGATTTTGAATACACGATAAAACTTTTAGGGATAGCGAAAAAAGTTGGAAACAAGGTAGAATTGAGAGTTCATCCTACGCTAATACCAAAAAATAAAATGTTAGCAAAAGTTGATGGTGTAATGAATGCTATAAGTGTTATAAGTGATTGTGCTGGAGAGAGTATGCTTTATGGTGCTGGAGCTGGTGGAAAAGCCACAGCAAGTGCTGTTATAAGTGATTTGATAGATATAGCCAGAGGCACAAATTTGCCTATGTTAGGATATAAAGAGCCACAAAAAGCAGGTAACTTTGAACTTTTACAAAAAGATCAGATACAAACAAAGTATTATTTTAGGCTTGAAGTTGAAGATAAAGTAGGTGTTTTAGCAACCATAACTAATATTATGAGTCAAAATAATCTATCAGTAGATAGCTTTTTGCAAAAACCGCATTTGATTTCAGATGATGATAATATGGCAACGCTATTTTTTATAACTCATACTAGTTATGAATCTGATGTAAATAATTTTATAGATTTAGTAAAAAAAGAAAGTTTTATAAAAGCCGAACCTTTTATGATGAGAATAGAGGAGTAGTTGGGACTAAAAGAGTATCTTTTTGGAAAAACAAGCGAAGATAAGGCTTGTGAATACCTGAAAGGCTTAGGGTTTAAAATTTTAGAAAGAAATTTTCATTCGAAATTTGGTGAGATAGACATAATTGCCATAGATGAAAATTCTATAGTTTCTTTTGTTGAGGTAAAGGCTAGTGAAAAATATGATGCTGCATTTAGACTAACAAAGGGAAAAATGGATAAAATTATAAAAACAATAAATTATTATTTGATGATAAATAAACTTGAGTATGATTTTGAGATAAGTTTTATTATTATTAATGGAGGTGAAATCAAATTAATAAGAAATATTAGTTTATAAAAATTATTATTTATATAAGATTTAAAATTTTTTGTGTATAATGGTGTTAAAATTATTTTAAGGAGATAAAAATGGGAAAATACATAGAACTTACATCAGAGAATTTTGATGTTGCAAAAGAGGGAGTTGCTTTGGTTGATTTTTGGGCACCTTGGTGTGGACCTTGCAGAATGTTAGCTCCTGTTATAGATGAATTGGCTGAGGAGTTTGATGGAAAAGCAAAAATTTGCAAGGTTAATACCGATGAAGTTCAAGAACTTGCTGTTGAGTATGGCATAAGATCAATCCCTACAATACTATTTTTTAAAGATGGCGAAGTTGTTGAGCAAATGGTAGGTGCTCAGTCAAAACAAGCTCTTGTAAGTAAGTTAAACTCACTTCTTTAATGAAAAAAACAAATAGAGGAAATCTTTTTCCTCTAACATATGTTTTTGCTTCGTTTTTTGGTGCTGCCATGATTGCTGGTGTGTTTGCATACAACAATTATCGTTTTTCACAATATAAATTTATTGATTTTTCTGAATTGCTTTTTTATGAACAAGGAGATATATTTGTTCCAAACAATGATGAATATATGCTTGTTGTTTACAGTTCAAATCAGTCAAATTTTTCAAAATTTGAAAACAATTTAAATATCAAAACCATAGCGATTGATATAATGCAAAAAAAACGTGAAAACAAATCAAATATAAGTTATATAAGCTCTGATATAAACACTATTTTAAAACTTTTAAATACATTCAATATCACAAGTATTCCAAGTAGCGTTAAGATAGTTCATCAAAAAAATCAGATTTATAAACAAGACTCAAAAATAAATAAAATTTAATCAAAGGAAATAAATATGCTTGATTTAGCTATTATAGGTGGTGGTCCAGCTGGTCTTAGTGCGGGGCTTTATGCAACTCGAGGCGGACTTAAAAATGTTGTAATGTTTGAAAAAGGTGAACCAGGTGGTCAAATAACATCTAGTTCTGAGATAGAAAACTATCCTGGACAAAAAAAACCTGGTGAGAGTGGTTTTGAGTTTATGAGTACATGGTTGGAACAATGTAGCCACTTTGGTCTAGTTAATAAATGGGCCAATGTTACTCAAGTTGTTCAAAATGAAGATAAAACTTTTACTATAAAATTAGATAATGGAGAAAGCGAATTAGCAAAAGCTGTAATAGTTTGCACTGGTTCAACTCCTCGTAGAGCTGGTTTTGAAGGCGAAAATAAATTCTTTGGTAGAGGCGTAAGCACCTGTGCTACTTGCGATGGATTTTTCTATAAAGATAAAGAGGTAGCTGTTTTAGGTGGTGGAGATACTGCTATTGAAGAGGCTTTATATTTATCAAATATTTGTTCAAAAGTTTATGTTGTTCATAGACGTGATGAGTTTAGAGCAGCTCCTATAACAGTTGAAAAAGCCAAGAAAAATGAAAAGATAGAGTTTATAACAAATGCAACAATCAAAGAAGCATATGGTGATAATACCGGCTTAAATGGTATTGTTTTAAATACTCCTGATGGCGAAAAAGAGCTTGAAGTTCCTGGTATATTTACATTTGTTGGTCTTAATGTGAATAATGAGATTTTAAAGCAAGATGATGGAAGTTTTATATGCAAAATGGATCAAAACGGACAAGTTGAAGTTGATTTAAAAATGAAAACAAGTGTAGATGGTCTTTTTGCTGCCGGTGATTTAAGAACTCAAGCCCCAAAACAAGTTGTTTCTGCTGCTGCTGATGGTGCGGTTGCTGCACTTAGTGTTTTAAGCTATATAGAGAGCTTGCATTAAGATTTAAATTTTAATAGCCGGGTTTGGGATTTAAAATCCGGCTTTTTATTCTTCGTATGCACCTATGGATAAAATTTTATCCATTCTAATTTTAACTAGTTCATCTTTATCTATCTTGCTTAATTCTTCTAATTGATTTAAGAAATAGTTTCCTAGCTCTTTTGCGGCATCTACTTTGTTTCTGTGTGCTCCATTGATAGGTTCATTGATGACATCATCAATAAGATTTAGTTTTTTTAAATCATCGGCTGTTATTTTCATGGCTTTTGTTGCTTGTTCTTGTTTGCTAGGATCGTTCCATAAGATAGCAGCACATCCCTCTGGAGATATTACCGAAAATATAGAGTTTTTCATCATTGCAAGTTTATCAGCAACTCCTATAGCTAAAGCTCCACCGCTTCCGCCTTCTCCTATAACTACAGCTATGGTTATGGTTTTTAAATTTGCAAACTCAAAAAGATTTTTAGCTATTGCTTCGCTTTGACCGCGTTCTTCTGCCCCTATTCCAGGATAGGCACCTGGTGTGTCTATTAGGAACAGTATAGGTAGATTAAACTTTTCTGCCATTTTAGCAACTCTTAAAGCTTTTCTGTAACCTTCAGGATTTGGCATACCAAAGTTTCTTTTTAATTTATTCTTTGTGCCTCTGCCTTTTTGTTCGCCTATAACAACGACTTTTTTACCACTTAAATATCCTATAAAACAAACTATTGCGGGATCATCACGAAATGCTCTATCTCCATGAATTTCATAATAATCAGATAGCAATAATCTCACATAGTCTATAGCGTATGGTCTGTCTGGATGTCTTGCAAGTTGCAAACGTTGATATTCATTTAAATTCTTATAAACTTTTGCAACTTCTTTTTCTAAGTTTTTATTTAAAATTTCAACGGCATGTTCATCGCCGCGTATTTTGGCTGTAGCGATATCATCATCTATTTGTTTGATATTTTTTTCAAAATCTAAATAGCTTGACATTGCTAAATCCTTTTTTAATCTAGTTTTTTAAATATAATAGAACCATTTGTGCCGCCAAAACCGAAAGAGTTACTCATAACAACTTTTAAGTCAGCTTTTCTAGCTACATTTGGAACATAGTCAAGATCACAATCAGGATCTTTTGTTGTTTGGTTTATAGTTGGAGGTATAATGCTATCTCTTATCGCCATGATTGATATAACAGCCTCTATAGCACCTGCTCCACCTAAACAATGTCCAGTTTGCCCTTTAGTTGAGGTTACAGGAGGACATTTATCTTTAAATACCTCTTTTAACGCAGCTGTTTCATTTTTGTCATTAACTGGTGTTGATGTTCCGTGAGCATTTACGTAATCAATCTTTATCTCTTCTCCAGCCATTTGTATAGCTTGTCTCATAGCATTTACAGGACCTTCAAGAGATGGAGCTGTTATGTGGTGTGCATCACCGCTTTCTCCAAAACCAACTATTTCAGCATATATTTTTGCACCTCTAGCCTTAGCACTTTCAAGCTCTTCTAAAACTAAAGCACCAGCACCTTCTCCTATTATAAATCCATCTCTGTCTGCATCAAATGGTCTTGATGCAAGTTCTGGCTCATCATTTCTTGTTGATAGCGCTTTCATAGCTGCAAATCCGCCAACTCCAGCACCGCATATGGTTGCCTCAGAGCCAATTGCCAACATTTGCTTCGCTTGTCCAAGCATTATGCACTTAGCAGCATGTGTTATAGCATGTGTGCCTGCTGCACAAGCTGTAACGCTAGATAGATTTGGTCCTTTAAGACCGTGATTGATAGAAACTATACCACCTAGCATATTAACAAGAGATGATGGGATAAAAAATGGTGAAATTTTTCTTGAACCCTTTTCTTCAAGGGTTACTGAGTTTTTTTGAATATTTGGCAATCCGCCTATTCCAGATGCTGAACTAACACCAAATCTAGTGGTGTCAAATCCTTCATCAAAATTTGCATCTTGCATTGCTTCTTTTGACGCTTTTATCCCAAGTTGTATGAAGCGATCCATTTTTTTTACTTCCTTTGCGTCAATCACACTTGTTGGCTCAAAGTCTGTTATTTCAGCTGCTATTTGGACAGGAAAGTCACTAGCATCAAACGATGTTATCTTTTTTACACCAGTTTTTCCATCACAAATAGCCTTAAAAGAGCTTTCTTTATCAAGACCTAGTGAAGTTATCATTCCAATACCTGTTACTACAACTCGCTTCAATACTTCTCCTTTAATTTTTTGATTTTATTACTTTCCTAGTTTTTCAATGTAAGTAACAACATCAGAAATACTTATAAGCTTTTCAGCTTCACTATCAGGTATTTCAACTTCAAATTTCTCTTCAAGAGCCATTACTAATTCAACTACATCAAGAGAGTCTGCACCAAGGTCTTCTATTATTTTAGATTCCAATTTAACAGCATCAGGCTCAACGCTCAGTTGCTCCACTACAACATCTCTAACATCTTCAAAAATTGCCATTTGTTTTTTCTCCTTATATAAAAATGGGTATTATTTTATAATATATAAGCTTTTGTTTATTTTAAATTGCGGATTAGCAACAAAAAATCAACATTATATTTTAGACTTATACGTATAAGCCACCATTTACTTTTAATACTTCACCGGTTGTATAGCTTGAATAATCACTTAGTAAAAATGCTACAGCATTAGCAACTTCTTCTGGATTTCCAAGTCTTTTAAGCGGTATGCTATCAACATACGCTTTTTTAATCTCTTCGCTTAAAACAGCCGTCATTTCAGTTTGTATAAATCCAGGAGTTATGCAATTAAATCTAACATTTCTACTAGCACCTTCTTTTGCAAAACTTTTTGTCATAGCTATCATTCCGCCCTTGCTAGCTGAGTAATTAACTTGTCCAGCGTTACCAGTTTCTCCAACTATTGAAGCTATATTTACTACTGAACCAAATCTTTTTTTACTCATTACTTTCAAAGCTTCTCTTGAGCCTATAAATGCTGATGTTAAGTTTGCATCTATTATGCTTGTAAACTCTTCTGTTTTCATTCTAAGGGCAAGTTTATCATTTGTGATACCAGCATTATTCACCAAATAGCTTAGCTCGCCATCGCTATCAATGATTAAATTTATACCTTTTATAAACTCATCTTCATCTGTTACATCAAATTTAATAACCGCTGCTTGTCCGCCATCTTTGTTTATCTCATTCATTAGCTCATCGGCAAGTTCTGGTTTTGAACGATAATTTATCCAAACTTTTAAACCCATTTTAGCTAAAACTCTTGCTATATCAGCGCCTATTCCACGACTAGCACCTGTTATAAGAACATTTTTTCCACTAAATTTCATATTTCTCCTTTTAAAAATTAAAATAACGCTTCATTCATTTCATCTGGTATTTTTAACCCCATCAGCTTTAAGACACTAGGGGCTATATTGCTTAATCCAAGATTTTGTTTTAATATTTTAACATCTTTTGCTATAACAAAGCAAAACACATCAAATGTGGTATGATTTGTAAGCATTTCTCCATTTTTATCACGCATCTCTTCACAGTTTCCATGATCGCTTGTTTGTATGTATGCATAGTCTTTTTGTTTTGCTTTGTCTATAATCTTTCCAAGACATTCATCTATGGCTTCTACTGACTTAACGGCTGCTTCGTAATTTCCTGTATGTCCTACCATATCGCCATTTGCAAAATTTACAACTATAAAATCAAACTCATTATCCATAGCATTTAAAACAGCATCGCATACCTCATATGCACTCATCTCTGGTTTTTCATCGTATGTTTTTACTTTCGGGCTAGGGACTAAGATCCTGGTTTCATTTTTAACCATATCTTCCACACCACCATTAAAAAAGAACGTTACGTGTGCATATTTTTCTGTTTCTGCTGTGTGAAATTGTCTTAATCCAGCATCTGCTATAACCTCAGATAGTGTATTTTTTAAAATTTCTTTTTTTATTAGTGTTGGAAAGCCAAACTTTGAATCATACTCTGTCATTGTTATAATATTTTTGATGATAAAATCTCTTTGAAATTCTTTAAAGTCCTTACAACCAAAAGTGGCAACAAGTTCTTTCATTCTGTCATTTCTGAAATTTATAAAAATTACACCATCTTCTTGTTTGATTCCATCAAATTCATTAAATGTAGCCGGTGTTATAAACTCATCAAACTCATTTTCATTATATCTTTGTTTTATGTATTCACTTGGCTTTATTTTAAGTGGTTTTAGTTTTGCAAAATATGCATCGTATGCTAATTTTACTCTTTCAAATCTATTGTCTCTATCCATAGTGTAAAATCTACCACTTATACTTGCTATATTCATTTTATTTTCGGCATTTTTTACAAAATCAAAAGCACTTTTTGGCGATACATCTCTACCATCTGTAATTATGTGTGCGAAGGTATTGCAGCCATTTTGTTTTGCTAGGTTATATATGTTATTAAAGTGATCCAAGTGTGAATGAACCCCACCATCTGAATATAATCCTATTATATGTATGTTTTTGCATTTTTTAAACATATCGTTAAGGTCGGTATTTTGTTCGAATTCTTTATTTTTTATTGCCAGGTCTATTTTTACTAGATTTTGATATATTATCCTACCGCTTCCTATGCTCATATGCCCCACTTCGGAGTTTCCCATCTGACCTTGTGGAAGACCTACAGCAAGTCCTGATGTTTTTATCAGAGTATTTGCGGTATTTTTAAACAGCCAATCAAATGTTGGTTTTTTTGCGGCACTAAATGCATTAAAATTGTTATCAGAATTAAAACCTATGCCATCAGTTATAACAAGTATGGTTTTTTGTCCCATTATAGGCTCCTAAAAGCTTTTAAATTTATATTTATTTTAGTGGCATTATACTAAAATTACCCTTTTTTAAAATAAAGGCTATAATTTGTTTTACTATCTATATGAATGTATAAATTTAAATTTCTTTCAGTATTTGACTGTTCGTTCAGGCATTGCTTTTTTTATATCTTTTTTGCTAACTATTATTATTATGCCAAAATTTATAGCTTGGGCTATTGCCAAAAATGCAAATCAACCCATCTATGAATTAGCTCCACAAACACATCAACAAAAGAGCAATATACCTACAATGGGAGGTGTGGTTTTTGTATTTACCGCAGTTATTGCAACCCTGCTTTGTGCTAGGCTAAATAATGCTTTTGTTATTATTTCATTGATGAGTTTAGTAGGTTTTTGTGCGATAGGTTTTTTTGATGATTTTTCCAAGATAGTGGGCAAAAAAAATCATGCTGGTATCACTCCAAAAACAAAGATGGCTTTACTTTTATCACTATCTTTGATCTTATGTGCTTGTTTATATTATTTTACTGATATTGGAGGAGATTTTTATCTTCCATTTTATAAATTTCCTATTTTTAATATGGGTATTTTTAGTATATTGTTTTGGGTTTTGGTGCTTGTTTCAACTTCAAATTCTGTAAATCTCACAGATGGACTCGATGGTTTAGCTACTGTTCCCAGTATATTTTCTTTGATAACTCTTGGCATATTTGCTTATCTGAGCGGGCATTCGGTTTTTAGTTCATATCTATTTTTGCCAAAAATTGCTAATTTGGGAGAGGTTATAATAGTTGCTTCTGCTTTGATAGGTGCCTTAATGGGATTTTTGTGGTATAACTGCTATCCTGCTCAGGTGTTTATGGGCGATAGTGGTAGCCTTAGCATAGGTGGATTTATAGGTATGATGGGCGTTATGAGTAAAAATGAGGTATTGCTTATACTTATTGGATTTGTTTTTGTTGTGGAGACAATGAGTGTAATTTTGCAAACTACGAGCTATAAATACCGCAATAAAAAGAGAATATTTTTAATGGCACCAATCCATCATCATTTTGAGATGAAAGGCTGGGCTGAAAATAAGATAATAATTCGTTTTTGGATTATAGCTCTTTTATCAAATTTAATAGCTTTGATAGCTTTAAAGTTAAGATAATGAAAAAAAGTATTTTTGGTTATGCAAACACAACAAAAGCGATTGCAAAGAGTGGTGGATGGGATATTTATGATGATAAATTTACTAGCGTTTCAAAGGATGAGTTTGGCAATTCACTCTTTCCTTCAAGCATGTTTGATGAGACAAAAAGCTCTTTTGAAATAACAACACCTGGCATATCTCCGAACAATCATCTCATAAAAAAGGCAAAAAATTTAATAAGTGAATATGACTATTTTTATGATGATATGCCTTTTAATGTTTGGATTAGTGGGACTAATGGAAAGACTACAACCACAAAAATGACACAGCATTTACTTCAAAGCCTTGGTTCTGTTATGGGTGGAAATGTTGGCGTTGCTTTAGGGGATTTAGATAAAAATGCAAAAATTTGGATACTTGAAACAAGCTCTTTTACTATACACTATACAAATAAGGCCAGACCAGATATTTATATCCTTTTGCCAATCACTCCCGATCATCTATCTTGGCATGGAAGTTTAAAAGAATATGAAGATGCAAAGCTAAAACCACTTAGTATGATGAGCGAAAACTCAGTAGCCATACTTCCTAAAAAATATGCAAATACAAAGACCTTAGCTCATGTTGTTTGCTATGAAAATGAGGCTGATTTGGCTGATTTTTGTAAGGTAAAATTGGATGACATAAACTTTAAACCGCCTTTTTTACTTGATGCTTTGCTTGCACTTTGTGTGCAAAAAATATTGATTGATTTTTCAGATGTAGAGCTTTTAAATAGGTTTGTTATAGAGCCAAATAAGCTAGAAGAGATTGTTGATAATAAAGGTAGAATTTGGGTAAACGACACAAAGGCTACAAATATAGATGCTTGTATCCAAGCCGTTAAGAGATATGAAGAGCATAAAATTCATCTTATACTTGGTGGTGATGATAAGGGTGTGGATATGAATCCTGTATTTAAGTTTCTAAAAGGTATGGATGTTGTTATTTATGCTATTGGTTCAAATACCAATAAACTTATAGAGTTATCTTCGCAGTTTGGACTTGAGTGCAAAAAATGTAACTTTTTACAAAACGCTGTAAAAGAGATAAATGAAAATTTAAAAGATGATGAGATAGCTTTATTGTCTCCAGCCGCGGCTAGCTTGGATCAGTTTAAAAGCTATGCACATCGTGGAGATGAATTTAAAAAATTTATTAAAGAATTAAATTTGTTATAGTAAGACTTCTTAGTTATCTGGTTATTATTTTTTTAAGCTCTCTTGCTATCTCTTTTCCTACTTTTATATATCCTTTTTGTGTTAGATGAACATCTTTTTTGGACAATCCTTGCTTTATCCATTTTCTTTTTGAACCGGTTAATTTCATAAATAAATCAATATCGTAAAAAAGGAATTTCTCTTCTTTTGCTACTTTTTTTATGATTTTTTGAACAGTTTTAAATTTTGGCTTTAGTGCTGTTGGCGGAGACAACATAAGTATTGTTGTGTTTGGTTGTGATTTTTTGATTAGGCTTATAAGCTGTTTTGTATTTTTATAGAAAATATTTTCATTTAAATTATTGTTAAATGAATCATTTGTCCCATATGCAACTATGATGATATCGTATCTAATCGAGCTTAAATCTCTAAAAAACGCCCCATTATTCCATTTTTGATATAAATTCATATGGGCTCCATTTAGCCCGCAAATATCTGCAAATTTTGCCCCATTTTTTTGATAAATTTTGTAACCACCTATCAATACATCTTTTTTTAATGCTGTGATTTCTATCGGAAAGATAAGTTCGAACTTTTTAGATTGCCAGCGATTATTTCCGCTATTTTGTATCTTAAAGCTTGTATTTTTTGTGTCTTTTATCTCTATCACATCGCCTTTTTGTTTGCTTTTGTATAAAATTTCAAATATCATTTTGTTATTTATTTTTTCATCTAGCGTGAGCTTTATATTTGCTTGATTGGTGCTTGATTTTGCAATGACTCCACAAAGTGGATAATCATTAAATTCATCAAATTGAGAGTTTATCATTTCAAAGTTGTTTGTTTTGTATTTTAGTAGTTTGTTTAAATGATATTTTGGTAGTGCCGGTAAACCAAATCCAATACTATTTTCTTTAAATAATGCATTTCTAAAAGCACTCGCTAAATCATCGGTTGCTATATGTGAATCGCCAAAAAATTTTATTGCAAATTTTGTATTTTGATTCATGCTTTTATATTTTTTAGATATATTATTTATGTTTTTATCACCAAAATCTATAAGTATATCTTGTTGTTTTATAGGGGTGTTTGGTGTGCTACAGCCATATAAAAATAGTAAAAATATTAGCGATATAAATTTATTGTTTAGAGCTATTTTCATCTATCTTGATCTTGCTAAAAATCGTTTTAGCTATTATTCTTCCACCTGCTATGCTTATATGAATACCATCATTTGCTCTTATTTTTACTGTTTCATTGTTATCATTTTTTAAATGTGTGGTATAAATTTCATTGGTGCAAATTATGTTTTTTACATCAAGGTAGGTTTCATCGTAATTTTTGCTTAAATTTGAAAATAAAACATTTAATGAGTTCATTTTTTCATTAAAATCATCTTTTTTCATACAAGGAACACCGAGCCATAAAACCTCAACATTATGTTTTTTAGCTATTTGATAAATTTCTGATATTCTATTTTTATAAAAATCATTCCATTCTTTTGTGTTAAATTCTCTATATCTTCCACGAATGCTTCGTCCCCATGAGTCATTTGCTCCAAATAATGCGATTAATAACTTAATTTTATTGTTATTTTCAAGAGCTATGGATGTTTTTTCTTCCCAGTTGTAATATTTTTTATTCACTAGGCCAGTGCTATGTTTGCTTATATCTATTATTTTTATGCCATTTTTTGCAAATAATTTTCTAGAACCAATTGCAATATTTTGCATTATAGAATCACCTATAAATAAAATTTCATCTCCAGCTTTTAATCTTATCTGTTTTGCTTTTTTTACTACGATTTTAGTTTTGTTTTGGTCATTTTTTTGTTTTTGATTTTTTTTGATTTCTTGTTTTATAATATTTGTTATTTTAATTGGCTCAGGAATATACTCTTCTTGTGGTTTATATTTTTCTTGTCCTGCGAATTTAAATTTCAAAAAGTCATAAAATTCTATGCCTTTGTTTGCAATTTTTATCTCTTTTAATTTTTTTATCCCAAAGTCGCTATTATATTTTTGTTCTAAATACATACTAAGCGGGTCTTGCATAAAAAAACATATTAGCAAAACAGAAAATATATAAACAAATAAAAACTTAAACATCAAAAACTCGAATATATAAAATCAGGTATACCATCTGGCATTATAGCAAATATAAATACAAAAAATATAGCTAAAACAAATGGTTTGAGTATAGTTGGAGTCGCCCTTAAAAATCCCCTTATAATATCTTTTAAATTCTTCAAAAAAGGATAGAATAAAAACAATACGCATAAAGCTACAAACAAAATTACATCATTTAGCATAATTTTGTTTTCATTGTTAAACATCAAATTCAAGATATTAAATGCTTCATCAAAATCATTTCTATCAAAAAATATCCAAGTTATACTAACAAATGTATATGTTATACACATTGAAAATAAAGGTAGTTTTTCTGATATGTTTATTTTTGCTTTTTGCAAAATGTTTAAAAACATAATTCCAAATCCATGAAGTAGTCCCCATATCAAGAAATTTATCCCAACCCCGTGCCAAATTCCAGATAAAGCAAATGCTATTATTAGATTTATCTGTGTTTCTAAAAATCCATTTTTGTTGCCACCTAAAGGTATATAGATATTTTCTTTAATGAAATTTGAAAGGCTTATATGCCACCTTTTCCAAAAATCTTTTAAATTTACAGCAATATGTGGCATATTGAAATTTATAGGAAGATAAAAACCTATTGATAAAGCCATAGCTGTTACTATGTCTACATATCCGCTAAAATCACAATACAACCATGCTCCATATAAATATACAGCTGTTATAATTTCTAAGGCATTAAAGCTATGCGGGTCTGAAAAAACAGCACTTACTTGTATATTTAGGTAGTTTGCAATAAGAGCTTTTTTGGTTATACCCAATATAACTAGTGTTATAATAAGGTCTATATTCTCAAATTTTCTTGTTTTACAAAATTGGGGTATCATAAAATTACTTTTTGCAATAGGACCAGCTAATAGTGTTGCAAAAAATGATAAGTAGCATGCAAGTGGTATAAACTCAGCAACTTCTTGTTCTTTTTTATATATTCCAACCAGATATGTTATAGATGAAAATGTATAAAATGATATACCTATTGGTAGCGCGATATCCAAATTTTTTGCTAAAAAATCAAATTTCAATAAAAATAGTAGACTTTTAAAATCAGAGTGGATAAAATCATAATATTTAAAAAAGCATAAAAATAGTATAGTAACTAATAGCCCTGAAAAAAGCGCATTTTTGTTTTCTCGGTATGCTATAAAAAGCCCAAAATAGGATATAAAACAAGTATGTAAAAGCACTATAAGAGTAAAGTATGGGCTAAATGAAAAAATTAGCATATAATTAAAAAACAATATAATATAGTTTTGTATTTTATAATTTTTGTAAAACATCCAATAAGTTACAAAAAACATTATAAAAATTAATGCAAATTCAATTGAAAAAAAAGTCATTTTTAAGCCAAATATTTATGTAAATTTAAAGTTAAGATTTTACAAAAAAAAATATAAATTTCTAATAAGTTTTTATCATCTTAAGTTTGATTTTTACTTGATTTTTAAAGTAAATTTAAATAAAATGATATATTTAAAATAATGAAAGGAGAGTTGCTGTTTGAAATTTCCAAACATAAGACAACTATAAAATTTATGAGAAGTCATTATTGCGCCGAACTTAACAAAGATGATATTGGAAAAGAGGTTACTCTTTGCGGTTGGGTAAATACCTATAGAGATCATGGTGGTGTTATATTTTTAGATCTTCGTGACAGAACAGGTTTGATACAACTTGTTTGCGATCCAACAGATAGTAAAGATGCTCATGAGGTAGCTTCAAGGGTTCGTGATGAGTATGTTTTAAAGATAAAGGGTAAGATAAGAGCAAGAGGCGAAGGACTTGTAAATCCTAAATTAAAAACAGGTGAAATAGAGGTTGTTGTTAGTGAGCTTGAGATAGAAAATCCAAGTGAAGCACTACCTTTTATGATAGGTGATGAAAATGTAAACGAGGATATAAGGTTAAAATATAGATTTTTAGACCTTAGAAATGAGCGTTTGCAAAATATATTCAAGCTTCGTTCAAAAGCCGCTATTGCTGCTAGAAATTCTTTGGATAAAATGGGCTTTACTGAGTTTGAAACACCAATTTTAACCCGTGCTACACCTGAAGGCGCAAGGGATTATTTGGTTCCTAGTCGTGTTTATCCGGGTCAGTTTTATGCACTTCCTCAAAGCCCTCAGCTTTTCAAGCAGCTTTTGATGTGTTCAGGTTTTGATAAATATTTTCAGATAGCAAAGTGTTTTAGAGATGAAGATTTAAGAGCTGACAGACAGCCTGAATTTACCCAAATAGATGTTGAGATGAGCTTTTGTGAACAAGAAGATATTATAAAAATGGCAGAAGAGATGCTAAAAGATATTTTCCAAGCTTGTGGTTATGATATCAAAACACCTTTTCGCCGCATGAGCTACAAAGAAGCTACTGAAAAATATGGCTCAGACAAGCCTGATTTGCGTTATGATTTGGCTATGGTTGATGTCGTTGATATATTTGAAAGATCTACAAATGAAATTTTTAGCTCAATCGCAAAAGATCCTAAGAGAAATCGCATAAAAGCACTTAAGGTTCCAAATGGCGACAATATTTTCAGCAAAAGAGAGATGAATAGATTTGAAGAGTTTGTTAGAAAATTTGGAGCACAAGGTCTTGGATATTTCCAAATGAAAGAAGAGGGTCTTAAAGGACCACTTTGTAAATTCTTTAGTGATGAAGATTTAAATGAAATTATCTCAAGATGTGATTTGAAAGTCGGTGATGTTGTATTCTTTGGTGCTGGACGTAAGAAAACCGTTCTTGATTATATGGGTAGATTTAGAATCTTCTTAGCAGAGCAAATGGGTATTATAGATCAAGATAAGATGGAATTTTTATGGGTTCTTGATTTCCCTATGTTTGAACAAAACGATGATGGCTCGTATTCAGCAATGCACCACCCATTCACAATGCCAAAAAATATAGATGAAGAAGATCTTGAAGATATACTTTCTATAGCTCACGATGTTGTTTTAAATGGCTTTGAGCTTGGCGGTGGTAGTGTTAGAATACATAAAAATGATGTTCAACAAAAAGTATTTAAATTGCTTGGAATTGAAGAGGAAGAGCAAAGAGAAAAATTTGGATTTTTACTAGATGCACTTAGTTTTGGAGCGCCACCACACGGGGGTATAGCTATAGGTTTTGATAGACTTATAATGCTTGCTACAAAATCAACAAGTATTCGTGATGTTATAGCTTTCCCAAAAACACAACGTGCTCAATGTCCTTTAACAAAAGCGCCTAGCGCACCGAGCAATGAACAAATGAGAGAGCTTGGACTACGTTTAAGAGAAAAAGAAAAATAATATTAAGGAAGAAGTTATGAAAAGTTTATTTTTAATTATTGGCGCACCTGGTAGCGGTAAGACAACTGACGCTGATTTGATTGCAAAAAATGATGAATCTTTTGCACATTTTTCAACAGGTGATCTGCTTCGTGCAGAGGTTGCAAGTGGTAGCGAACTCGGTAAGACAATAGATGGCTTTATATCAAAAGGAAATTTGGTTCCATTAGATGTTGTTGTAAATGCCATTATATCAGCTATAAAGGGTTCTGATAAGAAAAATATAATCATCGATGGTTACCCAAGAAGTGTAGAGCAAATGAATGAGCTTGATAAAGTTTTGGCTGCTCAAAACGAGATAGTTTTAAAAAGCGTTATAGAGGTTGATGTAAGCGAAGATGTAGCTAGAGAGCGTGTTCTTGGTCGTGCAAGAGGCGCTGATGATAATAATGAAGTATTTAACAACAGAATGAAAGTATATCTAGAGCCAATTACCGCAATAAGAGATTTTTATAAGAATAAAAATTTATTGCATGTTATAAATGGCGAAAGAACGATAGATGAAATCGTTTCCGATATGTCTGAATTTATTAAAAGAGTTTTAAGTAAGTAGGGATTTTTGGTTGTGCTTTGATTAAAAGCGCAACCAAGATTAGTTTTTAAGGCGAAGTCGTAATTTTTTGTTTTAAAGACTTATTTTTTGATGTAATACTATCTAAGTCTATATTTTTGTTCAATATTTAGTAAAAATTCTTTTGTTGTTATTCCATCTCCACCAGAGTATCCGCCAAGACTATTTACACCAACAACTCTATGACAGGGTATGATTATTGGTATTTTATTTGTTGCATTTGCATTTCCAACAGCACGAAATGCGTTCTTATGCCCTATATTTTGTGCTATTTGCTTGTAAGTTGCGGTCATGCCGTATGGTATTTTGCTATTTCATTGTATACTTTTATCTTAAAGTCAGTACCTTTTAAAAATATAGGTGTTGTAAAAGCTTCTAAATCCCCTTTAAAATATCTATAAATTTCATTAGCACAAAGGTTTAAAACATCATTTTTGCTCTGTGTATCCTTGTAATGTTTTACAAAATTTATCTCATGCACAGCTTGTTTGTCGGCTATAATTTTTAAAATACCAATAGGAGTTTTGATATAAATTTCGTCCATTTTTCCCTTAAATTTATTATAAATTTGATATTATGGTTAAATAATAATAAATTTAAATAAAAAGAGGCTTAAAATGAGTTTTTTTGATGATTATAATAAGCACAAACACGAACGCGAGTTATTAGGCATAGACCCTTTACCGCTTGATGAAAAACAGATAAATGATGTTATATCTTTACTAAAACAAAATCACGAAAAATCTCAAGATTTATTATTTTTGCTTAAAAATAGAGTTTTGCCCGGAGTTGATATTACATCAAAGATAAAAGCCGAGTTTTTAAATGAAATTTTAAATCACGACCTAAAAATAGCCTGTATAGATAAAGAAAAAGCTGTTAAAATGCTAGGCACTATGCTTGGGGGATACAATGTTGTTGTGCTTATAGCAACTCTTTTAAATAACGATGAAAAGCTTGCAAAATTGGCTTGTGATGAGCTAAAGCATACTATTTTTGTTCACGGATATTTTGATGAGATAGTAAGTTTGAGTAAGACAAATAAATACGCCCTTGAAGTTTTAAAATCTTGGGCAAATGCTGAGTGGTTTTTGTCAAAAGAAAAATTGCAAGATAGTATAAAAGCTGTTGTTTTTAAGGTTGATGGCGAGACAAATACAGATGATTTAAGCCCAGCAAGCGAAGCATTTACTCGTTCTGACATACCATTGCATGCAAATGCTATGCTTGTTAAAAAGGTTCCTGATTTTTTAGAACAAATATCCAAGCTTAAAGAGCTAAATTTACCTATAGTTTATGTTGGAGATGTTGTTGGAACCGGAAGTAGTAGAAAAAGCGGTATTAACTCTATTCAATGGCATTTTGGCAAAAATATAAATGGCATTCCAAATAAAAAAACAGGCGGTATTGTTATAGGGTCTAGCATTGCGCCTATATTTTTTAACACAGCAGAAGATAGCGGCGCTTTGCCTATTGTTGTAAATGTTGATAAATTAAATACTGGCGATGTGATAGAAATACTTCCTTATGAAGGTAAAATTTTAAAAAATGATAGTGTTGTTGCTGAGTTTTCGCTTGATCCTGTAAGTATTATTGATGAGTTTAGGGCAGGTGGACGAACTACTCTTATGATAGGAAAAAGTCTCTTTGAAAAATCAAGAAAAGTGCTTGGCATAGAAGAAGAAAGCGATATTTTTATCAAAATAAAAAACGAAAAACAAGATGATACCGGCTATACATTGGCACAAAAGATGGTTGGTAAAGCTTGTGGTGTTGAGGGTGTTAGAGCTGGGGAGTATTGTGAGCCAACTGTCTTGACTGTGGGTTCTCAGGATACTACCGGTCCTATGACAAGAGATGAGATAAAAGAGCTTGCTAGCTTGAGCTTTGGGGCTGATTTTGTTTTGCAAAGTTTTTGTCATACAGCCGCATATCCAAAACCTAGCGATGCCATCTTGCATAAGACTTTGCCATCTTTTATAAGTTCAAGAGGCGGTGTTAGTCTAAAGCCAGGTGATGGAGTTATACACTCTTGGTTAAACAGAATGGTTCTTCCTGATACCGTAGGGACAGGTGGCGATAGCCATACTCGCTTCCCAATAGGTATAAGTTTTCCTGCTGGTAGTGGTCTTGTTGCTTTTGCCTCTGTTTTGGGAATAATGCCGCTTAATATGCCAAAAAGTGTTTTGGTTCGTTTTTCTGGCTCTCTTCAAGAGGGTATAACTTTAAGGGATTTGGTAAATGCAATACCTTATTATGCGATAAAGCAAGGGTTACTTACGGTTGAGAAAAAAAATAAAAAAAATATTTTTGCCGGTAAGATTATAGAGATAGAAGGGCTTAATACACTAAAGGTAGAACAAGCTTTTGAACTTAGCGATGCTTCTGCTGAAAGAAGTGCGGCGGCTTGTGTTGTTGCGCTTGATAAAGAGCCTGTGATAGAATATATATCATCAAATATAGCACTTATTGATTCTATGATAAAATCAGGTTATCAAGATAAAGATACTCTAATGCGTCGCAAGCAAAAGATGCAAGAGTGGCTTGATAATCCCGAGCTTTTAAAAGCTGACGATGATGCAAAATATGAATGCGTGATTGATATAAATTTAGATGAATTAAAAGAGCCTATAGTTGCTTGTCCGAACGACCCTGATGATGTTGCGACTTTAAGCGAGGTTTTGGCTGATGAAAAAAGACCAAAAAATATAGATGAGGTTTTTGTTGGAAGTTGTATGACAAATATAGGTCATTATAGAGCTCTTGGTGAGATTTTAAAAGATATGGGTCAAATTCCTACAAGGCTTTGGGTTGTTCCACCTACTAAGATGGATAAGGATAAACTCACAGAGGAGGGGTATTACTCTATATTTGGTGCAAGTGGTGCTAGGATAGAAGTTCCTGGTTGCTCGCTTTGTATGGGAAATCAAGCAAGAGTTGCCGATGGCGCTGTTGTCTTTTCAACATCTACTAGAAATTTTGATAATAGAATGGGTATGGGAGCAAAAGTTTATCTTGGAAGTGCTGAATTAGCCGCCGTTTGTGCTATTTTGGGAAAAATTCCAAATAAAGATGAGTATTTACAAATCGTAAATAAAAAAATAAATGGCAAAGAAAAAGATGTTTATAGGTATCTAAATTTTGACCAGCTAAGCGATTTTATCGTTTAAATTTGTTAAAATAGATACTTCGCGCAAGGAGATTATTTTGAAAAAGTTACTTTTTACTATGTTTTTGATTGTTCGAGTTTGGCTTTTTGCTGATACAACTTGTGCTGATTTAAAAAATAATTCAAACAGTTTTTTTAAAACCAATCCAAGTACTTTTTCAAATTTTAATGATTCTTTATTTGAATGTGATGGTTCAATTTTTAATTTAAAAGATATTCAAAATCTCCTAAAAGTAAGCAAACAAATAAGGGGCGATAATATTAATTGCGTTGGTTCAAACGAATATTTTGAAAAACTTAATAAATTTAAATTTACTATCCTAAAAGCCTCTTTTTCTCCATATATGTATGCAAAAACATTACCAGATATAGAAACTGCTGATATTGTAAGGGAAAAACAAAGGGGGTATTTTAGGTATTGGGCTCATCAAGCATTTTATAATTTTTATAAATTTAAAGAATTTTGGAATATTTTTAACCAAGCTCAAACCCCACTTGTGAAATTTTATGAAGATAAGGGTTTTAAAACAATGGAAGCTGCATATTTTGCAACCGCTGTTTTAAGCGAGTTTTTAAACTATTCTGTTGGTAGTTACGCTAATTTATCAGATGTTGATATAGATATTTCAAAAGAGCAAAAGCTTTTAAGTGAACGAGCTGATATTTCTAAAATTATGTCTATTTTATATTCTAAAAATTGGGAGAGTTTTGAGCTAAACCAAATTTTAAATACAGCACTTTTGTATAATAAAGAGATAGAAATTTTAAATGAGATCATTAAGCGTGGAGCCAATTTAGAATCAGGTGATGAGAGTGCTATATTTTTCGCATTAAATAATTTGCATAATGTTGAGTTTTTGATAAAAAATGGTGCAGATGTAAATCATAAAAATTCTTTTGGCAAAAGTCCTATTTTCTATGCGGTTGAACTAAAAAATCCATCTTTGGTAAAATTGCTTATAAAAAATGGTGCAGATGTAAATGATACCTATATAGACCAAAACACCAAAACAGCTACGCTAGGACTTGGTAGCTCTTTACCGTTTTATATAAATATGTGTGCGTTAGAGCATACAAAAAGAACTCTTTTTATGCACGCTTCAGCAAATTCAAATCCTGAAATATTGCGTATTTTGGTAGATAATGGTGCTATTATAAATGATATAGATGAGCTTGGTTTTAATGCTATGGATTATGCTAAAATGACTTCCAATGTAGAAAATATTGAGTTTTTAAAATCATTAGGTGTTATGTCAGAAGGTTATTGATAAATTCAAGGGGTGTGGTATAAATATGAAAAATACAGCTTTTATTACTGGCGCTACTTCAGGTTTCGGGGAAGCCATAGCTAGAAGATTAAACAAAGAAGGATATAAGATAATAGCGCTTGGAAGACGTAAAGAACGCCTTGAGAAACTTGCAAGTGAACTTAATAATGTTCATATCGTGCCTTGTGATATAAGAGATAAAGACTCTGTTTTTGATGCTATAAAAAATTTACCAGATGAATTTAAGGATATAGAAATTTTAGTAAATAATGCTGGTTTAGCACTTGGACAAGAGGCTGTAATTGATGCTAGTATTGATGATTTTGAGGTTATGATCGATACAAATATTAAAGGTCTTATCTATGTAACAAAGGCTGTTTTACCTATAATGAAAAATAGAAAAAGCGGTTATATTTTCAATATTGGTTCTGTTGCAGGAGCTTGGCCTTATGCTGGTGGTAATGTTTATGGAGCCACAAAATCTTTTGTAAAACAGTTTAGCTTCAACCTCAGAAATGATTTAAAAGGTCTTAATATAAGGGTTACTGAGATAGCTCCAGGGTTGTGTAAGACCGAGTTTAGCGAAGTTAGATTTAGAGGAGATAAAGCGAAGTCTGATGCTGTTTATGAAAATACGAAATTTATAACAGCTGATGATATATCGCTGATAGTTTCAAATTGTATTAATATGCCAGCAAGTGTCAATATAAACACTTTGGAGGTTATGGCTACAACTCAGACTTGGGCTGGATTTTATTTTGAGAGAGATTGATATTTATATAAGGGGTTTAGATGAGATTTAAGTTTTTGTTGCCTTTGCTGGCTCTTTCTGTTTTTGCATTCGCGGACCCAGATAAAAATGCAGAAATTTTTGGTATTTGGACACTTTTGCCACCTTTAATAGCTATAGTTTTAGCTTTTATAACAAAAGATGTTATTTTATCACTTTTTATAGGTGTGTTTAGTGGAACATTTCTTATAAACATAATAAATGAAAATATTTTTCTTGCATTAATAAAGGGTTTTTCCGATATTGTAGCTCGTATAGTTGCTTCTATGGCTGATAGCTGGAATGCTGGTATAATGCTACAAGTTTTGTGTATAGGTGGAGTTGTTGCGCTTGTTACAAAAATGGGTGGAACAAAGGCTCTTGCACTTTGGCTTAGCAAAAAGGCAAAAACAGGAATTTCTGCTCAAATCTCAACTTGGTTTATGGGAATTTTAATATTTTTTGATGATTATGCAAATGCCTTGATAGTTGGCCCTATTATGAGACCTATAACTGATAAATTTAAAGTTAGTAGAGAAAAATTAGCCTTTATTATAGACGCAACTGCTGCCCCGATAGCGGGTATAGCTATTATATCAACTTGGGTTGGGCTTGAAATTTCTTTGATTAAAGATGGTTATAATCTTATAGGCATAAAAGAGATTAATTCTTATGGAGTTTTTATAGAGACCATACCTTATAGATTTTACAATATCTTTATGTTGTTTTTTATAATTTGTACAGCTTTTATGGCTAGAGAGTATGGCCCTATGCTTACGGCTGAACGCCGTGCGAGAAATGGCGAAATACATTACGGCAAAATAAACATAAATGATGTCGAAGATAAAACGCTAGAAGCAAAAGATGGAATTAAACTTCAAAGCTCAAATGCTATCGTTCCTATAATGGTTCTTATTATTGGTGCCTTTGTGAGTTTTTATTTTAGTGGTCTTGGTGCTTTGGAGGGTGAAGTTTTAAAATCAGCACAAGAAAATCCTTTTTCTTTTAATACTTTTAGAGAGACATTTGGCGCAGCAGATGCTTCTGTGGCACTTTTCCAATCAGCTTTGTTTGCAAGTATAGTTGCTATTTTTATGGGTGTTTGGCGTAAAATTTTTGGCGTTAAAGAGGCTATTGAGACATGGGTTAAGGGCTGGAAAACTATGATTATAACGATAGTTATTTTGCTTTTGGCTTGGAGCTTAAGCTCAACTATAAAAGAGCTTGGCACTTCTAAATATTTGGTTGAATTGTTAAGTGATACAACGCCTAAATTTATACTTCCAACAGCTATTTTTATACTCGGTTCTTTTATATCTTTTTCAACAGGCACAAGTTATGGAACAATGGGCATTTTGATGCCTCTTGCGATACCTTTAGCAAATGCTGTTGGTATCTCTTCTGGACTTGAAGGGCAAGAGCTTTATTCTTATACAATAATAAGCATATCTGCTGTTTTGACCGGGGCTATCTTTGGTGATCATTGTTCCCCTATATCAGATACTACTATTTTGTCATCAATGGGTGCTGGTTGTTCTCACATAGATCATGTTTCTACTCAAATTGTTTATGCTGTAAGTGTCGGAATTATTGCAATTGTTATTGGTTATATACCGGTTGCTTTGGGTATTAGTGTATGGGTTTCTTTAGTGCTTGGTTTGATTGCGACTTGGTCTTTGGTTAGATTTGTTGGAAAAAAGGTGGAATTATAGTTTGGATTGTAAATATTTAAAAGAGTGTGGAAGTTGTAGCCTTTTTATGCCATATAGTGAGCAAATAGAGTTTAAAAAAGAGCTAATAGGCTCAAAATTTAATCAGTTTTTTGATGGTGTTTTTGAGTTTTTCGGCTCTAATGATAAACATTATAGAATCAGGTCAGAGTTTGGTATATGGCATAGTCAAGATGATATAAATTACACTATGAATTCTACCAATAAATCTAAAATTTTTATAGATGAATGCCCAAAGGTAAGCAAGCCTATTTTTGATATTATGCCAAAACTACTTAATATTTTAAGAAACAATACTCATTTAAAAGAGCGACTTTTTGGAGTTGAGTTTTTAGATGTAAATGGTAAGATACTTTTAACACTTCTTTACCATAAAAAACTAGATGATGATTTTAAAAATGTTATTGATAATTTGCAAAAACGCCTTGATGTTTTTGTGATAGCTCGTTCAAAAGGCAAAAAGATATCAAACTCAGATATTAGTTTGGTAGAAAAACTTATTATAAACAATAAAGAGTATAAATTTACTTTTAGCGAAAATGCATTTGTTCAACCAAACAAACAAGTTAATCAAAAGATGATAGAGTGGGCTTTGTCTTGTGTTGATAGTGCCGATGATTTGCTTGAGCTTTATTGCGGTCATGGTAATTTTACGATACCTATAAGCTTTGCTTTTAATAGGGTGTTGGCGACTGAGATAAACAAAAGTTCTATTGCAAATGCTATTAAAAATTGCGAATTAAATGGTGTAGACAATATAAAATTTGTAAGGCTCAGCGCTGATGAACTAATGCAAGCTTTTGCAAAAGAGCGAGAGTTTTTTAGGCTAAAAGAAGTTGATTTGTTTGATTATAATTTTACTCATATTTTTGTTGATCCGCCACGTGCAGGACTTGAAATGAGTGTTATAAATTTTATAAAAAATTATGAAAATATAATATATGTATCCTGTAATCCAGATACATTATTTTTAAATTTACAAGAATTATGTAAAACACATACGGTTGAGAGATTTGCGATTTTTGATCAGTTTGCAAATACTCATCATATTGAGTGCGGTGTTTTATTGAAGGAGAGAAAAAATATTTGAGTTTATAAACAAAGCTAAAAACATAGCCATAGTTGGACTTAGCCCAGATGAAAATAAACATAGCAATATGGTTGCTAGTTATCTTCAAAAGCAAGGCTTTAAAATTTATCCTATTTATCCTAAAATGGATGAAATTTTAGGTGAAAAAGTTTATAGAAATTTAAATGAAATAAAAGATGATATAGATATAGTTGTTATGTTTAGAAAAGCTGAATTTGCCGAGACTTTGGTTGATGAGGTTATGCAAAAAGGTGCAAAAACACTTTGGCTTCAACTTGATATCATAAATGATAAGGCAAAAGAAAAGGCACTGCAAAATAATATAAATTTTGTTCAAAATAGGTGTATAAAAATAGAACATATGAGGCTTAAAGATGATTTTGTTGAATAAAATAATACAAGCAAAAAGAATGATAGCAGGGTTTGTAGATAAAACTCCATTTGCGTATTCGTCAAAATTAAGTGCGCTTTGTAATGCAAATATATTTTTAAAAGAGGAAAATTTACAAAGAACAGGTGCTTACAAGATAAGAGGTGCTTATAATAAAATATCAAATTTAAGCGAAGAAGAGAGAAAAAGAGGTGTTGTTGCAGCAAGTGCCGGAAATCATGCTCAAGGTGTCGCTATAAGCGCTAGAGAGTTTAATGCAAAAGCTGTAATAGTAATGCCAGAATCTACACCTTTATTAAAGATAGCTGGAACAAAAAGTCTTGGGGCAGAAGTTATTTTAAGTGGAAATAACTTTGATGAGGCATATGAGTTTGCTACAAAATACGCAAAAAAGCATCAGATGAGCTTTATCCATCCTTTTAATGATGAGTATGTTATGGCTGGACAAGGCACTATAGGTCTTGAAATGCTTGATGAAATTGCTGATTTGGATATGGTTGTTATACCAGTTGGCGGTGGTGGACTTGCTAGTGGAATTTCTAGTTGTGTTAAGCAGGTAAATCCAGATATAAAAGTTATTTGTGTTGGTGCAAAAGGTGCCCCGGCTATGCATGATAGCTATAAAGCAAAAAAAGTTATAAACTCAAAATCTGTTAGAACTATAGCCGATGGTATAGCTGTAAGAGATGCTAGTGAGAAGACATTACCAAATTTGATGGAGTGTGTGGATGAGTTTGTTCAGGTTGATGATGAAGAGATAGCTACGGCTATACTTTTCTTGCTTGAAGCTCAAAAAATAGTAGTTGAAGGTGCTGGTGCTTCTGGTGTTGCGGCATTAATGCACGGAAAAGTAAAACATAAAAAAGGCGCTAAAATAGGTGTTGTTTTAAGTGGTGGAAATATAGATGTTCAAATGCTTTCTATTATCATAGAAAAAGGCCTTATAAAATCAGCAAGAAAAATGATAATACAAGTAACATTGATAGATAAGCCAGGAGCCTTGCTTGGTCTTACTGACGCGATTAAAGAGGCCAATGCAAATATAGTAAAAATAGACTATGATAGATTTTCTACTGAGCTTGAGTATGGGGATGCTAGTATCATTATCACTCTTGAAACAAAGGGTAAAGACCATCAAGAAATAGTCGCTAGCAAATTAAGCGAAAATGGGTTTGAGTTTAAACAAATTTTCTAGTTTTTTGCTGTAGGTATTTAAGGGAAATATTATGACTGATATATTTAGTTTTGTGCTTATTATCTTGCTTTTAGTTTGTGTTTTTATTGTTTATAAAACGAACTTGCAACTTCAAAAAGCAAAAAATAACGAAAGCAAGGTAGAAGCTGTTTTAAAAATCGAACAACTAAAAAGCATAGGAGAACTATCCGTGTTTCAAGTTTATAGTAAAGAGATAGTAACAAAAACCGATCACGCTTTTGGTAATTTTGGCAAAGAGTATCTTAGGTGGCTGGTTAGCGAAAAAAAGCTTTCTATGATATTTGAGTTTGAGATAAATTTTGTATATGATTTAACAAGTGAAAAAATGCAAATTCAAGAGATAGCAAATTCTAAATTTCATATAACAATGCCACCTTGTAAATATAAATTTTCTATAGCGGATATGAAATTTTATGATGAAAAAAATGGTAAGTTTATACCTTTTTTGCTTCCTGATTCTTTAAATGGCTTTTTTGGTAGTAGCTTTAGAGAAGATGATAAAAACAAGCTTATAAGTGAAGCAAAATTAGAAGTTGAAAAGATGAGCTTAAGGCTTATAAGGCAGCTAGAAAGCAAGATACACAAATCTGCAAAAGATACATTAGAAGCTATTGCAAAAAGCTTTGGCGCGATAAGTGTTACGTTTGATTTTAATGATAGCGAAAGTCTTGCAGATACAAATTTAGAACTAAAAAACATAGCTTAGTATTAAAAAACTCATAATTTAATTATGAGTTTTTTGTTAAATGCCTAGTGTTTTGTTTTATATAATCAGAGTTGGTTCTGAACTTAATTGATAATTTCAAAAGATTTATCGGTTTTGTATGAAAAAAGATTCTTATTTGAAGTAGAAAAAAGAGTTGCCATTTGGCAACTCAATAAAATTATATAGGCATTACTCTTATTTTTTGGCTAAGGCTTTCTTGCAAAACATTTTCTATAGCATAAAGTGTACCACTGCTACCGCTTGAGCAGCTAGAACAAGCACCAAGGTATCTTATATATATGTCTATATTGCTTTGATCATCTTTTTTAATATCTAAAATTTCCAAGTTTCCACCATCCATCATAAGCATAGGTCTTATTTTTTCATCTATAACAGACTCAACAGCTTTTAATTGTCCTACTACACTTAACTCATCAAAAGCTAAATCATCATCAAAAGATTTTGCATCAGCTTGTTTTTTAAGCTTTTCTTGTTCCATTTCAGCCCTTGTGTCTCTTAATATGTCCACTAGATAATGCTCTCTATTTTCGTGTCCACCAGGTTTTACGCAAGATTTACAGAATGCACCAGCTTTTGTGTATTTTGTTATGTCTTCAACTGTTTTAAGATCATTTAGCTTTATTACTTCTTTTATTGTTCCAAGGCTAACACGAGCGCATTCGCATACTATTATCTCATCTTCAAAGTGATCTGGGTCCACACCTTTGTAGCTGGCAGCAGCGGCTTTTATAACATCATATGCCATAACAGAACAGTGCATTTTTTGTGGTGGAACAGCCGGAGTGTCAGGGTTGTCTCTCATTGCTTTTTCTACATCTATATTTGTTATTTTTACAGCTTCATCTACTGTTTTTCCTATACAAAGTTCAGCCATTGTATCAGAACTAGCTATCGCAGTTCCACAGCCAAAGCTTTTAAATTTTGCATCTAAAATTTTATCTGTTTTTTCATCTACAAGCCAATAAAGTCTAACAGCATCTCCACAGCTTTCAGCTCCAAAATCAGCAACTATAAGTTTTCCATTTGCTTTTTTTGCCTCTTCTTCTGTTATTTCTCCCATAAATTTTGGGTTGTTCATTCTATTTTGAACATTTTGTGAATACTCATCCCAAATTGAACCGCTTATTAAATTATTTTTTGCCATTTTTTATCCTTATCCTTATTTTTATAGCCCGCTTTTATGACCTTCTGGAGCATATGCAAATGTGCTTGATATAGCTCTTAGCCTTTTTACTGCTTTATTTATTACATCTATTGTGTAGTCTATCTCTTCTTCTGTGTTGAATCTAGAAAGAGATAGTCTTAATGCGGTGTGCGCTAATTCTTTATCTGCACCTATAGCTTCTAATATAGGGTTGCTTTCTAATGTTTCACTAGCGCAAGCTGAACCTGTTGAAGCAGCTATACCAGCTTTGTTTAAATCCCACAACATAGCTTCGCCTTCTATACCTTTGATAGATGCTAGTATGGTGTTGGGAACTCTTTTGCTTTTATCGCCAATTACATTTATGTCTGGAATTTGAAGCAGTGCATCTTCTAGTTTATCTCTTAATCTTCTTACATGAGAGTTTTCAAAATCTATAAATTTATTCGCTGTTTCAAGTGCTTTTGCCATTCCGACTATCCCAGCCACATCTAAAGTCCCGCTTCTTCTTCCGCCCATGTGTTCTCCACCATGAAGTAAGCTTGAAAGTTTTTGACTATCTTTTATATAAAGAGCACCTATGCCTTTTGGCCCATGAAATTTATGAGCTGAAAAACTTAAAAAATCAACATCTAAATCTTGAACATCTACAGGTATTTTACCCATTGCTTGAACCGCATCTGTGTGAAAAAGAGCGCCGCCTTCGTGGGCTATTTTTGCTAACTCTTTTATGGGAAATATCATTCCCGTTTCGTTATTTGCATACATTACAGAAACCAAAGCTACATCATCACCCATGGCTTCTTTTAGTTGTTCAGGCGTTACTACACCTTCGCTATTTACATCAAGGATGGTTATCTCTACTCCAAAATCTTTTAAAAAAGCACAAGTAGCGCTTATAGCAGGATGTTCAACAGCTGTTGTTATAATTCTTTTTTTCTCTCCTGTTGCGATTTTGTCAAAATATATACCTTTTACTACCCAGTTATTACTTTCTGTAGCACAAGATGTTACGACTATGTCGTCGTTATCTTTTGCGTTTATACCTTTATATAGTTGATCAAGCGCTTTTCTTAAAGCTGGATGTGTATCTGAGCCAAATTGATGAAGTGAATTAGGGTTGCCATAAATTTCGGAAAAAAATGGTTTCATATCTTCAAATACTTCAGGATCAACCATTGTTGTTGCATTGTTATCTAAATATACTCTCAAGTTGTTGCCTTTAATTAGGATAGATTTTATCCTTTTAATTTTAAGAATGATATTATAACAATTTTTATAAATTTTAGTTTAAAATTTAGCTGTAATTTTTTCATCTAGGGATAAAATTTGATAATAAAAATATATTGAAATTCTTTATCAATTTATGAAAATATCGTTATTGTTGCAATTAAAGCATATGACAGCCATTTAAAATATAAACTATTAATTTATATTTTTAAGAATTGTTATAAAAATTTATAAAAATTTTTTATAAAATTAAAAATATATAGTTTTTAATTATAAATTAAATCTAAATATATTAAAAAAATATTTACTACTTACATTGTTTTTTGGAATTATTAAGATTTGTTATGCTATAAGCATATAAAAATTTAAACAGGAGCCAAATGTGAGTTTGTTTACTAAAAACAAAGCTTCAAAAGAAAAAAGCGATTCTAATAATATAGAAATTAATGAGTTAAAAGTAAAAAACAGTAGTATTATTGATGAAAATCATAAACTAAAGCAGGAACTCAAACAAGTTAGAGATGAATCAAATTTAAAAGATTCTTTGATAAAAATTTTATTAAATGGTTCTATAAATGGAGTAGATGATGTAAGGGCTATGATAACAAAAAATATGGAGGTTTGTAAAGATATAGCATCAACAAGTATGGATTCGTCATCAAAGATAAAAATATTAAACGAAACAAGTGAAATTTTAATGAACTGTATATTAAAAATTTCAGAACAATCAAATAAATCTCACGAAAATGTAGATATGCTTCACAAGAGTGTTGATGAGATATCAAGTATAGTAAATCTTATAAAGGATATCTCTGATCAAACAAATTTGTTGGCACTTAATGCGGCCATAGAGGCTGCAAGAGCTGGGGAGCATGGTCGTGGTTTTGCTGTTGTTGCAGATGAGGTTAGAAAACTAGCAGAAAGAACTCAAAAAGCTACAAGTGAAGTTGAGATGAATATAAACTTGCTTAAGCAAAATGCAAATGATGCTTTAAATATGAACGAAGAAATAGAGCAAATATCAAAAAGTTCAACAGAGCATGTGGATACATTTAGAACAAATTTTGTTGATATTTTAAATATGGCAGATATTATAGAAAACGATTCTATAAAAATAACTAATAATATTTTTATAGGTCTTGCAAAATTAGACCACGTTTCATTCAAACAAAATGGATATAGAAAAATATTTATTGGTGAAAAAGAAGAAATGGTTGATCATTTAAATTGTAGGCTTGGTAAGTGGTATGAAGGCAGAGGGAGAGAAGTTTTTGGATCAACTATAGCTTATTCAAAATTATTAAACCCACACGAGGCAGTTCATAAAAGTATAAATGAAGCGATAAATAGCCTAGAAGACATGAAGGTAGTAAAAGAAAAATTTGAAATAGCTGAAAAATCATCGCAAGAATTATTTGCTTTATTAGATAGTATGCTTTCAGAAAAATATAAGTTTTAATCCCTATGCAAAAAATGGTTTAAATTTAATTATTTAAACCATTTTTTGATAAAATCCTATTAAAAAAGGATTTATCTTGCAAAATTTCAAACAAATAGATGTAGCTCATTCGCCTGATGCGGATGATATATTTATGTATATGGCTATCAAATTCGGATGGGTTAGTGCAAAAAATCTCCGTTTTTCAAATATAGCTCTTGATATTCAAACCCTAAATGATGAGGCATTAAAAGGCACTTATACAGCAACAGCAATAAGTTTTGCTTTATACCCTCTTATAAAAGATGATTATTCTCTTTTAAGAACTGCTGTTAGTTTTGGCAATGGTTACGGTCCAAAACTAGTAAAGAAAAAAGATACAAAACTAAAAAGAAATTTTAAAGTTGCACTTTCTGGACAACATACAACAAATGCACTTTTGTTTAAAATAGCATATCCTGATGCGAGGATAGTTTATAAGAATTTCTTGGACATAGAAAAAGCTGTTGTTGATGGTGAAGTTGATGCTGGGGTTTTGATTCATGAAAGCATTTTGGAATTTAGTGAAGAACTTTGTGTAGAAAGAGAGATATGGGATATATGGTGCGAACTTGCCGGAGAGATTCCTCTTCCTCTTGGTGGTATGGCTATTAGAAGAAGTTTGCCTTTAACAGATGCTATTACAGCAGAAGATGTTTTAACAAAAGCTGTAAAAATAGCAACATCACATAAACCATTTTTATCACATATGCTCATGGAAAGAAACCTAATAAGAGTTGATAAAGAAAAATTAAAAACATATCTAAATATGTATGCAAATGATGATTCTATAAGTATGAATGATGTTGCTCTGAATTCTTTAGACAAACTATTTGAGATAGGCTATAAAAATGGAATTTATCCTGAACTTATAAAAGCAGCTGATTATCTTATACCAAAAGAGTATAATGAATTAAGGTTTTCTTAATGCAAAGCACTCTTGTATCACTTGGCATAGAGACTTTTAAGATAGCTTTATATCTTAGTCTTCCTATGCTTTTAAGTGGTCTTATAGCTGGACTTTTGATATCTATTTTTCAAGCAACCACTCAAATAAACGAAACAACTTTGAGCTTTGTTCCAAAGATAATACTCGTTGTTGTTGTTATAATTTTTTTAATGCCTTGGATGGTATCTATGATGAGTGAGTTTACTATTAAGATGATAGAGATGATACCGGAGTTTATAAAATGAAAAAATTGGTTAATTTTTCTAAATTTAGCTCTATAAAAGTTGGTGGTAATTTTGAAGTTGATATTATAAACTCAGTCAAAGATAATACTTGCGGTAAGGTTATTATAGGCGGTGCAAATAATATTTTGATTTCTAAAAATCCACCAAAGTTAGCTATGCTTGGTAAAAGCTTTGATTATATTAAACTTGATGAGTGTATTTTAGAGGTTGGGGCTGCAACAAAAAGTTCAAAAATTTATAATTTTGCAAAAATAAATAATATAGGGAATTTTGAGTTTTTAAAAAACATTCCTGGTACTCTTGGCGGTCTCATAAAGATGAATGCAGGTCTTTGCGGGATTAGTATAAGCGATAATCTTACTCATGTGCTTTTAAAAAGAGGTTGGGTTGAGCGTAATGAGATAACTTTTTCATATAGAAAAAGTGGAATTGATGAGGTTATTTTTGGTGCTAAATTTAAAGTAGCTGGTGAGTTTGACCAGAAAAAAGCAGATGATTTTGAGCTAAAAAGATCTAATCAACCAAAGGGTCCTAGTTTTGGCAGCTGTTTTATAAATCCAAAAGATAATTTTGCAGGAAAGTTGATAGAAGATGTCGGGTTAAAAGGCTATAAAATAGGTGGTGCAATGTTTAGTGATAAACATGCAAATTTTTTAATTAATTTTGATAATGCCAGTTTTGATGATGTTATAAATCTTATAGAGTTAGCCAAAAAAAGAGTATTTGAGCGTTTTGGTATAGAGTTAAAAAATGAAGTTGTGATAATTTAAAAAGTGAGATTATGCAAGATATAATTAGTGAAATTTTAACAATGTCTTTAATGGCTGTTTTTATTTTTTTGTTTGTGATTTTAAAGCAAAGAGTAAAGATTAAAAACCAAGCTATTAACTTTGATGAAAATATTGAGAAATTTAGAAAAGAGTTTGGTGTTCTTGGGGCTGATTTTAATGAAATTTGTGAAAATTTTATAAAAAATGGTTTTGCAAAAGAGATTAGTAAAAACTCAAAAGTTGATGAAATGTTAGAAATTTTAGGCACTAATCTGTTTTTTGAGTTTGAAATCCCAAACGAAATAATAGATGAAAAAAATCTTTTGCTTTGTGCTAACAACTTAAAAGATGATTTGCAAATGGCTATTTATGACTTTAAAAAAGATAAATTTTTAGTTTTTGTGTCAAAACAAGAAAAAATCACAAAACTTGTTAAAATGGCTGGTGATTTGGGTGAAAATATAATAATAGGTGTTTAAACCTTTGTTCGGCTTTCTATTGCTTTAAGCAGAGATAGCATATCTATATTTTCTAGATTTACACCAGTTGGAACGCCTTGGGCTATTTTTGAGTATTTTATGTCACTATTTTTTAGTCTATCTTCTATAAAAAGCATTAAAGCATCTGAGTTTAGACCCGGTGTAAATGCAAAGATTATCTCTTTTATATCATCTTCTTTTATTATTTTATCAAGTCTTTCTATTAGATAATCACTTAGCTCATCAAATACAAAATAACATCCATCAAAAATTTTATTTTGTTCAAAAACAAGTATGTCTTTTGGGCTTTCAACTACCATAAGGACACTATTATCCCTTGTTTTATCTGTACATATATCACAGAGTTCATCTTCGCTAAGCCCACCACATTTTGTACATTTTTTTGTAAATCTTACAGCGTCTTCTATACATTGTGCTAATTGTAGTCCAGAAAAATTATCTTGCAAGCTAACAAAATATGCAAACCTTGTCGCTGATTTTTTACCAACACCGGGCAGTTTTCCAAATGCTTGGACTAATTCATTAAATTTTTCTAAACTTTTTTTCATTGAAATTTATATGTTTATACAAAAGTTATGAAAACCATCTTCATATTTGTATTCAAGTGTAAATTTATGCATATTGCAAATTTGTTCTATTATATAAAGGCCAAGTCCCATTCCACGAGTATTTTTTGCATTTATGTTTCCTCTTACAAATGCTTGCTTGTAATGATTTATATCGTATTCTAGCTTTTTACCTAGATTTTTGATTATTATTTGTTTGCTATCACAAATTAAAATAGCCTTTTTATCATCTGCATATTTTAGTGCATTGTCTATTAGATTTTTTAATGCTAGTGAAAAGAGTTGAAAATCAACTTTCATTAAAACATCATCTTTTATATCGCAAGTTACTCTGCTTTCAAAATTATCAAGCATTAGCATATCTCTTACTTGCTCCAATATAAGTGATATGTGGCATTGCTGATATTCTAATGAGCAGCTTTTTGATAAGAGTTGTTCCACCTTTCCAAATTCATTAATAAGCATATCAAGTCTTTCAAACACACCAACAAGTCTATCTTTTTGTGTTTCGTTGCTTATCATTTCAGACACTATCCTACCTTTGCCGATAGGAGTTTTTAGCTCGTGCATTATAGCTCTTAAAAATAGCTGTCTTGATTGTATTAGCTCTCTTATCTTACAAACAGCATTATTAAACTCATATGCAACCTGCCCTATCTCATCTTTTTGCCCTTCATTATAGCCATGAGTGCATATCGCTACTTCCATATTTCCTGAGGCAAATTTTCTTATGTCTTTATTTAGTTTTTTAAGAGGCAATAGACTTCTTAATACTGATATATAAAGAGAAATTAAAAGAATAGAAGATATCAAAAAACTAACCAAAAGAGGGTTGTTTATGCTACTTGTTTCATTGTTTTTTAATAAAATTTCAAATGATGTGTTTTTGATTTGCAAGTAAAGATCATTATTGTAATACACTGATTTTACCATGCCTATTGGAGTTTGATGTGAAAATATCAACTCTCCATTTTCAAATATAGGTTCTATCGGCTGTTTTTTATCCACATAGATAAGCCCAAAATTTCTAAAATAATGGCTTAAATCTTGTGGAGGATTAGCTCTTTCATAAAGAGCTAATAGGTAGTTGATAGCATTTATTTGTTTATCTCTTGCTTTTTCTATAATGTGCTCTTTTTCTATATTTGAAAAAGTTATTAAAAGTATACATACCAAAGAAAATGCTATCGCAAATATAATAGTTGTTTTCGTGGTTATAGAATACTTCATCCTATGAGTTTATATCCTATTCCACGAACTGAAAATATATGTTTTGGAGATTTTGAACTGTCGCCTATTTTTGTTCTCAATCTTCCTATTATAACATCAAGACTTTTAGAGTCTTTGTCTTTTAAACTTTTGCAGTTATATACTAATTGCTCTCTTGAAACAGAAAAACTATGTTGTTTTATAAGATATGTTAGTATCTCGTATTCAGCAGGGGTTAAAACTAAAGGCTCGTTGTTAAAATAAACTTCGTGTCTTTTTTCATCTATTCTAAATACGCTATTTATAGCTTCTTCTACCACTTCATGGCTCTTTTTGTATCTTCTAATAAGGCTCATTATCCTTGCATACATCTCTTTTGGGTCGTATGGTTTTGGTAAATAATCATCAGCACCCAAACTAAGACCTATGACCTTATCGCTTATATCTGAACGAGCAGAGCTTATTATGATAGGTATGTCGTATTTTTGGCGAATTTCTTTACAAACTTCAAGACCATCTATGCCAGGTAGTGTGAGGTCTAATATAAGCAAATCATAGTTTTTAACACCAGCACTTAGTCCAAGATAAGGATCTTCAAAACTAGTTACTTTTATATTAAAATTCTCTAAATATTCAGAAAGAATTTGAGAAAACTCTGGATCATCTTCTATCATTAAAACATTTACCATTATTTTATCTCCTTGTCTTTGGCTTTTTTGTAAAGATTATACACAAAAAATATTAAATATTAAACAACATTTTGGCAAAATATATTAATTATAAAATTTTAATAATAAGGAATAAGATGTTAGAAGTTAGAGGCCTTACACAAAGATTTGCAAGTAGTTTGCTTTTTGAAGATGTAAATTTAAAATTAAACCGTAACAACAGATATGGATTGATTGGAGCAAATGGAGCTGGTAAATCAACTTTTTTAAAAATTTTAAGTGGAGATATAGAGGCTAGTAGTGGAGAAATAATAATAGAAAATGGTCTAAGGGTTGGTGTTTTGGGTCAAGATCAGTTTGCTTTTGAGGCTTTTAGCTTAAAAGATGCTGTTTTGTATGGCAATAAGCGACTTTTTGATGCTGTAAAAGAAAAAGAGAAGCTTTATATGAGTGAAGAATTTACGGATGAGATAAATAATAGACTTAGTGAACTTGAGATGATAAGTGCCGAAGAGGACCCGACTTACGAATATGAAACTAGAATAGAAAAAATACTAAGTTCCCTTGGGCTTAATGAGTTTGATAAGCTTATGAGTGAGCTTGAAAACTCAGATAAGGTAAAGGTTTTGTTAGCTCAGGTTTTATTTCCAAAGCCTGATATATTATTTTTGGATGAGCCAACAAACAACCTTGATATAGATGCTATTGCTTGGCTTGAAAATGAGCTAAATCGTCATGAAGGAACACTTGTTGTTATAAGCCACGATAGACACTTTTTAAATAGAGTTTGCACTCATATACTAGATGTTGATTTTAAAAAGATACGTGAGTTTACCGGCAACTATGATGAGTGGTATATGGCGGCGAATTTAATAGCAAAACAGAGTGAAATGGAAAGAGATAAAAAGCTAAAAGAAAAAGAAGAACTTGAGAAATTTATTGCTCGTTTTAGTGCAAATGCCAGTAAAGCAAAACAGGCTACTAGTCGTTCAAAGCAACTTGAAAAACTAAATATAGAAGAGATCGCTGTTTCTAGCAGAAGAGATCCAAGTATATTGTTTAGAGCAAACAGAGAAATAGGCAATGAGCTTATAGAAATTAAAAATTTAAGCAAAAAATTTGATGATAAAGTTATATTTGAAAATTTTAATTTCAAGTTAGAAAAAGGAGATAAATTGGCTATTATCGGACATAATGGTGTCGGTAAAAGCACATTGTGTAAAATAATTACGGGTGAATTAGCCCCTGATTTAGGCAATGTTCATATTGGAACTACGATAGAGCTTGGATATTTTGCACAAGATACCGTTAGTAAATTAACCTCTGATTTAAAACTATATGAATACCTTCAAGATGCTCAAAATAAAGATATAGATGAGATAAGAAAATGTCTTGGTAGAATGCTTTTTAGTGGTGCCGAACAAGAAAAGGCCGTAAAATCTCTAAGTGGAGGTGAAAAACACAGAGTAAGATTGGCTCAACTTATGTTGCATAAACCAAATTTACTTGTTATGGATGAGCCAAATAACCACCTTGACCTAGAAGCGATTATATCTTTAGGAGAGGCTTTTTATAACTTTTCTGGTAGTGTTGTTTGTGTTAGTCACGACAGAGAACTCATAGATGCATTTGCAAATAGAATTTTACATCTTAAAGGTAATGGCGAGATAGATGATTTTCGTGGAACCTATGAGGAATATAGACAGAGTTTAGGGCTTGAATAATCTAGCTTTGTGGATAATTAAAAAATTGATATTGAAAGGTTTTTTTATGAAAAAAATAGCTTCTTTGTTTTTATTTGTCATTTTTGCATTTACTTTTTATGGTTGCGAGAGAAATGACTATCAGCACCCACTACATCGTGCTGGTAAAAAATAATTTTTTGAGCTTATAAGGAAAATTTGTGGCTTTAATAGATTTAATAGAAGTTAGCAAAAAATTTGGCGCAAATGAAATTTTAAGTGAAATTAGTCTTAGCATAAATGAGCGTGAAAGAGTTGCTATTATAGGTAAAAATGGTGGTGGTAAAAGCACTTTGATGAAGGTTATTTGCGGTGTTTATGATATAGATGCTGGTCGTGTCATAACTCAAAACAATATAAGTGTTCAAATGTTGCAACAAGCTCCAAAATTTGATGATAGCCTAAACGTCAAAGATGCTATGAATTTAGAACTTAAAGAAATATTTGATGCGCGAGATGAATACTCTAAGACAATAGCTCTTATGGAAAAAGATCACGATAATCCAGACTTGCTTGCTAAAAGTGAAGAGCTTTTGAAATTTATAGACTCAAAAGATGGTTGGGATATAGAGAGAAAAATAGAGCAGGTTTTGGAGTATTTTAGTCTTAAAGAGTATGAAGATAGAATGATAAATAGCCTAAGTGGTGGCGAGATAAGGCGTGTGGCACTAGGTGCTTTGATACTTAAAAAACCAGATGTTTTGCTTCTTGATGAGCCTACAAACCACCTTGATGTTTATATGGTAAAATTTCTTGAAGATATGTTAAAAAACTCAAAACAGACTATTATATTTATAAGCCACGATAGATATTTTATAGATTCTATTGCTACAAGAAGTATAGAAATTCAAGATGGAAAGCTAAGCAATTTTAACGGTGGTTATGCCTACTATTTAGAAAAAAAACAAGAAATTCTACAAAGCCTTGCTAAATCTCACGAAACGCTTTTAAAGCAATTAAAAAGCGAAGAAGAGTGGCTTAGAAGAGGTGTAAAGGCTAGATTAAAACGAAATGAAGGCAGAAAAGAACGTGTTTTTGCTATGAGAGAAGAGGCTAAGAAAAATCCGGGAATTATCAAAAGAGTAAAACTGGAACTTGAACGAGCCTCAAAAAGTTTTAATCAAGGCGGAATAGATCAAAATAGAAAAAAGATGCTTTTCGAAATAAAAAATTTAGGTGTAAAGATAGATCAAAAAGAGCTTTTTGATGGATTTAATGCGAGAGTTTTGCAAGGTGAAAGAATAGCGATAGTAGGTAAAAATGGTTCAGGTAAAAGCACGCTTTTAAAAATTTTATTAAATCAGATTGATTTTAATAGCGGAGAGATAAAGCGTGGTGATGTTAAGATCGGGTATTTTGATCAAAATAGAAGTGAACTTGACGATGATAAAAGTTTGATTGAGGTTTTTTGTCCAAACGGTGGAGATATAGTTCAAGTAAGAGGGCGAAATATGCACGTTTATGGATATCTCAAAAATTTTTTATTTCCAAAGGAATTTTTAGATAAACCAGTCGGTGTTCTTAGTGGTGGAGAAAAAAATAGAGTAGCTTTGGCTTTGCTCTTTACAAAGCAATATGATGTTTTGGTTTTGGATGAACCGACAAATGACCTTGATATAGCAACTATAAATATATTGGAAGATTATCTTCAAAGTTTTACCGGAGCCATTATTTTTGTTAGTCACGATAGATATTTTGTTGATAAGATAGCAAATAAACTTTGGGTTTTTAAAAATAAAAAAATAGATGTAATTCATACAGAATATAGCGTATATCTTGAACTTGAAGATGAATTAAACCAAATAGATGATTTTTCAAAAGAGCTTGAAACTGAACAAAACAATACACAAAAAAACAAGACAAAAAGTGTAAAGTTAAGCTATAAGCAAAACAAAATTTTAAATGAATATCCAGCTTTGATAGATAATTTACAAAGTGAGATAAATGAGCTAAATGTTGCATTAAGTGACCCAGCTATTTATCAAGAACTTGGTATAAATGAGATATACAAAAAACTGGAACAAAAAAAAGATGAGTTGGCTGCTCTTGAAGATGAGTATTTTGAAGTGCTTGAAATTTTAGAAGAGATGACGGCTGATTGATATATAAAAAAGGTGTGAGAATTGATACAAGCAAGGGTATATGAGTATTTTTTAGGCGATAATGATTGTGAGCTTTTGATATGTGAGGATGACAAAGAAGCTAAGTTGTGTGCCGATGCAGCTGAGTTTGCTGGGATTAAATCCTTTTGTTTGCCTAGTTTAAGGGCTAGTTTTGGAGATGACCTTAGGTCGTTTTCTTCTGAACTTTTTGAGCTTTCAAATACTCTTAGTAAATTTTATAAATTCAAAGAAAAAAAATTACTCATTAGCCCGTTTCATACTATCTTAAATCCACTGCCTATCAAAAAACACCTACAAGAAAAAAATATAAATTTTGGCGACCAACTTGATCTGCAAGAATTTGCCGATGAATTGCTTAGATTTGGATATGAAAGCGTTGATATAGTTGAGAGCAAGGGCGAGTTTAGTTTTCGTGGAGATATTATAGATTTATTTAGTGTAAATGAAGATGAGCCTTATAGAATTTTGCTTTTTGATAATGAGGTTGAAAGCATAAGGTATTATTCCCCATCAACTCAAATAAGCACTAAAGATGAGTTAGAAAGTATAAGTATAACCCCTTTTATAGCCTCTCTTAATAAAGATGAGTTTGAAAAAACCATGCAAAATATAAAAAACATACAGACTGATTCAATAGTTAATGATTTAAACTCACTTGGTTTTTGGGCTATTGATGATTTTGCTGATTATACAACTATATATAAATGCAAGTTTGTTAAAAAGATAGATTTTTCTGATATTGAAGCTGATGTTAGTAAATTTAGTGGTATAGGAATCATAAATGAATCTAGAAAATACAAGGGCTTAGAAGTTAGTTTAAGCCCTGATTTTTTTGAGCTAAATCGAAATAAAAAAATACAAATACTTGCAAAAAATGAAAGTATGTTTAATGCTTTGGAAATTTCTTATGAAAATGTAGAGTTTATTCAAAGTCCACTTGTTGTAAATCTTGTTTCAAATGATCAAATCATTATCTCTTTAAATAAATTTGATAAAAAAGCAAGAGTTAAAAAAAGTAGTTTGGTGCTAGATGAATTAAAAATTAATGATTATGTTGTTCATGAAGATTATGGAATAGGGCAATTTTTAGGGCTTGAAAAGATAACTGTTTTGGGTGCTACAAGAGAGTTTGTAACGATAGCTTACCAAAACCAAGATAAACTTTTTTTACCGGTTGAAAATCTAAATTTAATTGATAGATATATAGCTTTAAATGGTTCGGTTGCTATTTTAGACAGACTCGGTAAGGCTAGCTTTGCAAAACTCAAAGAAAAGGTCAGAGAAAAGCTATTTATTATCGCTTCAAAGATAATATCAATAGCTGCAAAAAGAGAGCTTATAAATGGTGTTGTTATACAAAAAGATGATTTAGAGTATATAAATTTTGTTCAAAATGCCGGTTTTAGCTACACAAGAGATCAACAAAATGCAGTGGATGATATCTTGACTGAACTATCTAGCGGACGAGTAATGGATAGATTGCTTGTTGGAGATGTGGGCTTTGGAAAGACAGAAGTTGCGATGAATGCTATTTTTGCTTGTGTCAAATCAGGATATCAGGCCTTGTTTTTTGTGCCAACGACCCTACTTTCATCTCAACATTTTAAAAGCCTAAAAGATAGATTTGATGGGTTTGGGATAGAGGTTTTAAGACTTGATAGATTTAGCACCACAAAAGAAAAGGCGTATGTAACAAGTGCATTACAGAGTGAAAAACCGCTAGTTTGTGTAGGCACTCACGCACTTTTGAGTTTAAAAGCTTCTAAGCTTGGACTGATTGTGATAGATGAAGAGCATAAATTTGGTGTAAAGCAAAAAGAAAAATTAAAAGAGATAGGCTCAAACTCACATATTTTAAGTATGAGTGCCACTCCTATACCAAGAAGCCTAAATATGGCTCTTTCTAAGATAAAAACATACTCGACTTTAAAAACTCCACCTAGTTCAAGACTCGATGTAAGAACTAGCGTAAAAGAATTTGATGAGAAAATAATAAAAGAAGCCATTATGCGGGAACTTAGACGCGCTGGACAGGTTTTTTATATACACAATCATATATCAGATATTATGCAAACAGCGAAGTTTCTTTTAGATATCTTGCCAAAGCTTAGAATTTTGGTTTTGCATTCTAAAATAAATGCTAAAACGATAGAAGAAGAGATGATAAAGTTTGAAAACAATGAGTATGATTTGTTGCTTTGCACAAGCATCGTTGAAAGCGGTATTCATCTTCCAAATGCAAATACAATGATAGTTGAAAATGCAAATAAATTTGGCATAGCTGATTTACACCAATTAAGAGGTAGGGTCGGTAGAAGCGATAAACAAGCGTATTGCTATTTTTTGGTTGAAGATAAAACTACTATAAGTTCGGATTCGTTAAAAAGACTTGTAGCACTTGAAAGCAATTCAAGTCTTGGTTCCGGTGCTGTTTTGGCATATCACGATTTGGAGATAAGGGGCGGTGGAAATATCGTAGGAGAGGCACAAAGTGGACACATTGAGTCAATAGGCTACTCTCTTTATCTTAAAATGTTAGAAGATGAGATAAACAAACTTTTAAATAACAATGATGAGGTAAAAAGGCAAAGTGTGGATTTAAAGCTTAGCGTAAATGCTTATTTAAATCCTGATTTTATAAAAGAAGATAGGCTTAGATTGGAGCTTTATAGAAGACTTAGCAAATGCACAAAATCATCTGAAGTTTTTGAAATTTCAAGCGAGATAGAAGATAGATTTGGTAAGATTGATACATTTACAAAGCAGTTTTTGGATCTTATTATGATAAAGATTTTTGCACTTGAGCTTGAATATAAAACGATTTCAAATGCTGGTCAAAATATCGCAATTACAACAAATAAAGATGAAAAGATAAGACTAAAATCAAAGAGTTTAGATGACGATGATATATTGGATGAAATTTTATCATTTTTGAGAAAGACATTAAAGGAGCGAAAATGATTGATTGGACTTGCGACTATGCAGCTATTTTTAAGCCACAAAAAGGGCTAGTGGCGGTTAAGAATATTGATTTTGTAAATATCGACTCTTTAATAGGTCTTGAAACACAAAAAGAACAACTTATCAAAAATACCAAAGATTTTTTAGATGGTAATGAAGCAAATCACGCTTTGTTATGGGGTGAAATGGGGTGTGGCAAATCAAGTCTTATAAAGGCTGTTTTTACTAAATTTTATAAAGATGGGCTTAGGATTATAGAACTTTTTTATGATGATTTAAAATACCTAAGCGACATTATAGATGAACTTAGAAACTCAAGCTTTAAATTTATAATATTTTGTGATGATTTGAGTTTTGAAAATGGCTCAAAGGATTATAAATTTTTAAAACCACTTATGCAAGGAAGCATATCAAAACCACCAAAAAATGTATTGATATATGCCACTTCAAACAGAAGACACTTAGTCAGTGAATATAAAAGTGAAAATCAGCAAGTTGAAATTTTAAATGGTGAGATACATTATGGTGATTTTATAAATGAAAAGATATCTTTGTCTGATCGCTTTGGACTTTGGATAAGCTTTTATCAGGGAAGTTTTGAAGATTATTTAAAGATAGTGGATTATTATTTTAAAGACATTGATATAGATAAAGCTTTGCTTCACAATACAGCAAAATCATATGCTACTTTGCGCGGAAGTAAGAGCGGAAGAACGGCAAAGCAATTTTATATGAGTTATAAGGATAAAATTTGAACTCTACAGAAATTTTCTTATCGCTTTTAAAACAAAACAAAAGAAGCTTTCAAGAGCTACAGTGGCCAAATTCAGATACTTTTGAGGTGGTGGTTGGGGCTATTTTGGTTCAAAACACAACTTGGAAAAACACACAAAAAGCACTTTTAAACTTAAACAATGCGAATTTGCTAAGCTTAAATGCAATAGCAAATTTAGATATAGCCTTACTTGCTGATTTGATAAAGCCAAGTGGTTTTTATAATACAAAGGCAAAACGACTTTATGGGCTGGTAAAATCCATAAAAAAAGATTTTGATGATTTTGAAAATTTTAAACAAAATGTTACTAGAGAGTGGCTTTTGGGCATAAAAGGCATAGGTCCTGAAACTTGTGATGCTATACTTTGTTATGCTTGTGGCAGGGCTGAGATGGTTGTTGATACTTATGCTTTGCGTATTTTAAATGCTTTGGATTATGAATTTGAAAGCTATGATGAGGCTAAAGAGTGGCTTGGGAGTTTGGATTTTGATAAAATCTATAAATCAACTGAGCTTTTTGATGAGCTTAGTGTGTTTAGGCTCTATCACTCTTTGATTATGGAATTTTGCAAAGATTATTCAAAAGGTAAAAAATTAGATCATGATGTGATAAAATTACATTTTGGTTGTTAGTTGTTTAAAAGTTTTATTTTTATTGTAAAATTTACGATAGATTTATAATAAATTTTTGGAGGAAATTATGATATATGAAAACATTACGCAAACCATTGGTAACACTCCGATAATAAAACTTAAAACATCTTCTGATGAAGCAGAAATTTATGCTAAGTTAGAGTTTTTTAATCCGGGCGGCTCCGTAAAAGACAGAATAGCATTAAATATGATTCAAAAAATGTTAGCTGACGGTAGCTTAAAACAAGGAGATACTATTGTTGAGCCAACAAGTGGAAATACTGGAATAGGTGTTGCTATGGTGGCAGCTTCTCTTGGTATAAAAGTAATCTTTTGTATGCCTGAAAGTATGAGTATAGAGCGTAGAAAAGTTATGAAAGCTTATGGTGCAAATCTTGTTTTAACAGATGCTACAAAGGGCATGAAAGGCGCTATTGCTGAAGCTATGCAGATAACAAAACAACCAAATCATGTAATGCTAAGTCAATTTGACAATAAATACAATCCAAATGCTCACGAAGTAAATACTGTTTCTGAAATTATAAAAGATTTTTCTGACCTTGATGCTTTTGTTGCTGGTGTTGGAACTGGCGGAACTATAACTGGTGTTGCTAGAGGTCTTAAGGCACACGGATATGAAACAAAAATTATAGCTGTTGAGCCAGAATCTTCTGCTGTTTTGAGCGGGGAGCAGCCAAGTTCGCATAAGATTCAAGGTATAGGGGCTGGATTTGTTCCCGTAAATGCTGATTTAAATCTTGTAGATGAAATAGAAAAAGTAAGTAACGAAGATGCATTTGTTGCTGCTCGTTTTTTGGCTTCTCAAGGACTTTTGCTTGGTATAAGTAGTGGTGCTGCTTATGTTGTTGCAAAAAGAGTAGCTAAAAAACTTGGTGCTGGTAAAAAAGTTTTATTTATAGCTCCGGATAACGGCGAAAGATATCTTAGTACAGAATTATATGGAAATTAATAATTGAAATTTTTTGATGAATTGAAAGAATTGGTTGCTGTTGTAAAAGATAAAGACCCTTCTATGAAAAGCTCTTGCTTTTTTGAAGTCTTGGTAAACTCACCAGGCATACATGCTATTGTTTTTCATAGAATGGCACATTTTTTATATAAAAACAATATGCGCTTTCTTTCAAGATTCTTGTGCCAAATTTCAAGATTTTTAACCGGTATTGAAATCCATCCTGGTGCAAAGATAGGAAAAAGACTATTTATAGACCATGGAATGGGCGTTGTTATAGGCGAAACAGCGGAGGTTGGTGATGATGTTACTCTTTATCATCAGGTTACTCTAGGAGGCACAGGTAAAGAGTCTTTAAAGCGTCATCCAAATATTGGCAATGGAGTTATTGTATCAACTGGCGCAAAAATTTTAGGTGCTATTAATATAGGTGCAAACTCGAAGATAGGTGCAAACTCTGTTGTATTAAAAGATATCCCAGAAAACTCAACGGTAGTTGGTATACCGGCTAGGGTTGTTAGAATTTCTGGAAAAAGCATATACCCAGAATATAATATTTAGTCTTTAAGTTAAAATTTTTAATATTTTTTATAGTTTAAACTAAAATTTATGTTTGTTGAGTTATAATCACATTTCTTTTATTTAGGTGGTTGGATAGCTCAGTCGGTAGAGCAGCAGACTGAAAATCTGCGTGTCGGCAGTTCGATTCTGCCTCTAACCACCATTATATTTATTCAATATTTCTTTTCTCATTGACATTCGATTTTTGTGATTTAAAAAAGTATTTTCATATAGTCTAATATAATATTTTATCTATAATAATGTTTAATATATTATGATTTTTAAGCTTTATTGTTATAAATTTCTTTAAAATATATTTTAACCCTTGACAAAAACCTATGTTTTTTGTATAATCTCCACTTCTTTATTACGGAATGTCTTGTTAGCTCAGCCGGTAGAGCATCTCACTTTTAATGAGGGGGCCGTTGGTTCGAATCCAACACAGGACACCATTTTATTGATTTTGTATATTGGGTCGCTTAGCTCAGTTGGTAGAGCGCCACCCTTACAAGGTGGATGTCATAAGTTCGAGTCTTATAGCGACCACCATTTACAAAATTTATTTTGTAAGTCATTCTTTTAGGTGCAGCGGTAGTTCAGCTGGTTAGAATGCCGCCCTGTCACGGCGGAGGTCGCGGGTTCGAGTCCCGTCCGCTGCGCCACTTTAATATGTCTTGTTAGCTCAGCCGGTAGAGCATCTCACTTTTAATGAGGGGGCCGTTGGTTCGAATCCAACACAGGACACCATTTTTTATTTTCGGGTTATAAATGACCCTTTCGTCTAGTGGCTCAGGACTCTACTTTCTCAATGTAGGAACAGAGGTTCAAATCCTCTAAGGGTCGCCATTTACATAAAATATTTAGTTTGGTCGCTTAGCTCAGTTGGTAGAGCGCCACCCTTACAAGGTGGATGTCATAAGTTCGAGTCTTATAGCGACCACCATTTACAAAATTTATTTTGTAAGTCATTCTTTTAGGTGCAGCGGTAGTTCAGCTGGTTAGAATGCCGCCCTGTCACGGCGGAGGTCGCGGGTTCGAGTCCCGTCCGCTGCGCCATCTTTCGGATAAGTTACCTAATGTTGTCAGCTAAAAATTTAACTCACACTAATTAAGTATGTTATCTGTTATCTTAAATTTATTAAAGAGATTTTTATGGAAAATAACTCAAAAGAAACCAAAGACAATAAAGACACTCAGGAAAAAACACAAAAAACAACAAAAAAACATCAAAATACAAGAACGCACATACCAGTTGATGGACACAAGATAGAAGAGCTTAGAATGCTTGATCTTGAAAGCTTGGTTCAAATAGCTTTAAACTTGGGCGTTGAAAATCCAAGAGAATTTCGTAGACAAGACTTGATGTTTGAAATCTTAAAAACCCAAACAAAGCAGGGTGGTTTTATACTTTTTACAGGTATTTTAGAAATTACAAATGAAGGTTATGGATTTTTAAGATCCGTTGATGTAAACCTAAGTGATAGTTCAAATGATGCCTATGTGTCAAATTCTCAGATCAGAAAATTTGCACTTCGTGTAGGAGATATAGTTACAGGTCAAGTTAGAGAGCCAAAAGACCAAGAAAAATATTATGCATTGCTTAAAATAGAAGCTGTTAATTATCTATCTTTGGCAGAGGCAAAAGAACGTGCTTTGTTTGATAACTTAACTCCGCTTTTTCCAACACAAAAGTTGCATTTAGAATACGAACCATTAAAACTAACTGGTAGGGTTTTAGACCTTTTTACACCCATAGGTAAAGGACAAAGAGGACTTATAGTTGCTCCTCCAAGAAGCGGTAAAACAGAGCTTATGAAAGAATTAGCTCACGGCATAGCTAAAAATCATCCAGAGTCTCATCTCATGGTGCTTTTAGTTGATGAAAGACCGGAAGAGGTTACTGATATGCAACGTTGTGTGAAAGGTGAGGTATTTAGCTCTACTTTTGATTTGCCGGCACTAAATCACGTAAGAGTAGCCGAGCTTGTTATAGAAAAAGCCAAGCGTATGGTTGAAATGGGTAAAGATGTTATCATATTGCTTGATAGTATCACAAGACTTGCAAGAGCTTACAATACAGTTACCCCGCCAAGTGGAAAAGTTTTAACCGGTGGTGTTGATGCAAATGCTTTACATAAGCCAAAAAGATTTTTTGGTGCAGCTAGAAATATAGAACATGGTGGTAGCTTAACAATAGTCGCAACCGCTCTGATAGATACTGGTTCTAGAATGGATGAAGTAATTTTTGAAGAGTTTAAAGGAACTGGAAATAGCGAAATAGTTCTTGATAGAAATATATCTGATAGAAGAATTTATCCAGCTATAAATGTATTAAAATCAGGAACCAGAAAAGAAGAACTGCTTCAAAAACCTGATGAACTTCAAAAAATATGGGCTATAAGAACAGCAATTGCTTCTATGGATGATGTTGAGGCTCTTAAATTTTTATATGCAAAAATGCTTAAAACAAAAGACAATATTGAACTATTGTCTATATTAAACGACTAAAATTATTGTAGTCTGAAAATGACTACAATAATATGTTTTGATTTTTTATATTCTTGGATTTTACTTATAAAGTATTTTTTGGTTTAAAAATTGCTTATAAGCCAAGAATCATAAAATATATAAGAAAACAATAAAATCTATTATATGAAATTGATATATAATGGTATTTTTTATAAGTAAAAATATATCTATAATGATCATTAAAATGTTTGGTTTGAATAAAGAATAATTTAAAGGTTTTATTTTGAAACATAACAAGAAAGCTTATTTTAAACGTATTATTAGTGCAACAAAATATTCTTTAAAAGGTTTGAAAAGTGCATATATTTATGAAGCTGCTTTTCGTCAAGAAGTATGGTGTTGTTTTATATTTATTCCAATAGGACTTATCTTTGGAGATAATGCTATTGAAAAGTCTTTGCTTGTTGCATCTATTTTAATTGTATTGATAGTTGAATTGATAAATAGCGCTATTGAAGCTGTTGTTGATAGGATAGGATATGAAATTAATGAGTTATCTGGTAGAGCAAAGGACATGGGTTCATCTGCTGTTTTTGTATCAATAATATTAGCTTTTATTGTTTGGTTTATTATTTTTGTATTTTAATTTTTCTTCGTGTATTAGATATTTTAGTGTTTGCTTTGAACTAGTATTTAACTATTTTATTTTCTAAATTTCTTTGCAACAACCATTAAAATAGGCTATAAGAACAGCAATTGCTTCTATGGATGATGTTGAGGCTCTTAAATTTTTATATGCAAAATGCTTAAAACAAAAGACAATATTGAACTATTGTCTATATTAAACGACTAAAATTATTGTAGTCTGAAAATGACTACAATAATATGTTTATATGGCTATAAAATGTCTTTTTATTTTGAGTTAATCTTTAATATAATAAATCCAACAACTCCAGATATTACCGAGCCTATTAATATTGCTAGTTTATCAGTATAAGCAAAAGCATTAGATTCGTTGTAAGCCAATCCATTTACAAATAAACTCATGGTGAAGCCAACGCCACAAAGAACTGCAACGCCATAAAGTTGTTTAAAATTTACACCTTCTGGAATTTTGGCTATTTTTAATTTAATTGCTAAAAAACTAAATCCAAACACCCCAAATTGTTTGCCTATAAACAAACCAATCATAGTTCCAAGCGGAACAGCTGTCAATAACTGATCCATGCCTATGCCTTTTAATGAAATTCCTGCATTTACAAATGCAAATATTGGCAATATAGCAAAAGCAACCCAAGCATGTAAATCGTGTTCTATCTCTCTTAACATTGACTTGTTTGGATTATCTTTTTGTTTTATAGGTATAAAAAATGCAGATATAACCCCTGCTAGAGTAGCATGAACACCGGATTTTAAGACACTAACCCAAAAAATTAGACCTATTATTAAAAATGCTGCTTTACTTTTGACACCCATTAAATTTAGCACAAAAAGTCCTAAAATACATAAAAAAGAAGATCCAAGAGACAGCAAACTAAGATCACTTGTATAAAATAGCGCAATTATTATTATTGCACACAAGTCATCTATTATTGCAAGTGTCATAAGAAAAATCTTTAAGCTAGTCGGCACTCTAGAGCCAAGTAAGCTTAAAATACCAAGTGCAAATGCGATATCTGTAGCTGTTGGTATAGCCCACCCACTTAATGCAAAACTATCGTGTTTTGTAAATATATAAAATATAATTGCAGGTATTATAATCCCACCTATTCCTGCTATAGCAGGAAGGGCTATTTGTGAAGGATTTTTCAACTCCCCTTCTAAAATTTCTCTTTTAAGTTCAAGCCCAACAAGAAAGAAAAATATAGCCATTAAGCCATCATTTACCCATAATATAAGTGCTTTACTAAGCCCAAATTCTCCAAAACTAATAGTAAGATTTGTCTTTAAAAAACTATTGTAAAAATCGCTTAATAGTGTATTTTGAAAGATGAGTGCAAAAATAGTTGCAATCATTAAAAATATTCCACCACTAGCTTCGTGTTTTAAAAAATCTTTTATGTCACTCATAATACTCCTTGCTTTTTAGTAATTCTATACAAATTTATAAAATATATCAAGTATCTTAATTTTATAAATTTTTAATAGTGTTCAAAGAAGATTATAATTAATAAGCTTTTATAACGATAATGAAAACACTAATTAAAAGTGGTTTTTGTTTTTGCTATTATTCATTTTTGTCTTTTGGTAATATTGCGGGATCATTTTTTAGATTTTTGTAATCCGCTAAATCTTTTCCGTTATAAATCTTTATATCACCTATTTGTTTATCTGTAAAAAATGTTTTATTTTTAGATAAATTTTTCTCTTCTATGCCTAACCAATAAGCAAAGCCATACATAAAATCATAACCACTTTTCGGACTATTTATATAAGTTCTATTTGTGTCATCACTAGAAAGAATCAAAAATGGAACTTCGTAGTTTTGCTTATGTTCCGGATCGTGTCGCATATTTAAGTCGGAGAAAAATTTCTTTTTATGAGAAAGCCCATGATCTGAAAAATACATAATTGAAAAAGTTTCTTTTATCTCTTGTAGTCTTTGATAAATCATTTGTATTAATTTGTCGGTTTGTCTAATACTTGACAAATAACAAGACATTTTTTCATTTATAAAATCTGTTACATTGTTAATGTTATAGTTTTTATCAATTCTGTCACAAAAGACCGAATGTGAACCGATTAAATGGAGAACAATTAGCTTGTTTTTATCTGTTTTTTCTTCTATTGCTTTATAAAATTCTGGTATTAATTCCAAATCACTATGTGTTTTAAAACTGTACCCGTTTTTTGTTGTAAAGTATATATTTTTTGATTTAATTGCTATTGAATATTGTAAAATATCATAAGATCCCATTTTTCCTTGATTAGATAGCCAATAAGTATCCATATTTGAATCATTAGCTAAAGATATTATTGTATTTTCGTGAACCAAAGATTCTAGATTTTTATCATCATGTTGAGTTAATGTTCTTTGTAAAGACAAAGGTGTATTCCAAGAAGGCGACACATAATTGTTAAAAAATAAACCATTTACATTATCCAAGAAAGGTGTTGTTTTAAGAGAATATCCGTATAAAGACATATAATCTCTTCTCATACTTTCACCTATTATTAGAATATAATTTTTATATTTTTGATCTATATTTGTTATTTGCCATTTAGACGCATTATTTTTTGCAATAGACAGCATATTTTTTCTTTTGTGATATGTTGCAATGTTAGTTGTGAACTCAATTATAAATCTTAAGGGATAATATTGAAATTTATATGTAATATTTTCAAAGCTAAAATTTTTTGTTTCATATATTGTTTCTATCGGTTTGTGTATAATTGCAGTTATGATTATAATAGTTAAAATTTTTACAATCTTAGGGTTTGGTTGATTAAAAATTATAGAATTATTTAGTCTATATACTATGATAAATAAAATTATATATAAAAATACTAAAATATATGCTATAATTGGTATATCTTTTATATATTCTAGTGCCTCAAGTTTATTTGTCTCCATTAGAGAAACGACAATTCCTTCGCTTATACTTCCATAAATTATTGAATTAGGAAGATACATAACCCCCAAAATAAAGTTAATTACTAAATAAAATTTAAAAAATTTATCAGAATAAAATTTTATAACATATAAACTAGTAAAAAGCAATAATCCGTATGAAAATAATTTTTTATAGTGTTCCCCAAGTGCATAAACTGTAAAGCAACTAAAAATAAATAATACCATATAAAATAAGGTATTTTTCTTAAGACTATAATTCATATAAGTTCCTCAAAAATTTTTAACTAAAAAATTATTATTTTAAAATATTTTAACTAAAAAATAGGTAAGTTGATAATAAATTTAAACTAATGTAAAAAAAGCAAATAATAAATTATAGTAATCAAACAATATAATTTTTAATACTATAATTTAATCAATTCTAAAAATTCTTTAGCAAGTTTTGGTAATTTTTTATCTTTTTTGTATGCTACTACTATAGTTTTATCAAGTATCTCATCTCCTATATCAAATAGTTTGATATCTGTATTTTTAAAAATCTCTGTTGTAAAACATACTCCTTTGTTTAAAGCAACTAATGATATTGCTATATCAATAAATTCAACTTCGCAAAATATTTTTGGTTTAAAATTATGCTTCAAGAAAAAATCATCTATACATTCTCTGCTTTTATAAGAATCTCTTGGAAGGATAAAATTTTCATCTTTTAAATCTTGTATGTTTATCTTTGGATGTTTTTTTGTTATATTTTTGGCTAATCTATGTGATTTTGATAAAGCTAAATATGTCTTTTCTCTGTATATATTCTCACAAACTATATCATCACACTCTATTGGTATAGACATTACTGCCATATCAATATTAGAGTTTAAAATTGATATTCTTGCACTTGCTAATGAATTTAATTGTATTATTCTTATGTTTGATCTTGGATGGGTTTCGTGTAGTTTTACTATATGTTTGTGTGAAAAGTTATAGGCTATTTTGGAAAATCCTATTCTTAGGTTTTGTTTATTTGATTTTACTAAATCTACTATTTTATTATTTAGTTCATCTTGTAGTTTTAAAATTAACCTTGCTTTTTCTATATAAATTTGACCTACTTGTGTTAAGCTTAGATTATTTTTTCTATCAAATAGCTCGGTTCCCAACTCATTTTCTAATTTTAATACACTTTGAGATAGTGATGGTTGTGAAACATTTAGCTTTTCAGCTGCCTTTGTAAAGCTCTTGCTTATAGCTACTTGCAATACAAATTCCATTTGTCTAATATTCATGTTATACCTTAAAATAATATTTTAATGTTATAGGTAAAAACTATCAAATTATAATATAAAACTATTTGACATATACTTAAAAAAAATTATATTATTGTATATATTTTAAATATAAAAATTAATTTATGTATTTAAAAATTATATTCAAGGAGTATTCTTATGGAAAACATGTCTAGAAGAAATGTGTTAAAAATGAGCATGATTGGAGCTGGAGCATTAGCCTTAAGTGGGGTAAATGCAGATGCAAATAGCAAGGATATAAATTGGGATGAAGAATGGGATGTTGTTGTTATAGGAAGTGGTTTTGCTGGTCTTGCGGCTGGTGTAACTGCTGCTAACAAGGGCAATAAAGTTTTGATTATAGAAAAAATGAGCCGTTTTGGCGGTAACTCTGTTATAAATGGTGGGGTTATGGGTGTTTGGGGTAATGACTTCCAAGAAAAAGAAGGAGTAAAAGATAGCAAAGAATTATATATAAAAGATATTATGAAAGCAGGTGGCGGACTAAACCATGCAGAACTTGTAGAGACATTGGCAGATAGGGTTCAAGATGCTTATAAACTTGCAAAAGATTGTGGTGCTAAGTTTATTATGCTTAAACTTCACGGTGGACATAGTGTTCCAAGAGGTGCATTGGCAGAAACTGACAGCGGCGCAGGTATCACTAGACCTATGACTGAGTTTTTCCAAAAAATAGAAGGTTGCGAAATTCGTAGACAATGTAAACTGGATAGAATAATCACAGATGATAGCGGCAAGGTTTTAGGCATAGAAGCTAGGGTTGATTATAAATTTGATAGAAATGCTGAAAATGATGATAAAGAAAATACAAGTGGTACTAAGAAATTTATAAAAGCTAAAAAAGGTGTTGTTCTTGCGGCAGGCGGATTTAGTAGAGATAAGCATTTTAGAAAAGCACAAGATCCTAGAATTGCTGATGATTTGGACTCTACAAACCATCCAGGCGCAACTGCTGGTGTATTGCTTGAAGCACTTAAAGTAGGTGCAGAACCCGTTCAAATTAGCTGGATTCAAAGTTTACCTCTATCAAGTCCAGATGAAAAAGGATATGGTGTATCATCTGCATTTACACACGAAAGTTTTAGGTTTGGTATCATTGTAAGTCCAAAAACTGGCAAAAGATATGGAAACGAACTTGCAAATAGAAAAGTTCAAGCTGATTATGAGTTTAAATCAAAAAATGAAGACGGCGTATATCTATTAAGTATGTGCGATAGCAAAGCTGCTGCCGAAATGCTACCTGAAAAACTAGAAAAAGTTCAAAAAGTAGGTATAGTTAAGAAATTTGATAGTTTAGAAGCTATTGCTAAGGCATACAATATACCACTTGATGAGTTTAAAAAGACTGTTGAAAAATACAACCAATATGTAAAAGATGAAAAAGACCCTGATTTTGGTAAAAATTTAAGCAAAGCAATCACAAAAGGTTATGATTTTTCGGTTCCACCATTTTATGTATCACGAGTAATACCAAAAGTTCACCATACAATGGGCGGTCTAAATATAACTCCAAAAGCTGAAGTTATATCATCTTCTACAAACAAACCGATACCGGGATTATTTGCTGCTGGTGAAATCACAGGTGGTGTTCACGGTGCTGTTAGATTAGGAAGTTGCGCAATTGCTGATTGTCTTACATTTGGTATGATAGCTGGAGAAAATTTCTAATTAAAATAATTTCCAACATAGGAGAGGTATGATTTTTATATTCTCTCCTTTTTTAAAATCAATAAATATTAATATAAACTTATTTTAATTTTTAAACAGTATTAAATAATTTTTACTGTATATCCAATCCAAAATCAATGTTTTGATAAAAATAAATCAATCTTATCTTGAAAGTATCTTTTTTATTATTTTATAATGAATTTACTTCCATTATACTTTTAATATAAATGCTTTAAAAGTATAATAAAAAACTATTAAATTATAAGTTAAGACTATTTGACACATAGCTAAAAAAGTTATATTATTATATATAAATTAAATTATAAATTTAATTTATAATTTAAGTATAACCCTAAAAAGGAGATTATATGTCAAATATTTCAAGACGTGACATGCTTAAAATGAGCATGATAGGAGCTGGGGCATTAGCATTTAGTGGTGTAAATGCAAGCGCGACATTAAATTCTAAAGATATCAAGTTTGATGAAGAATATGATGTTGTCGTAATAGGTTCAGGGTATGCTGGTATGGCTGCTGCTATAACCTCTGCTGAAAAAGGACTTAAAGTTCTTGTTATTGAAAAAATGGGTCGCCTTGGTGGTAATTCAGTTATCAATGGTGGATTATTTGCTGTTGTAAATAGCCCTAAACAAAAAATAGAAGGAATAAAAGACTCTTTTGAAACATATATGAATGACTGTTTAAAAGCTGGTTTGCAAATAAACCATCCAGAAAACCTTAAAATTATTGCAGATCGTGGAAATGATGCATTAAAATTAACAGAAAAATGTGGTGCAAAATATTTTGAAAAACTATCACATCTTGGCGGACACTCTGTTCCAAGAACATATTTATCAGCAAACAGTAGCGGTTCTGGTATATTGCAACCTATGATTGAATATTTTTCAAAATTAGATAATGGCACAATAAAAAGAAGAACTAAATTTGATGACTTTATTCTTGATGATTTAGGACGAGTTATTGGCATATCAGCTAGAGAAAATTACAAATTCGACTCAAAGCTTTTAGATGATCATATGGAAAATAAAACAGGAGAACAAAAATATTTTAAAGCTAAAAAAGGTGTTGTTTTAGCAGCCGGTGGATTTTCTAGAGATGTGTTTTTAAGAAATATGCAAGATCCTGGCATACCTGTAGATACAGATTCTATAAATCAACCTGGCGCTACTGGCGAAGTTTTGATGAAAACATTTGAGCTTGGAGCAGTACCAATTCATTTGTCTTGGATTCAATTTGGTCCATGGGCTTGTCCTGATGAAAAAGGTTTTGGATCAGCTTCTAACTTTAATATAAATGCTACATTTAGATATGGAATCTCTGTTAATCCAAAAACAGGAAAACGCTTTATGAACGAACTTGCAGATAGAAGAACTAGAGCTCAAGCAATGTTTAAAGTGATTAATGGTGATGAAAAAAATTATCCTATTAATATTTGTGATCAAGCTGGGGTTGATAAGATTACTCCAGAAATTGCAGAAAAAGCTGTGAACTCTGGAGTGGTTAAAAAATTTAATTCCATAGAAGATATAGCAAAAGAATACAATATTTCGGCATCTGAACTTAAAAAAACAATTAATGCGTACAATAGCTACGTAATGTCTAAAAAAGATCCAGAGTTCAGTAAACCTGTTCATACACTAGAAGGTGTACAAATTATTAAAGCACCATTTTATGCAACAAAAGGTGTGCCGAAACTTCATCACACTATGGGTGGTCTAAAAATAAACGAAAAAGCTCAAGTGGTTTCTACTATCACAAGAAAACCTATTCCAGGTTTATATGCTGCTGGAGAAATTACAGGAGGAACTCATGGTGCAAGTAGATTAGGAAGCTGTGCTATACCTGATTGTCTTGTCTTTGGTATGATAGCTGGAGAAAATATTTAAATCAATTTTGTTTTAGTAAGCTTAGGATAAAAAATCCTAAGCTTATATTAAAGAAACGGAGAATTTATGAAATTTAAAATATTTTATTTAATCATTTTTTTATTTGCCTGTATATCGCAAATTTATGCTATAGACAAAAATACGACAAAAATAGAGATAACAAAAGAAATACAGGATAAATACCCTATTAAACCACATCATTCAAATATAATGCTTTCTTGTTTGAATTGTCATCAGGGGCAAGGAAATGATGTTACTAAGTTTAAAGCTATTGGTGATAAGGGTTGTATATCCTGTCATGGAGATAAAAAAAGAATAGCAAAAAGACTTGAATATATGGATATGTTAAAAGCAAATCCGCATAATTCAATTCATGATGGACCTACTTTGTTTTGTGATGAATGCCATAATGAGCATAAAAAATCAACCAATATGTGCTTAGAATGCCATGAAAGCGAAGTAAAAAATTGGATGAGGGTAACACCATGAAAAAAAGAGTAATATTTTTTATCTTAATAATAGGCGGATTACTGGGGCTTTTATCTTCCTTGGGAGTCTATTATGGACTTTCTGCAACAAGTGATGAGAAATTTTGTGTAGTTTGTCATGAGATGGATCCTATAGTCATTGCTTATAGTAAAGATATACATAGCGGCATAGGCAAAACAGGAGTAAAAGCTAAATGTGTTGATTGTCACTTACCACACGATAATATCATAAATTACATATACGCAAAAGCTAGAAATGGTGTTGTAGAGGGTGCTATTCACTTTTTTGGTGATGCTGAAAATATAAACTGGCATGAAAATAGAAAACATAGAAAAAATTTTGTGTTTGATGATGGATGTTTGAATTGTCATACAAATATTTATGATAATAAACTAATATCGGCAAAAGCTCATGAAATGCATGATCATTATAAATCTTTATTAAATACGGATAAAAAACTTGGTTGTGCTTCTTGTCATGTTGAGGTTGGACATACGGGACTTCAAAATATGCTTAATTATTGGAATCCACAATACGAAGCATATAAAGAAAAAGCATTAAAGAAAAAGCATTAAAGAAAAAAGAAGAGCTTAGAAAAGAGTATTTCAAGTAAGCTATTTAGAATTTTATGTGATGATCTTAAAAACTCATTGCATAAAATTCAGATTGCTATAATCTACATTTATGTAAAATACAATACAAATTTTATATAAAGGATGATTTATGAATAAATTAGTATTGTCTTTAATGCTTTTGGTTTCGTATATGTTGGCGGCTATAAATTTAAATACAGCTACAAAAGAAGAGTTGATGAGTTTAAAAGGTATAGGTAGCTCAAAAGCCGAAGCTATAATAGAATATAGAAAAGCAAATAAATTTAAAAGCACAGAAGAATTAAAAAATGTAAAAGGCATTGGAGATTCTATTTATAAAAAATTAGAAAAAGAGATATCGGTTTCTAATACAAAAAATAAATAAAACAACTTGTTTGAGCATTTTTTATATGCTCAAATTTTGTATATCAATCAAAATCTTTTACGAAATTTTATTTTTAATGTAAGTTAAATTTAATATTTGCTATAATTGCGATTTTTAAATCAAAAAATACTTAAACAAAGAGAGAATGATGGCTAAAGATGATGTAATAGAAATTGATGGTAATGTTGTAGAAGCGTTGCCTAATGCAACTTTTAAAGTTGAACTTGATAATAAACATGTGATTTTATGCCATATAGCCGGCAAAATGAGAATGCACTATATAAAAATTATGCCAGGAGATAGAGTTAAAGTAGAACTTACTCCATATAGTCTTGATAAGGGCAGAATAACATATCGCTACAAATAATACCTTATTTTTAACATTTTTAAAATTTTATAAAGTTTATTTTGGTATAATCCATGCTTCGCAACAAAGCTGTATGAAGAATTATTTTTAAAGATTATCACTTTTTTTTAAAAATAGTTGGTTTATATTTTCAATAAACCTGTATGCAGTTTGCTAAAAGTGAAATAAATTTTTAGGAGACTAGAATGAAAGTTCGTCCTTCTGTTAAGAAGATGTGTGACAAATGCAAAGTTGTCAAGCGTAATGGTATAGTTCGTGTTATTTGCGAAAATCCAAAACATAAACAAAGACAAGGATAAGTATGGCACGTATAGCAGGTGTAGATTTACCAAATAGAAAAAGAGTAGAGTATGGATTGACTTATATATATGGTATAGGTCTTTACAAATCACGTCAAATTCTTGATGCTGTTGGAATATCTTATGATAAAAGAGTTCATGAGCTTACTGAAGATGAAGCTGCAGCTATAAGAAAAGAGATCCAAGAACATCACATTGTTGAAGGTGATTTAAGAAAACAAGTAGCTATGGATATAAAGGCACTTATGGATCTTGGTAGTTATCGTGGTCTTCGCCATAGAAAAGGTCTTCCGGTTCGTGGTCAAAAAACAAAGACAAATGCACGCACAAGAAAAGGTAAGCGTAAAACTGTCGGTGCAGCAACTAAGTAGTCGATTGTTAAAGGATAAATAAATGGCAAAAAGAAAAATTGTAAAGAAAAAAGTAGTTAAGAAAAATATAGCCAAAGGTATCGTTTACATCAGTGCTACATTTAATAATACAATGGTTACAGTTACTGATGAGATGGGAAACGCTATAGCTTGGAGTAGCGCAGGTGGGCTTGGTTTTAAAGGTAGTAAAAAATCAACTCCTTATGCTGCACAACAAGCAGTAGAGGATGCTTTGAGCAAAGCTAAAGAGCATGGTATAAAAGAAGTTGGTATAAAAGTTCAAGGTCCAGGAAGTGGACGCGAAACAGCTGTTAAAAGCGTTGGTGCAGTAGAGGGTATAAAAGTTACTTTCTTAAAGGATATTACACCGCTTGCACATAATGGTTGCAGACCACCAAAACGCCGTCGCGTCTAATGAAGTTAAAGATTTAGGAGAATATTAAAATGGCTAGATATACAGGACCTGTTGAAAAATTAGAGAGACGTTTAGGTGTTTCTCTTGCATTGAAAGGTGAAAGAAGACTTGCTGGCAAGAGTGCATTAGATAAAAGACCTTTTGCGCCAGGACAGCATGGACAAAGACGTGCAAAAATAAGCGAGTATGGTTTACAATTAAGAGAAAAGCAAAAAGCTAAATTTATGTACGGAATAAGTGAAAAACAATTTAGAAGATTATTTTTTGAAGCAGCAAGAAGAGAAGGCAACACAGGTGCTTTACTTGTTCAATTATTAGAACAAAGACTTGACAATGTTGTTTATAGAATGGGATTTGCTACAACTAGAAGATTTTCTAGACAGCTAGTTACTCATGGGCATATTTTAGTAAATGGTAGAAAAGTTGATATACCATCTTATAAAGTTGAGCCTGGTGATAAAGTAGAAGTTGTAGAAAAATCAAAAAATAACCCACAAATAGTTCGTGCTATTGATTTAACATCACAAACTGGCATCGTAGCTTGGGTTGATGTTGAAAAAGATAAGAAATTTGGAATTTTTACAAGAAAACCAGAAAGAGAAGAAGTTATCATTCCTGTTGAGGAAAGATTTATAGTTGAGTTATATTCAAAATAATTAGAAAGTTCGATAATGAGAAAAATTACTACGTCAGCTTACATGCCAACTGAAATAAAAGTTGAAAGTATTAGCGAAAATATGGCAAAAATAATCGCTTATCCTTTTGAGGCAGGTTATGCGGTGACATTGGCACATCCTCTTCGTCGTCTTCTTTATACAAGCACAGTTGGTTTTGCGCCAACTGGAATTAAAATAAAAGGCGTAACTCATGAATTTGATAGCATGAGAGGTATGCTTGAAGATGTTGCTTTGTTTATTATTAATTTGAAGAACTTACGTTTCAAGCTAAAAAACGATAGCCAACGTGAAGTTATTGAATATAATTTTAAGGGACACAAAGAGATTATAGGCGCTGATTTAAATAATGATTTAGTTGAAATTGTAAATCCAAGTGAATACCTTGCTACATTAAATGAAGATGCTGAATTAAGCTTTCAGTTGATTGTTCAAAAAGGTATAGGTTATGTTTCAAGTGAAGATTTAAGAAGCAGTGTTGATGAGGATTATATAGCTCTTGATGCATTCTTTACGCCTGTAAAAAAAGCGATATATGATATAGAAAATGTATTGGTTGAAGATACACCAGATTTTGAAAAAATTATCTTTACTATCACTACAGATGGTCAGGTTAAACCTATAGAAGCATTTAAAAATAGTTTGGAAGCTATGTATCAACAAATGTCAGTATTTAAAGGAATACTCAACATAGACTTAGATACACCTGTTGTAAGTTCTAACGCTAACAGCGAGTATTCAAAATTACTATCTAGTGTAGAAGAGTTAAATTTAAGCGCAAGAAGCTTTAATTGTATAGATAAAGCAGATATAAAATATATAGGCGAATTAGCTTTAATGGATGAGACAGAGCTTAAAGATCTTAAAAATCTCGGTAAAAAATCCCTAGATGAAATAAAGGCTATAATGGAGGAAATAGGTTATCCTGTTGGAGCTACTCTTCCAAGAGATGCTAAAGAATATCTTAAGAAAAAAATAGCCGAATTAAAAACACAAACAAACGCAAAGGAATAAAATGAGACATAAACATGGATATAGAAAACTTGGTAGAACCTCATCTCATCGTTCTGCGTTGCTTAAAAATTTAGCAATTGCTATTATTAAAAGTGAAAAGATTGAAACAACTTTACATAAAGCAAAAGAACTTAGAGGATATATAGAAAAACTTATAACTAGAGCAAGAAAAGGTGATTTTAATGCTCATAGAGCAGTTTTTGCAAGTTTACAAGATAAAGAAACTACAAATAAATTAGTTACAGAAATAGCTCCTAAGTATGCGGATAGAAATGGTGGATATACTAGAATAATAAAAACTCGTATACGCCGTGGAGATGCCGCAGAGATGGCTTATATAGAGCTAGTTTAATTTTTATTAATCCAATAAGATTTTAAATCTTATTGGATTATCTTTTGCTACAAAAATTCATATTTTATCTTTAAATATTTTTTTATTAAAAGTTAGATTTTGTTTAAATAAAACATTCGCAAATATTAAAATTTCTATTAATAAATGTAATTATGTTAAACATAGTCTTGTTAAAAAATCTTTGTATTTAATTTTTAAATAATTTCAAAATATAAATTCTTTAAAAATTTATCCTATTGTTTGTCAAATTCTACCTAATTAAAAACAAAAACAATAATTAAAGCTTATATCTAAAATACTTTACATATTAAATTGTTTTTTTTAATATAAAAAATAATAATCAAATAAAGTGTTTTAAAGATTTTATTAAAGCACACAACAAATAGTTTTAAATATTAGATATATTATAATTATTTTTTATGGAGGTTCATCGGATAAAGATATCCGATGATTTGTTTTTTAGTGTTGTTTTATGTGAGGGTTATTTACTCTTTCTTCGTTTGCTATCTTTAGACCTTCTATATCGTATGCAGCCCCAAATCCTTTTACATAACGTCCAGTTTTAGGTGTTAATTTAACAACATAGAAATCTTTCATAGTTTTTATAAAAGAAAGTGCTGATTCATTTGGATTTAATTTTTCAAACTTATCCATTATATCAGCTCTTTTTGCATCATCTACAAATTCAGCTACAACATTTAAGCTTACCCTAACTCTAGCAAATAAGCTTTTAGCCTCTTTTTCATCTTGTATGAAAAAAACTGAAATATTATTTGGATTTTGTTTAATAGCATGATAATGTTTTGCTACTGATGATATGCATATATAAAAAGCGTCATCTTCTTTTACAAATGGTGAGTATGATGATACTGGTTGTCCATCTTTTATGCTTGAAATTACTAAAGTTTTAAAGCTATCCATAAACTCAACCATGTTTTTTTGAACTTTGCTTGTGCTAGAATCTTCTTTTACGCTAGCATATAGTTCTATGATCGCATCTTTATATCCATCATGATCTTCTACTTTGGTAATAAATGGAACAAATATAACATCGTCATTGCAAGTTATTTCTATACCGTTTTCGTTCATGTCTGTCATTTTTATATTTGTTGTATCTGCATTAGCATTGCCAAATTTCTTATAAACACTAATCAGAACTTCTACATGATCTCTGTTCATGTGATCTATTGCTCTTTGTTTCAATTGTACTCCTTGAATGATATTAAAGTAACATATTCTATTAAAACTTACTTTAAAAAGGATTTAAAACTTTTTATTACTTGATTTTTATCTAATGTTGTAATAATTTATATTTGAAGCTTATAATTTATAATGTCGTGTTTAGTAATTTTTTAATATTTTAGCTTAAAAATTTTATTTGTAATTTAAAATTTTATTTAAGTTAAATACTAATTTTATTTTTTAAAAAGCTTAATGTAGTTTTTATAGAAACATAGATTGATATTTTTTATTTTAAGGCTAGGCCAAACTATTTATAAATAATTATAGTTTGGCTTTTTGTGCTATAAATAATTTATTGGTTTAATAGTTTATCGTAATGAGCATCGTAGTTGTTTATATGTTCACTGTTTAATTTATAAAATATAGTATCAATATCTTTTACACGGGTATAAAACGGTAGTTGATAATATTCAACTTCGCCACTTTTAAACTCTTTTATTACATCAAAGCTTTGGCAGTCTGCAAAAACACTTTTTTGATCCATTGCTATAAATATTAAACCACTTGCACTTTGAGAACACATTTTTCTAAAATCATCTCTGCTAGGGTTTGGCTTATATTCATAACTTAAATAAGCACCAACAATATCTGGGTGTATAAAAGTTATATTTTTAAAAGAAGATACCACTTCTTCATATATTTCTTTGTTTGGAACAATTATTAAAGCTCTTGAATATAGATAATTTAATATTATTTCATCGCCTTTTTGTGGCGCTATACCAGGCATAGGAAGTGCTTTTTGTTCCAATGAATCAAAAACTTCAAATCTTACTTTTGCAAAACCCCCTTTTTTTGATACAACACTAACTCTTGCTATTATAGAGTTGTCATAATCGCCGAATTTGTGGATAACAATACCGCTTGAACCAACAACAATATCTGGGCTATCTATTATTGTTGCTGTCCCATTTTCTTCTATGCTTATAATTGGAGTTTTGTGTTCTGCCATACTAAAATCAGCACAAAAACTAACAATAAATAACGAAACTAGAATAAACATAACTTTTTTCAAAATAACTTCCTTATAAATAAAATTGGCTAGATTATAACCTAAAATGCTTTATTTTTTGCATAATTTAAAGAAATTTTTAGTAATATAATAAGATTTTTTATAAAGGATTCTGATGTTAAAACCAATAATTGCTCTTGTATTATTAATTATAAATTTATACGCTATAAAACCAAGCGTAGAAGAGTTAAGTTGGCCAAGCGGAACTCCTTTTTTAAGCTTTTTAGAGAAAAATAAAATACCATTATCTGTTTTTTATAATCTTTCTAGTGAAGATAAAGAGCTAGCAGCTGAAATTTTTGCAGGATTAAAATATCAAATTTCAAGAGATAACAATGGGGATGTCTTGCAAATTTTGATACCAGTAAATGATGAATTACAAATTCATATATATAAAGATGAAAATGATATTTTTAAGTTAGATTTTATTCCAATCTCTTACGAGGTTCAACAAAAAGTTTTAAATATTAATTTAGAGCGTTCTGTAACCGAAGATATCTATAATTATACCGGTTCTGTGGCACTTGCTGTTGGTTTTAGAGATGCTTTTAAAAATGAAGGAATTGATTTTAGAAAGGTTAGAAAGGGCGATAGAATAGTTATACTTTATACTCAGAAGATAAGGCTTGGCAAAATATTTGGAACTCCTGATATTCATGCTGCGATGATTGAAACAAGAGGTAGAAAAAATATCGTTTATGGTTATAATGATAAATTTTATGACAAAAGTGGAAAAGACAAGACAAAAGTAGCTTTTGTTAGACCTCTAAAAAATATAAGGATAACATCTCCTTTTACCTTAAAGAGGTGGCACCCAATTTTAAAGAGATATAGGGCCCATTTGGGTGTTGATTATGGAGCCCCACGAGGAACTCCTGTTAAATCATCTGCCGATGGAAGAGTGAAATTTATAGGTAGAAAAAATGGATATGGGAAAACAATAATTATATCCCACGGCGGTGGATATGAGACATTATATGCTCACTTAAATGGCTATGCCAAAGACTTGAAGGTAAATCAGACAGTTTCTCAAGGTAAGCTTATAGCCTATGTTGGAAGCACTGGTATAAGCACTGGTCCACATTTGCATTTTGGATTTTATATCAACAATAAGCCTGTTAATCCTGAAAAAATGATGAAAGTTGTAAGAAGTATATCTAGTGGAAAAAGTGGTAATAAATTTAAAGCCATCGTTGATAAATATAGTAAAGAAATCAATAAATACAACAAAGAAAATTTAACAACTCAAAAAGCTGAGAAATTTCTAGATGTAGTTGAATATTAAAAAGGTTTAATGTGAATACTGATGATATTGAAGAGGTACAAAAAGTTTTAGACCTTTACTTAAAACAAGATTTAGAAAATGAGCTTAGTGCTTATGATATAGCACAACATCTAAAGGCATTAAAGTATCACGATGAGGATACATATACTAGCTATTTGGCTAGATTAAAAACCGATGTATTGGGTGATGTCGCTATTGAGCTTCCTGAATCACTCTTAAAAGATGTTATAGAAAATATATCTACTGATAAGATGGTTGAAGCTTTAGAAGAGCTTGAAAGTGATGACCAAACAGATCTTTTACAATACATTAAAGATATAGATGAAGATAAAGCAAAAGAGATATTTGATGGTCTTGACAAAGAAGATCAAGCAGATGTTTTAAGGCTTGGAAGTTACTCTGATGATGAGTCAGGTGCTTATATGCAAACTGAGCTTTTTTGGGCTTATGCTGATGAAAAATTAGGCGATGCCGTAACAAGGCTTCGTGAACAGAAAAATGCAGGTGAATTAGAAAACATATCTCAGCTTTTTATAGTAAATAATGATAAAATTTTAAAATACACTATACCCCTTGAAGAGCTAATTTTATTTGATTTTTCAAAGAAATTACAACAAATAATACAAGAACACGAACCTGATTATTATAGTCCTTATGCGGCACTTGATACACAAGATATAAAAGATACAGTTGCATTGGTTCAAGAGTATGATTTAAACGTTATTGCTGTTGTTGATAGCAAGGGTATTTTGCTCGGTCGTATTACAGCAGATGATATTCACGATTTTATTCAAGAAAGTGCAACTGAGCAAATTTATAATCTAGCTGGTCTTAATGATGAGGCAGAAGAAGAAGATACATTAGCAAAAGCTGGTAAGGCAAGAGCTATTTGGCTTTTTATAAATCTTTTTACAGCTATTTTGAGTTCTTCTATTATAGGTATTTTTGATGAGACCATTGCATCCTATGTAGCACTTGCTGTTTTGATGCCGATAGTTGCATCTATGGGTGGAAATACAGGCACTCAAGCACTTACTGTTACAGTTCGTAGGCTTACTTTGGGCGAGATAGAGTTTAAAGATGCAAAGTATGTTTTAAAACGAGAGGTGGGAATATCTATAATAAATGGTATTATTTTTGGTGCTGTTATGGGTATTGTTTCTTGGCTTTGGTTTGATAAGGCCCTTTTAGGTCTTGTTATAGCTTGTAGTATGATTGTAAATTTATCTTTGGCTGGATTTTTTGGAACAGTTATACCACTTACTCTTAAGCGTTTAAATATAGATCCAGCTGTTGGCTCTGCCGTTTTACTTACTACATTTACTGATAGTATAGGATTTTTTAGCTTTTTGGGACTTGCAAAATGGATACTCATATAACAGAATTAAATATTTTACCACTTGGCGAATCAAAATATCTTAAACCTTTTAAGATGGAGTTTAAACAAAATGGAAAACTTAGAGATTGGGATTGTGTAAAGGCTTTTAATAGCGTTTCTATACTCCTTTATCATGTAGAAAAAGATGCTTTTTTGTTTGTTAAGCAGTTTAGGCCAGCTGTTTGGTATTCTCAAGAAAAAGAAAATATAAAAAGCAAAGAACAAGGTTTTACATATGAACTTTGTGCTGGCATTATGGACAAGAGTAAAACTGAAGAACAAACAATAAGAGAAGAGTGTATAGAAGAAGTAGGCTATGATATAAAGGATGTTTTTCGTATAACAATGTGTTATTCCGCATTGGGTTTTGGGGGCGCTACTCAAACTATGTTTTATGCCCAAATAGATGAAAGTATGAAAATAAGCGACGGCGGTGGGATAGATGATGAGAGTATTGAGCTTGTTTTTATATCTAGAGATAAAATTGATGAATTTTTATATGATGAAAGTAAGGTGAAAGGTTTTGGCATGTTGTTTGCCATTTCGTGGTGGAAAGATAAAATTAACAAGGGGTTAAAATGAAAAAAATTGTTTTTTTATTTGTTTTGTCAGTTTTTTGCTTTGGTATGGGAGCAAATGATAAGTTGGCTGGTGGCGTAAAGCCGAGTCAGGATGTTGTTCTTGATAAAGAGTATGAAAAGTCAGCAAAAATTTTTAAAGAAAGCTGTGAAAAAGGAAATATGTATAATTGCTATAATTTAGGGAAATTTTATAGTGATGGCAGAGGTGTCATACAAAGTGATATAAATGCTTTAAAATATTTTCAAATTTCTTGTGATGGAAGATTGCCTTATGGCTGTTTTATGTTAGGTGAAATATTTTACAATCAAAAAGATTTTGAAAAAGCTGCAAATAATTACTCATTGTCTTGTGATTATGGTGATGATAAAGGATGTTTGAAACTAGCTGAAGCTTATTATGCAGGCGAAGGTGTTGTAAAAGATTTGTCAAAAGCTAGGGATTTATCACAAAAAGCATGTCAAATGGGAAATGACAAAGCTTGTATAGCATATGAAAATTTAAAACAACAATAAATTATAATAAAGCAGTCAAAAAAGACTGCTTTATATCACGTATATCTTTTTGGTGAAAGATAAGGTGTTTCTGAGTGCATACTCATTTCATTTAATTCTCTAAATTTTATAAACTCATCTTCTGTAATTTTTTTTATGTTTGCTATTGTCATTTTCAAAGGAGTCATGCCCGATAATGGGTCTGTATCGTTCGCATTTGCAAGTTCATTTCCATCAGCTTCACTATAATGAAAAGTTGTAAATATCGTTCCTTCTTTTAAGTCGTGATTTATCATAAGTTTTGCAGCTATTTTGCCTCTTTTGTTGCTAACAAGCGCATAACATCCATCTTCAAGTTCTCGCTCTCGTGCTATATCTGGGCTAACTTCTATAAGAGCTCCTTCTAACCCAGCTCCATACTCTAAAGCCGGACACTCTCTTGTCATTGTTCCTGTATGATAGTGATAAACCTTACGGCCTGTTGTAAATAAGCATGGATAAACCTCATCTGGAACCTCACTTAATGAACCACTGCCTACTGGATAATCTTTGTCTATATTCATTTTTGCTCTAAAATCTTCTTCTATTTTTTCTCTTTCATCTTTATAATCAGAATATAAAACAGGCACTAGTTTAAATTTTTCATCAGGAAGCATTGAGTTTTTATCTGTGTATAAAACAGGCGTTCCAGGATGGTCTTCATCAGGACAAGGCCAAGATATACCACCAAGCTTATCTAAACGATAATAACTTATACCTCCAAAATATTTAGGCATAAGCTCTCTTAGCTCATTCCATACGCTTTCTGCTGTATAGAAATTAAAGCCTTCTAGTCCCATTCTTTGGGCTATATTGCATACTATTTTCCAATCAGGTTCCAAGCCTTTTGCAGGTATACTAGCAGCTCTTGTTCTTTGAACCCTTCTTGAAGTATTTATAAATGTTCCATCCTTCTCTCCCCATCCGGCAGCAGGAAGCACTACATCGGATTTTTGTGCGCTTTCTGTTAAAAATAAATCTTGGACTATAAAACAATCTAGTTTGTGGATAGAATGGACAAAGTGCTCTGTCCAAGGATCACTCATAACGGGGTTTTCTCCATAAACATATAAAAGCTTTAATTCTCCACTATCCATTTTATCAGGTGCTTGTGTTAGCTTAAGTCCTGGAGTTGGATTTAGATCAAAATGCCATACTTTTTTTGCTTGTTGTTGAGCATATTCGCTATTTACAGCTCCAGCCGGAATAACATTTGGTAAAGCGCCCATATCGCATGAGCCTTGAACATTGTTTTGACCTCTTAATGGATTTATGCCAGCCCCTTTTTTGCCTATATTTCCTGTGATTAATGATAGATTAGAAAGAGAAAATACATTTGATGTTCCATCGGTAAACTGAGTGATTCCCATTGTGTAGCAAATAGCAGCTGCGTTTGCCTTTGCGTATAATCTAGCAGCTTGTATTATAAGCTCTTTTTTTATTCCTGTATCGGCTTCAAATTTTTCAGGAGTAAATTCTTTAACAGCCTCTTTTAGAAGTTCGTATCCAGATGTATGATTGTCTATAAATTCCTGATCTTGCAAATTTTCACTAATGATTATATTTATGATTGTGTTTAGTGTTTTAATGTTTGAACCTATTGGAATTTGTAGATATATATCAGCTTTTTTTGCCATATCTGTTCTTTTTGGATCAACTACTATCATTTTTGCACCACGCTCCAAACCCCTTTGTATTTGCATGGCTATTATAGGATGGCACTCACTTGTGTTTGTTCCTATTAGAAAAAATACATCTGTATCTGTAGCAAACTCAACCAAATCATTTGTCATTGTTCCATTTCCTAAAGTACTGGTAAGACCTACCACTGTTGGACCATGTCAAAGACGAGCGCAATGATCTATATTGTTGCTACCTTGAGCTCTAAAAAATTTTTGAAAAACATAATTGTCTTCGTTGTTTGATCTAGCTGAGCTAAATCCCATTATAGAATTAGGGCCATATTTGCTCACCGTTTCTTTGAATTTAGAAGCTACAAAATCATAAGCTTCATCAAAACTAACTTCACAAAGTTCCCCATCTTTGCTAAATACGCCATTTTTTTTGCGTATCATTGGCTTTGTTATTCTTTTTGAAGAATTTACAAATTCCCAACCAAACATTCCTTTTAAACAAAGCTCTCCATCATTTACATGATGATCTTTTGTTGCTTGAGCACCAACTATTCTTCCATTTTTTACGATCAAGTCTATACCGCAACCAGTGCCACAATAAGGACAGGTTGTTTTGACTATATTTTCCATAAAACCTCCTTTAAATATCACAATTTGCGATTATACTCCTAAAAATATAAATTAATTTTTAAATTTAATTTATATTTAATAATATGCTAAATATGAATATTATTAAATATCGTATTCTAGCCTACTTATAGCTTATTAATAATATAAATTACATATAAAATAATACTAAATTTAAAAAAATAATATTTAAAAAAATAATATTTAAAAAATTAAGTATTTTTAATTTATAATTTAAAAAAGATATTTTATTATATTTAAAGAAAAATCAATGAAAAAGACAAGAACTAGAATAGGCTTAGCTGAATTAGAAATAAATAATTTATTAGAAGAAGAATATAAAACTGCATTTAAACATCGATTTTTAAAAAAAGATAGCATTTTGTATGCAGATAATATTAGCATTGTTATTATCAAAAATGGTTCGGCAAAATTATCTTTTTTTGAAGATGGAGATGAGTTTATAATCTATCATGTCTTAAAAAATAATATAACCATACTTGATGATAGCTGTGCTTTAGAATTTTTAGAAGATAGTGAAATTTATATCATAGAGTTAGAAGATGAAAAAAATATCTTTCAAAGTTTTGAGTTTAATAAAATAACAAATGAAGCCCTTATTGATATAATTTTACTTCAAAGAAAAATTATAAAATCCATTTTATATGAAAGCGCAAAAGGAAGAATAGCAAATTTCTTAATAGAGTTAGCAAAAGAGCAAGATTTAAAGCAAAATAGCTATTATTATGTATTTTTACCTTTTTCAGTTAAAGTGCTTTCTTCTTTTGTTGGGCTTAAACGACAAAGTGCTTCAACTGCTTTTAATGAACTTATTAAAGATGATATTATAAGAAAAATAACAGCTCATGAGTTTTTAATTATAGATTTTAATGCACTTCAAAGTTATACAAATTATAATTGTTTAGACTAGAATTTATTTATAAAAAAAGGAAAAATGGCTAGTGTTTGCATTGGAATTTAGACCTAAAAATCTTGATGAGATATACGGTCAAGAACAAATAGTAATGGTATTTAAAAAATTTATCAAAAATGGAAAAATACCTCATAGTATATTTTATGGTGTTGCTGGTTGTGGTAAAACAAGCTTTGCCAGGGCTTTGGCTGGAGTTTTGAATTATGATTTTTATGAGTTTGATGGTGGAAATTTAAAGATTGAAGAATTTAGAAAGATTTTAAAAAATTATGAAAATGCGCTAACAAAACCGCTATTTTTTATAGATGAAATTCATAGATTAAGCAAAACCCAACAAGAGGCATTGCTTGTTCCTATGGAAAATTATAAAGCATTAATTGTTGGAGCAAGTACTGAAAATCCATATTTTACCCTTAGTTCCGGCATAAGAAGTCGTTCTATGCTTTTTGAGTTTCAGCCCCTAGATAGCGGTGAGCTTGAAAAAATGCTTTTTTATATCAAAGATAAAATAAATTTTGAGATAGATGATGAAGCAAAAGAATATCTTATAAAAAGTAGTGGAGGCGATGCTCGTGGTTTTTTAAATTTACTTGAGTTTGCAATTAGCCTTGATACTCATATAACTCTTGAAAATCTTAAAATTTTAAGAGGGCATAGTGTTTGTAGTGGCGCATCAAATGATGATACGCATTATAACCTTGCTAGTGCTTTGATAAAAAGTCTAAGAGGTAGCGACATAGATGCTTGTATCTATTATCTTGCAAGACTTATAGATGAAGGCGAAAGTGCTGATTTTATAGCTAGGAGGCTTGTAATTTTTTCTAGCGAGGATATAGGAAATGCAAATCCAAATGCTTTAAATGTGGCCACAAATACACTACTTGCTGTTTTAAAAATAGGCTATCCAGAGGCTAGAATACTTCTTTCTCAGTGTGTCGTTTATCTAGCTTCATCTCCTAAATCAAACTCAAGCTATAAAGCTATAAACAAAGCATTAGATTATGTTAAAAACAATGAAAAACTTGAAATTCCAAAGTATTTAATCAATACATTGCCTGAAAAAAAAGATTATTTATATCCTCATAATTTTGGTGGATGGGTAAAACAAAGATATCTTCAAAAAGATTTGAAATTTTATGAAAGTAATTCAATAGGTTTTGAAAAAACACTTGATGAATGGCAAGAAAAAATAAAACAATGCAAATAAGAAAAACCCTCTTGGGGGAAAGAGGGCTCACTACAAAAAGGAGGTATTTCTTTTTGAACTTCGGAATACTACATTGTTCTTATTAATCAAAAATTAACTTAAAATTAATAAAAATATAAAATACATATTTCATATATATAAATAACAATTTTTTAGCTTGATTAAACAAAGTCATTAAGAATATAATATATTGTTATTAAATATTTTTGTTATAATGTTTCAAAATATGTAAGGAATTATAATTATGTTAACACATATAGATGAAAATAATCGTCCAAAAATGGTAGATGTAAGTCAAAAAGATATTACAAAAAGAGTAGCTAAGGCTAGTGGTATTATAAAAATGAGCAAAGAGGCTTTTGAAGCTGTTAAAAATAATACCGGTAAAAAAGGACCGGTTACCCAAACAGCTGTTGTTGCGGCTATAATGGGTGCAAAAAAGACAAGTGAGCTTATACCAATGTGCCATCCTTTAAATATCCTGGGTGTCGAATGTGATATAATGGAGTTAAGCGACGTATGCGCTTATAAACTTTTTGTTACTGTAGCAATAGATGGAAAAACTGGCGTTGAAATGGAAGCACTAACTAGTGTGAGTATAGGACTTTTAACTATATATGATATGATAAAAGCGATAGATAAAAGCATGGTTATAACTGATATTATGCTTGAAAGTAAAAGTGGAGGAAAAAGTGGTGAATATACTAGACTTTGATAAACAAAAAGCACAGATACTTTATCCAATTTTTTGGGAATATAAGGTTATATATGATGCTAGTGTTGATATTGATAAGAAGATAGAAGAGATTTTAGGCAAGAGAGATTGCCTGATAAGTTTTTCAAAATTTAGTAAAGATAAAAAATATAAAAGTTATAATCTTAGTATTTTTGTAAAAGATGAAGCTGAGCGACTAGAAATATTTTCTTTGCTTAAAAAAAGTGCAAAATACGTTCTTTAAGGAAAAAATATAATGAAAGATAAATTAGATATAGATTTAAAAAACTATAAAGATAATAGTGTCGAATTTAAAAATTTAAAAGATATTAGCGCGGATTATTTTAGCGATGTTGATGATGTAAACTTGGATGATTTTCAAAATGCTTTAAAAGAAAAGATGAATGATTTACTTACAGGCTTTTTAAAATACGATTTAGCTACAACTGAAAATTTAAAACTTGCTATGGATGGAATAAATCAATCTTTGATTGGCAAAAAAGAGCGTGAGTTGTATGAGCTTTTAAATGCCAAAGATGAGATAATAAAAAAAATCAAATCAAATCAAGATGATATAAGACAAAAGTTAAGATTTTCTTTTGAAACAGCTGAAGAGATAGTTTCAAACAGTGAGTTAAAACATAAAGATGAACTTTTAAATTTATTAAATAATGCCATTATCCAAGAAACAAGAATGCTTGGAATTTTAAAAGAGAGTTCACAAAATGCCTTTTTGACAACTCTTGAAAATGGCGTTAATATACAAGATACTGTTTATCAAATTTCAAAAAGTATGGCATATTCAGCTATACATGAGGGTGAGTTTGATAAAAATAGAATACTTGAAATTTCAAAAACCATAATACTTTCTGCCGCCGAGGTTGCAAATGAAAGCCATATGTTTGCAAAACAGCTAATTAGTGGAGCTATACTTGGAACAAAAGAGGGGATAATAAGCTCTATTGAGAGAATCAAAGAACAATCAAAATACATACCAGATGAGTTAAAGCTCTCGCAAAACATAAATCAGTTAAAAGATATTTATAAAGATTTTGTAGATATGCTAAAAGAACTTGAATTATCTTGTGAGTCTCCTTCTAAAGATGAAATAAGAGTGATTATTGATGAAAGATTGGATAATGCCAAATCTAAATTAAAAAGACTTAGTGAACAAGCAAGCGAACAAATTAGTGATAGACTCAATGAATTAAGATCAAATGAAAACATATCAGAGCTTGTAAATGCAGCAAATGAAAAACTTGAAAAATTAAAATCAGCTATAAATAAAAATGGAACAGATTTTAATATAAATGATAGGTTTGACTATATTAAAAAACAGTTTGACAAGAAAACAGGTGAAAAATTTGAAGAGATAAAATCTTTGGATTTAAAGCAAGAGGCTAAAAAATTAGGCGATAGAGCTTATAATGCAGCTAAAAATTTTATTGGGAATTTTAAAAAAGATAAAGAGTAATATTAAAATACAATGAATGATGAAAAATTTATAGCCATAGATATCGGCTTAAAGCGTATAGGATTGGCTTTCGGATTTAAGGGCGTTGTTGTTCCTCTTACGCCTATACTTAGGAAAAATCGCAACCAAGCATCAAGAGATATCAGTAGGGTTTTAGATGAATATAATGCTGATATTTTGGTTGTTGGAGTGCCTATTGGTGGAAGTAGTGAGGATGAGATGAGAAGAAGAATATTGCATTTTGTATCCTTGCTTGATTTTACTGGAAAGATTATATATCAAGATGAATCGTTTAGCAGCTTTGAGGCTGCTGATTTTGTAAAAGATAAAAGAGATGGTAAGCTTGATAGCATGGCTGCACTAATAATACTAAAAAGATATTTGCAAATATCTGCATAAAAAGAGTTAAATGTGATAAAAAAAATACTTATAAAAAATACAAAAACACTTATAAAAATATTTTTCTTAACACTTTTGTATAGTGGACTTGGTATTTTAACTTTATCTTTTATAAATAATCAAATTTTAACCATAGTTGATTTTGATATGTTTGTTGTGGTTGAGTTTTTATCGTTGTTGGTTGTTTTCTTGGTTGTGTCTATATATGCAAATGCTAGCCTTTCTATATTTGGACACAATTTTGTTTACAATATGCGAAAAGAGGTTGTAAAACGCATTTTAGATACTAAAAATAGCCAAATAGAGCTAATAGGAAAAGCAAAAATAATTGCAAGTTTAAATAATGACATAAGAACTATTTCATTTGCTCTAATGAGTGTGCCAAATTTTATACAGGGTTTATTTTTTATGGCAGCTACTAGCATTTATCTTATTTATATATCTCCAAAATTATTTTTATTTGTTTTTGTTTGGATACTTGCAATGTTGTTAGTCGGTGTGTTTTTTATGAGTAATATACACAAATACTTTAAACTTGCCAGAAAAAGCGATGATGATCTTCAATCAAGCTTTGAAGATGTAGTTCAAGGCCATAAAGAGCTTACTTTAAATAGATATAGAGCAAGTATGGTTTTTGATGAGTTTGATAATGTTGCAAATGAAAAAAAGATAAATCTTATAAAGGCTGATATTTTTAACTCAATTAGCGATAATTGGAGCAACATAATGCTTCTTGGCTTGGTCGGCATGTGTATATTTTTATCCATTTCTCTAAATTGGGCTAGTTTGCAAACTGCTATTACAACAGCTTTAACGATACTTTTTTTAAGAACTTCTTTGACTTCGCTTATAGGTTCTGTTCCTACTTTGCTTAGTGCTAAGGTGAGTTATGAAAAACTAATGAGTTTAAATTTTGTTGATTATAAAGATGATTTTTTACCTGAAAACTTACTTGATAAAAATTGGAAAGAACTTCGCTTTGAAAATGTAAATTTCAAATATAATGATAAATTTGGATTAAAAAACTTAAATTTAAAAATCAATCGCGGTGATATGATATTTTTGATAGGTAAAAACGGAAGCGGAAAAAGCACTTTTTCAAATTTGGTTTGTGGCTTATTGCAACCAAGCTCAGGAAACATCTATCTTGATAATGTTGCTATTGGTTATGATAACTTGTCTGATTTTCAAAGCAACATAAGTGCTATTTTTAGTGACCTTTATCTTTTTTCACAAGTTATAGATGAAAATGGTGATTTTTCAAATGAAGAAGAGTATACTAAATTGCTTAATATGCTAAAAATAGAAGATAAAGTTCAGGTTTTAAATGGTAAACTTAGTACTACTTCTTTATCTACTGGGCAAAGAAAACGACTTAGTTTGCTAGTCGCGCTTAGTGAAAAAAGAAGTTTACTTATACTTGATGAGTGGGCTTCTGATCAAGACCCAGTCTTTAAAAGAGTTTTTTACCGAGAAATTTTACCATATTTGAAAAACCAAGGGATTAGTATTTTGGCTATTAGCCATGATGATGCTTATTTTGATATTGCAGATAGGATACTTTTAGCAAAAGATGGATGTATAAGAGAGCTTTTCGGGGAAGAAAGAGCGATAGCTAGCATTGATGCTGTTGAAAAAATAAGCTAAAATAAAGTCTTTAAAAGAGATAATAAAAGCTTAAAAAAGGAGATAAATTTTGAAATTTAAAGAATTTAAGAAAGCAAAAACTTTAAGCTTGGCAAATTTATTATCTTTATCAAATTTAAAACTAGCCAATGAACTTAAAGAGTGCGATTTTAAGTATATTTCTTGTTTAAATGATGAAGTTTTAGGAAGCAAAAATCTAATAAAATGCGAAATAGGAAGCATTAGCTATATATTGGCATTGCTTTGTAAATACACATTAGATATACAAGATGAGTATTTTGATGGGTTAGATGAAGGCTATTTGAGTGGCGAATGTAACGTTGGAGAAGAAGAATTTGATGAACTTAAAGAGTGGATGAAAGATGTAAAAAACATAATCATAGACTCTTCATTTTTTGCACACCCTGACTCTAAAATGCTTTTTGAGTTTTTGAGCTTGTTTGATATTGATATAGTATTGGCTGATGGCGAAGCTAGTGAGATAAAGGTTGATAAAAAATTTACCGAGCTAAAAGAGCTTGATAGCTATGATGGCAGTGTTATTTATCAGTATATTTCTCAAGATTCTTTTATAAAAGGCGGCACAAGCTTTGCTGTTGCAAGTAGGGTAAAAGATAAAGATAATATTATTTTAAAAGCGAAAGATTTTGAGCTTAATGCCGATTTTATACTAGATACAAATTTAAAAGGAACGATAGCTTTTGTGCCTGTAAAAAAGGTAAATGGATATAATTTTAGGTTGGTTAGAGTCCAAAAGATATAATGAATAAAATTTTATTATTTTTATTTTACCCATTTTTGCTTTTTGCTTTTACTATTAGCTTAAATAGTGGTATTGAAAATAAAAAATCCTATAGTGTCTTAAAGATTAGTGATGATAAAGAGTTCGAGTGCGTTGAGCAAATTTTAGCTTATAACACAAAAAGATATGCTTGTATGTTGGATGATAATGGTATGATGGACATACAAGATGTTGAGCTTGATCTTATGGATATAAACTATAAAAAACAAGATGGAAAGTTTTTTATAGTTGTCTTACCAAAAGCAAACTCAAGACTTATAAACACCGAAAATAAGTTGTATTTTGATACTAATGTTAAAACAAATAAAAGTAAAACCTCAAAACAATTTGACATTGTTGTGGACCCAAATTTAAAAGAGTTTGATGAAACATTACCAAATGGTGTAAACTTCGCTCCAAATTTTGATCTACTTTTAAGACCAAATATCGGAGCTTTGGATTTTAATAAAGCGCCTATTGAGGGTTTTGATAGCAATGATATAGATATTTATATAGGGATAAAAAAATCTTATGACAATCAAAGCTATAATAAAGTCATAGATGATACACAAATAGCCATACAACGCCATCCAAAAAGTATTTTTGCCGGTGAGTTTTTGCTTTATAGATTAAGAGCTATGGATAAAATTTTTGAAACAAATGATGAATACGAAGAGCTTACTCCTGAAAATATCATTCAAGAAGGCAAGGCTTGGATGAGAAAATTTGTATCAGATGATAATTATCCTGAGGTTTTATATATGGTGGTAAGGGCATACATAAAAGACAATATTTTTAGTGATGCAAAATACATGATAGATATACTTTTAAACGAACATCCAAAGTCTATTTTTACTTCTCTTGCGATACTTGATTATGCTGATGCTGTTTATAATAACGGCAAAGACAAAGATGCATTAAAGCTTTATGAAAATGTGCTTTACGCAACAGACAATATAGATATAGCAAGTCGCGCAGCTTTAAGCTTAACTAACAAAAGCATAGAAAAAGAAAAAATACAAGATGCAAAGAAATATGTGCTTAAAATTCTAAACTCAAATAATGATTATTTTTTAAAGGACAAACAAAAAGCATTTGATTTGGCAGGTGCTTTTGTAAGAAATAAAATGCCGGAAGTGTCAGCTAAGATATATGAAATTTTAGTAAAAAATATCGAAAAAAGAGATCGTTTGTATGAAGTATCTTTGAAAAATTTAGGAATAGAACTCGCAAAAGATAATCAAACAAAAGAGGCTTACAAATACCTAAATAAATATCAAGATGAGTTTAAATATGGTGATTATGTGAGCCAAGTGCAAACCGCAATGGACAATCTGTTTTTCAAGCTTGATGAAAACAATGCTACAAAATTAAGAGAGCATTATAAAGAACTTATGAAAAAATATCAAAATGCAGATATAGGCAAAAAAGCTTTGCTTTCTCTTATGGATTTAAATATTAAAGAAAGAAAATTTAAGCAAAATTTGGAGTATGCCGTTTTGGTTAAAGACTTAAATCAAACAAAAGGCATTGAATATCTAAACACATCAGCATTTGAGCTTGCCAAAGAAGGCATAAGGCAAAATGATTGTCAAGATGTTGTAAATTTGATTGAAAATTACGATGTGAATAGGCTTGAATTATCCCAGTTTAAACTATATGAATGTCTTAATAGAACAGCTAGATTTAAAGATGCGTTAAATTTAGCACAAACACATATTTATGATAATGATTTAGAAGATAGGGTTGAGTGGCTTGTAAATTTAAGCGATAGTTATTATAAGACTAAGGATTATGAAAACAGCATAAAAGCCGCAAATGACGCTATCTCTTTGGGTGCTGGTGTTGAGCATTCAGACCCAACTCCAGCCTTATTTTTTAGATTTTATTCTCTTTTAGAGCTTAATAGATTTTCAGAAGCTATTGCAACTTTGCAAGTTATGGATGAGATAAGGGGTCAAGATTTCAAGCTCATAGAAGCATATGATAAAGTTAGTAAATATGCTTTTTATAAGAATGATTTTGCAAATGCAAATATATATTCAAAAAAGGCATTAGAGCTTCAAAATGGTGTTAGAATAAACACATTTACGCCAGAACTCAACTTTATATATGCCAGTTCGTCTTTAAAATTAGATCATATAAGTGATGCGTTGGATGAAGCAAAATATATACTTAGTTTAAGGCTTAAACCAGAAGAAAGAAGTAGGGCTTTAAACCTAATATCTACTATTTATATCCAACAAAAAAAACCACAACTTGCTAAGCAATATTTAATAGAATGTATAAATACAAATATACAAAGTTCATACAAATCTCTTTGCGAAGCTCAATTAAATTTAATAAAATAATATAGAATTCATTTTCATTTTTTATTTCTCTACCTTTTGATACAATAAATGTTTTTTAATTTACACAAAAAGGCTAAAAATGTCAAAAAAGTATAGGTTTGTTATATGCAATCCAGAGCTTTGTATTAGGTGTAAAGCTTGTGAAAAGCCTGTATCAAATCGCCTATGCACGATGTAGGATTTAATAAAGAGACTTCATGTACTTTTCTTGATATTGGTTAAAATACCAATTCAATGTCATCAGTGTGGACGGCTCTTTTTTGTGTAAGTATTTGTGCTACAATCAGACCTTATATTTTCAGATAAGTCATATATAGAATTTCGTGAAAATATATGTATAGGTTGCAAACTTTGCGCGATTGCCCGTCTTTATGGAGTTATTCAAATGGAAGTTGGATGATATTTCATCTTTAAATATGATGGCGACTACAAGTTGACTTTGTCAAAAGCAGAAAGTCTGTTGTATTAAAATGTGACTTATTTATCTTGTTGATTTTAAAAAATATGAAACATTTTTTAAAATTTAGAACAGATATGATTATAGATCTTTGATGTAAGAGCTAAAATATGTTTTGCAACTCTATAATTTAGATGTTTTATTATTATGCTAATTTTATTTAAGGCTGGGTTATAAAAAAATATCTTTTTACTATTTAAAATTAAAATTATAAATTCTTTGCTTTGTTTCATGTTTCCCAACCTTATATAAAATTCTTTAATATATTTGTTTGTTTTGCGATTTATTAAAATTTATAAACAGCACCCAAAGTAAAGACGCTATTATCTTTTTTCCCATCCTGTATTGACACATCGTGCTTAAAGTCGACGGTAAAATTTTCATTTACATCATAAATTAGCCCAAATCCTAGCCAAGTTATATGTTTGGCTTGTGATATACCTTTTACATTTATGTTGTTATTCATATTGCTAAATTTAGCATTAAAGTTAAAATCATTAGGGTTTGGAGCGTATGAATGGGAGATGTTAGAATTTAGCGTAAGAGAGTTAAACTTAAAGCTAGACCTCACACCTGCTAATATAGAGTATGTATTATAGCGTTTTTTATCCGCAGCAATTCCTAAAGGCAGGTTTTCACTAAAGGCTCCACGAGAAATTTTATTTAGCTCAGTAGCTATAAATGGATTTAAATTCACAAAATCAACATTATAAAAACTTCCTAGCTCAGTATAAACAGAGTAGGTTTGGTGTTTGTATGATACATCGGAGTTTTTGTCCGCAACAATCCTTTTTATATCATTTCTTGAATCATTTAGTCCGACTCTGCCAGAGAGATAAAAATTTAAAAAATCATAAGATCCGTATACCGAAACATTGTCATTTTCTATCTTTATATCGCCTGCTGATTTGTCAAAAGTAGCTCTTGAAGCGCTTTTTGATATAGCTAGACCAAGAGTTAGCTCATCGGTTACTTTGCCGTCTAGTCCGATTTGAGTTCCTTTTGTCTTAGCTAGAGTGTTTGCGTAGCCCTCTTTGGTGATTTTGCTCTCACCATACACCCCATCAAACCACACTCCACTTTTATCAGAGCGCATTAGCGAAGCTATCCTGTTGCTTAGTGTGCGATTTATGGTCTGGTTTTGTTTGAGTATTATGTTTTGATTTGATGCGTGAATTTCTCCTGAGAGTGAATCTATCATTTGTGGGAGTGCGTTAGCATGTGCATTCATTACTCTTACTGCTGTAGCTGAAATTTCATTTTGTTCTTGAGTTTGCGCTAGCTCATCTAAAGCCGTATCAAAATTTTTAGCTGTATTTAAAGAGCTTGCTGTTACGTATCCTGCTGCCTGCAATACGTGTACGGTAGCTTTTCTGTTGTATTCGACCCATATATTTTGTCTATTTTTATCTACATAAAAGTTAGATAAATTTACGTATCTTGATACATTGTTTGAAATTTTATAATCTCCATTATAGTTTTTTATCTCTTTCGCTTTTATTATATTTTTTGTTTTAGTTTGAGCGCCTATTACGGAATAGATATTTTCAACATCGGCTAGGATATAAGAGCTATCTTTCATATCCATTGTGCCCGTAATTTCTAAATTTGACTTGTCGATATCTATTGCTATGCGACCTTGATTTTTTGAAATGTAGTCTCCGTTTATTTTAAGACCTTGTCCGTAAACGTTTAATGATCCGCCATTGTTGGTTATGGTGTAGCTGTTACCGTTACCTATATCGACTCTACTATTATCATTTTGTGCAAGAAGTGTCCCACCTTTTTCTATTGTAATACGAGAATTTAATAAAGATTTTTCAACTCCTATGGTACCCTCTTTAATCCATGTGATGGCTGTGTATGTATTTTCTCCTCCAAGATATAAGGTTCCAGTACCTTTTTTGTATATTCCACCATCGCCTGCCATATCGTTATTCCAAGTCAGTTTTCTTGTATCTTTATAATTTCTATAATCAAAATCAACTGTAAATAAACCCAATACCGCTTTTTCATCTTTGTTTGTTAAAAGGCGTTTATCTAGTCTTCCAGGACCTCCTAAGGCTCTATCTTGATTTAAAATTCCCCAGCCAAATGTAGCATCTGGACTTTCTGTTTGTTCTCCTTTGTGTCCTGGTTTATCCGCACTAGATAGGATAGTCATAGTAACTAAGTGATTATCCATCCATGGAAATTTCGTCCATACATTCGCAACTGCAGCAGTTACTACAGGAGCTGAAAATGATGTTCCTGTTCCATATATAATACATGCTTGACCGCTTTTGCATTCGCTTGCAGGCAGCTCTATAGCCCAATTACCCCGAGCCGTGATTCCCCAATTTTTACCTTTGTCTCCTATTTTGTTTGAATAACTTGCAAGTTTAGATGTATTTCCTGTTTCATCAACTGCCATAACGGTTATCCAACCATTTCTAGCATCATTGTTAAGATGAGGATAGAGCGACTCCGGAGATGCATGATTTGTATGTTCGTTTCCAGCAGCCCATATGAATATACTATCTGTCGCTGCATAGTGGGCAACATTTGGAAATGTTGCATTTACTTGTCCGTAATCAGTGCCATTAAGACCATATGAATTGTTAAAAATTCTAGCGCCTTTATTATGCAAATTTCTATAATCATTTTCAGTAGAGCCAATCAGGAGTGAATTTCTATTTCCCGATAGACCTGCTGACCGAGCGAATATCTTAGAGTCTGTGTTGTGTTTCACAATCATATGAGTTACCATTGTTCCGTGATGTTGTTTATCTTGCGGATCTTTATTTGTTTGCACTATTTCTATTCTGGATGTTCCGTTCGGTTTTTCAAATTTTTTAGATTTATAAAAGAAAGTATCAACTACACCGATATCCATGATCTTTTTTTCATCTTTTATCTTATCTTGCAAATTTTGATTCGCGTTTTCTTGCCCTTTTTTTACCCCTAGCGTTCTATTGTTTGGCATAGGTGGCTGAGCTATCGGAGGTTGTTGAATACCGCTGTTTGGATCATTTGGTGCAAGCGGTGGCGGAGACACAGGGGGGGGGGGTGGTAGGCCACCAGCGGGTGGTACTGCAGGTGGTGCTATATGATTGTTATTGGGACGGTTGTTTGGATAATTGTCTGGGATTGATGGACCGCTACTACCGCCACTTCCTCCTCCACAACTGACAAATAATGCAGATATTATTGGTAAAACTACAAAAAATTTTGCACTTTTTCTGTTTTTAAGATTGGCTAATTTCATTTTAATCCTTAATTTGTTTTTGAGTAAGACTAAACTATAATCTTAATTTAAAGTAATTAAAGTCATAACTTAATATAATTAAAGTTAAGTAAAACTGTAAATTGTATCCAAAAACTATAAATTTAATTTTAATAAACTCAATTTTAAAGGACAAACAAAAAGCATTTGATTTGGCAGGTGCTTTTGTAAGAAATAAAATGCCGGAAGTGTCAGCTAAGATATATGAAATTTTAGTAAAAAATATCGAAAAAAGAGATCGTTTGTATGAAGTATCTTTGAAAAATTTAGGAATAGAACTCGCAAAAGATAATCAAACAAAAGAGGCTTACAAATACCTAAATAAATATCAAGATGAGTTTAAATATGGTGATTATGTGAGCCAAGTGCAAACCGCAATGGACAATCTGTTTTTCAAGCTTGATGAAAACAATGCTACAAAATTAAGAGAGCATTATAAAGAACTTATGAAAAAATATCAAAATGCAGATATAGGCAAAAAAGCTTTACTCTCTCTTATGGATTTAAATATTAAAGAAAGAAAATTTAAACAAAATTTGGAGTATGCCGTTTTGGTTAAAGACTTAAATCAAACAAAAGGCATTGAATATCTAAACACATCAGCATTTGAGCTTGCCAAAGAAGGCATAAATCAAATTTTACAAGATAAACACAATGACGAAAAAAAGATCATGGATATCGGTGTAGTTGATACTTTCTTTTATAAATCTAAAAAATTTGAAAAACCGAACGGAACATCCAGAATAGAAATAGTGCAAACAAATAAAGATCCGCAAGATAAACAACATCACGGAACAATGGTAACTCATATGATTGTGAAACACAACACAGACTCTAAGATATTCGCTCGGTCAGCAGGTCTATCGGGAAATAGAAATTCACTCCTGATTGGCTCTACTGAAAATGATTATAGAAATTTGCATAATAAAGGCGCTAGAATTTTTAACAATTCATATGGTCTTAATGGCACTGATTACGGACAAGTAAATGCAACATTTCCAAATGTTGCCCACTATGCAGCGACAGATAGTATATTCATATGGGCTGCTGGAAACGAACATACAAATCATGCATCTCCGGAGTCGCTCTATCCTCATCTTAACAATGATGCTAGAAATGGTTGGATAACCGTTATGGCAGTTGATGAAACAGGAAATACATCTAAACTTGCAAGTTATTCAAACAAAATAGGAGACAAAGGTAAAAATTGGGGAATCACGGCTCGGGGTAATTGGGCTATAGAGCTGCCTGCAAGCGAATGCAAAAGCGGTCAAGCATGTATTATATATGGAACAGGAACATCATTTTCAGCTCCTGTAGTAACTGCTGCAGTTGCGAATGTATGGACGAAATTTCCATGGATGGATAATCACTTAGTTACTATGACTATCCTATCTAGTGCGGATAAACCAGGACACAAAGGAGAACAAACAGAAAGTCCAGATGCTACATTTGGCTGGGGAATTTTAAATCAAGATAGAGCCTTAGGAGGTCCTGGAAGACTAGATAAACGCCTTTTAACAAACAAAGATGAAAAAGCGGTATTGGGTTTATTTACAGTTGATTTTGATTATAGAAATTATAAAGATACAAGAAAACTGACTTGGAATAACGATATGGCAGGCGATGGTGGAATATACAAAAAAGGTACTGGAACCTTATATCTTGGAGGAGAAAATACATACACAGCCATCACATGGATTAAAGAGGGTACCATAGGAGTTGAAAAATCTTTATTAAATTCTCGTATTACAATAGAAAAAGGTGGGACACTTCTTGCACAAAATGATAATAGTAGAGTCGATATAGGTAACGGTAACAGCTACACCATAACCAACAATGGCGGATCATTAAACGTTTACGGACAAGGTCTTAAAATAAACGGAGACTACATTTCAAAAAATCAAGGTCGCATAGCAATAGATATCGACAAGTCAAATTTAGAAATTACGGGCACAATGGATATGAAAGATAGCTCTTATATCCTAGCCGATGTTGAAAATATCTATTCCGTAATAGGCGCTCAAACTAAAACAAAAAATATAATAAAAGCGAAAGAGATAAAAAACTATAATGGAGATTATAAAATTTCAAACAATGTATCAAGATACGTAAATTTATCTAACTTTTATGTAGATAAAAATAGACAAAATATATGGGTCGAATACAACAGAAAAGCTACCGTACACGTATTGCAGGCAGCAGGATACGTAACAGCAAGCTCTTTAAATACAGCTAAAAATTTTGATACGGCTTTAGATGAGCTAGCGCAAACTCAAGAACAAAATGAAATTTCAGCTACAGCAGTAAGAGTAATGAATGCACATGCTAACGCACTCCCACAAATGATAGATTCACTCTCAGGAGAAATTCACGCATCAAGCCAAAATATACTTTTTAATCATAATTTATTAACAAATATTTCTTTTAGTAACAGAGTGAGTAGCTTATCTACGATAAATAGTAGCGGCTTTTGGTACGATGGAATTTATGCCAATAGTAAAATTAACACAAAAAATTATACAAAAGCTATATCTAAAACAAAAGGTAATTTGTTTGGAGTCGATAGTGTATTTGGCGATTATATCTTTGGTATAGGGTTCGTGCATGCAAATGCAGATACTAAATTTAATAATGATTTAGGAAATATCTATATGAAAAACAAAGGTATTATGCTTTATTCAAGTAAAGATTTAGGATATGCATATATATTAGGAGCCGGCGGGTTAAATAATGTGTCAAGCAGTGTAAATAGAGAAGTTATTAATAAAAGAGTAGATTCAAAATTTGATAGCAAAGTGTATAATTTATATACAGAAATTGGAGTTAGAAAAAATATTGATAATATTTTAATAAACCCTTTTATTGCAAATCAAGCTACTCGAATAAAAAGAAATGATTTTGAAGAAAAATATGAATTTGGCTCTTTGAAAGCTAATTCAAAAAGATATAGCTCTAATTATGTTATTTTGGGTTTAAGAACTAGTTTAAATTTACAAAAATTAAACTTAAACTCAGGCGTATTTTATTCTTATAATAGCAATCCAGCAAATTTTGATTTTGAGGCAAAAGTTTTAGCAAATGGTTATAAAGATGTTGCTGTAAAAGGAGTTGGTGAGCCAAAAGATAAAGTATGGTTTGGTATCGGGGGAGCTTATAAAATTAATCAAAAGGTGTCATTACAAGCAAACTATAATTTATCTATTGAAAACAGGAATAAAACAAATTTATTAAATTTAGGAGTTTATTATAAATTTTAATTTTTACAAATACTTATAATTTATCCATATCTTAGCTATAAATTTAACATTAGGTTTGTTTTATTTATTCCAACCCTTTAAAATGATAGTAGGTTAGATATCATATAAAACCACTATCATTTTAAACACCTTTTAATATTTTAAAACTGTAATGAAAGAATATCATAAAATGATATAAGTAGTTATAGAAAATAAGTTACCAAAATTTCATTTATTTATATATTTATTGATGTTTGTGACTTATTCTTCAAATATTAAACCACTTTAAGATTCTTTCTTTTAAAATTACTATTATTTTCTTTGGATAAAAATTAGATTTTTGTAATAGTAAATCTTTAATTTGTAAGTTTTTAATGTTTTTTGGTGATTTTAATAAGAATAAGATTAGATATTGTTTATTTTGTGTTATGTTTAGTGTTATTGATGCTCAATATTAGTTAACTTATCCTAAAGTTAATAAATAGCTTATTCTAGTTATTTTTTTATTAATTATTATGTGTCTCACCCAAATTCAAATTATTTAAAATATTATTTTATATTTAAGTAGCATTTAAGCATTACTCTTATATAATTCCAGCTCACGATTTGAGAAACCACCTTTAACTTTTAGTTAATAAAGCTTTTCTTTTTAAATATCGTTGTTCTGTTAAATTATAAATGTTAAACTATTAGTCAATCTTTGAAATCTAAACAAGTGATCGATTGAGCCAGTCTATATTGTTTATAGACTTAAAACTGATTAACAAAAAAATTAAAGTTTTTTAGATTAAAAACTTCATATAAATTATATGGAGAGTTTGATCCTGGCTCAGAGTGAACGCTGGCGGCGTGCCTAATACATGCAAGTCGAACGGAGATTAATTAAGCTTGCTTTTTTAATCTTAGTGGCGCACGGGTGAGTAATGTATAGCTAATCTGCCCCTTACAAGAGGACAACAGTTAGAAATGACTGCTAATACTCTATACTCCTTCCAAACATAAGTTTGGTCGGGAAAGTTTTTCGGTAAGGGATGAGGCTATATTGTATCAGCTAGTTGGTAAGGTAATGGCTTACCAAGGCTATGACGCATAACTGGTCTGAGAGGATGATCAGTCACACTGGAACTGAGACACGGTCCAGACTCCTACGGGAGGCAGCAGTAGGGAATATTGCTCAATGGGGGAAACCCTGAAGCAGCAACGCCGCGTGGAGGATGACACTTTTCGGAGCGTAAACTCCTTTTGTTAGGGAAGAACCATGACGGTACCTAACGAATAAGCACCGGCTAACTCCGTGCCAGCAGCCGCGGTAATACGGGGGGTGCAAGCGTTACTCGGAATCACTGGGCGTAAAGGACGCGTAGGCGGATTATCAAGTCTTTTGTGAAATCCTATGGCTTAACCATAGAACTGCTTGGGAAACTGATAATCTAGAGTGAGGGAGAGGCAGATGGAATTGGTGGTGTAGGGGTAAAATCCGTAGAGATCACCAGGAATACCCATTGCGAAGGCGATCTGCTGGAACTCAACTGACGCTAAGGCGTGAAAGCGTGGGGAGCAAACAGGATTAGATACCCTGGTAGTCCACGCCCTAAACGATGTATACTAGTTGTTGCTTTGCTAGTCAAGGCAGTAATGCACCTAACGGATTAAGTATACCGCCTGGGGAGTACGGTCGCAAGATTAAAACTCAAAGGAATAGACGGGGACCCGCACAAGCGGTGGAGCATGTGGTTTAATTCGAAGATACGCGAAGAACCTTACCCGGACTTGATATCTAACAAATCATCCAGAGATGGAAGAGTGTCTGCTTGCAGAAATGTTAAGACAGGTGCTGCACGGCTGTCGTCAGCTCGTGTCGTGAGATGTTGGGTTAAGTCCCGCAACGAGCGCAACCCACGTCATTAGTTGCTAACGCTTAGGGCGAGCACTCTAATGAGACTGCCTTCGTAAGGAGGAGGAAGGTGTGGACGACGTCAAGTCATCATGGCCCTTATGTCCGGGGCGACACACGTGCTACAATGGCATATACAATGAGAAGCAATATCGCGAGATGGAGCAAATCTATAAAATATGTCCCAGTTCGGATTGGAGTCTGCAACTCGACTCCATGAAGCCGGAATCGCTAGTAATCGTAGATCAGCCATGCTACGGTGAATACGTTCCCGGGTCTTGTACTCACCGCCCGTCACACCATGGGAGTTGATTTCACTCGAAGTCGGAATGCTAAACTAGCTACCGCCCACAGTGGAATCAGCGACTGGGGTGAAGTCGTAACAAGGTAACCGTAGGAGAACCTGCGGTTGGATCACCTCCTTTCTAGAGTACAATGTATATTCTCTCACAAGATATACATCAAAGGAAAATATCTCAATCAATCCTTGTTTAGTTTTGAAAGATTGACAGCTAATAATTAAATATATTTTATTTCTATTAGTATTTAGAAATTAATATTGGGGAATTAGCTCAGCTGGGAGAGCGCCTGCTTTGCACGCAGGAGGTCAGCGGTTCGATCCCGCTATTCTCCACCATTTAAGGGCCTATAGCTCAGCTGGTTAGAGTGCACCCCTGATAAGGGTGAGGTCACAAGTTCAAGTCTTGTTAGGCCCACCATTAATATAGTTTAACAAAATACTCTTTTTAATTATTCTATATACTTTTTATCATTGTTTCTTGTATTAATATTTTATGTCTATACTTTTGTATGCTATATATGTTTAAAATAAAAAACAATTCTTTTTTATAAAAAATAACTTGATATGTTATGTTTCTTAATTGCCTTTGTAAAAAATAAAATTTTTATCTGAATGGGTTTAATTAAATATATAAATGATTGTATTGTATAAGTCTTGTTAGCTAGTTGTTTAATGAAAAAGATTAAAAATTATAAAGGATATTAGTGAATAAAATTTTAAAGTTAATTGTTGTTGTCTTTATATGTATTCAAAGTATTCAAGCTATTGAGCTAATGAAGCTTGGTGTATACAAAGATCAAAACATAACCGGATGGTATGCTAGCGAAAAGCTTGATGGTATAAGGGCATATTGGGATGGTAAAAATTTACTAAGTAGACAAGGTAAAGTCATAAAAGCACCAAAGTATTTTTTAAAAACTCTTCCGGATTTTGCTTTAGATGGAGAGCTATATACTAAAAGAAATGAATTTGAAAAAATACAAACCATAGTTATGGATCAGATACCAAATGAAAAAGAATGGAAAAATATAACTTATTATATATTTGATGCACCTAATGCAAATGGTGGATTGATTGAGCGTTTGAAAGTAGTTCAAGATTATATAGATAAAAATTCCAACAACAATGATATAAAAAACCACATAAAGCTTATACCCCAAAAACTTATAACAAGCAAGAAAGAATTAGATAGCTTTTTAGATGAAATTGTAAGTAGTGAAGGTGAAGGTGTTGTTATTCGTGAACCAAATTCTGTTTATATAAAATCAAGAAGCAATCTAAATTTAAAATACAAACGCTTTATTGATTCAGAGTGCAAAGTTATATCTATAAATAAAGGTAGTGGCAAATATAAAGACTTAATGGGTTCTATAACATGTGAGTTATCAAATAAAATTAGATTTAAAATAGGATCTGGTTTTAGTGATTATATTCGTAAAAATCCACCAAAGATTGGGAGTATTATTACTTTCAAATATCAAAATTTAACCAAAAACGGCATACCACGCTTTGCTACTTTTTTAAGGGTTAGAAAAGATTGAGTTTCTAAACCCTCTGCTTTTATCTAAGTAACGTAAAACCTATGCCTATTTTATTTGTGCTATGGTTATAATCTATTAAACTTTCACTATATCCGTTAAAGTATTGTAAGTATCCTAAAATTCCACCAAAGAGTGGAAATATCAGACTGGCTTGAACTGCTCCTTTGTTGTCTTTTATGCGAAAGTTATTGCGCAATAGTAGTTCAAATGATATATTTTTTGTAGTATATCTTGCTTGTATATCACCATAACCCAAATAACGATAAATATCTTTATTATCGCTTAAATCTCCTATGTGATACCAAACTCGTGGAGTTATGGATAGATTGCTAAAATTTAATTTAGAGCTAGCATATACCCTGTTCCAGCTTCTGCTTTTATCTTTACCTAGTCCATTTGATTCATGTAAAACACCTATATCAAAGCTATTTATCCGTTCATTGTTTGTATATAGGCGCATAAAAACTTCTGGTCTATAATTTGTTTCTCTAAAAGGCGAACTATGCTTTCCTGTTTGCCACCATGATGTTTGAGAGTATGCCATATAAAGATTAGCCCATTTCGGTAATAGTGAAATTTCTATCGGTTTTTTGATACTTATGTTAAATTTGGTTTCAAATTTTTGTCTATCGTTGTTAGGCACACTAGAAGCATAGGTGCCTAAAAGCAAATAGTTTAATTCATGAAAACTTATACTGCTTCCTGCAAAAAGTTCTCTAAAAAGTGCTTCATCTTTTGCTTTTGAATTGTTTATGGTGTCTGATTTAATGTATTCTTCTGAGCGTGAATCTTTTTTTATATTTTTAGCGGCCAGGCTTTTATAAATACTCATTGCACCCTTTATATCGCCTGCTTTTTCTAGTTCATTCGCAAGTTTAAATTTACTAGAATCATTCGCAAATAAATAAAACGAAAAAACAAATAATATAAATAATGATTTATTCATATCTTAAAGCCTTTTTTAGATCATCAGGATTATTTAGGTTTATCCCTTCATCATCACCAGAAAGCTCGACCCTAACTACATCACAAATTTTTAAAAGCTCTTTTATTTTATGCTTTCCATCTTTAGCTAATTTTTTTGCTTTATCTGCTACGCTAGGAGAAAAATAACCACAAAGTACATGATCTATTTCTGCTTCACAAGCGATTACAATTTCAAAATCATCTTTTAGTTTAGACATATCTTTGATGCTCTCAGGTTTTAAAAAAGGCATGTCAACAGGCTGTATAAAAACCGGTTCATTAAAATGATGAAGTATGCTAGCAAGTGCAATCATAGGCGAGCTTTCATTGCTTTCATCGGCTATAAATTTGATGCTTTGATTAAGTTCGGCATTGTTAAATTTATTGGTTTTAGTGCTTATATAAACTTCTTTAAAAATGTTTGATAACTTATCTGTTACATATGCAGATAGACTTGCTTTGTCTTTAAAAGGCATTAATGCTTTATCTACTCCCATCCTGCTGCTTTTACCACCAGCCAATACTACACAAGATTGCTGTTGTTTCATTAATAAAAATCCATCACAACCATTATCTCCACAACTATGTCCCATTTGAATCCTTCGTTAATTTTTTATTTTTATTTTATCCATTATTGACTTTTTGTCGCCTTATGATATCTTAAAATATAAAAAATTTAAATATACAATAGTAGCTAAAATTAATCAATAACTATATTTATAGATAACGTATTTTTATTTACCACTACACACACCTCTCCAAATTCCAACAAACTAAAATATTTTTATTTTTTTTTACAATATTAAGCTCATATTAAGCATTGCTCTTATATAATTCCAGCTCACGATTTGAGAAACGGAGTTTATCTCCTTGAGAATATAAGTCAATATTTTATTTTTAAACAAATCGTTGTTCTTTTAATTACAATTGTTAAGAGTCACAAGCAAGTTTTAATAAAAACAATTTTACAGGACTTGTTAAAGATTTAAATATCTAATCTCTTGTATATAAATACAGAAGTTTAACATCACAAGATATTATAGAGTTAAAACTTATCTATATTATCTGTTAATGCTTTCCGTCTTGGGGATTATGTGTTTAGATTTAGTAACTACATATATTTATGTATAACAGTTACCTTTAACAAGGAAGTGATGCGAATTAGAATATAACAAAAAATATACTAACAACTTATTATGTATTAATAGGTAAAAAAAGGTAAGCTACTAAGAGTAAATGGTGGATGCCTTGGCTAGTAGAGGCGATGAAGGACGTGCCAGGCTGCGATAAGACTCGGGGAGCCGTCAAGGGGCTTTGATCCGGGTATTTCCGAATGGGGCAACCCAACTGATAGCGATGTCAGTTACCATATAATGGAGCAAACGTTGGGAATTGAAACATCTTAGTACCAACAGGAAGAGAAATCAAAAGAGATTACGCTAGTAGCGGCGAGCGAACGCGTAAGAGGGCAAACCACTAGTTTACTAGTGGGGTTGTAGGACTGCAACATAGACTAAACAAAGCTAATAGAATAACCTGGAAAGGTTAAGCGTAGAGGGTGATACTCCCGTATATGAAAGCAATGTTTTACTTAGCAGTATCCTGAGTAGGGCGGAACACGTGATATTCTGTCTGAAGCTGGGTAGACCACTATCCAACCCTAAATACTACTACTAGACCGATAGCGAACAAGTACCGTGAGGGAAAGGTGAAAAGAACTGAGGTGATCAGAGTGAAATAGAACCTGAAACCATTTACTTACAATCATTCAGAGCCCTATGATTTATCAGGGTGATGGACTGCCTTTTGCATAATGAGCCTGCGAGTTGTGATGTCTGGCGAGGTTAAGGAAACCCGGAGCCGTAGCGAAAGCGAGTCTTAATAGGGCGATTAGTCAGATGTTGCAGACCCGAAACGATGTGATCTATCCATGAGCAGGTTGAAACTGGTGTAAGAGCCAGTGGAGGACCGAACCCGCTAGCGTTGAAAAGCTATGGGATGACTTGTGGATAGGGGTGAAAGGCCAATCAAACATCGTGATAGCTGGTTCTCTCCGAAATATATTTAGGTATAGCGTTGTGTCGTAACACTAGGGGGTAGAGCACTGAATGGGCTAGGGCATACACCAATGTACCAAACCCTATCAAACTCCGAATACCTAGTGTGTAATCACAGCAGTCAGGCGGCGAGTGATAAAATCCGTCGTCGAGAGGGGAACAACCCAGACTAACAGCTAAGGTCCCTAAATCTCATTTAAGTGGAAAACGATGTGAAGTTACTGTAACAACCAGGAGGTTGGCTTAGAAGCAGCCATCCTTTAAAGAAAGCGTAATAGCTCACTGGTCTAGTGATTTTGCGCGGAAAATATAACGGGGCTAAAATGAGTACCGAAGCTTTAGACTTAGTTTTACTAAGTGGTAGGAGAGCGTTCTATTCAGCGTTGAAGGTGTACCGGTAAGGAGCGCTGGAGCGGATAGAAGTGAGCATGCAGGCATGAGTAGCGATAATTGGGGTGAGAATCCCCAACGCCGTAAACCCAAGGTTTCCTACGCGATGCTCGTCATCGTAGGGTTAGCCGGGTCCTAAGCAAAGTCCGAAAGGGGTATGCGATGGAAAATTGGTTAATATTCCAATGCCAACATTATTGTGCGATGGAAGGACGCTTAGAGTTAAAGGAGCCAGCGGATGGAAGTGCTGGTCGAAAGGTGTAGGTTAAGATCTAGGAAAATCCGGATCTTTTTAAGCCGAGACCCCACAGGCAGACAACATTCTTCGGAATCGAGTCTGAATCCTTGATACTGTCGAGCCAAGAAAAGTTTCTAAGTTTAGATAATGTTGCCCGTACCGTAAACCGACACAGGTGGGTGGGATGAGTATTCTAAGGCGCGTGGAAGAACTCTCTTCAAGGAACTCTGCAAAATAGCACCGTATCTTCGGTATAAGGTGTGCCTAACTTTGTTAAGGATTTACTCCGTAAGCATTGAAGGTTACAACAAAGAGTCCCTCCCGACTGTTTACCAAAAACACAGCACTCTGCTAACTCGTAAGAGGATGTATAGGGTGTGACGCCTGCCCGGTGCTCGAAGGTTAATTGATGATGTTAGCTCTGCGAAGCATTTGATCGAAGCCCGAGTAAACGGCGGCCGTAACTATAACGGTCCTAAGGTAGCGAAATTCCTTGTCGGTTAAATACCGACCTGCATGAATGGCGTAACGAGATGGGAGCTGTCTCGAAGAGGGATCCAGTGAAATTGTAGTGGAGGTGAAAATTCCTCCTACCCGCGGCAAGACGGAAAGACCCCGTGGACCTTTACTACAGCTTGACACTGCTATTGGGATAAAGATGTGCAGGATAGGTGGGAGGCTTTGAGTATATGACGCCAGTTGTATATGAGCCATTGTTGAGATACCACTCTTCTTTATTCTGATAGCTAACTGGCATGAGTTATCCTCATGCAGGACAATGTCTGGTGGGTAGTTTGACTGGGGCGGTCGCCTCCCAAAATGTAACGGAGGCTTACAAAGGTTGGCTCAGAACGGTTGGAAATCGTTCGTAGAGTATAAAGGTATAAGCCAGCTTAACTGCAAGACGTACATGTCAAGCAGGGACGAAAGTCGGTCTTAGTGATCCGGTGGTTCTGTGTGGAAGGGCCATCGCTCAAAGGATAAAAGGTACCCCGGGGATAACAGGCTGATCTCCCCCAAGAGCTCACATCGACGGGGAGGTTTGGCACCTCGATGTCGGCTCATCGCATCCTGGGGCTGGAGCAGGTCCCAAGGGTATGGCTGTTCGCCATTTAAAGCGGTACGCGAGCTGGGTTCAGAACGTCGTGAGACAGTTCGGTCCCTATCTGCCGTGGGCGTAAGAAGATTGAGGAGAGTTGACCCTAGTACGAGAGGACCGGGTTGAACGAACCACTGGTGTACGAGTTGTCCTGCCAAGGGCATCGCTCGGTAGCTACGTTCGGATGTGATAAGAGCTGAAAGCATCTAAGCTCGAAGCCAACTCCAAGATGAATCTTCTTTTAAGAGCTCTAGTAGACTACTAGTTTGATAGGCTGGGTGTGTAATTGATGAAAGTCATTTAGCTGACCAGTACTAATAGCTCGTTTGCTTATCTTTTTAAGCATCACTTCCTTGTTAAGGGTAAAACCTTATACAAGAAAAGATTGTTTAATAAAACAAGCTTTACTCTTAACGATATAATTTAACACAAACAGTGTTAAATAAGAGATTACACAAATAATCACTAATCTTTTATTTAACACTGCTCGTGGCTATACAGACGAGGAAACGCCTTGCTCCATCTCGAACCAAGAAGCTAAGCTCGTCCTGGCTGATGATACTCTCTCTTACTGAGATGTTGGGAAAGTAAGTCGCTGCGAGCTTTGTTTATTCTTTCTTTTTATAAATCCAATTAATATTATTTATTATATATCTTTATTTCTTATTCTTTTTTATGTTTTTTTATTTAATAAATTTAAAATATTTTTTATTCTTTTATGTTATTGTGTTTTACTTGGTTGTGATTAATATACAAGTGGTATATTTTATTGATTGTGGATAATTGTTTTTTATTCTTTTTTATTTTAATCATTTAAATTCTTGTTGTTTAATAGCTAGATGGTAGGTTTTTTATAAATTGAGGATATAGTTTATGAGGAATTTTAACAGCTCAATTAGCACAGAATTTAATCTAAAAGGTTATGATTATAATCCATATAAAAATAATTAGGAATAAATTTATTAGAATATAATAATTATAAAATGTGCTAACAAAATAAAAGAGTGAGCAGATAAATCAAATTTACAAAGATACAAAAAACAAAACTACTTAAATAAACAAACTCTTCCTTGATGGACATATAAACAAAATAGAAATTTTACAATCACTAATCAACTCATTAAACAAATCACATTATAAACTCACAAGCAAATAATATAAAAGCAACTGTAATTGTGTGATACTCTTACAGTATTTATAATAAGTTTTTTTATTTAAACAATATAAAAAAGATTAATTAGCTGTGAGTATACGAAGTACTTATTTGCTGAAAGGTAAATTAGCGATTACTCTTGTTTCGTTTTTTGTTAAAAATCTTAGTAAGTTTATCAATACTTTACTCATATAATACTGCTATATTTATAGATAAGTACAGTTGAATGCTTTATAAAAGTGTTATTTGATAATGTAGAATCTTTAATAGGCATTATAAAAAATTTATAGTGAATTGATTCATGTTCTTTTTTGTTGATAAATTTATTTATCTATTTATTTGTCTTTTATAAATATGTATATTCACTAAAGATAGTTTATTTAACTTTTATGAAGAAAAAGGATTGGTATGGTGTTTTCTATGCTTATTCTTTTAATTTAATATATTAGTTTTTTAATTTTCTTTAGAGTCTTATTGATTATTGCTTAAAGATTTTTTTGAATGTATAGGATGTTTATTGTCCATAATAAATAATATAAATTTTATTTAAAATGCTTATAAATAATTAATTTTTTAATATGTTTTAATATAATATTTAGTTACTTAGTTTGAATATTTGGGTTTAAAAATGATATATTTTGGCAATGGTTGTATAAATTTAATATATAATTTATTAAAGATATTGGTATAAATACTTTATTTGTGTTATAATAAATGAAATTTAAATGAAAAGGATTTACCATGAATGCTGTATGGCTTATGTTGGTCGGCTTTGCTGTTTTTAGCTTTGGCTGGTTTGTGTATTCTCGCTTATATGCATCAAAAGTTTTAGAACTTGATGATAATTTTACTACTCCAGCTCACGAATACCGTGATAATGTTGATTTTGTTCCAGCTAATAAATTTGTATTGTGGGGACATCACTTTACTGCAGTTGCAGGTGCTGCGCCTATAGTTGGTCCAGCTATTGCTGTGCAGTGGGGCTGGTTACCTGCATTTTTATGGGTTATTATAGGCACTGTTGCTTTTGCCGGTATTCATGATATGTCAGCACTTTGGGCTAGCGTTAAAAACGAAGGTAAGAGTATAGGAACAATCTGCACCAGATTTGTTGGAAGCAAAGTTGGTCAATTATTCATGATTGTTATATTCTTAGTGTTGTTGATGGTAAATGGTGCTTTTGGCGTGATTATTGCCAAAGAAAGTGTTGAACATACAAGTACTATTATACCTGCTTGGGGAGCCGTTGCTATAGCTCTTATAATGGGTCAAGCTATTTATAAATTTAAAATGAAGCTTGTGCCTGTTACTATAGTAGCTGTTATTGCTCTTTATGCGCTTGTTCCGCTTGGTGTTGCTGTGCCTTTAAGTTTGCCTGATTCAATGTTTGGTCTTAATCAAAATGCTCAATGGGTTGTACTTCTTTATATATATGCTGGTATAGCCTCTATACTTCCTGTTTGGGCTTTATTGCAACCAAGAGATTATGTAAATGGTATACAACTTTTTGTTGGACTTATCTTGCTTTATACAAGTATTATTATAGTTCATCCAACAGTTGCTGCACCTACCTTTATACCTGCTATCACGGATAATCCTGGCGGTTGGCATGTTGTAGTTCCTGTTTTATTTATAACAGTTGCTTGCGGTGCTATAAGTGGTTTCCATGGCATAGTAAGCTCTGGAACAACTTCAAAACAAGTTGATAAGATGAAAGATGTTCGTTTTGTTGGATACTTAGGTGCTATGGGCGAGGGTTCATTATCACTTGCTACAATTATAGCTTGTGTAGCCGGCCTAAGCTTGATAAATGCTGATTTAAATCTAGATACTTGGGCTGATTTATATAAGGGTGGTACTGCGAGTTTCGTTGCTGGTGGCGGTGCTATTATTTATGAAGGACTAGGTATTCCGCAAGAAGCTAGTGCTACATTGCTTTCACTTATGGTTATACTTTTTGCTGCAACCACAATGGATGCTGGTATTCGTCTTCAAAGATACATCATCCAAGAGTGGGGAGATATATACAATATAGGCTTTTTAAGAGGAAAAGGCATAGCTACTATAGTTGCTGTTATCACATCCTTTACTATATCTATGAATGGTGTTAGTGATGGTAAAGTTGCGATTTGGCCTTTATTTGGTGCTACAAACCAACTTCTAGCTAGCCTTACACTTTTAGTTGTTGCTGTTATATTGCTAAAGTCTAAAAAATTTAGTGGTAGTTTGATAGCGCTTATTCCTATGAGCTTTATTCTTGTAATGAGTTTTTGGGGAGCGATTATAAAACTTGGTGATTATTATAATGACCAAAATTATCTACTTACAACCTTAAATGCTATTGTTATAGTTGTAACACTTCTAGTTGTGCTTTCTGCGCTTAAAGTTATAAGCAAAATTTTAGCCGATAAAAAGGCAGCCGCTTAATCCTATTTCTTGCCTTGCCTTTTTTGGCTTGGCAAGAATTATACAAAAGGATACAAATGATAAAAAAAATTATTAAATTCTCACAAGATCTTGAGAGTTTTTATGTTGGCATGCATAAAAGTGCCATTATGAAAGAAAATTCCGAAATTGACGATTTTTTTATGATTATCACATTTAGTGAAATTTACGGTATAGAAAATCCTTATTCGCTTTATACACTTGAAATGCTTCCTGCCCTTATGCCAAAATTTCATCGTTGGCATCAAAAAGTTGGACTTAAGCACTCATTCTTTGAAAATTTTCCATGCAGTTGCTGTTGTTAAAGGAGATAAATGAAGAACAAACAACTTCCAAAAGTTATATTTGTAGGTGGTAAAGGCGGTGTTGGTAAAAGCACTACATCAAGCTCGCTGGCAGTAGCTTTATCAAGTGTCAAAAATACTAAAAAAGTTTTGCTTGTCTCAACAGATCCAGCACACAATCTTAGTGATATATTTGATGTTGAGTTTAAAAACTCTATCACAAAAGTAGATGAAAATTTAAGTGTTGTAGAGATTGACTCTGCTCTTGAAGCAAGAGAATATGTCCAAAAGGTTGCAAAAGATACGAGAGGTTTTGTAGGTGCATCAAGCTATGCTCAAATAGATAATTATTTTGCGAAAATAGCTGATAGCTCTTCTACTTTAGAAGCGGCTTTATTTGAAAGACTAAGCACCATACTAACAAAAGAAATATCTAGTTATGACCATATCATCATAGATACTGCTCCTATAGGACATACATTAAGGCTATTTTTTATGCCAAAAGAGTTAAGGGATTGGAGCAAGACACTTCTTAGTATGCAAGAGCGAGGCGGAATGAGTGAAAAAGTACTAGGGCATTTAGATGGTGGTGACAAAAATAGATTTAGCGATCCAGATGGCTTTATAAGAGGGCGACTTATAGAAAAACTTGATGAAAGATATGCAAGATATAGCGCTTTTTCAAATTTAGTAAAAGATAGCAATAAATGCGGTATAGTTTTGGTTTTAAATGCTTCAAAGCTAGCTATAGCCGAAACACAACGAGCTATACAGAGTTTAGAACAAAAAGAGCTTAAACCTTATGCTGTTGTTTTAAATAAAGTCCTTCCTGATAGTTCAAATGATGATTTTTTAAGCTCAAGAATCTCACAAGAAGCACAATATGTAAAGCAAAGCGATAATGAGTTTGGAAAATATCATTATGCAAAAATACCACTTTTCAAAGAGGATATAACCAACAAAGAAAATCTTAAAATTTTTGGGGAAAAAGTGCTTGAAAGTATTATTTGATTTATTTTTTGTGATAGTATTAAACCCCTTTTTAAAGGGGTTTAAGTTTATTTTTTAAGTTTTTCGGCTTCTATTTTCATAACACCTAAATGAACCATATAGCAGCATAAAATGCATGCAACAACAGCAAACATTAAAAGATAAAAACCATAATCCCAGCCATAATTTTTAGCCATATATCCTATAAGTGCAGTTCCTGAAAAGCTACCAAGTACATAGCTTAAAAGACCACGAAGACCGGTGGCCGAACCAGCTGCAAAAGGAGGAACAAGCTCTATAGTTTGAAGTGAGCTAAGGAACATCGGCACATATATAAAACAACCAATAATAGCAGCACCTAGCGTTACGGTAGTTAAACTTTCTCCGCCGTGATAAATAAACATAGCACCACCCACTATAACAAGAGAAATTATAGAAAGAGGCATTCTTCTACCTTTAAAGAAGCTATCTGTTAAATAACCTGCTGCTATTGTGGAAATAATAGCTGACCATTCAAATATAGCAAATGCTATACTCATATCTTTTTTACTAAATCCTTTTGTTTCTAGTAAGTAAAGTGGTAGCCATGTAAGAACACCAAATCGTATCATATATGTAAATACATCTATAAAGCTAACAAACCATACATTTTTATCTGTTAATATATATTTTTTTAGTATTTCCCAGCTACTTAGTTTTTCACCATCTTCTTTTGCTGTTACTAATTCATCTTTATCGTTGTTTAAAATTTTATTTAGCTGAGGAAGACCTTCATTATATGTTTTTCCAGCTCCAAAAATAGCAAAAATAGCAGCTATGAAAATAACCACTGCAACAGGAATTATAAAATTTGCTGTTTGCCAGTGATCCGTGCCTAGCCAAGCAATTGCTCCACCAGTTATTGGTGCCACAAGTCCCCCACCTACATTGTGCGATGTATTAAATATAGAAGTGATAAGACCACGAGACTTTCTAGGATACCAACTGGCAAGAACTACATAAGCAGGACCAGCACCCATTCCTTGAAATAGTCCATTTAGACAAACCAATATAAAAAATAGCCAAAATGCTGTGCTAAATCCCATCATTAGGTTTACCATTGCTGAAAGAACCAAACCAAATATCATAAACCACTTTGGGTTCGCCTTATCTGCTAGCACACTCATAAAACCTTTGCTAAAGCCGTAAATTACAAGTGAAGTTCTAGATATTAATCCTATATCTGTTTTATCAAAGCCAAGCTCACTTTGTAGATATGGAGTTGAGAGAATGAAGTTATTTCTTATGATATAAAATGCGGCATAGCCGATAAAAATACCAAAAATAGCATTCCACCTTTTGCGGTTGTAGGTTGCTAAGACTTCCTGCTCAGGCACTATTTTTCCTTGCTTGGAACGTAAAAATCCAAACATATATTTCTCCTTATAAAATAAAATGTAAATTTATTTATTATAATCAATAAATAATAATATTTTTATAAAAACAAATATCATTTTGTTATTTTATTTTTTATAAAAATAAAAAATAAAACTAAGATATAAAATTATTTAATATGCCTAAGGCAAACAATAAGTTTTGTTGGATTTGTGTCTTGTAAAATGGTGTTAAAAATTGTAAATAAAATTTTTGAATTATTATTGTGTTTTAATAGACTTATTATTTAGCCTGTTAAAATTGCTTAAAAAATCAAAACAACATAAAAACTAAAATTAAAGAAAACTATGATTTGTAGCGGTTTATTAAATAAAAATAAGTAAAATGGTGGAAGCGAGGGGAATCAAACTTTATACCAACTTACCAAGAAATAAGTGATTGCTTTACTATCTAATTTTTAAAAGTCCGTTAAAAAATCCGTTAAAAAAAGAATTTTAAAAAATTGTAAAAAAAATAGGAAATTAACAAATATTATCTTTATAAAAACTACACAATAAGGATAAAATATGGCTATAGACCCTGTGTTATTTTTGAGATTTGCAAAAGATATAGAGCCTGAGATATTCCAAGATAAAACTCCACAAATACATTTTAAAATATTAAAATTCATTGATGGTGATTCTATGTATAAAGCCGTGGCGGTTTTCCGTGGTGCTGGAAAAACTACATTATTAAACAAAGTGTGTATATTAAGCAGAATATACTTTTACAAAGAGCCTTTTATAATGATTGTTTCTAGTAATGAGGAAAAGGCTATCAACTTCCTTGAAGCAGTAAAAGGCACGATAGATAGAGCCTCACAAAGAGGATATGCTATAACAAGAGGCAAGGTTTGGAATAAAAACAGAATATCTGTTGTAGTAAATGCAGGGCTTAAAGATAAAAATGGCAATAGCATAGAAGCAACTTGTCATATAATAACTATTTCAGCAGGACAAGATCCGCGTGGTGCAAATATAGATAATATGAGACCAACTCTTATAATAGTTGATGATTTAGAAAGTAAAGTCGGACAATATACAATACAGAGTAAATCGAATAGGCAAAAGCTTAGAAGCTGGTTTTATGCGGACTTGTTACCAGCAATGCACCCTAAGATAGGCAAGGTTATCATTATAGGAACAATACTTCACGATGATAGTATTTTAAATAATATAATCAACCCAAAAAATGATGAATTGGATACAGGTATAAAATGGCAAACACTGAAAATACCTATTATTGAGAATGGTAAAAGTGCATGGAACTCAAGGTTTCCTATAGAAACTATTCAGAAAATCAAAGGCACACTTGAAAAACAAGGGATGTCAAATGAATTTTACCAAGAGTATATGTGTGCGGCGATAGACCCCGAAAAGGCTATATTTAAAAAAGAGTTTTTTAAATACTTTAAAAAAGTTGAATATGATTATACAAGCCCTTTGTTTAGAGTGCTTGTTAAAGATGGGCTTAACCAAAAAGAGCTAAAAGTAGCTAAGGCTAAAAACATTATTTTAGCAGATGGAACCAGTAAGGATTTAAATAAAATGCACTGCTATACCACAGTGGACCTAGCAAGTGCAACAGGACAAGACCAAACAGCAATGGTAACCTTTTGTATAGACGAGCTAAACAACATTTACATCATAGATATTAGTGCGGGACACTGGACACCTTTTGAGAAAAGCGTAGAAATTATAAGAATATTTAACACTTTTTCACCTATACGAATAGGTATAGAAAAAGCAGGAATGCAAAACGACTTCTTTTATACGATAGATGTTATACAAAAGATAACCGGTGTATCGTTGCCAATAGAGCCATTAAGCCACGGCGGTAAAGCTAAAAACATAAGAATATCAAACCTAGAGCCTTATTATAGAGTTGGACAAATACTTCATAATGGAAATCTAGCACAGACTGGGGAGTTAGAAGCACAGCTTATAGCCTTTGACCCAGAAGTTGAAAGTAAGCAAGATGATTTGATGGATGCAGAAGCTTACTTGTTACAATACCTAGGCGGCAGAACATTCACAGAAAGGCAAAGCATAGAAGATGTTGAATACTACGAGTACGAAGAAAGTTGGTACTAGGGACAAGGGCGAAGGCGGCGACCAGGCACGGGACTGGAGCAAGTGGCAAAGCCAAACACGTGGGAGTTGTGCAAAAACTTCACAAGTCAGTAAAGACCAATTAAAAAAAAGAAAAAATGGCTTTGTTTTTTTTTTGGGCTAAAACTTGAAAATTTTATAATTTTTAAACATAGGGTGGTATATGTCAAAAAAATTCCAATGGGTTCATGGCTCCCCTATAATAAAAAAATCACAACAAAATGGCTTAAGGTTTCTAACTATAAAAAAATATTTTTCTATCTCTAAAAACTCAAAGCTTAAATAAAATAATTAGTTTTTAGCACTCTAAACTTAAACAACATTTGTAATATTATAACAAGCTTAAAAATAATAGTTTTTAGTAGTTAAAATATTATAAATTAACTACTTTTTATATTTTTTAAAGTTTTTTTGTAAATTTTTGCAAGTTTAAGCAAAAGTCTGTAAAATTTTATGTATTTTGTTTTTTTGTGGGCTGATTTTTGTTTGAAAAACTCAAGGATACGACCCACACCGACAATCATTCTTATTAAATGCTTTTGGATTAAATTGTGTTGGACTTTGTGCTTGCAAAGGCAGTGAAATTTAAAAAAAATCAGTATTTTATACTTTTCTTACTTTTTATCCTATTTTTAAGTATTATTTAATTATGTATTTATTATAATTCTACAAAGAAAGCAAAGGAACAAAGATGACCGTAACAAACTTTAGAAAAAAATACGGCTTTTCAAGAGAAGAACTATCATCTGTTATAGGTTTATCAGACTCTTTTTTGGAAAAGATAGGAAGCCAAGATATAAGCAAGCTATCAACTAAAACAACAGTCTTATTTAATCTATTAGAAGAAAATATAAAGTTAAAAAACAAGATAAAAGAGCTTGAAGCAAAAGAAAAAGATATAAACGATAGCTTTGATAGCTGGAATGAAGTTAAAAAAGAAGTTAATAAAAGAGAAGGTGGTTACACTGTTAAACCAAAAAATATTTACTGGGTAAATTTAGGTTTGAATGTTGGTGATGAAGAATTTGGCAAAGGTAAAAAGTTTTTAAGACCTGTGCTTGCTATCAAACAAGTAACAAAAAATCTTTTTATAGGAATGCCACTAACAACAACAATAAGAGAAGATAATGAATTATTTCACACAATAACTTACACAAATAATAAGCAAGAAAAATCAAGTTCTGTTATAATTTTTCAAATAAAAGCATTTAGCATTAAAAGAATTGTTAATAGAGCAGGTAAAATAGATAATGAAAGTTTCAAAATTATTACAGATAAGTTAATAAAAATAGTTACTCCCCGCTAAAAAACGGGGAAAACTTTACAAGTTGCCCTGTAAAGCGAATTGTAGGCGAATTATACACAAATCATCTTCAAAAGTCAAACTTAACAAACTCCATCGGCAAGTTTAATATTACCGTTTTCGTCTAAATTAGTAGCTTCAAAGTCCTTAACTTCCTTATCTACGGCTTTTAACTCATCATTAATAGTATCCATATTCTTTTTAAGTGTTTCAAGTTTTTGATTAGCTAGTTTTAAACTACTCTCTTTACTTTGCAGTCTTTTTTTATTAAAAGCTTTAGTTTTAGCAAGCAAGCTATCGTATTTGTTTTGCAACTCTTGTTTTTTTGTTAAATCCTTTTCTTTTACCATCTTTTCAAACAAGCCCTGTGCTTCTTTTGTAGGTGTATCACTCTTTAGATTTTCTTGTATCATCCTAATCTCACCTTGTAGGTTGGTAATATCAACGTTTTTGCTTTTGATGCTAAAGTCGGTATCACGTCTTGCATCAAATAAATCAGCACGCTTGCTAAGCAAAGAATTGTGTTTTATCTTTAACTCAAGTTCAGCACGTTTTATAGGATCTCTTGCAAGAGCCAACATTACTTGCTCCGCACTAGGCATAGCAGCGGAGTCATCCATACTTACACTCATAGTATTTGCTTTTTCTTTGCCATATAAAGCATCATTCCAACCACGTTTACCTAAAACAGTTTCATACATCAAGCTATCAATTGTTCCAGCCTGCATAAAAAAATGTGTATTTACTTCATCGTTTATATTGCCAGAGCGGACTCCCCGCCCGTTTCTTTGTTTGATCTCAGCAGGTGTCCAGGGTAAGTTTAGATGATATATATCAGTAGTATATTTTTGTATATTTAGTCCTTCCCCGGCTGTTTGTGTTGTGCCTATAACAACTTTAATTTTACCGGCATTATAAGCATCCACTATATCTTGCTTTGCTTGCATCATTTTTTCCCCACTCATATTATTACTTTCTTTACCTGTTTTTACATTTGTAGCTTCATTTCCAGAGATGATAGCTATTTCACTTTCTTTAAATTTTCCACTTGCAACAAGCTCATCTTTTATTTTTTTATGTAAATTCTTTTTTAAAGCACCAGCAAAAACAGCACTATGTCCTGCATTATCTAAAAATATAATCTGTCCAGCATCTTTATTTGCTTGTCTTTTTTCGCTCACCATTTTAATGGCAGCCTTTATCTTATTGTTTGTATGATTCATTTCTATAAACTCACCATGAATAAAATCTTTACTCTGATAAAGTCTAGGATCAGCACTTGCATTTACAGCTTCAGAGTAATACCCCATCATTTTGTTTTTACCATCCGCATCACTTTTTGCTTTTTCCATCTTGTTAAAAATATCTTCAAACACAGCAACGGTATTATCATTAGCATCTAGATAATGAAACTGTATATTTTCTTTTGGTATTGTTATGCCGTTTTTTGCAAAATCTTCCATAGGTATATAATCAATAAACCTACTCTTAATACCATCAAGTTCAAAAAAGTTTTTAATCTCTGTAAGCCCTGTTTTAAACCTACCGTCTTGTGCAAAATATTCACTAGTGCTAAAATATCTATCTTTAAAAATAGTAGCATCATATATACCATACTCATCTAAAATTTTATTATCAAGCATTCTTAAAACAGTGTAAAGCTCCATAGGTTTATTAGGTGTAGGTGTAGCATCAAGCATAAATATATTACTATTATTGTTGCGTTCAGATATATATCTAGCCTTAAAAAATACATCATAAGCACGATTAGAGCCAAAAGAAAGTTTGCCAGTCTTTTTATTTCTTTTAATATTAATGCCAACACCCAAACCATCTTTTGCTATTTTGCTAGAAAAGCCAACATTTTTAAAAGCCCTTGCTTCATCTATTATAAGAGAGTCTATACCAAGCCTATCAAGAGTAAGCTTTTTATCTTCTTGATTTAGATGGTAGGTTTCTAAAAGCAGTTCAGTACGTTCTTTGTTTAGTGCTTCTTGTCGTCCTTTGTCATTTAAATTCATAGTATTTTCTATCAAAAATTCATTAAGATACTTCCTTGTCGCTTCTTGTGGCAAAGCTAGCTTTTCAAAGCCCTCGTGCGATATTAGCACATAATCAGCTCGTGAATTTCCAAGTTCACTAAGCATTCTTACTCTTTTTTCAGCAGGCAAATTATAAAGATTTATAATTTTAGCACCAGGATATATTCTTTTTATCTCACTCTCCCAATTTTTCATAACCTTGCTAGGCACTACAAATAGTGGCTTTTGAGACATACCCCTTAGTTTTAAAGCCTTTGCTAAAAGTATTGCAGCAGCAGTCTTACCACCGCCAACATCGTGAGAGTTGATACCTTTACCTTCAAATATAGCCTTTGCAGCCCACGCTATTTGATTATCTCTAAACCTAAAGCCTTCAGCCGCTTCGTTTATAGCGTCTTGCACTAAAAACTTAGCTTTTGTATAATCAGGTGTAACATAAGAATTAAACATATTATTATAAATGCTTTCCACTCTTTGCTTTAATTCAGGGTTGTTATTTACTCTTTCTTTTATCTCAAATTTTATATCTTTTACTCTCTCTTGAGCTTCTCTAAGTCTTTGCTTATAGATAGCTATGTTCTCGTCTTTGCCCCTTGCTATTAGCTTTCTTGAGTTTAAATAGTTATCAAAAACTTCGCCAAATTCACTTTTATACTCTTCGCTAGCTTTTCCATCGCTACTATATTTTACAACCTTTTCAAGCTTATATATATTTATATTATTATCTATTAGCCAAGGTTCGTTACCATTTATCTCAAAGTCATCTATGGTCTTTACAGGTGGCAAGCTTTCTTCAAGCTTTAGCTTTTGGCTTTCAAGCTTATTAAGAACAACATCATCGTATATATAAGTCTGCTTTAGTTTATCTATATTATCAAGCTTTTTTCTAAGATTACCAGCATAATAAAGCACATCATTAGTAACAAGATTAATTCCAGATACACTGTAACCATGATCAAGTGAGCGGTGAAACTCCTGCTTGTTTAAAATCTCGCTAGGCTTACTAAAATCAATCTCCCCAGTTCGCCCCATGCTAGCCTTTAGCCTAAACTCCAAAGGTGAATCAGCATCTACATCAAGCCTGCCCATATTTTCAAACCTAGTTCGTTTTATAGCTATCTCTTTAGGTGTAAAGTCCTTATCAAAAAAGCTAGCATAATCATGAAACAATGTATTTTCATCGCCAAAAGTTCTAACAAGGGCATTATCATTATATGGATGCTTTTTAAACCTTTCTTTATACTGGTTTATAAGCTTTGTAGCACCTTCTAAGTCTTGCTTCTCACTAGCCTTTTTTATCTTATCAAGTAGCATTATCTTTTTGCCGTTTGGTGTATTTGTTATATCTTCATATATCCTAACTTTTTCTTTGATATCACTAAATTCAACAGTTTGAGTAGCTTTCTTAATACCTTTTTCACCTATAAAAAGTTCAGGGTTTTTAATATCATAATATTTTACATTATTATCACTAGCCCACTTTTTAAACTCATCAGCTTCAAGCGGCATTTTATCCATCACCTCTTGTTTTTTTATCTTTTCTTCAAAGCTAGGCTTTATTTTTATCCTTGATAAATCACTCTCGCCAAGCACTTCATAAGCCTTGTCACCATGAAATTTACTAATTCCAGCTTTCAAATCTCCCAAAATATTTTCAGGGTGTTTTTGAAAATACTCATTTAAATATATATCATCAGCTGTTTTGCTAGATTTTATAAATGCATCGTTATTAGCCTTTTGAGCCTCACTTATTTGCTTATTTGCTCCCCTTTTTTGCAAAAAGATTATATCTGTTCCTACATCAGTATGAGCATTTTGGCTAAAGCTTTTATCAGCCAGTCTATACATACCTATCACATCAGCCTTACTCATTAGCTCGGCTCTTATCTTAGTATCTATCTTATCAGCCACACCTCTGCTTGTTATAAAGGCAAGTATGCCATCATCTTTTACACTATCAATACCTTTAACAAAAAAGTAATCATGCAAAGTTCTAACATCTGTTCTATCTAGATTTCTACCACCGCCCCTTCTTTCTAAAAAAGGCACATTTGATATAACCAAATCATAATCACCCTTTTTAAACGATTCAAAACGTGTATGGTAGTGTTTGCCTTTAGAGTAAAGCCTTTTAACAACCTCGTGTGCATTAGGGTCTATATCTATAGTAGTCCAATTTAATTCAGGCTTCATTCCTACAAAGTTACCACTTCCAACAGCTGGTTCAAGTGCATTTTTTATCTCAACTCCAGCATCATCTAGGGCTTTATACATAGATTTTATAACAGGGTAGGGAGTATAAAATTCAGTAAATCCAGCTTCGCCATTTTTTAAACCACCCCTACCAGTATAAAGCCTTAAAATTTCCCTATCTTCATCTGATATATCTTTAACATCTTTTTTAAGTATCTCTAAGGCTTTTTTATTTAGCTCAACTCTTTCTCTTTTATCTAGTCTTATAGGCTCTTTGTTGTTTAAATCATAATTACTTTGTGTATCTTGTGTAGTGTTTTCTTGCTCGTTAGCTTTTGTAGGCTCTTGTATATCACTAGCCAAAGGCTCATCTTTAGCTAGTGTATTGTTGCTTGCTTCGTCTAAAAGCCTTGCTCTTCCGGCGGTATCGCTTGCTCTTGTAGTGGAAAGCCCGCTATCGTATTCATCTTGTTTTGATACCACAGTGTCTCTACTAGCCCCCACATCACCTGTCCCATCGCTGCTAGCGGGTTCATATCCATCCACTGAGTCATCGCTCGCGGATACCCGCCCACTCTCGCTAGGGCTTGCAGTATGCTGTCGGCTATATCGTAGGGTGTCGCTAGTATCTCGTAAGCTTGCTCCCTCACTTCCTTGATATTGCTCTTTAGTGGTGCTTCCCCTTCTATTATCTGACTCGCTATGTCTTGTAAGTCCTTGTTGGGTAATCTCTGTTTGAGTATCTCCGCTAGCTCTTGCGTTGTTAAACTCTTCATTGACTTTAATCGTGCCATATTCCACTCCTTTATTTGTAATTTTTTCACTAAAAAGTCTATTTGCTATACTTATATCATTAGATGTAAAAGCTTGCATAAAAACATCAATATTTTTATCATTATATCCTGATCGTTTTAATATATTAAGCATTTGTTCATCAGATAGTCTTTTTTCAGGTGGAGTTGACATGCTTTGTTTTAAAGCATGTAGTATATTATATCCAGCAAATCTAGGCTCAACAGGCACACCGTCATTTATAATATTACTTATTAAAATTTCTTCATTAGTTGGCTTGTATTTTACATTTATAAAATCTCTCACAAAATCTGGACTTATATTTGGGTTTTCTTTAATTTTCTTACTAACTTCAGATTGAGCCTCGTTAAACCTAAGCATAGAATCCTCTTCTGCCTTACCAACATTTTGCCCAAAGTCTTGCACATGCTTTTCAAATTTCTTTATCTGCTTTTCATTAGCTTTAACAAATGCAGCCTCGCTTATATTATCAGCATATTCTTTTACATCTTCGTATGTTTGCTGGTCTATAACACTAGAGTCTTTGTTTTCTTTTAAGTCCTTAGCAACTTGCTTTTTTACATCAGGACTTTCATTTGGTATTACATCTTCAACAATATCATCAGTTGTTATATCTTCCCCATTTTCAACTTTTTTAACAGAATACAACTCGCCTATTTCTTTAGCTTGTTCTTGTATCTTTTGTCTTCTTGCATTCTCAGCATCACTTATAGCGATATCTTTTTCTTCTTGTGTTTTTGCATTAGCTATATTTTCATTAGCCTGTGCTTCTTTATTTTCAGCACTAGCTACACGTCTATCTTTTATTTTCTTAAAAGAATTTATTAATGCCTTTCCACCATATTCTAAACCAGTGCCTAAAACAGCAGCACTAACAGCACCCATAGCAGCACCTTCGGCTACATCTCTATCACCACCGTGTGCAGCTATTGCCCCACTTACTGCACCTGTTCCACCATAAAATAAAGATTTTTTACCTATTTGGGTCAAAAGCTTACCTTTATTAAAAACTGCTCCCATAGGAATTAAGTTTATAGGATCAATAAAACTACCAAGTATACCGCCAATTGTTCCTGCAACATCCCACTCGTTTGGATGAGCTTCGTGCCATGCCTTGTCTTTTTCTTTAAAAAGGTCTATACCTTTTTTTGCTTTTTTCGCCCAATCAATACCATAATCAACATTACCATCTTTATCTTTCATTGCTTTTTTTCTATCTTCATCAAAAAAATTTACAGCATCATCTGGTAATTTTGAATATCCAAGTGCAGATTCCGTAGGCTCTTTAAAGAAATTCATTCCAAGTCTCGTCCACGGGCTTTCGATATCCTTGGCATACCTAGCTTTTTTTAATGCTTCACCTTCGCTAAGTTCACCACGAAATATTTTATTTATATTATCGTTATTTACACCACGATTAAAAAGCTCTTCACGTTTTGCATTTTTATACTTTATATATTCATCTTTTGCAAAATTTATTACGGCATCTTTACTAAAGCCTTGTTTTTGTAAGGCCATGATGGCATCATCGCCTAAAAATTCTCTTATTGTCATGGCTTAATCCATTTCATACTTATTAAGCCAATCTACACTATAACTTTTATTTTTTGGCTTTTCTTGTATTTTTTTAGGTTCGTTTTTGTTAGGTGTACTACCGGTAATACTATCACTAAAAGCCATATCATCAGAAGTGTTTTTTTCGCCATTAAAAGCACTTCTACTTATATACTTATTTCCACTCTTGTCAGACTTTATATATCTTAGATATTTAGCATCTAAGTTTTTATACTCTTCTAATGATATAGGCTTATACTCATCAGGGTCTATACCTGTGTTTTTTATCTGTTCTGCCTTATGTTTTTGATACTCTTTGTGCTGCTTATCTATCTTATTACCAAATAAAATAACCTCATTATCACTAAGCCCCTTTGTCTCATCAGGAAACATCTTCCTAACTAATGATATAGAGGCTATCCTATCTTCGTTGCTAAATCTAGCTTTTTGTTTAGCTTCAGCAGTGTTCGCATTATAATAATTAACCTTACTATTAGTTTCCATACTCCTAAGTCTAAGCTCTTTATCTTTTATCTTATTATCGTGTTCTAGATTATTTATTTGAGCGTTTGCTGTTCTTTCTTTCAGTCCATACTCTTTATTTTGTAAAGCTACAAGTCTCTCACGTTCCGCCTTTTCTTCTTCTCTCTTTTTTCTTTGAAGTCCTATGTCTCCGAGTCTTGATATACTCTCTCCAATAGCAGCTATTCCCATACCAGTACCAGCACCTGAACTCATAGTTGGATTTGGTAGGTAGTTTATATTAAATCTAGCCATTATTACATCTCCTCATCTTCATTACGTTTTCTATAGATATTTAAATTACTACCACTCCAAGCCCTTTGCAAGTCTTGTTCGGATCTATTTCTTCGCTTTCGCTCCTCTCTTGCCAAATCAAGATTAAAATTAAACTGTTTTTGTTGTAACTTAGCTTGTTTATGACTAGCTATTGCACTACCAACACCACCGACAACAGCACCTACAGCATTGATACTATCGGCATTGTTTTTTAAAAAATCACTAAAGCCATTACCAGCATTTTTCAAAAAATCCCACATTACTATCTCCTTTCTTTTTCTAATGATAGATTTAGTTTTATATTTTTAGCTCTTGAATATTTCTTATACTCTTCAAGTTTATTTTTAATATCTCTTTGTTTGTTATAATCTCTCTCTTCTACTGATTTTTTATACTCTTTTTTGAGTTTATTTGCTTGTTGTTGTGCCTCTTTTTGTTCTTGAAATTTTCTAAACCCAACACCTTTTGAAAGTATTTCACCGACACTAGCATCATCTTTTTTATTGTATGACTTTGGTGCATCTATAAAATCAGGTGCTACACTATGAACCGTGCTTTTAAACACATCTTGTCCATATCTACCAAAAGTAAGCGGTGGTAGATAATTTCTTGTTAATTCTGCTATACGTTTATACATTTTTTTAGGTATGCCGTCATCTTCTTTTTCAAAGCTATATCCAAGTGTGCTTTTACCTTCAGCTAATACATTCCATATACCCTTAGCAAAACCACCACTAAGTTCAAGCTTATCAAAGCCATCAAATCTAAATCCAGGCACCAAACGACCTGAGTTTAAATACCAACCATTACCTAAATCCATAAAGCTTTTTATTCCAAAAACATTAGGAAATTTATTACTATCAGCCCACGATGGCTTAAATAAATTCTCTTTTTCATTATCACCAAAAAATGAACTAGCTCCAAATCCTACAAGTCCAGCCTGAAGTAGCATAAACTTACCAGGATTTTTCATTATTGTTTTTAGCACCATAGGACTTGACTTTACACTGTAATGTAAAAATGGCATGATCCCGCTTTTATCAAGCCATCTAAGAGTTCCATTAAAATGTGTTGAATAATCCACATAAGCATACTGTGCATCTTTCATAGCCTCTTTTGGACTCATTCCAGCATCTATATTTTTCTTATATCTAGCTAGTTTAAAAAACTTATCTTCCCAGTCGTATGCTTTTCTTATCGCATCACCAGTTTTTGAACCTTCTGAAAAATAAGCAAGCCTAGCTAAATTCCAAAAAATGCCATCTCTCTTTTCTACTTTTAAGTCTTTTATACCTTCAAGGTCATTAAGCATAGAGTTTAAACCAACTCCGTTTGCTTCATTAACAAGCTTATCAAAAGCCTTTTTATCAGTAGCAAGCATATTTAAAGTCTTTGCAAGATATTTTAAATCACCATGCAAATAACTAAGCATAAAGTTTGAACCAAAATTGTATAAATGTGTAAAGGGGTTTTTAACAGTAACATTTACTTTTATATGATCAATTAGCTTATAATACCAGTGGTTAAATTTCTTTATCTCTCCGCTTATCAAATCAGCTTCTTTAACAGCATTTGCAATATCTTCTGGCACATACTTACCAGCCAAAGCACCATATTTTTTTATACCACCACCAACAGTCTCATCACTTATTCTTACTAGTCCATCAGCCATCTTATCACCAGCATATCTATCAGCAAAAGTTTTTAGTATATTTGCCCTTAGTAATTGAACCTTTTGTTCTGCTATTGTTTTTGAGATAGCAAAGCTTGAGTCTTCAATCATTTTAAGACCAACACGCTGATCATAAGTTAAATCTTTTCTTGCTTTAAACTCATCAAACAAAAGCTTTTTTGTTTTTTCGTTTTCTTTTAAATGTTTTTCATAGTAGCGTTTTATATAATTGCTTAGTTTTTTATCTTCGCTTAAAGCACCAGCTTTTACAAGATCAGTAGCATTATCATCTATGATTTTTCTATATGTTGCATAGGTTTGTTTTAGATAATCAGGTAAGTCTTTAGATTCTATCTCTCCATCCATTGCCTTAAAAAGGAGCTTACTTTCATCTTTATTTAATTGTGATAAGTTATCCCTTACTCTTTTAGCATGAGCATATATGCCCATCTTTGTTTTTGTAAAATCATCTAAGATATTATTTATCTCTCGGCCATATTTACTTAGACTTAAAATTTTAGCTATTTGTGGATTTTTTTGTGCGATTTTTACACTTGCATCATCTGTAAGTTTACCAGCAATTTCAAAAAGTTTATCTACTTTTTTATCCCAATTATCTTGTTTTAAAACATCATCAAAAAGCTTTGAACTCTTTGCAATGGTTTCTTTTATAGGACATTTCATAATAAAGCCTTTTTTAGTTTTTTATATACTATTAAAGACTTTCCTAAAAAATATAAAAACTACCAGCTCTTACCGGTTTTGCTTCTATTGCTTGCCCTTTCCTTACTTGCTCTTGAGCGACCACCTGGCTTACCATCGCTCATGCCACTTCTGCGACCACCCCTGCTACTTCTAGAAGAATTATCACTACCTGAGTTACCATTACGACCAAGACCACGACCAAGACCACTTCCTAATGCACCATAGTCACCATTACGACCAAGACCACGACCAAGACCACTTCCTAATGCACCATAGTCACCATTACGACCAAGACCACGACCAAGATTATTTCTATCTGCTTTTAAATTCTCTTTATTTCTTTCGAAAGTAGCTATAAGATTTAAATGCTCTCTCACAAATTTATTTTTTTCATTTCTCGCACGCTTATAAAGTCTATCACTAAGCTCATGTATATTATCTGAGCTAGCCATTGTTGAGCTTGATGTAACACTCTGTGTTTGTGCTGTAGCTTGTGTATTTATCCTATCCCAATCCAAAATATTTGGAGTATCATAAGAAAACTTAGCTAACTCATTTTTCACTTCATCACTTAAACCAAAAGCTATACTATCAAGCTCTCCACGAATATTTATATTAAAGTTTACATTTCCGTAAGCATCCATTGAGATATTAGTCCCATAAGTAGAGTTAAAACCATCTATGTTTAAGCTTCTTGACATAGAGTCTCTATTATAACTAGAGACTTCAGAAAAGCTATTAAACCCAGTTTCTAAAAACGCACTCAAACTTTTATCAACTATTGTGCTACTAAACACATTATTGGTTATATTACTTACAAGTTTATCGCCTTGATAAACAGCTGATATCTTTTCATTATATGCAAAGCCAAGAACATTTTTATCTATGTCTGTTAAAAACTCAGCTCCCATATCAAGACCTATCATAGATTTCAAACCTTGCAAAAAGCTTCTATCGCCTATGTAGGTATTTACTTGCTTATTATCAATATTTACAGCACCTACCAAGTCTCCACCAAATCCAAAGCGATTATCAAGCCCAGTTGCTACTTCTAAAGCTTCTGTTACTAATGTTTGCACTGCTTTTAATGCCATAAACCCACCGATAGGAGATATCGTAGTTCCAAGAGCTGATAAGCTTTTACTTATAGCCACATCTACACTCTTTTTAAGAAGTCCTGTGTAAACATGCTCTGCAATATTTGAAGCATTAAATTTATCATCTTTAGCATAATCAAATGCAATACCAGCAAAAATTGAACCAAGAGAGCCTAAATAAACATTACTAATACTCTCAAGCACATTCTCTAAAGCACTATCTTTATGTATCTCATCAGCAAGACCTGCAAGACTACCAGCTTTATAGTATCCATTTCCAGAAATTCCAATATTCCCAAACTCACCTAAAGCTAGAGGATTTGTTTTATCAAATCTTGCATTCTCACTATCGCGGTTTGATAGCTCATTTGTATAATGTCTTAAATCATTTATAGCATTTATGGCAATTTCTGTAGCATTTGTAAAACCCTCTAAACTTCTTTTATAATCTTTATACTCAAGTGATATCTGTATAGCACTTAGTGCAAACTCTACAAAGTCTTCATTAAGTTGCATTATAGCCTCACTTAAAGACCCACCTTGTTCTATAAAAAGCCCTTTTAAATTTGGCATAGGTAAAGAAAAGGCATTATAAAGACTTCCGCTCGCATAACTCTCATCAAAGTTACTTCCCGCAAGTTCTGTAAAAATATCATCACTAAAGTTATATGTTGTATTTATAAAGTCTTTAAATGCAATATACATCTATCTTATTTCTTTCGCTCTGTCATACTCATTGTGGTTGGTTTAGTAATGTTTACATCATTTTTAATAAGCTCACTTTGTAGGTCAAAAAAGAACTTAGTCATATCACTAGGCACTATCATACCGCCTTGTTGATTGCCTTCGATAAAGCTTCCTAAAATACTAAGCACTTTTATTACCCTATTATCTTTTACTTGTCTATCTATCGCTTCTTGTTGTGATTGAGCCAGTTTGTTTTCTTTTTCTAGCTTTTTTATCTGAGCTTCTAGCATTCTTCCTTGTTTTTTTAGATTTTCCAGTTCATCAGCTCTTTGTTCTGATAATTTTGCATTTTTTATCTCTTGAGCTTTCGTTTGCTCTTTTATGCCAGCGATATTTGCTTCCATAGCTTCGCCTTGTTTTCTTAGGTTTTCAAGCTTTACAGCAAAGCTTAGGTCTTCATCGGCTAATTGTAAAGCTACTTGCATTGCTGTTTGTGTAAATTGCAAAGTCATCTGCGGAAGTAAAGCAACAAGTATCTTTATACGATAATCATTTGTTATATTGTACTCGCTAAATTTCTCTTCTAAAAACTTTATTGTTTGGTTATAAGGGCTATCTTCTTTTGTTGTTAGCTCTATTAAATCCTTTAATCGCTCTTTATATACTTCATTATAGTTTGTATCTATCATCTCTTTGTATCCTTCTTATCTTTGCATTTTGTAGAGTAAGAGTGTTGTTTATATCTCTTACTTTTGAGCTTATGCCATTATTATTTATTTTATCTATCGCATTTGATAAATTATCTATTCTTTGCTCCAAATAATTAACTTTATTTTCTAAAACTTGTTTTTCTTGTTCTAGATAAGATACTTTCTCTTTTAGCTCTTTTAGCTCTTGATTATTGTTTGTGCTTTCATCTGACATCGCTTATTACCACCTTTAGCTCTTTACATCTTGTTAATTTTAAAAATTTATTTAAAGTATCTTTGCTTTTATACACGCCCTTATCATCATAACTAGCCCCAAGCAAGATACATCCTTTTGTGTCCTTTGGGTAATTCCCAGCATGTATCAGCACAAACCTATCTTTGGCTACGTTTTCATTGTGCAAGAGTGGCAATGTCGTTTTAAACTTAGGGCTAGAATGCCAAGAGACATGATAAAGCCCCTTTGGCATTCTTTTATCTTTGTTTCTTTCTATTGTGTCAGGTCCTGCTGGTTCTAGTGTGTAGCCATTTAGCATTATCTCATCATCACTATTTTTTAGTTCAAACTCGCCAATGGTCCCATCGTTTATATCTTTTATTCTCATTATGTGAAGTATCATCTAATGCCTTTATTTGTTTTTGTCTCTATAAATTTATCAACTATGCTATTTATCCACTCAGCGCCTCTCCACGCGACAAACCCACCAACAGCTAAAGATAGCCTTTCATGGTCTGTAAAATAGTATGATATTTCATAAGCTATCCAGCAAAAAAACATACTAGATATTGCACCTGTAAAGAAATTAGCCATCTTTCTTGTGTTTGTCTTATCTTCACTATACTTATCATTTAAAAATCCAGCCACAAGACCAATAGTTGCTATCCAAAGTAAATAACTATTTTTTTCAAAAAATATTAAGATATCATTCATCTATACATCCCTTTAAAAGTATTTCTATTTGCTTATAGTATTTAGATAGCTCTTTTGCTGTCTGCGGGTTTTTTTCATCAAATGCTGGTTTATTTGGTAGCTCTACTTTACATTTCACTGGCACGTATACATCTTTATACTCTGTTTTTACTATTACTTGTTTATCAGCACAACCTGCTAAAATAATCAAAAAAACAACTACAAAGATATAAAATACAAACTTACAATTTCTGTTTTTAGTTTCTGTTTTCATCAAGAAAGCTCCTTAAAAAGTTGCTCATAGTATTTTAGTTTTACGCTACATTTGCTATTTGATTTTGGCGTTGTTATCTTTTTAAATTTATCATCAAGCTTTATAAGTTCATCGTTTAGTTTTTCTTTATCTACTTTTAATGCTTTTAGCTTTTCGTTTTGAAGTTCTATCTTAGAGTTACACTCACTAAGGTTTGATATATAAAGTTCATTTGTTATATTGCTAGCGTTTAGTTTGTATGTCAAATCATCTATTTTATTATTCAAATGATTTATCCACACAAAACAAAGTACAATAATCATATAAGGTATATAATTAAAATAGCTTTTTATCATTGTCTATACTTTATTTTGTGATAAAGCCTACAGCTATAATAAAACAGCTTAGACTTAAATTTTCCAACCCCTAAAGACAAAAGAGTCTTTAGAAGCATGTCATCAGCGTATTTAAAGCTCACATTTTTAAGTGTGTCGTATTTGATAGTGCTATCAGCTACATCACATAAATAATCATGCAAGATAGTAGCCGATAGATACTCAGGACTATTTGGTGGAAAGATAGGCCATAAAAGGCGAGGCACATTTGCACCATTGCTTTTATACCCCTTAGGTACTTTTATACCTTCAAAGATAAAATCTTCTACTACTTCGAATTTATCTTTACCAAAAGGTTTAACAATGACTCTGTTAAGTTTGTTCATATTTGTTTTAAAGTAGAATTACGACTAGAGGTTAGGCTAGAGGGTCACAACCTCCAGCCTAATGCTTAACTTCGGCGGTGGATAAATCCACATCGCCTCGTCTTGCAAAGCTAAAAATGACAAGCAGTTGTCGTTTTTTACGCTTCTCACCTCAGAAAGGAGGTGAGCTTAATGCTTCAAAAAATCATATTAACAATTATAATACTTTGTTTTATAGTTGTCAAGGCTTACTAAGCCTAGCCCCTTTTTTGGGGCTAATATGGTTTTTCCCTCTAGCCGTTTTTACTATCTCCTTTCTATTTAGTTAACTCTAACTCCGGGAGCTGTTTAAAAAGCTCTTCTAAATCTACATCTCTAGGGTCTACACCTTGTGCTTCCTTTTCAGCTAAAAACATATACCCAGTTTTCCACACTTTAGACTTCCACACACCAAAAGCTTTTCCTTCTTCTTGAAAGTCATTTTCATACCCAGCATAAGAACTGGCACTTAAAATATTATCATATCCGTGTTCTTGTGCTTTTTTATCTAAATACTCCCCAGCTCTATCCTTAAATTCTTGTATAAGTTTTTCTTTTGTGTATTCTTGTATACTCTTTGTCTCTATGATTTGAGCTACATATTCACCATCTACCTCTTTATACTCTACCGTTTGATAATCAGGGTTAATTTGAACTTCTACAACAGGAAGCAACCCAATCTTATTTAGTTCCTCTTTACTTAGTCTATCAAGATAAAATATCCCATCATCTGTAGTTACATAACTATCAAATACAAACCTTTTTTCTTTTTTATCAAAGTATTTTTTCATTTTTTATCCTTATCTCCAAGCTGTGTTGGCGTTCTTGTTTCTAAACTTAGATGGAACATTACTTTTTGACAATGCTGAGCCTTGAGCAAAATATTGGTATATAGTAACACGACCAACGCTCCAGTTAGTTATGTTTTTGTTAAACTTTTTACAATCGTGGAACATAAAGGACATATCAATAACTTTATCAGTCTTGAAATGTTCTAAAGTCTGATTAAACTCATAGCAGTCCCAAAACATACTATTCATATCAGTAACATTTTCTGTATTGAGGTTATTTAAAGACTGGTTAAATTTCTTACAACCGTAGAACATATCAGCCATATTTGTAATTTGTGTTGTATCCCAAAGACTAATATCAGGGTCATTAAAGTACAGACTGTTATTTGCATTTGAGTCATTCTTGAAAAGATATTTAAACGAAGTTGGTGGCTTTGAGAAATATAAACCATCATTAGGTTTAAATGTATAAGGAGTTCCTCCTCGCTCTACGTATTTTGGGTATACTGGGTCTTTAGTGGTATGTGTCAGTGGAAAATATGTACCTTTGAATCTTTGGACTTTAGATTCAACACTATTGCTGTTATTAACTGTTATATGTGACATTTTGATATCAGTAGGACTAACAGCAAAATAAATAAAAAGCTCATAGCCATATAAATTTTTTGGTACTACTTTAAACTTACACATACTACCAAATCCTGATATTTTAGAGCCATCCATTACTACTATCATCCCAGTTTGCCCAGCAATTGCGTTGTTTAAAGACAGTGTTTCTTTTGTAGATGGGGTTATAACAAAGTTGTTACTCTGTCTTAAATCAGCACTTAAACTTGTTTGTTCCCTTTTATCAAATGCAGTCTGTCCTGCTTTTTTTAGATATAAAAATTCAGCTGAAGTTTTGTCTATTTTCTTATCTATCAACTCTTTAAGGACTTTACCTTGATTGGCACTAAGGGCTTCCTTTGGCGATGAACTAGCAAGATTATCTGTTACTGTTGTATAGTTTGCGTTTTCTGAACGAATATACCTACTATCTGCACTACTTTGAGTTAAAAATCCTGAAGTGCTAGGTATAGCGCTTCTTACAGAGTTTAACTCATTCTTTGTAGCAAAATTATTTTTTTCACTAGTGTACGTATCTACAGTTAGTTTGCTATCTAACTCAATCTTTGTAGCATAAGTACTACTTGCCTCTGTAGTCGTAAGATAACCCGCTAGTGCTGAACTTAATGCGTATTTATCATCGCTTTGTGCTTTTGTATAAACATCTCCTAAAAGCTCGTTTATCTTATTACTTGAATAAGTCTTGTTAACATTTTTATTGCTATCGTCGATAACACTCTCTTGCTTTACTTGCTCACCTTTTTTTAAAAAAGTGTTATCAGCTTCAACTCTAGAGTAAACATCTTTTTCAGTTTCTACCGTATTACTTGCTTTAATTATCTTTATCATATTTGCTCCTTAATATCTATGTATTTTTATATCATCACTTGATAAAACATAATAATTAAATGTTTCTACACCACTCATACCTTTCGGCTGTGTTTTAAACTTTAGCTTATTGTTAAAGTTTGTTATCATTGCACTGTTTGTTACTACTATCGTTCCAGTTTGTCCTACTGTGGCATTATTTAAGCTCATCTCTTCGCTTTGTGCTGGTTTTATCACAAAGTTATTTCCCTTACTTAAATCTATACTTAAGCTTGTTTGTTCTATTTGGTTTTTAGGTAAAGCGAAATTATCATCATCTATACTAAAACCTTCGCCTAAAACATTAAACAAATCTGCATATTCAGCTTTGCTTAAACTAGCACCATCAAGGGCTTTAAAACCCTTAGGTAAAGTTTGTCCTTTTGGGTAGTTAAAGATAGTTCCTACAGGGATTGTGCTATTGTTTGCACTTATTAAGCTTTCTATCTTTGTGCTTGAATATGTCTTATTGGTTCCTTTGTTGTTATCATCTATGACATCTTGATTCGTTTTTTGTTGAATTTGTTCTGTTGGTAGATTAAAACTACTTTCATCACTTCCAAACTTATCACCTATGATTTCATAAAGTTCTGCATACTCTGATTTATCTAAGCTACTTCCATCAAGTACCTTAAACCCTATCGGAAGTTCTTTGTCCTCCGGATATTCTACTACCGCACCCACCGGCACAGATGGGCTGTTTATATCTATAAGTGTTTCTACTTTTTTACTTGAATACACCTTTATTAAAGATGGCTTTTTATCATCTATAAGCCCATCACTTGATACAGTTTGTATATCATCCTTTAACTCATTTAATTTATCTTTTAGCTCTGTTAGCTCTTGTTCTTTTTGTTTTATCTCATCAGCTGATTGTCTGACTTGATCAACTTCTTGTTTAGCTTCTTCTAACCTATCCATATAATCATCAATTTGTCTATTCTCTAGTTTTACATCTTCTACTTGTTTTATTATTTCTTGTGCTTTTTTATCTAATTCGTTTATTACTTCATCGCGTTTGCTATACCAACAGCACATTTTTTCTTGCACAAAGTCTAATAGTTTTCTTGTTTGGTCTGCGATGTCTTGTGTAGCTTGTTGTTGTCTTGTCTCCACAGTAGCTACTGCATTTTGTGCTACAAGTTTCATCTCGTTTGATTTGTTTTGTAGTTCTTGATATATTTTAGATTTTAGTGCGTCAAGTCTGCTTATACCTTCATCAGCTCTTGCCAAAGCACTTTCTACTCTCTCAAGCTTTGATACTACTTCATCTTTTATACTATCCGCTTCACTTATTTTAGCTAAGCCACTAGATACAGCTTGGTTAATTTCACTAGCCTTAGCTTCTATTTCGCTTTTTATATTGTTTAAGCTAGTTTCATATCCTCTTAAAGCGCTTTCAAGTCCGTGAAGTTGTGCATATTTGCTATCAAAATCACTCTTACTAGAATCAAGTGCAACCTGTATAGCCTTAACATGGACTTCTATTTGCCTAAGCTCTTCAAAGTCCATAGCCTCTATTCTTTTGCCAAGTGCTAAAATCTCTTTACATATCTGAGTAAATTCTTTTTCAGCCATCTAATCCATCCTTGTTTTATCTTTCATAAGTTTGTCAAGTTCTCTTAAGTCTTCTCTGTCAGGGTCTATCTTTTGGTTTTGATAGTCAATAAATAAATAAATAAATTTTCTATATGATAAGTTCTTTATCGTATATACATTAGCCATCCAATAATCCAATTTTTGGATAAAATCACTATCCCATACATAAAAACTATCAATCGCATAATTAATATCATAAGGCTTTAACCACCCCTGTGCCTTTAGTGCTTCTTCTGTGTTGTAGCTTCTCTCATCAAAGTTATTTAGGTTATATTCGCACATTGCACTTTTATAAAGCCTGTCATATTTATAATAAAACTTATCTTCTTTCGCTCTATCTCTTGCTATCAAAGCACATAAAGCATTTAAAAGCATTTTGTCAAGAAAATCAATCTCATCATTATCGTTTTTTGGTAGTTTAAATTTCCTTACAAAATACTTTTTATCAATATAATAATCCACTTCAAAATGCCTATGGTCTATCTCTATAAGCTCAAGTGGAGTAGTTGCCCTAGTTATTTCTAGGGCTGATTTTTCCATAAGCATAAAAAACTCATTATCATCAGGGATTTTTACATCTCCCCTTGTGATAATCTCATATTGTCTTTTAAATGCTGATAGTGTCATTAGTTTGCCTTTAAGCTTTGTAATGCACAAAAGGCATAAGGTGTACACACTCTAAGAGTAAACTCGCTTATTATCTCTTTTAACTCTTTATCATCTGTTGTTACACGACTTTTTACTTCCATAGGACGCCAATTAACCTTAACGATATCTTCAGGGTTATAAGCAATTATTTCGTTGTTTTCAAGATAAGGGTTTAAAAGTATCTTGATATTGCTACCGTATGAGGTGCTTTTTAATGTCTGCACATTCACACCAAGATAGTTAGTGTCCATTGTTGCTTGTTGTTTTTTCTCAAGCAAAAAGTCTAATCTATCCTTTTGGTTATCGCCCATCATTAGTATTTTATAAGGACGTCCTTTTAAAAATCCAACCTTAAGCAAGTCTAATATCATTTGCCAACTAAGCTCAGAACCACCGGCATCTACTTTGTTTGAGCTAGTTAAAAAGCTCTTAAGCCCACCACATTTACCAGCCGTATTAGCAGAGTTTACTCTTTGCACCGCAGCTTGATCTGACACTAATATCTTCTCGATTGTTCTTTTATGCACGTGTGAACTAAGCTCACCTTGCACGGCTAGTTGTTTTTTACCATCTATTCTGTTTCCAGCTGCTTCACTACCTGTAACACCATAAGCATTTTTAACTATCTGAAAGTGATTTTTCAAACTTCCACCTGTATAGTTTTTAAGATCAGCCATCGCTGCACCTTCATTGTGTGCATTATCTATATCACAATCAGGTATCTCATCATAAAACCATTGATGACCCAAACTAACACTTGAGCTTCTATCTGCCGGTGCCATTGTTTGTATCGTGCTTAAAAATGGTGTTTCAGTCCAGCCTATCTGATATATTCTTCTTTCTAAGTCTGCCCCGCTTTTACCAAAAGCTTCTTGTGTTGTTACTAAACCTTGTTTCATTGCCATATTATTATTCTCCTAACTTTATGCAAAAAATTTAGAATAAAAGCCTAACTTATCATCATAGCTAGCTTCGCCTCTATTCATCTTCTCTATCCTCTCATCCATAGAGATACCGCCTGCCATTCCTCTACCTGTGTCAAACTCATCATCTTCTACTTGCTTATCTTTAAAGTGTGTAAGATAGATATTTTCAAAACCCATAGGGTTATAATACAAATCAGCAAATCCCGGGTCTTTCTTATCAAATTCAAGTATCTTATCTATGATTTTTCTAACATTAAAGTCAGAATATTTATTTTTCATAGTTTTATCAATTTCATCTAGCTCACGCTCTTGTTCCATATGTTTGAAGTTATGATATTCATCTTCATTCATAGTTATAGTTTTTGGTTCTTTTGCTTTTGGCTCAGTTTTTTCTGCTGGCTTATCAGCTGCTTTTGTTTCTACTTTTTTTGTGCCTTGTTCGCTATTGTCTGTGCTAGGCTCTTGTCCGACATCATCCAAAGACACATCAAAAGCACTTAAATCTTTATCCATTATTTATCTCCCTCATTGTCTAATAATTCAGGCTCTACCGCTGGCAAAACTTCCACATCTGATTTATGCTCCTTTTCACCCCTGCTAGCCTTTTCAAGTTCAAGCAATCTTCTTTTTGTTTTTACAAGTTCTGCTTTTAGCTCTTCTATGGTTTTAAACTCTACAACACCAAGTGCCTCAGCCTCTTTTTCATCTTTTGATAAAGCTTCCCACTCTTCAGGACTCATCACACTTATGGAGTTTATAAAGCCACCATTTTTTAATCGCAAAACATAATCCCCTATGTTTCCACCATCTACCTGCCCCTTTGTGGCATTTTTACCCCTGCCACCTTCATAGACATTTAGTCCGTTACTTGCTTGATACTTGATAATACCAAGCACTTCAAACTGTTCTTTATATCTCATAAAAACTCCTTTGGTATTTTTCATATTTTATTTATTTCTTTCCTACTTTTTATAAAAACTATACGCCACCCATAGCTAAATTTGCTAATTCTTTTTGCTCATCGCTTAATTCTTGTTCTTGTGCTTCTTGCTGTGCTTGCATCGCTTGTTGTTCTGCCATCGCTTGCTGTTGTGCTTGCATTTGTGCTATATACTCATCTATCATCTCAAGCGGTGCATTTTCACCAAGTATAAGTGTCAAAATCTCTTTTAATATACCCGACACTATCTCTATAGACTGTATGCCGTTTTGAGCTAAGACTCCAAGCAGGCTATTAAGCTGCCCTATCTTAACCTCCTTGCTTATAGTAGTTCCAAACTCTATATTTACATCAAAATCAAGTCTATTACTACGCCTAAAGCTCTCATCACCTATCTTTGCTATAAGCTCTTCATCTTCTGTTATCTTTATAAAGTCATCATCGCTAGTATGTTTATATATAAGCTCTACAAAGTGAGTAGCATAAGATGAAAGCATAGTCTCCATTAGTGTTTGCATCATACTCTCAATTCTCATAGAACTTGATGCATTCACAGTTTGCAAAGCCCCCATTGCACGCCTATCGCTAGGGCTAGTCTGTCCGGTCATTACACTATTTACACCAGTAATTACTTCATACTCATTTTTAAGCATAGCTATCTCTTCACTAAGTGGATATGCATTTGGTTGTGGTAATGGTTGGATTATATCGCTTATGCTTTTACCTTGAATACTTTGCGCCCTTATATATTTTTTTCTTGCAGATATGTCGCTTATAGCTATCTCTCCAACCTCTTTATCTATGATATACAAAGGGTCTATTTGATTTTCTGTTATATCTATCTTTTGATTTCTTTTTATGTTGTATTCTTCTTGTATTTCTCTTGCTATTTCACTTATACAAGACCCATAAACACAGTTTTGATTTTCTCTATCTTCTTCTAAAATCCTTGGCATATCCTCTATACAATACCCAAAGTGAAAAGGTAGTCTTGAAAATGTAGCCTCTCTAACAAGCACATCATTAGCAAAGCTTTTTAATTTCCATACGATCTTATTATCCTTATAACTCTTTTCGTATAAGTCTTTCATCTGTATGCGTGAGCTATCTTTACTATAAGCCCTATAAATAGCCTCTTCATCCTCCACTTGCTTATAGTATTTGCTTTTAATCTTTTGTTTTACTTCTCTTATTGATTGGTGCCATTTGTAGGCTACATATTCTATATCATTTATATCACTTGCATCTTTATCAAAGGCTAGATCGTTTATAGGTATAAATCTAGTTCTTATTTTCTTTTCTTGCCCATCATAATAAAGGCTGGTTATTCCAAGCGGTAGATATAGTGCGGATAATACCGCCTTGCTTAATCCTACCCTATGTTCTGTTTTTTTCCATCTGTTTTTAAGCACTGCTGTTAGTGCATTTTGTAAGGTTAAATCACTATCACTTTTTAAACCAACCCTTGTTATCTCTATAGGACAACGATCGGACATAAAGCTAGTTTTAAATATTGAGTGTATTATCAAAACAGTTGTCTTTATAAGTGGTACATAAAGCCTTGATCTGCTTCTTTCTGTATTTTTTCTTTTTGTGGTTCTGTTATCTTCTTTATATTTTGCAAGATATGCTCTTTCACAATTTAAAAATCGTTCTTGTAACTTTTCTAAATTCTTAAAAGCTTCATTTACTAATTCCAGCTTAACATCAGCCATATAACTATCCTTTCTAACATTTAGAATAGTTTAATTAGTATTTTCCTATTTTTTATAAAGTTTTTTATTTACAAATTTACTTTTTTTATATATAATTTCAAATTAAAGATAACTTGTGATGGATTAAAGCTGTAGTCTTGCATTCAAGGTAGGCATTTGCTTAGTATTCTGCACGCTCCTGGGGTTATCTTTTTTTTTATTTTTGTGGATTATTTTTTGTTTCTTCCGCTTATATGATATAAGCCTAAGATTACAGTACTTATAACAGAAGTGATTGAAAATGCAGTTTGTTCTGTATATACGGCATATGCTACTATACCCAAACAACTAAGTATAACTACAAAAGCCAGCCATTGCCCAATACCAGAGTATTTTATATTTGCGTCTGATTCTTTTATTCTTATTTTTTGTTCATCTTTTTCTATATTTATTAACCCATTCTCAATTTGCCTAACATGTTCATTATTTTGTAAAATTACTTCTAGATACTCTCTAGCCAAGTCTTGATTTATTTTTGCTATACTTGCAAGTTCAGATGGGTTTATCTCTACATTTACATTTGTGTTTTGGATTATAGCCTTTACATCCATATGTTTATCCAAAACATCTTGATTTTTATTTTTTTGAGCTTTTTCTTTTAAGTTGTTCTTCTTCAATTGCTCTATCTCTCTTTTTATAAAAATCTATAAATGTTTCGCCATATTCTTTAGCGTGTTTTATCTTCACAGGCGTAAAAGCATTTCTAAAGCCCATAACAAGATAGTTAAATGCTACATTCATTTTTTGCCTCCTTATCTATCTAATAAGCACAATAATTATACCATATATTAATTAAACTTAATCAAGCTAAAACAACATAAAAGTATTTAATGCCTAAGTAAATATATTTTATCTTTTTTTTCCTAACTTTTATATATTAAAACATCTTCATCTGTATAGAAAACTATTTATTTTTTTTGGTTTTTTAAAGTAATAATTTTTACTTTTAAAAAAGGTTCATCGTCTTCGTGTTCTTTTATAAATTCAGCTTTTAAAATCTCATAATATGGTATATCCAAATTTTTTAGCATTTCCTCTGCGGCCATATTTGGATTACCAATATATCCAGTATCAATTGGGGCATCTTCTCTCGTAATTATAAATTCTTTTACCTTGTATATTGATAACTTGTGATCACCACCAGCTCTTAAACCAGTTTTTACATTTGTTATGTTACCACTATTGTTGCCATTTACTATAACAGAATTGTTATTGTTGCTTATATTGCTCATTGTGTAACCTCTTTTATTTTTAGTAGCTTGTCTTTAAACTCTTGTAATATTTTGTTATTGCCGTATTCTTCAAATAATTCTATAAACTCCATAAGCTCAGAACTAACTTTGTGCTGATGGCTATTTACTATATTTCCACTATTTGAGCCATTGACAATAACTGAATTTTGAATATCTGAATAATTACCCTTGCCATCTAATAGCCATTCCAAGCTAACAAGATTATCCTGTGAAACATCTATTAATCTCTTTGTAGGTATTGATTTTCTATCTTTCCAGCCATTTAAAGTTTTATAAGGAACATTCATTGCAACTGCTAATTCTTTATCTGTTTTGACTTCAAAAAGCCACCTTAATCGCCAAAATATATTTTCAACATCTTGCATTTTTATCCTTTTAAAGTATTTTTTACTATAAAATACTTGACTTTTAAAAAAAATAGGGTTATAATTACCACAAAATTAAGTAAATGATTTGCCAAATATCACACATTATAGCAAATCTTTTACCAAAAAGGGCTTTAAATAATGGTAAAAATAGATTTTGAAAGTATAGGTGATAGACTTGAAGCTATGAGAAAAGTAGCAGGGCTAAACAAGCAAAAAACCTATGAGCTATTAGAGACTACGAAATTTATCTATCACGAAGTCCGTTATGGTAGAAAAAAAATGCCATTAAGTTGGGCTTTTACTTTTAATGAAAAATATGGTTTTAACTTGCAATGGATTTATTCAGGACAAGGCGAAATTTTTATATCAAATAAGGATAACAAATGAGTTTAGAACTTAGCCTATTGATAATATCAGTAACATTTATATCTTTTATGGGTGGAGCATTTTTATCAATATTTTTATATTTGTTTTTTACAAAGGGTAAAAAATGAGACCGATAGGATCAACAAAAGAGCGTTTACCTATATACAACATGACTTTTAATACATTGATTTGCCAATTAAAAATGGATAAGCATATATCAGATGAAACCAAAAACAAGCTAATACAAGCTTACACTTTACTTTATTATACAGGTTGTAGGGTTAGCGAGATAGCAAAATTAGATGTATCAGATATTAAAAATATAATAGCATTAAAAACACTTGCATTAAACGGTCAAACTAAAACTAAAAGACCAAGAACTATCCATTTTACAGATAGAATGATAGCTATAATAAAAGATTTTAAATTAGATAATGCTACTAAACATGGGGATTATTTGTTTTACCAAAATGGCACAAATTACCCTATGGATAAAAAAGGTTTAACCAAACTTTTAAACAACTATCTAATGGCATATCTTAAAACAGACCTTTACACTACGCATAGCTTTAGAGCTGGCTATATAACAAGGATAGTTGAAAGCACGGGCAATATAAGAACGGCTTGTGATATGGTAGGACATAGAAATGTAACTACCACACTTAGATATATAGCTACCTCAAAAGAGCAAAAGTTAGACGCACTTGCAAAGGTATTTGGATGAGAGAGTTTATCCCTATTCAATACTTTGATTTATCAAACACAACTAAAAAAGATATTCAAAACCTTTATTATAGAGATAAGCAAATAGGTAGAACAGATAGATTTATGATTGAAAACGGGCAGTTATTAGTGCATAATGATTATAAATGCCCACATTTTCACAAGGTAGCTGATTTATATTACAAAGCACTTGAATGTGCTAATTCACAAAGAGAGTTAGCAAAATTTGTAGCAAAGCAAACAGGTAAAGATATAAACACTGTGTATTTTTATTTTAGAAATTTCCGTTTCAAAAATCCAGACTTTGCACAACAAATATGCAATCTCTTAAAAAGATTTATAAAAGAAAATAATTTATTTGGGGATTATGATGAATAATGTATTTGAGACAATAAAGCAAACCATATCCAAAGACGACTTAAAAGACTTTATAAGCAATGAATATGGTATAGAATTTAAAGCAAACAATGCCAATGCCTTTTGTCCTTTTCACGATCATAATTTCCAAACACCATCACTAGGAGTGAGTGCCAATAACAACGGAGCATTTTTCCACTGCTTTGCATGCAACACCAGCGGAGATATAACCAAATTTGTAGAACTCAAAGAAAACATATCACCACTACAAGCAGCCAAAAAAGTATGCGAATATTTTAATATACCTTGTGATATTAACGCACAAGACCTATCCGAAGAAGAAAAAAAAGAAAGAGCCAAAAAATTAGAAGCTATAAAAAGACAAAACAAAGAAAGAAGAGCCAAAGACAACGAACAAAAACAAGAACTTATCAAAAAAAATATAATAGCAATAGGCAAAATAGCACCAACTCTTATAAGAGATTTAGAGATAAATTATTCTAGTATCAAAGACACCCTAGAAGAATCATTTCATTTATATTTTATGCCGATATTTAAAGATATTTCAAAAGACCTTTTAGGTTATAGCTTAGAGCATAAAAGCCTAGCTATCATCATAAGAGATAAAAACAACAATCCTATAAATATCAGATATAGACAAAAATTTAAATACGATAGCACTCACAAGATGCTAACAAATGAGAGAATGGACGGCAAATGGATAGGACAAGCAAATATGTCATCTTTTCCTTTTCCACTAAGCCTATATGGAAATCACACAGACGATAAAGTGATAATCTGCGAAGGTGAAAAAGATGCACTAAATTTATATAGTGTAGGGGTTAGAGCCTTGACCTTGGGGGGAGTAAATAATAGCTTTGAGCCTTACAAAGCCTTACTAAAAGACAAGACTGTATATATATGGTTTGATAATGATGAAGCAGGGTATGAAAACGCTATCAAAAAATACCACGAATTAAAAGATGTAGCAAAAAATATATATGTAGTTTTATTTTATGCTATTAGCAAAAAGCTACCACCAAAATATGATATTAGCGATTTTATAGGGGATAATATACCAAAACTACACGCAAATACTATATATGATTTAATATCATATAGTTGCTTTAAAGTCTCAAATGTGCTTATAGATGAGATATGTGATTATTATCCAAAGCTTAGCAAAAAGCTAGAAAAATTTAGAGAGATAGAGCCTTTAAAAGAATTCATAGATATAAAAAAAGAAATTATCCAAAAAGATGATAATGGCAACTATATAAATATTTTTCCAGTCAAAGGCGAACTAGATGATGAATTTATAGACCGCATCCTAGACAAAACAAAAGCCTTAAAAAAAGAACTAGGCAATGAAAGATATGATTTATTAAAAGACCTTTATTTACGCAACTTTGTAGTAACAGAAACAGAAACAGAAAATTTTGAGCGATGGACTAAATCTTTTGACGAAGCCTTTAAGATAAGCAAAACAATGAGATCAAACTATCATCAGACACATATTGTGGATATGGTAGAAAGTCTAAACCAAAGTTTTTACAAACTAGGCTACATCTTAGGCGAATACAAAGGCAACCTATATGTATGGACAAATAACCACTATATGAAAATAGAAATTAATTCTATGGCTAAATTTATACATAGTTACTGGATGAAAGCAGCACGGGTTGATTTAAAAAAACAAACAAGACCAAATGTTGATTTAATAGTAGCAGACCTTATAAGCTTAGCTATCAATCTTGATGAAATAAAAGCAAGACAACAAAGGCGTGTTATAAATATGTTAAATGGCACTATCTTTATAAGTAAAAATGGCAAGGTTACTTTTAAAGACAAGCACGACCACAAAGACGGCGCTACAAATATTCTTAAATTTCATTATGACCCTAATGCAACTTGCCCTAAATGGAACAGATTTTTAAGCCAAGTAATGAGCGATAGTGATGATGAAAAAACACTAATGGAATTTATAGGATATTGTTTATTACCAAGCCATGATTATGAAAGCTTTTTATTTTTATATGGCAAAAGTGGAGCAAATGGCAAGAGCGTTATTCTTGATACACTCAAAAGCTTTTTTGGTGATGATAATATCTCAGCCTTACAACTTCAGCAATTTGAAGGACACCAGCTACACGCCCTAACAAATAAAATAATTAATATAGGTAGTGAGATAGATAAAAACTCAAGCGACAAAGGACAACTTGCCAACTTAAAAGCAATAGTTTCACCAAAGGATAATTTGCAAATAAACCCTAAAAATCAAGAGCCTTATTTATTGCTTCCAAATGAAAAACCAAAACTAGCCTTTGCAGGTAATGAAAAGCCTAGACAAGGTTTAGATAATGCAGTCTTTAGGCGTATGCTTTTAATTAGCTTTGATAAGGAAGTAAAAGACGGACAAAAGATAAGGGGGCTTAGTGATAGATTTGCCGATGAAATGGCAGGAATTTTTAATCTAGCCATAGCAGGACTTGCAAGACTTATCACAAATGGCAAATTTACACGTTCACGCAGAATGCAAAACGAACTAGAAGAATACAAAGACGAAGTAAATCCTATCAGGGCTTTTGTGCGTGATGCAATCATACAAGATGAAAATTATTTTATACCAAGCAAATATCTATATGCGGTATATAAGAATTTCATAGAAGACAAAGGTGGCACACCGCTTAAAGAAAAGAACTTTTTCAAAGCATTTAGAGATGAATGTTTGATGAATAATATAGTAACATCCTACGAACAAAAACGTTTGCAATCTCACTACCTAGGACTTACAAATGATAGACCTTATTGTATCGTAGGCGTTAGAATCAATCTAAATATTGACTTTGATTCAGTAAGTTTTGGCGGACAACAGATATTTATTAACACAATGAGTGTTCGAAAAGGAGCAGAACTTGCTTCTATTTAACCCTTGTCTTATGAATGTCTTATCATTGTCTTATGATTTTACACCGTTCATAAGACAGCAAAACCACGATAAACACGGGGTTAGTAGTGCCTTGTCTTATCATCTTATGATTTTTGCCCCTATATTGATTTTGAAAAATATTTTTTTTATTTTATTTTATTTTTTTCTAACTAATATAGTAAAAATCATAAGACAGATAGAAAACTTAAACAATCAAATAACCATTTTATCGGCTTTCTCTTTTGTCATACGATTTTTAACCTTAATAAGACAGCAAAAAAGCAAAAGCCCATTTTTAGGGGCTTTGCTTGTCTTACGATTTTTTTATGATAATAAGACATATAAGACAGGAGCTAAAAGATGAACGATTTACAACAAATGGCATTTAATATCTACATAGACTCAGCAAGCTTTGAAAATGACTTTAAGCCTATGAGTGAAGAGGCCATAGCCCAAAAGATGAGAAACGAAGGACACGAGACTTCAAGCTCATCCATAAACAGATGGAAAAATAAATTTGAATGGAACAAGGCACTAGAAAATAAAATAACCCTAGCTATGAGTGAAAATAAAGAGTTAAAAAACATAATACAAAAAAGCTCACTACAAACTACCGTAAAAAATACAAAGGTAGATATAGAACGAAATAACATGATAATAGCCGGTAGCTATGAGATCATGGAAAGAGAATTAACAAGGTTGATTAATGACCAAAAACAAAATGGCAAATTAAAGTCCAAAGAAGATATAGAGCTATTTAAATTTATAGCAACACTAAGCACACAAAGACACGACAAAATGCTTGACAGACTAGCACTTATACCACCGGAGTCGGTTTCTGGTGATGAGCTAATTAGCAGGCTCATGGATGTAACCATAGATGTTGAAGTTGAAGAAGATACACAGGAGTAAAATATGATAGAGATTAAATTTATAAGTTTGCAAAAAATCAAATATGGCAAGTATAAGGCTAGACTTTTTAATGAAAAGAAAAATCTTGTTTTAGAGATAAACAAAGAGTTTAGACTTAATGAACTTGGAATAGTTGGACAAGAAATAATAAAAGCAGAGAAAAAAATAAAAGAAGAAGAGGAGCCTAGATTATTATGAATTTTATGACATTTGATGAATATGTAAAAATACTTAAAACCGCTGAAAAACAAGCAACCAAGACAGAGATAATGAGAATGAATAAACCGTTAAAACCTGATAATCCGAAAGCGGTTTTTGTCAAAGTAAATGCGAAGCTCTTAGAAATTTGGGATAAAGAGTTTTATTCTTGTGTTGATAGTGAAGTTGAAAACATAATAAACGAAGCTTTAAGTAAAAAGCAAAACACAAAGCTATCAAACAGTGTTTTATCAGGTATAAAAGAAGCGAGAACAAGAATTGAGCTATTAAAAGATATCATAAACAAAATAGCAAATATCCAATGTAATAATTTAACAAATGCAAAAAAGATAATAGCAAATATAAATGAGGTGGTGCAAAATGCTTAAAGATATCGTAAAAGATAAACTTATAGTTTTAGCAAAGATGTTGTTAGTTGTTGTAACTATGATTTTTATAATGGCTATACAAGCCTTAGTAAATTAAGGGGATGTATGAAAACAAGTATGTATTTATATGGGGGTGAAAACTCACATCTTATATCTATAAACAATGGTGCTGATGACCGCATAGCAAAGGCAAAGATATTAATAAAAGAACTTTTAAAAGAACCGTTAAAGAGTAGAGATTTTAAAAGGATAGATGATATTTGCAAGGCTATAAAGCATTGGGAAAATTTAAAAAACTAAGGAATAAAAGATGAATATAGGTTATTTTAAAAATGTTATATATACAAACGAACAAGGGCAGGAGTTAAGTTATATAGGTGGTATTATCAATATACCTTTTGCCAGACCTTTAGAAGTTGCTTTGTTAAAAGCTAGTGCGGAAGATAAAAAAAACAATGCTAATTTACCAGATTTTAAGATAGTTTTACAAAGACCAAAAGGCTATCAAGGGCAAAGACAAATAATAGGTGCTTTATGGAAAAGACAATCGCAACGCGGTTTAGAATACATTTCAGGAAGTATCCAAAGTCCAATCTTACCCGGTGGGCAAATGTATATAGCATTGTTTGAGCCAACACAAGATGATTCACAACTTTTATATGAAATAAGTTGGAGTGTGCCAAAGAGCAATAACACTCAAAGCAGTATACCGGATGTAAACACAGATGATATAGCTTATGAGATTAATAACGAAATACCTTTTTAAAAGAAAACAAAGGGGCGAATAATGAATGATTATAAAGATATATTAGTAACGTGGTATTCACCGAAATATAACAATGGCTACAAGGTAGTTATTAGGGTAAAAGATGAGTTTTTAAAGGAAAATTACATGTATTATAAAGAACCTGATATTCTTAAAAAATATAGGGAAGTTTTAAACGATGATAGTGCAGTTGTGCTTTTTGTAGAAGATGAAGTTTATTTTATAGAGGTGTAAAAATGGAAGTAAAAGAGATATTAGAACAAAGAGAGCAAACGCATGGAACTTTTGAGGAGCAATCCTCAATCTCCCAAACTTTAAAACATACACTAGGTAAGTATAGTTACAAACTAACCCCTCAACAAAGAGAGGCTATGCAGATGATAATGCATAAACAAGCGAGGATTTTAGCAGGTGATCCAAATGTTAAAGACCATTGGGTTGATATAGCAGGTTATGCGACATTAGTAGCTAAAGAATTAAAGGAGTAAAAATGCCATATGTAAACTTATATTTAGATGATGAAGTTGCTTATCAACTTTTAGAAGAATTAGAAGTAGAAGAATACCTTTCTCTACTTGAATCTAAATTACTAACAGATAATGATATAACAGCAGGAGGAGTTGTTTATTTAGCAGAGATTTTAGAAAAAATAGACACAAGGTCAATAGGCGAACTTATTTATATGCTTAGTGATGATAGAGCAAAAGAAATAAAAGACTTTTTATCAGCATATAAAAAAATTAAAGGAGGTCAAGAGCTAAACACAAGAATACAAAGAGCGATAGAAGATTTATCACATTATTTTAACGAGTATGAAGAGTATGCGGAGTTAGATTATGAAGATTGGAATAAAGATGATGCAGAGTTTATATTAATCAATATGTCATATTTATTAGATAAATTAAGAACTTATGTTGATGACACTTTAGATGAGTTGATGGAATAAAACAATGACAAAAACACAATTTAACGACATAAAAGAAAAGCTACTTGAGTATTGTAAAGACAAAGGGCTAAGTATAGTAAATCAAAGAGCAGGTTATGCAGCAAACCTTAGCAAAGAGATAACCGAATATCTAAGAGCTAATAACGACGATGATAAGGTAGACGCACTTTGTGATATGATTGTGTTTACTCTAAATGCCACCTACAAGCTTGAATATAGAACCGGAGATTCTCATTTTGATAATAAAGTGCCAGTCATAGCTTTTGCTTTTTTAAGTATGTATTGTGACAAGTTAGCAAATATCACAGATGTAGCTTATTTTGTAGCAAACATTATAAGAAATATTGAAATAATGGGCTATGATAGCTATAAATGTATGCTTGAAACGATTAAGAAGATAAGCTCCCGCACAGGGCATTACGATGAAAAAGCAAAAAATTTATCAAAGATACTTCAGATGAAGCCAAAGCCAAATGGTACAAAGCTGATTATGCTAGTTGCAAGTTAATGGATTAATATGAGCTATTTAAACTATGATGAATTATCAGGTTTATTCATTGCACCTGGCTTGCTAAATGATAAATATGCCAATTACCTAGTATAGGCTGAAAAAGACGACACAGGCAAGACGGTATATAGAGCAAAAAACAGATGTAACGATAAATATTTGCAAGACAGATAAAGGCTTTGAGGCTAAAAAAGTTTTTTTATATGAAGCCTTTTATAACTATATAAAAGCAACATAAGAAAGGAATACAAATGAACGATGAACTATTAACGGCAAAAGAAGTTATGCAACTTTTAAAGATAAGTGCAACAACTTTATGGAAGTATGTAAAAGCAGGGAAGATAAACAAACACTCTTTGACAAAAAGAACTATAAGATATTCTAAAAATGAGATACTACAACTTGTTAAATCTCAAACAGTGGCTTAAGAAATTAAGCCACTTAAATAATCACCCCACCATTGCATTAAAACTCTCATCTGTTTTAAATTGCTAGCCCTATTATAAGCATCTCTTATCTTGTCTTTATCAGCATGTGCCAAACATTTTTCTATTATATCTATACCACATTGATGATCATCTCTTAACTCATTTGCTAAAGTTGAAAACATCGCCCTAAAGCCGTGAGATACTATCTCATCTTTACTATAACCAAGTCTTCTTAAGGCGGCATTTAGTGTGTTATCGCTCATACACCTATCAGCACTTCTTAAACTTGCAAATAAATAGTTGCTACTCTTGTCAGCTACCAGCCTGTAATCTTTTAACAAATCCATAGCTTGAGTAGATAAAGGCAAGATAAATTCTTGTTTCATTTTCATTTTCTCAGCCGGTATCACCCATAGCTTGTTTTTAAAATCTATCTCATTCCACTCACAAGCCCTAATGTTAAAAGGGCGGACAGCAGTATTCATTAAAAGCTTTAATGCTACCTTTGTTTTATAATCGCCATTGTATTCATCTATACTAAGTATCAAACCTCTTATGTCATTTGTCTTTGTTAGGGTAGGGTAGTTTTTTGTTTTTGCCTGTTTGAATGTATATCTAAAACTTATATCAGCTATTATATTATGCTTTGTATAGCCGTAGCTTACGGCATATTTGTATATTTGATTAAGTAGGGAGAATATTCTTTTTAATGTTTCAAGAGAGCCACTATCTTCTATTATTTTAAGCGTATTTATAATATCAACTGTGCTTATAGCGTTTATATCTCTATCGCCTAAATATTTTGATACATGTTTATTAAACACCAATAATTGTTTTTTTGCATAGCTTTGCGTGTTTGTAGCGTTTTTAATCTCTAGCCACTCAAGCCCTATTTTATTTAGAGTGTTTATCATTTTGCCTTTATGCATTAAGGGATCATTGCCCTCTTGCAAAGCTTCTAATAATTCAGCCCTTTTCTTCCTTGCATTTGCAAGAGTAAGTGTAGGATAATCACCAAGTGCTATTCTTCTAATCTTTTGAGTAACAGGACTTTTATATTCAAGTGCAAAATGCTTACGACCATTAGGCTTGATAAATAGATATAGCTTATCACCATCTGAAAGCTTATACTCTTTATCTTTTGGTTTTAAATTCTTTATCTTAGTATCAGATAACGGAGTGCTTATCTTAGGCATACATAATCCTTTTAACGGACTTTTTTTACAAAGTCCTTTTTTAGTCCGTCAAATTATCCGTTAAAAATGTTTAAAACAAGTTAAAACAAGTTAAAACAAGTTAAAACAATATAAAACAATATAAATAAACCAACACGAACAAAAACACGATTTTATCGAACTTCGGTTAAACAAAATAAAAGAAAATGAATAAGGGGAAAATATGTAAATGGTGGAAGCGAGGGGAATCGAATTATATTAAGTAAAAGCCCATAATATCGTTATTATTTATTTTATGTGCTTTGTTTAGTCAATAATGAAGTCAATAAAAAATATATTAGTGCGTAAAAAAGTAATACATCAAAATGTCAATTCTACCCCCAGCTACTACCGCCTCTTTCTCTATTTCTTGACCTTTCCCTACTTGCTCTACTTCTGCCACCGGGCTTACCATCACTCATACCACTACGGCGATTACTGCTCTTTGATGAGTCTTTATCTCTACTACTACCGCTACTTGATGCCCAACTACTTCCAAAGCTACTGCCAAATTTATCTTTGAAAGATTTGTCTATAGTCATTTCAAGACCACTCTTATATTCACTTTTTTTAGTTTTGTCGTTTTCTCGATAAAAACCACCACTTCCGTTTGTATGCCATCTATCTCTACTCCTACTCCTCCTAGAGTTACCACTACTTGATGCCCAATTACTGCTTAAATTATCATTAATAGCGTTAGTAAAGGGGCTATTTATTGTTGTGTTATAACCATAATTGTTAGCTATATCCTCGACGCTCTTATTTTTAATTATACCACCATAAAGGCTACTCTTACCATTTCTAAGCCAATCGCCATCACTCCTACCTGTAGTGATTAAATTATATGCCCTCATATCTACCAAGCTACCCTTAAATGTATTCCCTGTCATTGTGCTTGTGATTGTTCCATCAGTCCCATAAGTAGCTGACACGCGACCATCAACACCAAAGCCAGCCATATTGCCGTCCCAATCTGTAAGCATTTCTAATTTACTCTCAACTTCATCGCCAAACAACGAATTGACACTGCCAACTAAATCTTTTAAAAATTCTCCTATTGTTTTTGGCTGTTGATAAAGTGCCATTCTCTTACCATCAACTTCAGCAAAGCCCATCAACTCCCCACCAAATCCGTAGTGTCTGTCTAACTTTGTCATCACCTCAAACGCTTCTGTTACAGCCATTTTGACAATTTCAGCTACAAACATACCGCCTATAGGGGCTATACTTGTGCCTATAGCCGACATTGTTTTCTTAACGGCGACATTGGTCGCTTTTGACAACAAAGTATCTGATAAATTCTCAACAGCGTTAGCGGATAAGTTTAGTTTGCCTGTTGTAAGACCATCATAAATAGTACCTAAAACAGTACCGCCAATTCCCGGCATTATCGTATTTCCTACATATTCTAATTTATTCTCAATAATGCCATCAAATTGCTTCTCTTTTACAAACGCTTCAAGCGAATTTGTATAACCATTTGCTTGTAAAGTTGCCCTATCTTCACCAAATATAGCGTTATAGCCTTGCCCTTTGTTAGTAAATTGCCTTTTTAAAGGAAGTATTACATCTTTAATAACCCCCTCTATATCTTGCATTATCTCTATCGTTGTATCTATATCATCATTCATAACAGACATTTGAATACTCATTAATGCAAACTCAGCAAAATCTTCATTAAGTGATGTTATAGCACCGCTTAAATTACCACTTTTGTTTAAAAATATAGCCCTATAATCAGCCCCTGTCTCATTAAATGCAGAATATCCAAACCCACCAGCTAATGTGCTATCCATAGCACCACCAGCCATATATGAAAATACATCACTTTCAAGCGTATTCTCTGCATTAAATGTAGCGTTTAGACTATTTTCAAAGGCTATATACATTCTTAACTTCTTTTAGTCATTGTATAAGTGCTAGGTTTGTTCGGTGTTGCTCCTGCCTCAACCAACTTGCCAACCAAATCAAACAAATATCTACTCATATCAGTCGGCACAACTAAGCCACCTTGCTGATTTCCTGTAATCAAATTCTCAATTATATTCGCACCTTTGATTAGTTTATTATCCTTAACTTGCTCTTTTATCGCTTTATGTTGTTCTTCTGCTAGTGTCTGCTCTTGTGCTAGTTTAGCTATTTGTGCATCTAGCATTAGACCTTGTTTATGCAAATTTGCAAGTTTATCGGGGCGTTGTTCTTGTGCCTCTTCATTCTTTATTTGAGTACCTTTTGTTTGTTCTTTTATGCCCTCAATGTTTGCCGTCAAAGACTCGCCTTGCTTTTTTAAATTATCTAAATTTGTATCAAAACTAAGTGACTGATTTGCTAGCTCTATCGATATTTGCATTGCTGTTGTAGTAAATGATGTTGTCATTACGGGCAACATTTCAGCAAAAACCCTTATTCTCTCGTTTGCACTTAATTGATATTCATTAAATTTTTCCTCAAAAAATGCTATAGTCTTATTGTATGGGGAGTTTTCTTCTACACTTAAAGCCAACACTTCTTTTAAAATTTTCTTGTATTCTTCGGAATAAGTACTCATCATTTATCCTTTTCAAGTTTTCTAATTTTCAACTTTTGAATTGTTTGTTCTTGTTCTAAATTTCGCACAACACCCCTAAGCCCATTATCTTCTATGTTTGCAAGCCTAACATTTACGCTATCGTTTGCCACGCTTAGTTGTTCTATCCTTTGGTTTAGTCTATGCACTTCATTATTTAGCGCTGTTATTTGCTTTGCTTGTTGTTTTAAATTATTTATTTCATTATTTAGTGCTGTTATTTGTTCTTTTAATACTTCTATCTCATTATTTTCAGCCATTTACGCGCCTTTCAAAGTGTGGGCAGTCCGTAAAGTTCTTATAGTTTCCACCCCATTTATTTATAGGGGTTAAACTTTCCCAAAAAGCTCCAATTTCTTTTAAATCATCTTTGTTGGTTAGCCAGTTACCTTCTTTAAATATAAACAAATCAATAGCACACTTTATTAAGTGGTTTGAATTGTTTGTTTTGCTTTTTCCTGTTTTTAGATAAATTTCTTGTTGCTCTTTTGTTCTTAAAAGCTCTCCACCTCTTACACTGTATCCGTTTGTATGTATATAGTGCAAAAGCTTTTCTACATCTTTCATAAATAATTCTTGTTCTTTTCCTAAACTCATCTTTTATATTTTCCTTTGAAAAAAATTAAGTGCAAATTCTTTTAAACTAACTAACATATCACTACCACTAAATGCCCCAACACCACATATAGCAAGGCTTAGCTTTTCGTTAGTTGTAAAATAATATGCTATCTCATATACTACATATGCAGAAAAACAACCATCAATTACTCTAAAAAATATATTTCTAAGGTTATGATTTTCCGCTTTGCTCCAGCTTACAAAACTGCCTACTATTCCTACTATCAATATATAAATTATGTAAGTTTCTAACATATTTATATCTTAAATATCATTAGCCATTTTGCAGGGCTAAGAACAGCAGAGTATGTACCAACGCTTACTAGCCACGCTATAAATGTTGTGTTTTCATCTTCAAACATCACATCAAAAAAATAAAATGCCCCAATAGACACAGCTATCGAGATTATGCCACCTATAAAGAGTGCTAATACCTTTTTCATTTTACGCACTCCAACAGTAGAGCTTCAACTTTTAAATAATACTCCATTAGCCCCTTTGCGTCCTCAATACTCTCATATTTAGGTTTGTTTGGAATCTCTGCTATACACTTAGTAGGCACTAGCACATCTTTATATACTATTTGTTTAGTAGCACTAGCACATCCACTAAATAGCATTAATGCTATTATTAAAATGCTTTTCATCTGCTTACCTCCTTAAACAATGCTTCAAAGTAAGCTAGTTTTTTCTCGCAACTAGCATTTTTTGAAACGCTTTCAACCTTTATCTTTTTATTTAATGCTTTTTGTATATTGTGATTATCTACTTTTAACTTTTTTACAGCCTCATTTTGCTTATAAATGATCTCATCTTTTTCTCTAATTTTTACACCCAAAAGTGCATTATCAAGCTTTAAATTTGATAGCTCATTTTTAGAATTTAATAGCTCATTGTTGATTGTGTATGTCTTATAAAGAAGCATACAAAGAGTTAAGATAAGCCCGATAATAGCGTAGTTTAGTTTAGAATTCTTAAGTAGATTAAATATTATACTTATCATTGTCTATACTTTATTTTGTGATAAAGTCTACAGCTATAATAAAACAGTCTAGTTTTAAATTTATTCACACCCAAAGCTAAAAGAGCTTTTAAAAGCATGTCATCAGCATATTTGAAGCTCACATTTTTGAGTGTGTCGTATTTGATAGTGCTATCAGCTACATCACATAAATAATCATGCAAGATAGTAGCCGATAGATACTCAGGACTATTTGGTGGAAAGATAGGCCATAAAAGGCGAGGCACATTTGCACCATTGCTTTTATACCCCTTAGGTACTTTTATACCTTCAAAGATAAAATCTTCTACAACTTCAAATCTATCTTTATTGAAAGGTTTAACTACCACACAATTAATATCCTTCATCTTTAGTTACTCCTTTTATATCTCTAATTCTGGTAAACCCTCTAAAAGTTCATCAAGGTTTATTGTGCTAGGGTCTTGATCACCTTTCTCAGCTAAAAACATATACCCAGTTTTCCACACTTTAGACTTCCACACACCAAAAGCTTTTCCTTCTTCTTGAAAGTCATTTTCATACCCAGCATAAGAACTGGCACTTAAAATATTATCATATCCGTGTTCTTGTGCTTTTTTATCTAAATACTCCCCAGCTCTATCCTTAAATTCTTGTATAAGTTTTTCTTTTGTGTATTCTTGTATACTCTTTGTCTCTATGATTTGAGCTACATATTCACCATCTACCTCTTTATACTCTACCGTTTGATAATCAGGGTTAATTTGAACTTCTACAACAGGAAGCAACCCAATCTTATTTAGTTCCTCTTTACTTAGTCTATCAAGATAAAATATCCCATCATCTGTAGTTACATAACTATCAAATACAAACCTTTTTTCTTTTTTATCAAAGTATTTTTTCATTTTTTATCCTTATCTCCAAGCTGTGTTGGCGTTCTTGTTTCTAAACTTAGATGGAACATTACTTTTTGACAATGCTGAGCCTTGAGCAAAATATTGGTATATAGCAACACGACCAACGCTCCAGTTAGTTATGTTTTTGTTAAACTTTTTACAATCGTGGAACATAAAGGACATATCAATAACTTTATCAGTCTTGAAATGTTCTAAAGTCTGATTAAACTCATAGCAGTCCCAAAACATACTATTCATATCAGTAACATTTTCTGTATTGAGGTTATTTAAAGACTGGTTAAATTTCTTACAACCGTAGAACATATCAGCCATATTTGTAATTTGTGTTGTATCCCAAAGACTAATATCAGGGTCATTAAAGTACAGACTGTTATTTGCATTTGAGTCATTCTTAAAAAGATATTTAAACGAAGTTGGTGGCTTTGAGAAATATAAACCATCATTAGGTTTAAATGTATAAGGAGTTCCTCCTCGCTCTACGTATTTTGGGTATACTGGGTCTTTAGTGGTATGTGTCAGTGGAAAATATGTACCTTTGAATCTTTGGACTTTAGATTCAACACTATTGCTGTTATTAACTGTTATATGTGACATTTTGATATCAGTAGGACTAACAGCAAAATAAATAAAAAGCTCATAGCCATATAAATTTTTTGGTACTACTTTAAACTTACACATACTACCAAATCCTGATATTTTAGAGCCATCCATTACTACTATCATCCCAGTTTGCCCAGCAATTGCGTTGTTTAAAGACAGTGTTTCTTTTGTAGATGGGGTTATAACAAAGTTGTTACTCTGTCTTAAATCAGCACTTAAACTTGTTTGTTCCCTTTTATCAAATGCAGTCTGTCCTGCTTTTTTTAGATATAAAAATTCAGCTGAAGTTTTGTCTATTTTCTTATCTATCAACTCTTTAAGGACTTTACCTTGATTGGCACTAAGGGCTTCCTTTGGCGATGAACTAGCAAGATTATCTGTTACTGTTGTATAGTTTGCGTTTTCTGAACGAATATACCTACTATCTGCACTACTTTGAGTTAAAAATCCTGAAGTGCTAGGTATAGCGCTTCTTACAGAGTTTAACTCATTCTTTGTAGCATAAGTGTTATTTGCATTTACGGTAGTAAGATAGTTAGCTAGTGCTGAACTTAATGCATATTTACCATCGCTTTGTGCTTTTGTATAAACATCTCCTAAAAGCTCGTTTATCTTATTACTTGAATAAACCTTATTAATAGCACTTGAGTTGTCGTTTATAAGATTGGTCAATTTCTCATCTACATTTATATCTGCTAATTTTTGTTCTATTTTATTACTACTATATGTTTGAGTTTGTGAAACTACATTATCATTTATAACACCCCCAGAGATAACTTGATTTATTTGCTCTTTTATCTCAGATAAACTACTCCCCAACTCTTTTAATTCAGCCTTTTTTTGGTCTAACTCATCATTAGCCGAATTCACATTTTGCATAAAGTCTTGTATTTGCTCTTTTAACTCGTTAGTTTCAGCTTTTGCGCTTTTAACAATTTGTAACACTTCATCGCTTTTCTCTTGTTGTATATTTTCAAGATGTTTCTCTATTTGTGTAAATTTTGTGTGCTTATCATCTGTATAGGCTCTTAACTCATCGGTTTTTAAATCAATATGCCTTTTCGCACTATCAACGCTTGTCAATGTTTGATTAACCTTTTCTGCATTTTTTCTAAAATCATTTGTAGCGTTTGTTATCTCATCGTGCTTTTGCTTAATATCATTAGCATATCTTTTACTTTCATCTGCCTTACTTATTGCATTTCTTTCAGCGGTTAAAGCACTTTGCTTAAGGCTTTCAAGTGTTGATTTTAAGGTATCTAAGGTATTATGAAATTCATTAAATAAGCTATATTTACTGTCAAAATCACCCTTTTCGTTTTCAAAAGTGTTTTTGACCTCATTTATACCTTGTTCTATTGTTTCAACCCTATCTTTAGCTTGTGTAATGCTTTCGTTTATACCTTTTATTTCTGTTAAATTGATAGTCTTTATAGCACTTTCTAACTCTGTTGTTTGTGTTAGCAAAAACTTTAATGCCTCTAGCGTTTCATCAGCTAATTTTAACTCGTGCATACTTATCATAATTTAGCCTTTTTGATAGTTTCTTTACACTCAATGAAATGTTTAGCCATATTTTTTAAAAACTTAAGCAAATCAATATCAGCTATTGATTTTACATTGTCAATTAAGTGTATTTTGTCTTTTTCATTAATCATAATAAACCTCTATACCGTCATTTGCGTTAAATTGATTGATTATATCCATAGCTAACTGCCTAAACCCCATATCTTTATTAAGTAAGAAAAGCACTTCATACATAACAGCATAAGTTAATACTTCATCTATTTGTATATGTTTTTCAGTTGAGTTTATATCTACTTTATCGGGTATTCTTAGCCCAAACCCATTGCTTAATCTTCTCAATAATCTTATGTTTGTTGTGTCTTTTACTACCAATTCAGATGGTACACATTTTGTAGCTACAAATACAATCGCCTCTTTAACTAATTCATTTAAAAGTTCATCGCTAGGGAGATTGATACCACTCTTCCCCCTTAGCGACAATAACTTTTTAAACTCACTTGCAATCATTATGCACGAAGTCCTACACCTATACAGAATGCGTCCGCGTTTCTAACTTCAAGACAACCCTCAGTATAAAATCTCTTTTGAGTTGCTGTTTTAGAGGTTGGCACTTCCTCAATAGTAGTCGGAATTAATAAGCCCATTTTTGCATAATCAAAATCACCGGCAATTAAGACATCATCAAGACCGTATTTAGTGTTTAAAAATCTGTGTAATCTAAAATTAACTACCCCAAAATCAGTTTCTAAGCTTGTTACTCTTGTGTTGATTTTCTTTTCGCCCCCAAATTGTCTAGTAGCCATTTTATTAATAGCTTGTTTTAAACTAGCACCGATAAAAACATCTTTTGGAGTTGCACCACTATCCCATATCTTTTGTAAAATAGTATTTAGCTCTTTCTCTGTTAAAGGTGTTTTTGTGCCTTGCCAATTTTGTGAGTTGTCAAAAGCCAAAACATTGCCCCTAGCACCACTTGTAAATGCACTCGCCCCTTTTGCTAAGTAGTAAAACAATCCTGCCATTTCAGCCGGTGTTTCATCAGCTCTTGTTGTTGGTTTTAAAAATACACTTTGTTTAGCGTCGCTATTTCTACCTAAGCCCAAAAGTGCATACTCAATATCTAGTTTATGCTCTTTTGTTTTCTTGCCTAATTCGTGTTGTAACTCTTTTCCGCCATAGGTTTTAACAGCTTGCATAGTTTTAGAAACCATTACATCAGTTGTAAATATTTGAGTTGAGTTTGTAACGCTTTGTTTAGTTGATTTTGCTGCACCTGTAAAGTCGCTTATCTCTTTTTGAGCATTTTTCTTTGGGTCTGCCAAGCTATCTACTATCCAACTATGTGTGATACCTGATACTTTGCTTTTACCTATAAGTGATAATAAAGGTGTGTCTTCAGCACCTACCATAATGATTTTGTCATAAACTGATGGGACTAAGCCCTCTCTTCTTGTGGCTGGGTTTTGAAACCCTGTTGAAGTTATTGCCATTTCGTTTCCTTTGTTGTTAAATTTCAACAACTTTAACGAATAAGGCAGTCCAAAAACTACCCAATTTTTGGACTTTTAAAAGAAAAATAGCGTTAAATTAAAAATTCATAATGATTAATTCTTTACGAGCTGTTTTGTTCTTAATTTCATTTAGTTTCCTTTTCTTTGTTTTCTATGCCTAAATCTTTCGCTAATTGTGTAATTGCACCTTTACTTAGCTTTCTTTGTTTTGCTTTATCAAGTAAAAATTTCCTCATTGCTACCGATTTTCTTGCCAAATTTCGCTCAAAATCTGTTAAATCATTTTCGGTTATATCTGCCAAACTATCGGCTAATATTTTGGTTATATTCCTAACCTCTTTGCCTTCTTGGTTTTTTTGTGGTATAATTCTTTTAGCAGATGAATGTGCTTTAGCACCAGTCCCAGTTCCATTATTGGAAGTGATAGGTAAGGACGCCCTATCCATCTGCCTTTTAATTAATCTCTTAATTTCTTTTTTATTTGAGCTTCTTAAAGCGTGAACTATAAGATTTACATCCTCTTTGTTTCTTTGAATCCCTATATACCCTGTCTTATTGTCTTTCAGTTTTTTTAATAAGATAGCATTGTCTTCATTGCTCCCATCTAAGAAATGTGTTGGGTTGTTTTTGATTGCGTAAATAAGCCTAGCCACGTCTCCTTGTGTTTTAAACACGTTGGGATGTTTTTCTCTTAATTTGTCTAAATTTGTCTGTATTGGCGTATCGTTTATTTTTGCTTTTTCTCTAACATTTTTTGGTACATCAAACAGAGTATTTTTGTATTCAAGAACCCCGTTCTGCATAGTAAAACCATCGCCTTTTATTATAGGCTCTATGTTGTTGCCAACTTCTGCTAATTCTTTTGCGTCGTTTAGTACATCTTGCAAAGTTTTAATAGTTTCTTTTGGGGCATTTGTGCGTTTTAAACTTTCTATATAATCACTAAACCCATTATCTTTTGCTTTTGCGTGTTTTAGTCCTTCTGCCAAATGATAATAAAATGCACTATCATCGCCCATATAAGGTATATATTTTTGTGCTTTAGCCCTTATAGCATTGACTGTTGCTGTTTTACTAGCACCCTCAAAGGTAGTAGCTATCCCCTTGTTAAATAATTTCGGTTTAATGTATGTGTTTTCTAAGGCTTGTAAGATGTCTATGACATTACCTCTAGTTTTTGCCAATTTGTCTATTTGCTCTTTTATTGCTTTTGCTCTTTTGCTTTTGAAATTCATCTTTTCTAAAACTTCAGACAATGCTATTGAGTCTAGTGCCTCTTTCTTGTTATATGTTCCACTTATCCCCGTAGCCCCATCTATGTAATGCTTTAGCAAAGCCGACTCAAATCTTTCTGCCTCTTCATCAGATAGCCTGTTAATAAAATCATCATATATCTTGCCTTGCGACTTATAAGCCCCCTCAAATGCATTTACAATATCTTCCATACTACTATCTTTATTTATAACAGTCTCAAAAAACTTATTGCCCGATATATGCTTCATATCTTTGTAATTTTTTAGGTTGTCTTTTAGATATTTAATCGCGTCACCATCGGCTAAAAGCTCATCCATAGCTTGCTCTAATATCTCTTTGCCCCTTGCAAAATCAATCTTTGTAGCTTGTGTAACCTTATCCTTGTTTAATATATCGTTTAGCCCTTTATTATAATCAGACCTAAGCTTATTTAAATCCTTAACGCCTAACTCTTTGCCCCTTAGATTTTCAAACGCATTGATAATTTCTTGTGTTTTATCTGAACTTTTATCAAACTCATTAAGCCTACTTGTAACATCATCTATCATATCATCAATAGCTTTATCGCTTAATGTTACGGTTTTAGCCCCACCCCTATTTTCTACAAAATCTGCAAGTTCGTCTATTGCTCTCCCAAAGTTACCTTTGGTGTTGTTGTAATAATTTTCTACTATTGTTGATAATGCGTTTTTATCGCCCTCATCAAGTCTTAGTGCTTGTTTTATTTTGCTTATATCATCGTGTGCTATTTCTTGTAATTTTCTCGCCCCATTACCTGAGCTATCTTGTCTTAACGCGTCAATAAGCCTTGCGGACTCTTTCCTATCACTTAACGCTGTGTTTAATATATCTTCTCTAATCTTATCAACGCCACCACTTTCTTGTATCTTTTTAGAAACATCATCAAGGTGTAATTTTTCAGCTAGATATGAGCTAAAATCTTTTATTTTATTGATAACAGGATTAAATGCTTGTATATCGGTATAGCCCCCACTATCTACACTAAGCCCGTCTTTTTCTGCCCCTTTTAAAATTAAATCTCTTTCATCTCCTGCTATTGCCTTTGATACCTTTTCAGCACCACTGGCATTTGCAGTCGGCACACTTTTTAAAACATCTCCTGCAAGACCTGCTACTTTGCCTGTTGGTGTGTGAGTTAATACCCATTTCCCTGCATTTAACGCAGGTTTTGCACTTTTTCCCAATGCCTTAAATGCTAAATCGCCACCAGCTGAAAACCCAGCTTCTTCTACTACTTTTTGTGCTAAATCTTTTAAATTAATATTTTGTTCTGTGGCATTTGAGTTTATAATACCATCAACTCCACCACCCAAACCACTGCCAACTGCACCACGAGCCACATTTGATAAGAAGCTTTTCCCACCTTTAACAGCTAATGCCCCACCTATGATTGAGCCTAGATTATCTCTGCCAATTCTGGCGATATGTTTTAAAATCCCGTCGTCTAAATCTATTAAATCATCTCCCCTTTCAATATACATAGTGTTAGTATCATTATCAACGATAAGCCCATCGCCTAGCTTGTTTGCTCTAATAACATCGCCTATTTTTCCTAAGAATTCGCCCTTTTTCTTATCATCGCTAAATATAGGCTTTGAGCTATCATATCTTGACAGAGAATTATTTACAGCACTTCTTAAATCATCATCGTTTTTAACATTGCTAAATTCATCTTTATAGTCTTTTCCATAGCCTAATGCACCGCTTACACCTTTAACCCCAAGTTCTGCTATATTTTTCATAGGGCTTATAAATGGTAGGTCTAATTCTAAGGGCTTATCTTCTGCCTCGATATTAGGTTTAAACCCTTTTAATTTTTCCAAATGCTTTTTTATACTATTTCTTGCTACATTTTCATCAATTAAGCCATTCATATTAATACCTTTTTATGTTTTTTATTTGGGATTTTGTTTTTTTATGTTCGCTTTTTGTATTTTCCATAGTTACGGGGTCTATCCCTGTTAAATCCTTTATCCTAGTTAAAATTGCTGGTATATTATCTAGTTCTGCTTGAAAATCATCGCTATAAGTGCCATTTGGTAGGGTTTTAGCCATTGATTGTAATTCAGAATTAAGCTCACCGCTTAAGACTGCTAAAGATGATAAGAAGTTATTTGTAGATGGGTCACCAAACTTTGGTAAAATTCTGTCCATTGCCTCAGCTACCTTATCACTTCTCGCTCCTTTTGCAAATCTTGTATATAGTGCATTTAACTTATTTTTTAAAGCAGTAGCCTCAATATCATCACTATTTAAGAATTGTTTTATCGCGTTTATAGGCTTGTTTGCTCCAAAAAAACCGGTATGATTACTAGCTCCTTTTTCTATCATTCCGACGATTGTGCCTAACTCTTTTAAGGCTGTTAGATTTGTCGCCATAGCTTTTGCATTCTTAGAACTTGCTATAATATTATTTCTATTAAATAATCCCCCTTTGCCTGTGCTTTCAAGCCTTATATAGTTATCTAAAGTTTGCGGGTCTAAATTCTCAATAGGCGCTCCATATTTTGCTGACAATGCGTTTCTTGCTCTTTTGTTTCCTAAAACATAGCTTTTAACTGCTGAAAAATTAGCCTCATCTTGTTGTGCTTGTGCGTTGCTTTCTTTTATTTTTCTTATGTATTCGTATGGATTTGTGTTAAACCCTGTCCCTAATGAGGCTATTTGTGTTTTTACAAGGGTATTAACTGCTCCGTTTATTTGGTCATCTGTATACCCTTGCTGTTTTAATCGCTCCCTAGTCTTGCTAAGCCCCTCTTGTGATATTCCAAGAGTTTTAGCAACATCTGGGACCTCTTTATTTAACCAATCTGCTTGTGAATTGGCGAGTATATTTTCAGTATTGATTTTCTCTTGTTTTTCTTGCTGGTCTGCAAACATTTTCGCATAAGCAATATCTTTATTTGCTTTAAACTCATTCCACCTAGTCCATAGGCTTTTATCTCTGTAGTCTTTTGTGTTTGCAAATTCATCTTGTTTTAAAGCATAATCTTTATTCCAATGGTCGTTTTCTACATTAAACTTATTTTGTTTAAAATCACGGTCAAACGCGTTATCGGTGATTGTTTCTTGTAATGTTTTGTTGCTTAAATCCTCACTTGCTACATTATGCCTTTTATCCTCATCAAGCTTCATTTGTGTTTGATTTTTTGCAACATTATGCTTATAAATATCCCATAAACCACCACCTATATCACCTGTTGCTTCTATCCTCATTCGTGATGGATTGAAATCCACCACTTTAGGGTTATAAAATGCCATAAGGTTTCCTCTCCTCGTCATCTTTCCTTGCTAAAAGGCTAGTGTTCCACGCGTTTGCTAAGTTATTTTGTGCTGTATTTTCTTTATTTAGAGACCTATTAGCTAACATTTTATTATAGTCCCATTGCTCTTTCATAAGCTTATTATTCGCCCTATTTGCTTTATATTTTGAGTAACTATCGTAAATGTTTCCAGCTGTTCCAAGTGCTGTTAAAAAGTTGCTAGTTCCATCTTTTCCACTACCGCTTAGCCACTCTTTTACACTTCCAAAATTATCGCCTATAGTTTTTCCTGCATTTCCTAAAAACTCAAAAAAGCCCATCATAGCCCCCTTAACAACTCTTCGCCTATATCAACATTTGAAACACTTTCTCCCCTTTTAATTCGCTCAAATGTATCACTCTTTGCTGTTGCTCCGTTTGTGCCTATAATATCATCTGGTGTTTCTTTTGGAGTAGCTGTATTTAGCATTGCTTTTGCTACTATTTTCCAACCCTTGTAGTCTTCACCAAGTAGGTCAATTACTCCGTTTTCTTCAGCAAACTTTCCTAAATCTTCCGGCTTAATTGTAGGAAACTCTTTTTCAAACATATTGATATTTTGGTTAAATAGCTCTTGTTTTCGGGCTTGTTCCATCATCTGCTCTTGTTGTGCTTTAAACGCTTGTAACTCTTGCATTTTCTGGTTGTAATCAGACAATCCCAACTCTTTTAACAACGTTTCTCTTTCAAGTTCAGCTGGTGTTGGCTCTGCTTGTTGCTGTGATTGTTCTTGTGCTTGTTGTTCTTGTGCCTCTTGCTCGTTTAAAGCTTGTGCTAAAGCGTTCTTAATATCATCAGGATTTAGCCCTTTTTGCTCTTGTGCCTCTTGCTTTGTTTCTTCTTTACTTTCTTGCCCTTGCTCTTGTGCCTCTTGCCCTTGCTCTTGTGTCTCTTGAACTTCGCTATCGCCCACTAATTCATTTACTAAACTTGCTAATGCCTCATTCTCTGTCATCTTTATACTCCTTAATTGTTTGTATTAAATTTAAAATGTGTTTTTGCTTTTCTATTGCTAAAATTCTTGTCCTATCATCATTTGATGAGTTGTTAAAAGTTGCTTGTGCTTCATATAGCAAACTCATCAGTTGCTCCAATATCGCCCGTGTCAGGGGGTTGTAATATTGGGAGATTTCCTTGTTCGCTAATAGCTCCTGCTCCAATATCGCTAGTTCCTGCTCCCTTGTTAATAACATCTTGTAAGCTCTCTTCCTTTCCTAGAAATTCATCAGTATTCTTAACACCATACAACGGTAAAAGCATTCTGATAATCTTGTATGATTCCCCTACAACATTTATAAAAGTTCTACATTCTCAAATCATACTTTTATAAATTGTTTAAACAATGTAAAATGATGATAACTCGCTGTTAATAATTCAAGTGCTTTGACACTGTTGGGAAGATTTTAGCGATTATCATCGTTTTTGTTACTGATTAAAATCTTAGTAAGTTTAATTAAAACTCTACTGAATACAAGAAAAGTAACAAGAACTAAATTAAATTTTACATTCAAAAAAGGATTCACACATGAAAAAATGTTATTTTTGTGGAGTTGATGTATCCAAAAATACTTTGGATTTATGTTTTTTAACAAACAACGATAATATAAAACCTAAATATGAAAAATTACCAAACAATAAAGAAGTATTAAAAGCTTATTTTAATTCATTTATCAGTGATGATATACTTGTAGTATTAGAATATACAAACAATTATCATATAGCATTGCAAGAAGCATTAAGCGAATTAAAAATAAAATACTCAGTACTTAACCCAAACAAAACATCACACTTTTTAAAACACCTAACCCATATAAAATCAGATTTAACAGATAGCTATGGACTTGCTTTATATTGTAAAATGTTTAAGTCCTATATAAACCCATCTAAATATAATAAAGAATATATATTAATTAAAAGCTATAACACTACAAGCGAGCTTTTATCAAAGATAACAACTCAATTAAAAAATCTAAAAAAATCACAATCTTTAACTTATGATAAAGACATAGAAATAATAGTTAAAGATTTAATAAAACATATAGATAGTATAAAAGAAAAACTTAACAATATAGCTTTTGAACTACTAAAGCAATACATACCACAAACCGAGCAAATTATAAAAGATAGCAAAGGAATAGGTAAAGATTTAGCTTTAAAACTATTCCCACAGCTACATTTTAACAGATTTAAAAATGCAAAAGAATTTATCTCTTTTATTGGCTTATCGCCTAGAATTTATGAATCGGGTACAAGTGTTAAAAAAACTAAAAAAATAAATAAAATTGGAAGCAGCACAATAAGAAAAGCTTTATTTATGTCTGCTTTATCTTGTATCAGATTTAACGATAAATTTAAAACAAGATATAACAGGTTAATAGATAGTGGAAAAAATAAAAAAGTTGCTATTGTTGCAGTAATGTGTGCGATAGTCCGATTTTTAAAAAGTTATTTTAAAAATGAAACAAATACCTATAAATTTAACACAGTTTAAAATTTTAAAATCTGTGCTTAATAACTTTAATAACAAAAGGAGTATTACAAGACAAGATATATTAAACACTACAGACATATCAAAAGATAATTTAAGTAAAACAATTAAAAATGGTTATTTGTTAGAAAACAAATTAAACAAACATTTAAACAGTTTATAAAAGGATGACACAATGGCAAAAGCTACAGAAGCTTTATTGAACACAGAAAAAGAGCAAGAGATAAAAAATATATGGAATGCTTTAAATCAGAATAACGACTTATTCGAACAAAAGATTAAAGTAACAGGTTTAAAACTTCAAGAAGGTAAGGAAAAAATAGATAAAGATGGTAACATCTTAACAGATGAGTTTGGAGAGCCGCAAAAATGGGATAACACTTATCGTTTAAGCTATGTATCTTTAAATAGTGGTGGCGAACACTCAACAAGAATAACACAAGAACAATATTTAAATTTAAAACTTGATGAAGTATACATCGCTTCTGGCTCTATAAAATACGTATTATACAAAGACGCATATAACACAACCCCGACCGTGGTATTTGAAAAATTTACCCCAGCTAGCGAGTTGTTTGTAACGGCAATGTTAAAACTTGAAGGTTTAAAAAAGTAGCGCAAGCCCTGATTTTATAGGGCTTTAAACAAAAGTAAGTGCCTAGACTATCAGTACCTCACACCGTTACAAGCCCCTTTAGATAAAAAAAGAAAGGACAAAAAAATGAAAACAACAATTTTTAATTCAGATATTGAAAACATATCATCTTTAGCCAATAATAATAAACATACAATGTCTATAGCCAAAGATATAGCAAATGTTATAAATGAAATAGATAGTTCTGTTTTTGTTAATAATTTAATCTTTCTCTTAAATGATGAGCAAAAAGAGCATTTTTTATATCACTTAAAACACTCTATCATAGAAAGTAAAACAAAATGATTTTTGATAGCCTAAATTTTAACATTGTTCACCAAGGTATTGATACTTTAGTTTTAGGTATTCGTTGCAATGATGAAGAATACTACAAAAATGAGTATTCTGAGTTTATATCAAAAATTTACGATTTAAAAAATCAAGCCCAATTAATAAATACTTACGGTGAAAAATATATCCTTGATGATTTAGGCTCATCATACGGTAATTTTAAAGTGTCATCTAAAGGCTTAGGTAATTATTTCGGTTTCTTTGAAAACGATGATATATTTTGCTTAGTAGGTGATACAAGCTTTAAAAATAAACAAATGTATCATTTAAAAATACAATTTAGAAGTATATTTTTACTTAAATACGGTCATAAAGAATGTTATAACCGTGTAAAAGCATTTTTAAATGATATATTCAAAGATAAATTTGATGTTGAAATCTCAAGGGTTGATATTTGTACCGATGTTGCTGGTATAAAATACACACCGCAGGATTTTTTAAAATTTAGAAGTTTAAAAAGAACAACAAATTACACTCATTCAACCTATAAGCATGATAGCACACTTATAAAAGATGATGAAACAGAAACAAATCTTATAAACTTAGAACAAATGACAATTAACAATTTTATGCAATATAACAGATTTGAAGGTATCGCATTTGGCAAATCTCCATGTATGTTTAGAATATATGACAAAGTTAATCAGGTCATTAAAAAACGTATAAGTAATTTAATATTTACTAAGTGGGAGCTTTACGGATATGATATAAACTCTAAAAGCAATGTTTATCGCCATGAAATTGAACTTGGTCGCCCCTTTGTTAAAAAACTTATGGGCGATAATGTAACTGATGAAATTTCTTTTTTATTTGATAATTTAGGGAAATTTTGGGCTTATGGTTTAAAAATTTGTAAGTGGTATGATTTAACAGATGATGAAGTTAAGAGATTAACAGAAAGCAACATTAAATCAGATAGCAAGCGACTTATATATTTTCGTTGTGAAGCTGACACAAACCGCTTGAATTTTTGGGATATGATTAATAAATTTGATGAAGAAAACAACGAAGCTTTATATCTTCATAAGTTTATTAATACAAGAGATATTAAAAAAGTAAAGATAGCTTTTAAATCTTTTATATCTTCAGTTTATAGTAATTTAGGTTCATTTGATGATAATTTCACCTATGTAATCAATGAAGTTAAAAAAGACCTTGCTATGCAAAAAATATCACTTCATGAATACGGTTTATCTAAAATGTGCGGTAGCTTTAATAAAAACGAGCAAATTATTAAAGGTGAAAAATTAGATGTTATAAATCCATTATATCCATCACTTTATCGCTCACTTGATGACTTATTACAAGCTTTACAGGATATTAGAAATGATGATTATAAAAAAGATATTGAAAAATCTTTAACGGTTTTAAAAAATGATGGATACATTTATGAATATTAACAATAATTTATACATAGCATTAGTTGGTTATCTAATTGAAGAAAATAAAGAAAATAAATATATTTGTATTGATTTAAGGCATTATAGTGTTATAAAATCTTTTGCAAAGCAACATGGATTTATTAAATATAATAGCTTTGTAGGGAGTTTAAAACGTTATCGTGAATTACAAGAAAAATTAGCAAAAGATTTTGTTATTGCTCCTATTCGTAAGTTTTTAAGTATTAAAAATTATACCTTTAAAATTAGGGGCGATTATCTATTTATAGTTAAACAATTTACATTATTTTAGAAAGGTTTTTTTATTTTGATAAAAATTAATAGTATTTCTAGTTTTTTAATTAAATTTTTAAAAGATTATTATCCATATAAAAAAAATATTTCTTTTAAAATTGAAGAAATTAATAGACATTTTTTAATTATTGATTTTTATTTTAATGAAAGCTATGTAAAAAATGATTTTAGTAATTATATAACTTTTACACATTATTTTATTTTAGATGATAGTTATCTTGTCTTTCATTTTTTTATTTTTAAAAAAGCAAAAATTCAATCATCATTTTTACAAAATTTTATAATTAATCTTAAAAATGATTTTATTTTTTCTTTCAATTTAAGAGATTATGTTTTTAATTATGATGAAAATTTAACAAAATACAAAGGAGTTATTTATGCAAATAAATAAAGAAGATATCGCAAAATTTAGCGATAAGGCAAAAGGTGTTTTCGATGGACTTTCAACAATTACAAGCGTATTTTTTCCACAAATTACTGCGCCAGTTACTGCTGTTAGTAAGGTATTTTCTAAAATATCAGAACTTGATGACACAGAAGCAGAAAACATCGCAGGTTTATCTGCTACAGCTTTTAAACTTGATGAAATGATTAAACAAGTTGAGAAAGGCGAAAAGATAGACATTGAACACTTAAAAGAACTTTCTGAAAACATTAAAAGTATAGATAGCTCTTTAGATAAATTTTACAAGGTTATTTCATGATACAATCTGTTACAAATCTGAATCAATTTTTTGAAGAGCCTGCGGATGGTTATTATCTTTTTAATGGAAATATCTATAAAAAAATTGGAGAGATTTCATTATATATTGATAATAATACTTATGAAAATATATCTATGCTTAACACGAAATATCGAATAATATTTGTTAAGACTTCTCTTATTACCGCAGTTGATTTAAAAGACAATAAGGACTTTATTGAATCAACTTTTTTTGATTCTGAGGGTTTTCCTTCTCGTGTCCCTGCGATTTCTTCTTCTGGCTTATCTTTGCCTTTGCTGACTCCGGTAAAATTAAAAGGTTTTGATTTTTGGTTTTGTATAGCATCTTCTTTTATGCTATACATTGACAATAATACAGAAATATTATGTTATGTTCCAGAAACTTCTTTATTAGATTGTTTTGGTAAACTTTATAATCTTTCTGTTGCTTGTCCTGCTTCGCTAATTACTGAATATAAAACTGGTGAATTATTTCCTTATTGGTTCTTTTTTAATATTTATTCTTCTTTTGGTTTGCCATTTAAAAAAGACCATTTCTTAAAAGTTCTTGCCGATAAGAAAGATTTTTTGAGTTTTGAAGAATTTAAATCTTATGATGAAGAATATTATTCTCTTTATTCTTGGGCTGATTATTTTGAATGATTTTATATTTTTTATACAAAATGTTATAATCTATAAAAAAAAGAAAGGATAAAAAAAAATGCCTCTTCCTGTTGTTGGTATTATTGCTAATCTTCTCCGAACCGGTGCTATATCTGCTTTTGATATTGCTAGTGCTGGTGCTGGTTCTTATGCTTTAACAAAAACTTTAAAAGATACTGATTTAAGTTCTCCACAAAACACTGGTGATTATATAAATCCTTTAGGTTTTTCAATTGCTCGTAATATTGTTGAGCGTATAAATAATTATTCTCGTTCAAGTTCCTCAACAACTGATTTTAATCTTTCAGAAGCTCCTTCAATACCAAAGCCTGAAGATTATATTAACAAGCTCAGGTCAATTCATGATAAGGATTATACTATTCCCGCACCATCAGCTCCGCAAACTCCTAAGAACAATTTATCTTCTTCTGCTTCGTTTGCTAGTGGTAGCTCTAATATTAATGCTGGTAATTCAACAAATCTTATCAGTGCTATTAATTCACAAAATGCTATACTTGCGGAAATTGCTTCAGCATTAAATTCTTTTGTAGCTTTACAAGCAACAAAATCTCTTAATATTGCAGTGCCTACACAACAAGCAAGCAAAAAAGGTGGTTTTACACAAACTATATCTACACCTTTACCAAATTTTAAACCAAAACCTGAGCTTAACTCAAAATCACTTGAAAAAAGTTTGGATTTAATAGCAAATTTATATAAAAAGTCTCTTGAAAATCCTAGTAAATCTGTAGATTTAACAGAAGTTACCAAAGCTTTAAATAATATAGCTAAAATAAAACCTAGCATAAAAATGACAATGCCAAAAGACTTATCTATAGCTTTCCCTGAATCAATGGCTGTAACTTTACCAGCTGATTACGTTGCAAATCAGACAGCTATTAAGGAAGCTTTATCTGGAACCTTTGAAATACACAAAGAACAAGCCGAATACATGAAAACACCAGCAACAGTTAAAGACCTCGATGGTAACACCATCGCTAAAGCTACTCCAAGAGAGATGTCGCTTACATACGAAGCAACTAGAGCAAGAACTGCAACAGATGAAAACAATTTTGAACTTGATGAAAATGATATAAATGCTTTATATCCTGCTTTACCGGATATATCTCAATTATTTAAATTTAAACTTGTCGGCGAAGTTACAAAGGATTATTTAAATGAAACAAATAAATAAAAATGATTTAAAAAATAATGATGTCAATAACAACGATGATAGTAATATATTGATTGATATTATCGTTATTCTTGTTATTATTGGTATTGCTTACTATTTTATAAGCTCTTTCAAACTTGTTGGAGATGTTTCCCGTGAATATTTGGATGAGCAAAAGGTTATAAATAATGTCAGAAACTAAGCAAAGTAACACAGCTCGCATTATTGGTCTTGGTGTTGATGAAATGTTTGAAGATTTAACATATTCGGTTGCTTATAACGAAGTTCTAACAAGACTTAAAAATAGTGGTATGCCTGATGGAATTTTAAACGACGCTATTAATAGTGGTATTAGTATAATGTTTTCGGCTGCTTTAATGACTTATATCCAAAAACAAGAAGCTATTATCCATAAAATTGTTGGTATTGCTGGCTCTTTGCTTATTGCTACTCTTACGCCTGTTCGTGCCGGTGCTAAAAATCTTTTTAAAAAATTTTCCAAAGGTCGTAAGCTTGGCATGTTTAGTAAAATTTTTGGCGATTCGGATGCTAATAATATATCTTATGGACAAGTTATTGCAACGAGTGCTAATTCTGCTTTTAATGCTCATCAATCTTCAAGTAATGTTTTTCAAGCTGGCAGTGTTGCAATGCAACAACGGGAGCATATTCTAAACACTAAAAATCATCAGATGAATTATGCTAAAGCTAAAGTTGATAGCATAAATCAAACATTATTATTTAAACTATTTACATCTAAATTTACAAGTCAAGACAAAGAAATTTTACGTAAAATTACTGGCTCTTCTGAGATAAACATAGAAAATATTAACAAAGTTGCTTCTTTTATGTTTGTAACAGACAGCAACGGCGATATTACAGGTCTAGCTGAACAATTTACAACTATGTTAAATGGTTTGGGGTATTTTCATAATAAGGGTAAAAAATGAGTATGAGTGAACAAGAATGTAAAGAAGCTGTTGAAAAAGAAATTTTATTGTTAAGTACAATTAGTAAAAATATTGAAATATTAAATTCCAATATCCAAAAACTTTTACTTGCACTTACTGGTGAAACTGGCGATTCTACAAAAAGTCAAGGTAATTAAACATGATTGCTCCTTTAGTTTGTTGTTGTAAAAAAGAAAAAAGGGAATTTTATCTTTCTGTTTTTCAACTTATAATTGAACTTCATGCAAGTTCAACTTATTATGATGGTGATTTAGCAAATTTGTTTGGTATTCACGTATTTCCAATATTTCCTCTAGAATTTCAAATTAATCACAATCTTCCTAATTTCTTTTTTCGTAAAGATATTTCTTTTCCTGAAAATCATTTACCCGGATATGACTATGAAGCACCTTTATTTTTGACTGGGTTTTTTAAAAATGCTCCTGAAACTTTTTTTTATGCTGATGATTACAGCGAAAAGCCTATTCGTATTCCTGATCCTAATTTAAGTGTATCTTCAATTAACGAAATTTACTTGGCTATATTAAATTATTATGATAAAAAATCTTTTGATATAAACAACTATACCCCCGATGAATTTTCTTTTATTTTTACAAAAAAACATTCTTTTAACGGTTTTGATTTGTTTGGCGGCGATACAGTAAAAACAAAGCACTATAATTATAATTCTTTTTCAAGTTGTTTTAATAATCTTAAATCTCTTTATGCTGATTTTATTTCTTCGCTTGATTTTGCTAAAAAATCAAATAATTTTTATGAAGATTTTACAGGTATTCATATAGGTAAAGAATTTACTGAAATTAGTCCTTACTCTTTTTCTCACATTTCCAGTATTGAATTATCTATAGCACTACCAATAATAAAATAAAAAAGGAGTTAATCAATGCCCGTATATAAAGTAACCCAGCAACAAGGAAATCGTGTTATAACTTCAACATACGAAGCTAAAAGCTCTACATCTTTATTACAATTTTTACAAGAAGTATCAACCGCTAAAGTTAAGTATATATATCGTGTAGAGTATGAAGATGAAGAAACGACACCGCCAAACGATGACTTTAATTATCACAAACAATTTAAAGCATTTGCAAAAAATAGCAATAATGCTTCTAAACAAGTTTTAATACATAATGTTAAAACAACTAAGAATGAGCAAGAATTAACAAATGCAATAATTACACATCTTAGTGTAGGAGAACAAGCAATTAAATCTGTGGCTTGTTCTTTGTTTATGCACTAAATTTTTAACCTTTCTTATAATCTAACCGCTTTAATTTTGAGCCTTGTCTATTTAAGCCTTGCGGTCGCTCTGCGACCTGCTGGCTTGATCCTTTTTTTTCTCATTCTCTTACTTTTTCTTACTCTCTTTTTGCCATTTTCTATCTTCTTGAAAAACTATAATCACATCTTATTAAATTCTTTATAAAAATACTCCCCAAACTCTTGTATTTTTTATTTTTATATTATTTTGCTTACTTGTTTTGTTTTTCTTTGATTCTATAGCTTGTTTGATATCTTTATACAGCTTTTTAACTTAACCCTTATATTTTTTTATTTATTTCCTAATAAATAATATTTTTCATTCTTGCATAAATACCCAATATTATTTTATTTTTGCTTGTCAAGACTGCGAAGCACACCGCTAGGTGCTTGGTCTTTACAAGCTTTCAAAAATAAAATAATAAACTCCAATTTATGCCAAGAATGATAAAATATTTCTTATATCTGTTTGTTTGTCTTTTTTTTTAATCAACTAAAATTTTGTAATAAAAACATATCCATCTGTGTTAATTTCATAATTTTACATTTTTAAAAGTTGCTTAAAAACTTTTAAACGCCCCTTTATAACGTTTAATAATCATGTGTTGCTTCAACTTTTTATATTTATCTTTATAATTTGAATTGTTTTAAAAACGTTTTTTAACAAATATTTTAAGTCTATATGACACAAATAAAACAAGAAAAAAAAGGAAACACATGCTAAAACAATACATCCAAGGTTTAAATCCTAAGACATTGTCTTTTAGTGATAATAGTGATGAGGATTCTCTGTTACCACTTCTTGCTGGAAAAATTGAAAAATATGAGCAAACTGCTACTGGTGGAGCTGTATTAAATGAACTTCCCACTACATTAAATCGTAAAGAATTTATCGTTTCTAAAGATAGTCCTACTGGTAGAATTTCTTCAATAGTTAGAATACCGCACGTTAAAGAAACTTTTTACTTTAACGAGCTTAATGCTTCTGTTAAAGGTAAATTTGATTCATCTTTTACTAGCGATGTTAAATGTGATGAAGTTAAATTACGTTTCGACTCTCTAGCAAAATAATTAAGATAAAAGGATAAAAAAATGGCTAAAACATTAATAAGAAACAAGATAGCTAGTAAAACTTTTGGTATGGCTTTGCCTGCTAGTGCTGAAACTGCAAAAGCTTTTGCTGATGTTGCTCTTGAGGGTGAATATGCAATATTTGAAAGAAAAAGTGAGCAAGGTAATGATACCGAAGCCCAAGTTATAGAATATGTTGTTACTGGTAAGAGTGAGGCAGGTTTTAAAACAACATTTAGTTTTTATGCAAATGCTAACAAAACAGAAGTTGATATTAAAACTGCTCTTTTAGAAAAAACTTTCAACGGTGTTAAGTTTGATGAAATTTATATAATTTCGGCTAAATATGTTAAAGGTTAATAAACATTAATATGCAATCTTTAACAAATGAATATTTAGAGTTAGTGCTAACTGCACTAGCTCTTTTCTTATCTGGTCTCAATTGGTTTATATCTCAAAAATTATCAAGTTTTTCTTATAGACTTGATAAGATAGAAACATCTTATACTGACACTTATCAGATAAAAGCAGATATACAGCTATTAAAAGAAAAAATAGATTTCATTATTGAGATGTGTAAAGATAATAATAAAAAGGTTTAACTATGCCGTTAGGAAAAGAACAAGAAGATTTCACTAAAGATTTAAATAAATTACTTACATATTTACATAATAATAACTATAATGTAAGATGTGGTGAACTATTTAGAACACAAGAACAACAAGAAATTTACTATCAAAGAAAACTAACTAAAACAAAAAATAGCTATCATACAAAAAAATTAGCTATTGATTTATTTATATTCAAAAACGATACATGGTTAAAAACCAAAGAGCAATTACAACCAATAGGGGATTATTGGGAGAGCTTAAACAACATAAACAAATGGGGTGGTAATTATAACAGTTTTATAGACTGTGTACATTTTGAAAGAAGAGCAAAATAAGCTAAAATAAAAAACTACAATTTAAATACTCTTGACATTTATCTTAAAATCTTCCCATTTGCTTTTTTAAGTTGCATTGCACCTTCCATATCTTGAAGTTGCAAACAAACGCCAAGTTGATTACCAATGGCTCCCATTGCTTCCATTAGCCCCTGTTTTTGCACTTCTTTATTTAAAGCACCAATTCCCGTATTTAAACTAACTGCAAAAGATGGTATTTCATCTCTGCTATATCCCGCAAAGAAATCAGCGTTGCCATATTTCCAAACCAATTTTGCAAGTCTTTCAAATATAGGCTCAAAAAATGTTTCGTTAAAAGTTCTAATATAACCTTGTATCCTAACGCTACCTTCATTCGCCATAATGCTAGCCATCGTTGCAGTTTCTTTTCTGTATGTACTTGCTCCATTTTGTTGAGGGCTTACACCACTTGCTTCGCTCATTTCTTGGTCTATTAAACTTACTGCTAGTTGTGCCACATTTAGATTAGGCGCAGGTAGCACTTGTAAGGCTGTTGGCTCATTTGTAAATATTGGCAAGCCTATCGTTTCTATTTGCTCCCTTGTAACATTTGCACTTGTGTTAACTACTATCTTTGGCTTTAATGCCATATTGATACCATCTATAATTGAGTTTCTTGTAATGTTTATCTCGTCTTGTAAAGGTAAAATACTAGCAAGAGGTGGCTCACCATACACACAAACAAAGTCTTGCTCGTTAAAATCTCTAACCTGTGGTGTCATATACCCAAAGATAAAGGGTTGTCCATCTTTTAGCTTAATGCCTTCTCTTAAAAGTGTTTCGTTAAATAAGGTTGAAACTTCCCATTCCCCATTGATTTGTTCGTAAATATCATATACTTCAAAACGCTCATAAGGCTTAAATTCAATATCATCAAGGCTTAATAACACTTGTTCTTTTTTAAATATCTTTCTTTTTGCAAGTGCTAACAAATCATCAGCCGTTAAGATTAGTTTATTGACTATATAACGCACATCTCTTGGGCTTTTAGCATTTGGGTCAAAGTATATCTCATCTAATTCTATCTCTTCAATAATAGGCATATCACCAGACCAATATACCTTAGCCACGCTTGTTCCTAAGAACGGTATTTTTTGAAAGATTGGTGCAAATGTGTTATAAAGCTTTAGCATATCGGTGTAAATATCCAAAGCCTCTTGCCATTTGTCTATAACTTCTTGCTTAGAATTGATATAAGTTTGAAGTTTCGCAAAAGTATCATTGTTAAAATACGTTTCGCTTAAACTATCACTTATACGCTTAGCCTTTGCGTTTATCTTTGGTATATAAATGCGTGATTTGTTCCTTTTTGCAAGTGATGTTATCTGCTCTTGTTCTAGATTAAGCAAGTAAGCACTATTTAATTTATCAAAGCTAGGCTTATACTTTTCAAAGCCGTCCTTCGCATTTGATAACAACTCTTGCAAATAAACTACATCTTTTCCCATATCACTTTACCAAAGGTGTTACATCTTGCACGAAATCGGTTATAAACTCATCATCTTTTAATGCATTTATAGCCTTTAAACTATCATCATCCATACCACCTGTTAAAGGTATTTTAGCGATAAGCTGAGCTGAGCCTATAACATCTCTCCAATACACACCCTTGCTTATATATTCAAGCATAATATCAGCCTTTTTCTTGCTAAGCTCATCGCCCCTTATATACTCATATTCGGGTATTTGTTTAACTTCTTGTAACTCTTCTTTAATCTCTTTCTTTGCCATTTTCTTGCTCCTTTTTCTTTATGTTAAAATATGTTGATTTGCTAACCCCAGTCATTTGCATAACTTTGTCCTTGCAAACACCTTTTTTAATTAGTCTCTTAACTAACTCAACCTTTGCCTTTTTCTTTGGAATATATTTAATACCGCTAGTTATTTCGCAAATCATACTAGCGATAACAAGGCTAAGGTCTTCATCGTTTAGCTTAACTGCGTCCCTTATAACGCCCAAGCTTATGTTTTGCCGAATATATTCAAATTTCCAGTCCAAATTCAACCCAATTTTTGGACTATTCTCTTTTTTACCACGCGTTTTCACTATAAAATTCATATTCTTGCTCTATTTTGTTATAATTTATGCCATCGTAAAAGCATAAAGCTAAACTATCAGCATAATCAGGACTCACCCCATAATCTTTTTTTATCTCTGTTTTTGGAATTATCAAATATCTATCTTGCTTATCATAAGCAAACTCAATCATCTGCAATTGTTTTTTTAGTTTTTCGCTGTGAGTTATTGCTAGTAAATGAAACTTCTCTTTTAAATTAAAATACATTTCAGCGCGTTTGTTAAAATATCTCTTTTGATTTGTTGCTTTAAAACTTGCCTTTGCTTCTACACAAACACCCCTTAAGCCCAAATCACAAAGCATATCAAAGACACCAGCACCGACGCCTATAGTGTCTATGTATATCCATTTTGGTTTAATTTGGGCGAGGTTGTATTCCCTTAATATCTCTCTTGCAAGTTGTGTAACTGAATTAATCCTGTATGACTGAAACTCCGTTATATTGTAACCTTGCCTTTTGCATAAAACACTCTCATCATCGCCCTCACGTGCGACATCAAGACCCCACACATTCATATCATCGGGGTTAAAAGTTAGCTCTTTGTTAAACGCATTTTCAATCATTGAAACGCTAAACATTGCGTTGCTTGTAGTGTCTAAAAATTCGCCATATATCTCTTGTTTGACAACATCACTATCAGCGCCGCCTAGTTCCTCGATAAGTTCGTTGATTTCATTTTCTCTAAGCATTGGGTTATCAAAGCTAGAAACTTGATAATTAACCCAATCCTTTTCGTTTCTCATGCCTTTTATTGCTAAATCATAAAACTTATTCTTGCCTTTTGGAACACCACCTATAAAAGCCCTTGAATTAGGATAATCAAGCAACATAGGTCTTATTGCGTTATCCCAAAGATAGCTATTTTTTAAGATAATTCCTGCCTCGTTTAGTATAATGATGTCATAGCCAAAGCCCTCTATATTTTCAGGTCTTTCAGCACTTCGCATATCTAAAAAAGCCTCGTTATTAAAGACTAAGCGTTTATCTTGTGAGTAGAATTTCCAAAAATCGCTAGGTAGTTGTTTTAATTCAGGTAAAAAATAACGCTCAAAATAACGCTGTAAGTTTGATGTGATAGTATCTACCCAAAGGATTTTCTTACCTTCAAGTAACCACTCAATACTAGCATTTGCTATCCCTTTTGTGTAGCCTACACGGCGACCTTTTTCAATTGTGGTAAATTTTGATTTGTTTTTAAAAAATACTTCCCTTTGCCAAGGTGCATATTTTAAACTTATAGTTGCATCACTCATCATCAACCAATCCCTTACGCTCAATAGTTATTTTGTTATTGTTCTGTTGTGCGTTTGTGTTGTTTATTATCGTATTTGCTTCTTTACCAAGCACCGTTTCTTTATTTCTTGCTGTTATTCTGCTGTGTGCTTCTACATCTTGTATCGTGTCTGCCATCTCCAAAAGCTCATTTGCTTTTTTTTGATTTGCTAAGGCGATATTTTGAAAATAGATTAAATGTTTGGTTCTTTCTTCCACCACTTCGTGAAAAGCTTTCACTTCTTTTTCATTTAGCTTTGCTAGCTCTGTTTTTATCGCGACTTCAGTTTTCACAAGTTCTTTTAAATTTTGTTCTACATCTTTGCAAAGATTATAAACAAAGCCAACACTAACATCATATTTTATTGATAGTTGATTTTTAGATGCACCAGTTTTATATTCAGCTACAATTTTGTCTTTTAAATCTTGTGTAATTTTTTTCATTTCAGCTCTCTATAAAAACCGCATTGATTTTTTTATCAGCAATTAATTTTTTAAGCATTTTTGCTTTTAATTTATATTCAGTAGTCTTAAAACCTTTGACATCTTCTATAAACATCACATCTCCTTTTTTGTAAGTAAAATCAGCAATGTATTTAATATCCCTTATGCGCTCAAATCCGCTTTTAGTTTTATCACTTGGCACTTTAAAACTCTCTTGCAATACAAAAGGCACTTGTTCTTTAAGCTCGCTTATTTGCTTAGCACTCTGTAAGAGCCTTAGCTCATTAGCTCTTTTAGCTTCTTTCTTGCTATCATAGCCTTTTGATTTTGTGTTGTGATATTTGCTAACCAATTCAAGCTCCTTGCACGATTTGATTTATTTGTGATAGTAAAAATTCATAGCCTTTAGTGTTGTTACATTTGATGTTTGACATTTTTGAAATAGTTTCTTTTAAAATTTCAATCCTATCCCTTGCTTCATCTATGACTTTCTCAAACTCACTCATCATTTTCCCTTTTTTCTTGATTGGCATTATGCAATTGTCAAGTATTGTGTCTATTTGTTCTGAAATATCAGCCAACCCTAACTGTTTATCTCTCTCCCAAACGTCACATAATTTTGTATTTATTCTCTTGTAAACAGCATCAGGATTTACTGGTCTTGTTGAATTGTTTAAATCTTTTAATTGTTCTTGTTGCACCATTTTCTCAAACCTTTCAAGTTCTTTAATCATCTCTTCAAATGTAGCAAATGCTCTTACCATAAGCTTTTTTCTCCACCTTCATTTAACTTTTTTTGCTCTTTGTCAATTATCTTGTTTAATTCTTGCAGTTTGTAAAATGCTAATAGTTGATCAACTTCACGGACAAGTTTTTTGTTTTCATCAAACAATCTAACTTTAAAGCCGTTTGGCTCTTTCTCTAAGCTCACAAACTTGATAATTCTTCTCACGCTAAGCCCTTTTTAATGCTAATTTATTGCTTAATTGCTTAACCATACTCGCAACTTGTTTATTTTGTGGGATAAGCTCTTGTTTGTGTTCTATTGCTGGTGTTTCTTCTTCATAGCTAGGATTGATATATTCAACATTCCCTATCTTGTGTTGATTTTCAAATAGCCAATTAAAAATTTGTGCTGTTTCATCACTTGTCAGCCTTTGGAAAGTGCCATTATCAAGCACGACAAAGTTATTTCGTAAATTACCATCACTATCAACGCTTATAATCACAAAATCTTTAAAACCACTGCCTTTACCGCAGTTGCAAAGCAATTGCTCTTTATAGGTTTTCTTGCAAAACTCAGCTAAACCATCAACGCTTTGAAAGTATCTAAGCCCTTTTGCTTGTGCTTTAGCTAATAGGAGTTTACCCCACTCGTTTAATGCTTTGTTTAAAAGCATATCCGTGTTTTGATAATTTTCTCTAAAGCTATCAGCAAAGATTGAAAACTCTACAAGTTTATCTGTCGGTATTTGTTGTAGCCTTAGTGCGTACTTCTCCAATCTTGCTTTTGGTAAAAATCCTTTGCTATCTCCAAAAAGTTCGCAAATTTTTTGCTCTCTAAAATCCATTAAAAAATCCCTCCCTATTATTTTTCATAGCGTATTCCAGCATTTCATCAGCAAAACCCGGTTTACTAAACGGGTTGCTTGAGTCCAAAAACGCTTGAAACTCCTCCTGTGGTGTTGCGTATTTAGGTGGCTCATAAGAGCTAACCTCAACATCGTTATAAACTTCAACTTGATTGTTTTGTTGTTTATAGCCTTGATTGTTTTGTTGTGCTTTTGGTTTAAACACTCCTTGCCAGTCATTTGCCATTGTTTCGATTATGCACTGGTTAACATCAATTCCTTCATCGTGCCATTTTTGCCATTGTGAGAATTTTCTTTTTATGCCTGTAAGAGTAATTTTTTCTTTTCTCTCTTTTCTGTAAGCTAAAAAATCACTCCAAACTTCAGGATTTAAAAAAGCAGGTAAATCAATTTCAAGTTTTTGAGATTTTTCTTTTTTATTTTTTTCTTTCTCTGTAGTAGTCTCTGTTGTAATCTCTGTAGTAATCTCTGCATTATAGTAAGGGATTTGTGAATTTAACTCGTCTTGTTTAGTGAATTTCACTAATCTGTTATCGTTAATTTCACTCATCTTGTTTTGTTGATTTAACTCATCTTGTTTTGTTGAATTAACTGAACTTGTTTGTGCCTTTTTAGTTCTATCTTGAAAAGTTTTTTCATACAATTCCCAGTCAATTTCGTAAAAAGTTCTAGCAGGTACTCCCTCTCTGCTAATTTTTACAAAGCCAACATCTTTTAATGCTTTCTTTGCACTTCTTAGCTCATTTACTGTTAGCCTTGTTTCGGCTATTATATCGCTATCAGTTTTAAAGAATTTATCTTGTTTTGCAAACCAATACATAAGCTGAGACAACAATATTCCTGCAGTTGTAGAGCCTGTAATCTCCCCATAAATAGGATAATAAGCTATCGGTCTTTGATTTAACTCCCTTAATACATCTTTCATCTTTAAACCCTTTCAACAACTTTTAAAATTTGAGTATCTTTGTTTGTATATTTGTCTTTTTTGTTTCCGCAAACTCTGGAGCTAATAGCTCATTTACACGACCACAAACACTGCACTCTTTAAGCTTGTACCATCTGGCTATCTCTTGTCTTGTAGCTCCGTTTTCGTGTTGTGTAAAAAGCTCATAAACTGCTTTTCTTTTACCGCTTAAAAACGGTCTAATAGCTCTGTAAGCTCTTCTTGAAGTATCTGCTATCATTAATTAAGCTCCTTATTGACTTTCAGATAAATCCTCTGTAAAATTACCTAGCGACCAAGCATAGGAAATTTACACAAAGGACTTATATGACAGACAACGAACTATTACTAGAACTAACTAAACTCGCTATACAAAACAAAGCTTTGTATATAGAAAATACTAAAAACAACGGACAAGATGGTAATTTCTCATCACCCGTAACTCTCCACGAAGGAGTTAAGGTTGTTGAAGATATAGCAAACATCTTTAACACCCTTAAAGAAAAAATCATTACGAACAAGTAGGCGGCTGAGGCTTAAAGAAATACGCCTCAACTATCTCTATAATCCTATCTCGGTCGTGCTGATAGTCCCATTCGTGAAGTATTTTGATAATCTTTTTAGCACTCTTCATTCTCTTTTTCCTGCGTTCTTTTAACTCTACGCTTTCTGGTCTCATCTTTTACCTTTCTCTGTTGTCATATCTTCTAGTATCTTTGCTATTGTTTGAGTTTCAAGCTCTTTATCAATTAAAACTTTTACAAAATCCAAACAAAACCTTATAACCTCGCTATCGTTCTTAAAGCCTTTCTTTTTTTGAATTTCCAAAATGTTATAAATATTTTGGTTTGAAAGCTTAAAGGTTTTTGATATGTCATACTTTTGTGTTGTCATTGTGTTGCTTTCGTAATGTTTTAATCGCCCCAAATCTTTCGCTATTATTATCAAAATTAGGGGCTAGTATTTGCTCAATAGTTATTTTACTTTTGGTAATTTTTGTTAAAAAAGCACTTGTTTGCAACAAATGTTTTTTAGGGACACTGCCAACATTAAACCAATTAGCTACTTGTTGTCTGGTTGCTCCTACATTTCTTGCATATTCTGCTTTGCTAACAGAATTTACTTTTAGTATGTGTTCTATAAATTTTGTCTCATTCATGGGTGATATTGTACATAATTTTTTTACCTTTGTCAATATTAAAATGTACTTATAGTAAAAGATTTATGTACGTAATATTAGATAAAATAGCAAAATGTTTTAAGGAGTTAAAAAATGGCTGATGGAATTAAGTACTCTATTGTTGAAGAAGCATTAGAAATAATAAACAAAACAAATGTTGATTTTTATAAATACATAGGTCTAACAAGACAACAAGATAACAATAATAAAAAAGTTGGTTATTACCCTATCAAGTATATTAAAGAAATTGCAAGTTTTTTTAATGTATCCGCAGATGTATTATTAGATGAAACATTGATAAAAACACTAAAAGAAAAAAAGAATGGAAAGCACAAAAAACCAATAAAAACAATAACAAATGACAACACAGTAAATGTCCCATTTTTTAAAAATGGTGTTGTCTCAGCTGGTTTTGGTAATGAAAATGATGATATGGGCGATTATGAGTTATTACCTTTTAATCCTGAGGATTTAAAGATTATGTTTAATGTTTCTCCAAATGCCAAAATAGGCATTATACCTTGCTTTGGTAACTCAATGGAGCCAACCATAAAAGAAAGCGATTTGATAGCATTTTGTGTTGATGGTGCCGACATCGTTGAAGGTGCTATTTATATTTGTAAATATGACAATGAACTATTTGTAAAAAGAATTAAAAAACGACCAAAATTAGCACTATTAAGTGATAACAAAGACTATGAGCCTATTTTAGTTGATGAAGCTTTAGAAGTGCAAATAATAGGTCGTGTTGTTGGTTGCTATTCTATAAATAGCAAAAGAATTTAAAAAAAGGAAAGATAATAAAACAAGAAATATCAATCAAATCAGTAAAAGACTTAATTTTGTTAATATGAATTATCATTTTGTTAAGTAAAATTAACTTTTTTATAAAGGATAGAGAATGTCATTAAGTAACAAAATTAAAAAAGCAAGAAAACAAGCCAATTTAACACAACTACAATTATCAAAATTGTTAGGTATAAATCGTGCTTCTATAACACAATACGAAACAGATGTAGCTATTCCACCTGTTGCAACACTAAAACTTATTGCCGATGCTTGTGGTGTTGCTATGACTTTCTTTTTTGATGATGAGCTAGAAATTAACAGACAAATTGTAAAACAAGAATTAAAAAACAATTTTGCAAAGTATGCTGACCTAATCCCAAACCAAGCACAGATAAAAAACACAGTATTTTTACCAAAATCCGAAATGGTTATCGGTGCAGGTGCTGAGGGCACTTTTGATTTGAGCTTATTTGAGAGCGAGACAAGGATAGCAGTTGACAAGAAATTCATAAAAGGTCTAAACCCTGCCAATCTAAAATTATTCGAAGTCGTAGGAGATAGTATGTTTCCTGAGTATGATGAGGGCGACCTAGCCATTGTGGATATGGTAAATCATCGCTATGATTTTATCAAGATAGCAGGTATATATATTGTCCGAGTTGGCGATGTAATTTATATTAAGCGTGTTGAGTTTTTACCAGAAAATGCCGTTAAACTAATCTCCCTAAACTCAAAATACGGCGATATGTATCCACATAAAGATGGCTATGAATGCGAAATTTTAGGTAAGGTTTGTGGAAAAATCAAGTTTGAAATTTCAAAAGGCTTAACATTTTCAGATAGTGGAATAAAATAAAAGAGTTAAATAAAGCTAGTTGAAACAAGATAAAGCAAAATAAAACAAGGTGAAGTAAATTTCATTTTTTTTTAAACAATTTTGCATTATAATATAGAGCTACAAGGAAAAATAAAAGAAAATGTTTAAAATTAGACACTTTTTGTCTAGTTTTTTGTTTTTTAATTGATAAAAAAAGTACAAGGCAAAGCATTGAATGACTTAGCACAAGTAGCTATACAACATGCTAACACTACAATATCAATAGCAAATACTTTTTTAGTGTGGGGTGGGATTTTTATAGCCATAGTGACTTTTTATCTGCCTTATATTTCAACAGAGATAAAAATAATGATATAAAAAAAGCAATATCTGAAGTATTGGACAAAATAAATAAAGATAAACAAGTAAGAAACGAGCTAATACAATCTATTTTAAAGAACGATGAGTTTAAAACAGAGTTTAAAGCTATGATAGACTTGGCTATAAGAGACCAATTAGACTTAGATAAAGAGCAAGGTTTATCAAACATAGAAACACCAAAATCCAAAAAGGAGAGCGAACGATGGAAATTTTAAAATGGGCAAATGTTTCATCAGAAGAAATTTTGCAAAAATTAGATTTAACTACCCCGCCGTTTGACCCTTTTAAAATTGCTGAATTAATGGGAATAACAGTAAAAAATGATTTAAATTTTGATGAGCTTGCAAGCGATGGCATGATTTATTTAAATAATAATATACCTGAAATTTGGATAAATCCAATCAAACCAGAAAAAAGACAAATATTTACACTAGCTCACGAGCTAGGACACTTGGTTTATCATGTTTTGCCAAATATTGAAAAATTCCAAAATCCTATAAGAGATGATTATTCTACTCTTTACAGAAATGGAGTAAGAAACCCACAAGAAACATTAGCTAATAGATTTGCTGCAAATCTAATCATGCCGTTAAAATACATGATGGATTTTACAGATAGACTATTTGAAGAAACAAAAGGCGAAGAGCTAAACAGAAGAAATATTATAGATGCACTTGTTGGAGAATTTAACGTTTCAAAAGATGCCATGATTATAAGGCTTAAACAACTAAAAACTATACCTCAAGACTATGATTACAATGATGATAGTAAACAAAAAATAATGAGCGGGTATTAAAGTGGCAGAGCCCTACGGAGCTTATCTGTTGAATGAGTTAGTATTGTAGCAATAAAACGTTAATAAGCATCTTTTCTATCTGTAACTTTTAACACGTATATTATTAGCTTATCATCTATCTTTTCATAGATAACCCTAAAACTTCTAAGGCGTAACCTAAAAAGCCCTTTTAATTCGCCTTTTAGGTGTTTTATTTTGCTTGTTTTTATAAGCTCTTTTTCGTATTCGTGATTAAAATTTAGCTCAAATTCTTTTAATGCCTTTAATATAAATGTTCTTGTGCTTTTTTCAAGGTTAAAAAGTTCTTTTTCAGCTCTTTTATCAAACTCTATTTTATAGCTCATCATTTAACTTTATAAGCTCATCTAAGCTATGCCCTTTTTGTTTGTCTTTTGCTCTTTGCTCGGCTAGTTTTAAGTCAAGTATATCAAAGTAATAATCTAGTGCTTGTCTAACTAAAGCACTTTTACTCTCGCCTAGCTCTTTTGATATGCTTGCAAGTTCTTCGTTTAAGCCACTTGGCAAAGACAGCATTACATTATCACGCATAAAGTATCCTTTTTTTATTTGTGATTATATACTTTTATATATATAATTGTCAATATCCAAAACATTATATAAACATTCTTTTAAATTCCATATAAAAGTAAATGAAATAATTAATGTACATATTTTTTTTACTTTTTTGTAAAAATATCTTGACAAATGTAAAATATTTATGTACAATTACACCAACAAAACAAAGGAGCCCCACTCCTAGCTAGGGTTTAGCTAAAGCTACGGGTAGCGTCAGTATGTAGGCGATAATTATATACTCGGTTCAAGCCCCGATAGTAGTGTGTTCGGGGGTAGTAAAATCCACACTTTTTAAAACAAAAATATGCACATTAGGCAATGAGCTTTCAACAATTGACATCTTATAGTACTTTTTAGAAATTAGAGTTATCGAACCTTTCTTAAATTGAAATTGATTTTCGGCGGCGGTTTAGCAACTTGCTTAGTGTGTATTTTTTTGTTTTAAAGGATATTAGATGATAGAAGCATTTATTAGAGGTTTTGAGTTTGGCATTATTACAGGCTGTGAGCTTGTGCTTTTTGCTTGGTTTTTGGTCTTTATAGTTGATACGATTAGACTTGTTTATTTAAAGCTTCGCAATCGGTTTTAGCTAGTTCGCACTTGCCTTTATTAAAGTTAGGACAGCCCACACGAACAGGTTTGTTATTTTCATAAGTGATAACGACATTTGTTGTATAGTCCATCACTTGACCGTTGATTTTAACAGGTATAGCACAGCTTCCGGTGCTTTGAGTTATAAAGATTTTCTTATCTTTAAAACGAAAATATTTAAAAGCAACAAGCCAACCACAACAAAACCCAGCGATAAAGATTACTAATTCATAAGCATTAAGTGTTTTAAGATAATTTATCCATTCCATTTAGAAAGTATAACAGATTTTGTACACATATACAAGCCCTTATGACTTCAAAGAAATTCAACATAAAAGCCATGCAGACATAAAAACTCCTTATTAATTAAATCAAAAAAAATTGGAGTTGTAAGGGTTTGTATATGTGTAAAAAAAGGAGTGATTATGAAAACTATAAAAAAGATTTTGAGCTTATTTCAAAAAAAGGGTGCAGTTATCAAAAATATAAGATTTTTGTACCTAGAAAGGATTTAACAATGAATAAGTTTAAAAAATATTGCCCTAACGTATTTATCGCTGAATGTGATAGCGAACATCAAAAGGGCGAGATAATAGAGCTAACAAGCAACTACGGCAAGACATCAAAGCACGAAGTTTATAACCTGATAGCAAATAAAAATGGAAAATTTTATTATTCGATTGTAAGAACAGACAGCGAAAGCTACGCACAGAAAAAAGCAAACAGATACAGAAAAAGCGAAGCAAACCTAAAAGACATATCAAAGCAAAGTGCCATAAATGCAACAAAAATGCTTGAAAATGTGCCTATGGGTCAGCCTATTATCGTAGGAAGTAGCAAGGAAGCAGGACATAGAGCCTTACTTAAAAGAAGTGATAACGCGATGAGAAAAAGCTGGGAAGAACATGAAAAAGCAAAAGATTACGAAGATAAAAGCAGATATTGGGAAGAAAAGGCGACAGAGATAACTTTGGCTATGCCTTATTGTTTAGAGTATTTTTTAGATGAGCTGGAAAAAGCAAAAGAGTATCATCAAGGGCTAAAAACCGGCAAATACGAAAAAGAACACAGCTACACACTAACTTATGCTAACAAAAGAGTTAAAGACCTAGATAAAAAAGTGCAAGTAGCTACTATTTTATGGGGATAAGGATTTAAAATGTTATTAGAAAGCTATGAAAAAGATTTATTAACACACGAACAAATACAAGCAAGAACAGACTTATTATTTGATGAGTTTAGCTCAAAGCTAGATGATATCTTTGCTAATGCAAATGCAGAAATAGAGCATTTGGTATCAAACTACGAAGAGTATATCAAATACAAAGATTTACAAGATGAGATAAAAGCTCAAGCAAGAGCATTTTTTTAAAAGGTAAAAAGATGAGATACAAAGACTTTCAAAGATATGTAGATATTTTTAACCAAAAAGGTGCAACTATGCACGAGTTTATACTGTTTTTAAAAGCGATAAAGGGTTAAAGATGACAAACGCAGAGTATCATGCAAGACCCGAAATAAGTAAAAGTGATTTGGATTTACTAGCTAAAAGCCCTTATCACTTTAAGAACAAGGATAAGTTTAGAACGGAAACTAAGAGCCTTTTGTTAGGCTCACTCGTGCATAAACTTGTCCTTGAGCCAAATGACCTTTATAACGAGTTTGCTATCGAGCCAGATTGTGATAAAAGAACAAAGGCTGGTAAAGAAATTTATCAAGAGTTTTTAGAAGAAAATCAAGATAAAAGCATTGTTGAGGTATCTGTTTTTGATGAGGCTAAACAAATAGCAGATAGCGTTTTATATATGCGTGAAAGTGGACTTTTTTTAAAAGATGGGTTAGCCGAACAAAGCTATTTTGCCGAGATTGAAGGTGTAAAAGTCAAATGCCGACCTGACTTTTACAATGAAAAATTAGGCATTGCGATTGATTTAAAGACTACATCAGATGCAAGTGCTTTGGGCTTTGCAAAGAGTGTAGCAAACTTTAACTATCACATACAAGCAAGTTTTTACAGTGATATTTTAAGGGCAAACGGAAAAGAAGTAAATAACTTCCTTTTTATAGCAGTTGAAACAAAAGCCCCTTATATGGTGGGATTTTATGAGCTTGATGAAGTTGCTTTGCAAAAAGGTAGGGAAGATTATTTAAAACTATTAGAACTTTATAAAAACTGTAAGCAACGCAACGAATGGTGGGGCTATGCAAAGTATGAAGATGATAAGGTATCACATATTCAAACGATAAGCTTACCTAGCTGGAAGTTTTACGAAAAATAAAGCGTAATAAGGTTTTAATCTAATTTTGAATAAAATTATTAACAAAACAAAGGGGGTTAATATGAGCGATGAAAGGCTATCTAACAAGTCAATAAGAAAAGCTGGGGCAAATCTTAAAGATAATATAGCTACTAGCGATGATTTAGACATTATCTCAACGTTTAGAAGCAACCATATCCCCCTTATGAAAATGCTTGTAAAAACACTTAGTAAAAAACTTCCAAAGCCCATATTTATAGCAAGGCGATTAAAAAGGCTAAATTCTATAAAAGCAAAGCTAACGCGTTTTAGCGGTATGAATTTAGACAGAATGCAAGATATAGGTGGTGTTAGGGCAGTTTTTAAAAATGACAATGAAGTTATGAACTTTGCAAGAAAAGTTAAAGAGACCTATTCCGAAAAAGGTGCTTTGGAAATCGTAAAAGAAAATGACTACATCAAAGAGCCAAAAGATGACGGATATAGGAGTTATCATATTATTTTTAAATATAACGGAAAAATACCATCAGTTAGTGGCTATCATATAGAACTACAGCTAAGGAGCATTTTACAGCATTATTGGGCTACAGCAGTTGAGATTTTAGCTTTAAAAAGCGAAACAAACATAAAAGCAGGATACGGGCAAGAGCATTATAAACGATTTTTTTGGCTATGTGCTGAACTTTTTACAGGCAAGAAAGAGTTTATAGAAGAGATAAAAGAGCTTGATGACAAGCACAATATCTTAATATTACTAAGTGGCTTAAACGTAGTTGCGAACAAATTACAGGATAAAGGGCAAGAGGGCTTATACCTTTTGATACTAGATACACAAAGCTCAGTTTTAAAACTTTTAGAGTTTGGTAAAAATGAGATTGAAACCGCGAAGGAAATGTATCAAAACCTTGAAACCAGTAAGAAAACTCAAAGCGTTTTAGTTAGCGTTGATAGCATCAAAAAACTTAAAAAAGCCTATCCTAACTATTTTATGGATGCAAAGAGTTTTATCAAAGAAGTAAAACAAAGGGCTAAATATGAATGAAAAAGTGCTTATAAAAGACATTAAAGGGCTTGATTTTAAGTGCAATACCTGCGGTCTTAACTTATCCTATATTTTAGACACGCAACAAACATTTATAAACGAATGCCCCAACTGTGGTGCAGAATGGCTACCAGCACAGCTAAATATAGAAAATGTAAGAAATTTAAAAAGTATATTCAAAGTATTATCAAAGATAGCTGGTGCTGATATTAGTTTGAGTTTTGAAAAGGAGAAATAATGGCAGAAGATAAAGAAGTAGCTAAAACAAAAATAACTCAAAATAGAAAAAAAGAAATAAAAGAAAAAATGAAAAATGTAGTTTTGCAAAACCCAAAAGTAAAAGCAGTCTTTGAAAGGCTAAAATATAAATGAAATATTTTAAAATTCAAGATGCAATAACATTACACGATTATATAATAAGTGATATGGGTGGGGCAAGTGGCTATAATAAAGAAAGCATAGGTTACTTATCATCTGCACTAGACCAAATACAAAATGATGAATTTTATCCTGATTTTATTGATAAATTAACTCATCTAGTTTTTGCTTGTGTTAAATTTCATCCATTTTTAGACGGCAATAAAAGAACAGCTATTTACTTAGGAATTTTCTTTTTAGAATTAAACGGCTTTGATGGATATTTTGTCCATTTTGCAACCATAATGGAAGATGTGGTAGTTGATTTAGCAAGTGGAAAAATAGACAAAGAAGGGCTAAGAGAAGTTATTTATAATATTATTTATTAAGGAGAAATAATGGCAGAAGATAAAGAGTTGGAACAAGAGATAAACAATGCGATATACGACGCTTTGGATAAATTAGCCCTTGAAGGACAAATCAAAAAAGACCTAATGGAAAAACAAGCCAAAAGACAACTCAACAGCTATCTAAAAAAGAAAGAGCAAAAAAAGGCACTTGATAAGGCTTTGGAAAAGTTGAAAAGATAACGGGATACCATTTTCTTGTCTAACTCTTAATTAGGCAATAACTACGAATTAATCCATTCAGTAACATCTTTACTTAAATTGCTAATCCCGTTTAATTCATAAGGCAACTCAAAAACTAAACATTTATCGTTGCAGTCCAAACACTCTTTTTGTAGTTTGTCAAAAACTTCATTATATGAATATTTAGTTTTTAGTATCCAAGTAGTGTTTAAAATTTTACGACAATCCCCCAAAGTCGGGACAAGATTATCTATTGCTTTATAATTTTGTCCTTGTTTATACAAATCATAACATATTAATAATTTTTGCATTAGGTATCCTTTAAATTTGGCATCCCGCAAATACATTTTAATATTTTTATGATAAAAACCAAATAATAATAAAAAAAGGAGCTATAATGATTATTTCAAGCGAAGATACAAACCTAAACCCTATTACTCTACTTGTTAAGTATAAACAAACAACGCATAAAGAACTAAGCGATAAGCTAGGCTATACCATAGATGAAATAAAAGAGTTTGAAAAACTTGATAAAGCCCTTATCCCTTTACGTTTTGAAAAAGCTTTGAATTTATACACAGAATTGCTTAAAACAAAAATATCCATTAAAGATATTTATAGTAAAATAAATATTTAAGACAAGGAGCAATAATGGCAGATGAAAATATCGTTAAAAAGGTATGTAAAGAGCTAAATATAACACAGGCAGAGCTAGGAAGACAGCTCGATGTGCCACCATCTACAATAGGAACTTGGGCTAGTGGTAAAACCCCAAAAATGGCAGAAGTAGCACTAACTTTAATGCTTGAAAATAAAGAGCAAAAGGAAATTTTAGAAGCCATTAAGAAAGCAAGAGATTTTATAGGTCGGATTTAAAATCCGCTCTATATTTATAATTTTAAAAGGAGTATAAAATGGCAGATGAGAAAGAAACACCAACGGGAAGCTATAATTTACAAATAAAAATCCCATATGAGTTAAAAGAAAAATTAGAAGCTTTGGCACAAGAAGCAGGAGTAAGCTTAAACCAATACATAATGTTTATGCTAATAAGAGAAACAAAAAAATAGGCGGTCGGATTTTAAATCCGAGTGCTTTATTGCTAACTCAATGCAAAAAGATTAAAAAAATAATAATAAAGTATTGACAAATAAATTATAATTCAATATAATTTCAATAATAAATCATTGGAAAGGTATTGATTATGAATAATTTAGTCATAAATCATAATGGCACACTAGCCACAACACAAAGTAAAGTTTCAGTTCTAACTGACAATAGCGAACAATCAGTCCAAAGACTTATAAGAGAGTATAAAACCGATTTAGAAGAATTTGGAGTTTTGGAAGCATATAAAGAAGAAGTTCAAGCAGGGCTGGGCTATACTTATAAGAAAATATACTACCTAAACGAACAACAAGCAACACTATTACTTACTTATATGAAAAATACAAAGAAAGTAAGAGAAGCTAAAAAAATACTTGTTAAAGCTTTTTACGAGTTAAAAGCCGAAAACCAAAAACTAAAATTTGATAAATACATAAACGAAATTTCATCATTAAACGCAGTATTGATAGACAAAGCAAAAAGACATCAAAGAGTGGTAAATGCTTATAAATCAAACCTATCACAACGCAAAAATGAGATAACTATACTAAAAAATGAGATAGCAAAAGCAAAGGCAGTTAATGATAATAGTTACAAGGCACTTTATCATAATGCAAGGCTAGAACGTGATTGTTATATAAATGCAAACGAAAGATTAAAGGCTATGTTTGCTGATAAAGAAAAAAGAGTTTTTGAGATATTGCAAAACATTTTAAAGCAAGTGGATAAGACTTATGGCGATATAGGAGCGTTAGTATCTTATGTTTGGGAAGATAACGATTATTTTATAAATCAAAGGAGATTAAATGGAGCAAAATCAAACAGGGTTTGATGAGCTAAAATTAAAATTAGCAACAGCATTAGCAACAGCAGAGGCGGAGATTAAGTTGTTAAATAGTGCAGTTGATGAACTAATTGCTGAAAATTACAAACTAAAAAACAATTAAAGGAGCTAAGATGTCAAATGAAGCAATGCAGCAAAACACAACTTTGGCAAAAAATGAGTGGTTATCAAGAGAAGAAAAAGAGATAATTAAAAAACAATTTTTCCCACAAAATGCAACCACCAGCGATATGATATATTGCATGAATGTTGCAAAAACTTTTAAGTTAAATCCTATCTTAAAACAAATCTTCTTCATAGAAAGAAAATCCCAAATAAATGGTCAATGGGTTAGCAAAGTAGAACCGTTAGCAGGTCGCGATAGCTTTTTAACTTTAGCACATAGGAGTGGTAAGTTTGCAGGTATTGAAAGCCATACAGAAATCAAAAAAGCACCTATGCTTGTAAATGGAGAATGGCAGGAAGTGCCAGAGCTTGTAGCAACAGCTTGCGTTTATAGAACAGACACACAAAAGCCATTCGTTTGCGAAGTTAGTTTTAACGAGTACGCACAATTTACAAACAAAGGAGACCTTACTAGTTTTTGGAGAACAAAACCAGCCACAATGCTTAAGAAAGTGGCAGAAAGTCAAGCTTTAAGAAAAGCATTTGATATATCGGGGCTTTATAGTTTAGATGAAGTTGGCGAAAATGAAACAACACAACCAAAACAACAGCAAAAGCAGAACCTTAACGATGTTGTAACTCAAAAAGAAAAAGATGATTTAAACACCATAGTGGCACAAGAGATATACCCACACGATGAGTTAGAACAAGAGCTTATTAAAAGAGGTGTCAGCTCTGATAGGGCGGAGGATATTGTTTCAAGATTTGACATAAATCAAGTAAAAGAGCTACTTGACAGCCCATCAGCCATTGATGAGATTTTAAGGAGTGCTTAATGCAAGTAAATGAAATTTTAAAACAACGAGAGCAAACTCACGGGAAGTTTGAAGACTATGCGACATTAAATATATTTTTACTTGAAGGTTTTAACGAGTTTTCCGTGAGAAGATTAAGTATGTCGCAAAGGTCAGCCCTTATGATGATTTTTAGCAAGATAGCAAGGATTGGTGTTGGCAACCCAAACGAAGCTGACCATTGGAGAGATATAGCAGGTTATGCGACCTTAGTCGCTGATACGCTTGAGTAAAGAGCGTTAAGATGACAAAAGAACAGGTGCAAAAAAATAAAAATAAGATTTTAAAGATTATTTCAAATCTTGAAAATGCATTTAGCGAGTTTGAGGACTTGGATTTTGATTGTAGCGAAAGAACCATAGAAGAATTGGTTTTACAATCAATGAAAGGTGAAGCAAACGATTTAATTAAGATTGTAGATAATCTTTTAGTTTATTATGAAGAAAAGGACAAAAATGTTTAACAAAATAGTATTATTAGGACATTTAACAAAAGACATAGAGTTAAGATACACAACAACAGGCACAGCGATAGGAATTTCATCTATAGCAGTAACAAGGAAATTTATAACAAATGGCGAAAAGAGAGAAGAAACTTGCTTTATTGATGTAGTATTTTTTAACAAACTGGCAGAAACTGCAAATCAATACTTAGCAAAAGGCTCAAAGCTTTTAATTGAAGGTAGGCTAAAACAGGACATTTGGCAAGACCAGCAAGGAAATAACAAGAGCAAACATAGCGTCATAGTTGAAAATATGGAGATGTTAGGCGATGCAAATAACAATAATAACAACACTTATAACACTAATGGTAGTTATAATCCTACTGCCAAAAATAGCAACCAAAGCTATCAAGCAAACACTTATCAGAGACAATCACAACAGCCACAAACACAGGTGCAACCAAAGCCACAGCAACAAGTAACTTCAGATGATGATATATTGGTTGATGGCACAGGCATACCGTTTTGATTGAAAAGGGATTTAGGGTCGCTTTAACTATAAAAGCAATTATGGCAAAAATAAATAAACTTTTAATATCTTTTTAAATACAATTTGCTTTTATTATAGACTAAAGGCAAAATATGGATTTTAGCGATAAATTAGACAAGTGGAACGAGCTAAAAAAAGCTATTGACCGCAATAAAAATAATCCTATTTCAGAAGGTAAAGTATATTGGGTAAGTATAGGGCAAAACATAGGGTGCGAAACATACGGCAAAAAAGATAATTTTATAAGACCCGTTTTAGTAATTAAAAAAGTTTATATTCCAAACTACCTAAATGCTTTTATCGGCATACCTTTAAGCTCAAAAACAACCAATAAAACAGGCTATTTGTATCATAAATTCATAGATAAAAAAGGTAACAAACAAGTAGCATTATTGTCCCAAATAAGACTTTTTGACACAAAAAGAGTAACACATTATGCTAAAATAAATATAACCAAAAAAGACTTTGAAGATATAAAAAGCAAGATAGTTGATAAGTTGATAAATTAGCCCGGCACTAAGACCGGGAACCCGAGCCTTGAAAACAAGGGGGCAAATCCTTTTCTTGTTAAAAAAAGTAATCTAAGTTTCTAAAAACTCACATTACTTTTTTTGTAAGTGAAAGTATAACGAAGTTAGATTTAAAAATAGATAAAATATAAAGGAGAAGTAATGGCAGATGAGAAAGAAGTGGATGTCCAATATATTGCAAAAGTAACACAGCTTATTTATCGATGTTTGTAAGGAGCAAATAGTGATAGATGTTACAAAACAAAACTTTATTATGTATTCAGTTGAAGATAAAGACATAAATATACAGATTTTAGCAGATAGTAAGAATGAAACAATATGGCTAAATCAAAAACAAATAGCTGAGATTTTTGATACAGATAGGAGTGGAATTACTAAGCATATAACAAACATATATGAAAATCAAGAGCTGGAAGAAAAAAGCACTTGTGAGCTTTTTGCACAAGTGCGAAAAGATGGGACTTCAATTAATGTAAAACATTACAATCTTGATATGATTATAGCCATAGGGTATAGGGTAAATAGTAAAAAAGCTACTAAATTTCGCATATGGGCTACCAAAACATTAAAAGAGTATCTTACCAAAGGCTTTATCCTAGATAAAGAAAGGCTCAAACAAGGAAATAATATTTTCAATAAAGACTATCTTGATGAACTTATAGAGCAAATAAGGGAGATAAGAGCTAGTGAAAAAATGTTTTATCAAAAGATACAAGCAGTATATGCACTAAGTATTGACTATGATAAAAGCTCAGAACTAGCAAAAAACTTTTTTGCATTTGCTCAAATGAAGCTAGAGTATGCTATAACTCATCAAACATCAGCAGAAATTATATCTCAAAGAGTAGACCACACAAAAGAACACTTAGGGCTTACATCCTGGAGCGGTAGTGAATACGGCAAAGAGCCTATAAAAAAAGATGTTTCAGTAGCTAAAAACTATCTAAAAGAAGATGAGATAAAAAACTTAAACCGCCTTACCACTATGCTACTTGATTATGTAGAAAATCAAGTAAAACAAGGTAAGGTTTTTACTATGAGTGATTGGGTTGTTAAACTTGATAGCTTTTTAGAATTCAACGGATATGATGTTTTAGATGATTTTGGAAAGATAAAAAGCCAAAAAGCCAAAGATAAAGCAGAACTTGAATATCAAAAATTTCAAGAGCTAAAACAAACACAATACATAGAAGAATTAGAAAACAAAACAAAGGATTAAAATGGCAGATGAAAATTTAATAAAACAAACTTGCAAAGAACTTGGCTTAACTTATAAGCAACTTGGGGAGATGATAGGAATAAGCGAAGGTAGAGTTAAGCAACTTGCAATTACAGAAGTTGGGGAACAAGTAGAAAAATCGTGTAGTATGCTTATTAAGATTAAAGAATTAGAAGCTAAATTAAACGAACAAAAAGAACTACAAGCACTACTTAAAAAATTTATATCTTAACGGACTGCGGAAAAATTCGCAGTCATTAAAAAGTATAAAATCATAACCAAAAAATACAAAAATATTTATATTATATTACTTTTACTATTGACAATAGTTATTATTTATGTTATAATTCTCCCATAAAAGTTATAAAACATAACTTTTAAATAAAGAAAGGAGAGTAAAACAATGTCGGCTAGTGAGATACTCGAGTTAATCACTGCTATAATTTGCTTGATAACTGCAATCATTCAAGCAAAAGGCAAGGGGTAGCTTAAAAGGGGCGAAAGCCCTGCCTTTTGTTATCGTTTTACTCATCCTTTGATTATACCATAAAGGGGCAAAAATGATTATAAATATTTTGGTGCTTATTTTAGCAGTTAGTGTTTTAGTATTAAGTGTAAAAGTAAATAGATTAGAAAAAGATATTAAGGAGCTTAAGAAATGAGTTCTTTAATATCCATAAATAATATAAGTGTAGATTTTAAAGTTGTTGGTAATGAGATATTTGCTAATTCTTTGCAAATTGCAGAAGTATTTGGGAAAAACCATAGAGATATTTTATCTACTATCAGAGCCTTACCAAATGATGACTTTAGAGAACATAACTTTCAAAGTAGCTTTTACATAAATTCTCAAAACAAAAAGCAACCTTGCTACAACCTTACCCGCGATGGCTTTTCTTTACTTGTTATGGGCTTTACAGGTGAAAAGGCTTATAAATGGAAGATAGAGTTTATCAAAGCTTTTAATATGATGGAAGCTGAATTAAAAGCCATAAAGACAAAGCATTACATAAACGAAATATCAGCTTTAAAAGCCCATCAAATATTGCAAAGCAAAAGAGTTACAAATCAAATAAACGGCTATAAATCACAAATAGCACAGCATAACAAGCAAATAGCTATCTTAAAGGCTGATTTACAAAAGATAGACAACACAAAGGCTATTTTACAAAATGTTAAAGATGAGCGGGATTATTTTAGAAAAAAATACTATGAAGCTTACAAGGCATTAGGTAAAGATAAAGATATTGTCTTATCCTTACACAAGATACAAAAGCATTTAGAGCCAGTATATACAGCACTTGGTGCAGTGATGGCATATGTAGATAGTAACAACACTTATTTTATGAAAAACAATGAGATATTTAAAACATAAAAGGGACATTATGAAATCATTTATAAATAAAATTTTAAAGATACTAAAAAGAAAAGGTGGCTATATAAAGAATATAGCCTATTTACACATTATATAAAGGAGATAAAATGCAAGATACTTATATAACTGCAAAAATGGCTAAAGAAAAGTTGGGAGTAAGTGATTCTGGACTTTATAGACTAAGACAATCAGGCAAGATAAAAGCCAACAGAGTTAGCTATAAGACCATATACTACTCTTTAAATAGTATTAATGCTTATCAGTCTATGAGCTTAAACTATCAAGATAATCACTCCACCACTGCATCAGCTTAGCCCTTTGTTTTAGATTTTTAGCGTGATTATACGCATCCTTCACTTTATTTTGCTCTATGTGAGCTAAGCACAATTCTACAATATCAGAATTACATCCGTGTAAATCAATATTTTCGTGGCATATCGTGCTAAATGTAGCTCTAAAGCCGTGTGGTGTTATATCTTCCTTTGAATAGCCCAAATTGCGAAGCATTGTCCTTACTGTGTTATCGCTTATTGGTCTTAATGTTGTTCTTAGGCTTGAAAATAGATATTTTGAGTTAAATATATGCCTTTGTTTATATGATAAAAGCATATGTTTAACACTATTTGTTAAATGCACTTCGTGAGCCTTAGCCATTTTCATCTTATCAGCACTTATATGCCATATATTTTTATCAAAATCAAACTCCGACCATTCTGCAAATCTTGCATTTGCTCCACGCACAGCAGTATAAAGCTGAAGCAAGGCACATACTTTTATCCTATCATCTCCGTTATACTCTTTTATATTTCTTAACAAATTTCTTATATCATCATCATTTTTTAAAAAAGCATAATGCTTAACTTCTACCTTACCTATTAATGCTTTTTTATCAATATCACTTATTATATTATGTTCGGTGTATTCATAAAGTAGGGCATATTTATAAAATTGATTAAGCGACGCCATAGCTTTTTTTAAACTATCGGGAGTTGATATTAAAGGCGAAAGCACTCTTAGTATATCTTTTCTTGTAATGTTTTTTATATCAGATTTTGCAAAATTTGGTAGCAAAAATCGCTCAAAAAAACTTTTTATCCGTTGTAGGTGTTTTTGGCTTATGTCTGTTCTTGTTTTGATGTATTCTTGATAAATTGCTTCAAAGTCTTTAAAGTAGGTTTGTTCTAGTATATCTATACCACTATCTATATCTTTTTGAAGTTTTATCCTTGTATTTCTAGCTTCTGCTAAGGTTATTTCAGGAAAATTACCTATGGTGTATCGCCTTTGTTTATTTGTCTTTGGGCTTTTGTAGTTAAAGATAAAAGTTTTAGTTCCATTTTTTGACACCTTTAAAAGCAAATTAAACCCATCACTTATAAAGTATGGCTTATCCTTTGGCTTTAAATTCTTTATTGACAATGTAGTTAGTGAAGTGGCTACTTTTGGCATATTATTCCTTTTTTTATTGACTAAAATGTAAATTTAACTAATATTTTTTAATTAGTCAATAACTCAGTCAATAAAAAAGTTTGAAAGTAATAAAAAGTAATTGAATGGAATAAAAGGAAATAAACGCCTCAAAAATGCCTTTTTATCGTGCTTTGTAGGTGATTTTTGAATGGAATAAAAGGGAATAAAAAGTAATTAATGGTGGAAGCGAGGGGAATCGAACCCCTGTCCAAAAACAAAACAACCACAACTTCTACATGTTTAGCAAAAGTGAAAAATTCACTAAGACATGCTCACTTTCCAAAACACTTATCTTAGCTAAGGCAAAAATTTCAACCTATATCATGCCAAAATACAAATCTACACTATCTAGGTAACTTGCAATCTTTTTTAGATAGTATCAAAAAGTGCAAGGCTCAACTGAACTTACGCAGCTTTAGCGTAAGCAGGAGCGAAATTAACGTTGTTTGCGTTTAAATTTAATTTTGAGCTTTTTACGCTTTGCTCAAAGCGACATGCCATCGTAGCCACTCTGCTCCTGTCGAAGCCAAGTCACTCCCATTTTTTAAGCTTATATTCTAATATCTTTTTAAATTTTAGTCAAGTTTTACCGGTATATTTATTATTAATGGTTCTAGAATACTAAAATATTCAGAGTCATTTTCTAAATCACTTTTGTATTTTATGAATTGATCCCCAACGAGTAACAACCAGTCTATAAATTTATCATTTGCTGGACCTTCTATTTCTCTAGCTTCTGCGCAAATTTCTTCTGCTAATGTTGCTAAATTTATTATAGGCTCGAGGTGCATATATCCAGCTGCTGATTTTATATTGTGATAAATTCTAAATAGCTCTTTTATGTTTTCGTTATATTTTGTTTTATTGCCAAGGCCTATTACGATTGGTTCTGAAATATCACACATTATTGAGTAGTGTGATAAGAATTCCTCCACAATCTCAAATGAATAATCTATCTCTAAATTTTTTAATATACCCATATTTAATCCTTGAAAAACTGTAACCTAATTGTAACATTTTTTTTGGTAAAATACAAAGTGCAATAAATGCGATTAATACAAAACAAAGGTTTTTCAAATGTCAGTTTATAAAAAAATTACAACTCAAGATATATTAAATAAAAAAAATAATGAAAAAATAGTTGCAATAACCGCTTATGATGCTTTATTTGCAAAACTTTTTGATGATTATGCTGATGTCATTTTGGTTGGAGATAGTTTAAATATGAGCTTTAATGGTCAAAAAGACACACTAAATGTTGATTTGAAATCTATGCTTTATCATACAAGAGCTGTTTGTGCGGGCGCAAAAAGGGCTTTGATTATGGGCGATATGCCTTTTGGTAGTTATCAAAATGAAAAGATGGCTTTAAAAAATGCGGTTAAGTTTATAAAACAAGCTGGAGCTGATTGTATAAAGCTAGAAGGTGGTATGAGGGTTGTTCCTACTGTTAAAAAACTAACAGAAGAAGGTGTAAGTGTTTGCGGACATATAGGCTTAATGCCACAAAGAGTTAGATTTGAAGGTGGTTATAAGATAAAAGGTAAAAATGATGATGATAAAAAAAAGCTAAAAGAAGAGGCCTTGGCTTTGCAAGATGCTGGAGCTTTTTGTATAGTCTTAGAAGGTGTTATTAGCGATGTTGCGAATGAGATAACGCGTTCTCTTGAAATTCCTACTATAGGAATAGGTTCAGGCGTTAAGACTGATGGACAAATACTTGTATTTTCTGATATGCTTGGATTTTTTGAGGAATTTAAGCCAAAATTTGTAAAGCAATATATGAGTGGCGCCAGCTTGGTCCGAAATGCTATACAAGAATACGCCAATGAAGTAAAAAATCAAAAATTCCCAACATCTGATTTTTGGTATTAAAAAAGTATGATTTGGATTAAAAACTTTATAGATTTAGATAACGACTAAACATATTCATAAATATAGAAAGGTTTTAATATGAAAGTGGCAATTTTAACTAGTAAAAACCAGTGGTTTTTGAATTATGCCAAAAGTTTATCTAAATGCATAAAGAATTCACAACTTTTTTTAGACCATAAATTAATAGGTAAAGAATATGAAATAGTTTTTATACTAAGTTATCATGTTTTAATCCCCGATGTTTTTTTAAAACAACATAAACATAATATCGTAATTCATTCTAGTCCTTTGCCTCAAGGAAAAGGCTGGTCTCCAATGTTTTGGCAGATATTGGAAGGAAAAAATGAAATTTGTTTTAGCATGTTTGAAGCAAATAAAGGAATAGATGCCGGTGATATTTATATGCAGAGGTATCTTAAGTTAAATGGCTATGAGTTGAATGATGAATTAAGAGAAAAACAAGCTAAAATGATTATTCAAATGTGTATAGATTTTTTAAAAAATCATAAAGATATAAAGCCAAAAAAACAAGAAGGTGTAGAAAGCTTTTATCCAAAAAGAACTGCTAAAGATAGCGAACTAGATATTAACAAAAGTATTAAGGAACAGTTTAATTTATTGAGGGTGTCAAATAACGAAGAGTATCCAGCATTTTTTGTTTTAAATGGACATAAATTTATATTAAAAATAACAGAAGAGGTTGTTGATTAGAATTACTTTAAAAATAAGCACATAAAATTATGAAAAATATTTTTTAGTTTTTAAAAAAGATAGCCCTATTGGTGTTATATCATTTAGTGATATAGACACAAGTTCTTGCGAGTTTGGATTGTATCAAAATCCAAACTTAAAAGGATATGGGCAGGTGTTAATTGATGAGATTAAAAAATATGCTTTTAATGTTTTGAGGGTTTTAAAAATTAAATCATTTGTTTTAAGCTCAAACGAAAAAGCTATCAAGCTGTATCTTAAAAATGGATTTAATATATCAGATAAAGATGATAAATTTAAGTCCATTGAACTTTCTTTATAATAAAATATATCTTAAATAATTATATTACATTTATATTTAATTATAAATGTAATATATTATCAATAATACATAGTTTTTAATTTAAAATATATAAAACATATTACATTATAAATAATACAAGTCCCTTATATAGCTATACTATAAATATATAAAAATATACAAAATTATAAAAATTAATTTTTATAAATAATAAATGTCAGGAAAATGACAGAAAAAAAATTTGAAATTTTATAAAATTGTCAAAGTTTTCTATAAAACGCGAGGAGGATTTATGAAACAGCATAAATTTGTTATTGCTGATTATAAGCGTTGTATAGGCTGTGCTACTTGTATGGCCGCGTGTTTTAAAAGCGCTTATGAGAGGGGGAAATTATCAAAAGCAAGGCTATCTGTTTTAAGACAAGCTGCTGGTGTAATGCCAACACAATGTAGACAATGCGATGATGGCCCTTGTGCAAATGTTTGTCCGACTGGTGCATTGAGATTTGATGATGATTGTATTGAGCTTCACGAGGAGATATGTATAGGTTGCAAATTATGCACTATTGCCTGTCCTTATGGAGCTATTAGTTCAAGCGCTGAACTTATGCCTTCAGTAAATTATTCAGTTGAACCAAAATATTATCTAGAAATAGAATCACAAGCCGGAGCTAAAAATATCGCCATAAAATGTGATATGTGTTATGGACAGGAAAAAGGACCTGCATGCGTTGATGTTTGTCCTACTTCAGCTCTTATTATGGTGGATCCTAGAAATCAAAATCACAAACTTGGTAAAAGTATAGACTTTAAGTCAGCAAATGAGTTTTTGCATAAGATAATGCAAAGCGAGGAGGCCTGAGATGGTTGAAATTTATTTGCTTTTTGTATTAAGCGCTATTATTAGTATGTGTTTTTATAAAAATCCAAAATTAGCTGTAAAGGCTGGATTTGGACTTAGTGCGATTAGTTGCTTTATAGCTATGAGTCATTTTGTATGCAATATGGGTGTTAGTGATAGCTTTTTGCTTGGTGGAAATTTTTTATATTCTCCAAATTTTGCACTAAACCCACTTGGTAACTTTTTTAGCTTTGTGGTTGTATTTATAGGTTTTGCAAGTAGTATTTATGGTATGAGCTATGCAAACGAATATATCAAAAAAGCAAATGTTGCTGTTTTTGCAAGTTTGTTTAGTATTTTTATATTGTCAATGCTTCTTGTAATTAGTGCAAATAACGTATTTTGTTTTATTGTGCTTTGGGAGCTAATGACACTTGTATCATCTTTCTTGATTTTAGTAAACGATGGCAAAGGCACTTTAAAAGCTGTTATGATATATCTAGGTATAGCTCAAATAGGAGCATTTTGTATAACTTGTGGTTTGCTTTTATTGTCTTATTATGCAAACAGCACAGAATTTAGTGATTTTGCAAACCTAAATATGCCTTTAGGTGCTTCAATAGTTGTATTTATATTATTTTTGATTGGTTTTGGTTCAAAAGCTGGCATGTGGCCATTTCATGTTTGGCTTCCACTAGCTCACCCAGCTGCCCCATCAAATGTATCAGCTCTTATGAGTGGTGTTATGATAAAAGTTGCATTATTTACACTTGTTAAATTTACACTTTATCTACCACTTAGCCCTTATTTTGGTCTTACTATATTAGCTTTGGGCGCAGCTAGCTCATTATTTGGTGTTTTATATGCGCTTTGTCAACACGACTATAAAGCTTTATTAGCGTATCACTCAGTTGAAAATATAGGAATCATACTTCTTGGTCTTGGAACTGGAATTTATGGCTTGTCTGTAAACAATGCAACCCTAGCCGCAATAGGATTTTTAGCTGGTTGTTATCATATTGTAAACCACGCTATATTTAAAGGTTTATTATTTCTTTGTGCTGGTTCTGTATTGCATGCAACTCATACAAGAGATATGGATGTTCTTGGTGGACTTGCCAAAAAAATGCCTTGGACTGCGGCTGGTATGTTTATAGGTATTATGGGTATTGCTGCCTTGCCACCTGTAAATGGTTTTGTGTCTGAATGGTTTACATATCAAGGCATGCTTCAAGGTGCTATGCAAGATAGTGTTATAGCTAGATATTCATTTTCTTTGGGTGTTGTTGCTCTTGCTCTAACAGGTGTTTTGGTTGGTATGCACTTAAAATTATATGCGGTAATTTTTTCAGGAACCCCAAGAGATCAAAAAATTTGGGAAAATGCAAAAGAAAGCCCTCTTGGTATGGTTATTGGAATGATAATCTTAATGGCTGGATGTATAGGTTTTGGTGTTGGTGCAAATGTTGTTGTTGATTATATTATGCAAGGTGTGAATTCTATAGTTCCTAGTTCATATATAGCGAGTTCTGGTTCAACATCTGTTACTTCTCCTCTAGGAAGTTATATTTCAACTCCATTAATTGCTATTGTCCTAACTTCGACAATGATACTTCCTTTTGTTATATTAATGGTTATGAAAGCTAATAAAACAAAACCAAGAGAAACAGATCCTTGGGCTTGTGGATTTAAATACAATTCACGTATGCAAATGACTGGTGGTCCTTTTACTGGTGATCTTAGAAAAATAATGCAGTGGTTATTCCGTGCCGATAAAAAAATTATCAGCAAAGATTATTTTACTCCTGTTGAATATCATAATCATCCAAAAGATATTTGGTGGGGATTATTTTATGAACCTTTTATAAATTTAAGCAAAAAAATAGCTGATAAAATAGGTATTTTCCAAAGTGGATATACAAATGTTTATTCATTTTATATCATTTTATATCTTTGTTTGATGCTTGCGGTTAGCTACTTTTTAATATAAGGAATTATTATGCAAACTATAATTTTAATGATATTTCAAGTTGTTGTTATAATCCTTGTAGCTCCATTGTTTGATGGTATAGCAAGAAAACTTAGAGCAAAACTTCAATCAAAACAAGGAAGTGATTTTTTTCAAACTTATCGTGACATAAAAAAATTATTTAAACGAGGAAGAACTACCCCTTCTTGTTCGCATTGGGTTTTTAGATATACACCCTTTGTTTTATTTGCCACATCGGCAGGTTTATTAGCAGCTATACCTATTACATATAGTCAAAATTCTGATTTTGGTGCTTATGCTGATATTTTTGTAATTATTTATTTAGGTGCCTTGTTTAGATTTATGTTTGGTTCCGCTTCTATGGATAGTGGTAACCCTTTTGCTGCTACTGGTGGAAGTAGAGAGCAGATGATAGGTGTTTATGTTGAGCCTGTTATGATTATGTGCCTTATTGTTGTGATGCTTGCAGCTAAAACATCAAATTTGGTTGAGATTCAAGATATGGTAAAAACAGGGGTGATAGGATATCAAATTCCTAGTTTTGCTGTTGCTTCTATAGCTTTTTTATGGTGTATGTATGTTGAAACAGGAAGAAAGCCTTTTGACCTTGCTGAAGCCGAACAAGAGCTTCAAGAGGGTTTATTGGGTGAATATGCTGGATATGATTTGGGATTAGTTCAAGCAGCTTTGATATTAAAACAATTTGCAATGATAGGTCTGTTTTTGACTATATTTGAGCCTTGGAATTTTTCAAATCCGATTTTAGCAATTATAGTTTTTGTCATAAAAACAGGTGTTTTTTATGTAGCAGCTGTATTTATAGACAACTTCGGACCACGCTTTAAAATTACATCAAGTCTCCGTAAAAATGCACTTTTTGCACTTGGTATCTCTTTTATAGCGTTAAGTCTTTATGCTTTAGGAGTTTAAAATGGGTATTATAGATACAATATCTATCGCTATGATAGTAACCTCTTTGGCTGTTTTTGGGTTGAGAGGTCTTAAATTATCAGTTTTTGTTTATGCAATTCAGACATTGCTTTTAGTGAGTATGTTTTTTGTTTTATCTTCAAAATTTGATGCCCACGAGCTAAGAAATTGGGCTTATGTTGCCTTTTTTACAAAGGTTTTATTTGTCCCATCTATTTTATTGTTTGTGATAAAAAAATTAAATGTTGTGAGTGAAGATGAGCCGGTTGGCGGATTTTTTGTTAGCCCTGTTGTGGCTATGGGATTTTCTTTGGCAATAGCCATGAGTATACACGGTGTTTTTTTAGAGTTTTCTCTTATCAAAGAAAAAATAGCCCTAATAGCTTCAGCTACTATATTTATGATGGGTATTTTTGGATTCATTCTTAGAAACTCATTTATTAAACAGATACTTTCTTATTGTCTTTTTGAAAATGGAATACATCTAAGCCTTGGTTTGATGGCTTTTAATTCACACGAATTAGTTGAACTAGGAATTTTAACAGATGCACTTTTTGCTGTAATCATAATGAGTGTATTAGCTGTTAGATTTTATAAAATTTACGATAGCCTTGATACTTCTAAGGCTACAAATTTAAGGGGGTAGTGATGAGTAGTTTAAGCTTATTGTTAATCACGCCTTTAATAGGTGCATTAGTGCTATTTTTTGCTCCAAAATGGCATAAACAACTAAATTTTATACATATATTAGTGTCAGGTTTGACTTCACTAATATTGCTTTTTAATGTTAGCAAAGTATTGCAAGATGGGGCTTTTTTTACTGATGATAAGTTCTTGTTTTTGGATGGATTAGGAAGTGTGTTTTTGGTTTTGATAGCAGTAACTGGCTTTTTGGTAAATTTATATTCAACAACATATATGAAATGGGAAGTAGCTGATGGACATATTAATTTAGACACATTAAAAAAATACTACTCTCTTTGCCATGTGTTTATATTTACAATGAGCCTTAGCGTTGTTTGTAATAATATAGCTTTTATGTGGGCAGCTATTGAAGCAACAACTTTGGCTTCTGTCTTTTTAGTTGCTATAAATAAAGATAAAAAATCTACAGAGAGTGGTTATAAATATATAGTTTTATGTTCTATAGGTTTGGCATTTGCTCTTTATGCAACCATACTTTTGTATTCAGTAACATTTACAAATCTAGGTGATGGAGAGTCATCTATGTTATATACAAGCATAATTGAAAATGCTAAAAATCTAAACCCAGATATTGCAAAACTTATATTTGTGTTTGCTTTGATTGGTTTTGGAACAAAAGCAGGTTTAGCACCAACTCATACATGGCTACCAGATGTTCACGCACAAGGCCCAGCTCCTATATCAGCTCTTCTTTCTGGCGTGCTTTTAAAATGCGCTATGCTTGCTATTTTTAGATATTACGCTGTTGTATCAAATGCAATTGGATTTGAATTTACACAAAATGTTATGCTTATTTCTGGAACAATCACTCTTTTTGTTGCAGCATTTTTCTTGATGCGTCAGCATGATGTAAAAAGAATGTTTGCTTATCACTCTATAGCTCATATGGGTGTTATTGCATTTGCTTTGGGTGTTGGTGGAAAAATAGGAATATTTGCAGCTATTTTTCACTGTCTGGCTCATAGTTTTACAAAAGCACTTGCATTTTGTTCAACCGGAAATATAGCAAGAATTTACGGTCATAAAGATATGAGTAAAATGGGCGGAATGGTAAAAATAGCACCTGTTACAACTATGATGTTTGGAGCAGCTGTTTGTTCGTTGGTTGGTGTTCCAGCTTTTGCTATATTTGTTAGCGAGTTTTTGGTATTTAAACAAGCTATAACAAGTGGACAATTTGGAGCTGTTGCTTTATTTGCTGTTGCACTTACTATAATTTTTATAGCAGACTTTTCACACTTTAATATGGCTAGTTTTGGCGAAAGTAAAGGCGAAATTGCTCACAAAAAAGAGATGAGTTTAATTGAAAATATACCATTGATAGCATTATGTGTTTTGATAGTTGTCTTTGGTTTGTGGCATGTAGATAGCTTTTACACTTTAGTTGAAAATGGCGTAAGAATAATAATGAGAGGTTAAAAATGCGTGGCGATAATTTTATACAAATTTTAAAAACTAAAGTAAATGTGTTAGAGGTTACAAGACAGGCTGATGATCAGGTTACTGTTTTGGTGGATAGAAATGATCTACCTTTGGCTGTAAAAACGCTTTATTATGATATTGGTGGTTTTATAAGCACAATGATACCAAATGATGAGCGCGAACTTAATGGACATTTTGCACTATATTATGCTTTGTCTATGGAAGGTTCAAAAATGACAGAAAAAGATGATTTTTTGCCTGAAGATAAATGTTTTGTTACTGTAAAAACACTTATTCCAGCAAATGATCCTACTTTTCCATCTGTCACACCTCACGTTCCAGCTTGTGTTTGGTATGAAAGAGAAGCATATGATATGTATGGTCTTGTAGCTGAGGGATTGCCTGATAAACGTCGTTTGGTTTTAAGTGATGATTGGCCTGAAAACCTACATCCGCTTAGAAAAGATGCGATGGATTATCGTTATAGACCAGACCCTGTCGCACATCAAGATGAGCCAGATGCTGAGTTTTTGTTTCCAAAAGGCGATGGCGTTGTTGATGTTCCGCTTGGACCTTTGCATGTAACAAGCGATGAGCCTGGGCATTTTAGACTATTTTGCGATGGCGATGAGATAATAGATGCTGATTATAGGCTATTTTATCAACATAGAGGTATGGAAAAACTTGCCGAAAACAGAATGAACTATGACCAAATGGGTTATTTGGCTGAAAGGGTTTGTGGTATTTGTGGATACGCCCATGCTATAGCTTGTATAGAGGCTGCTGAAAAGGCCATAAGATTAGAAATTCCTCTTCGTGCTCAAGCTATTAGAGTTATTTGTCTTGAAATAGAAAGACTTCACTCACACCTTTTAAATATAGGTTTAGCGTGTGAGGTGACTGGTAACTATAACGCATTTATGCATATCTTTAGGGTTCGTGAGTATTCAATGGAGTTAGCTCAACTTGTTACCGGCGGTAGAAAAACTTATGGTAACGTTATCATGGGCGGACTTAGAAGAGATATGACCGATAATGAGATAAGAAAATCAATAGCAATCATAAATAAATTAGACGTCCAAATAGATGAAATTTGGGATGCTGTTATGGATGATAAAAGACAGATAAGTCGCTGGAAAGGAGTTGGTATTCTTGATAGACAAGTAGCTCGTGATTTTAGTCCAGTTGGCCCAAATATGAGAGGTAGCGGATTTAAAAGAGACAATAGATATGACCATCCTTATGACTTTTTTAAACAGATAGAATTTGAAGTTGCTGTTGAACACGGTGGAGATGTATTTAGTAGAGAGATGGTTAGGTATAAAGAGCTAAAAAGCTCAATTCATATCATTAGACAATGTCTTGAACTAATGCCTCAAACATCTATAATGATAGATCCAAAAACAATGATTAAGCCTGAGAATTTTGCCTTAGGATACGATGAAGCACCTAGGGGTGAAAATGTGCATTGGATTATGCAAGGAAGCGCTCAAAAAGTATTTCGTTGGAGATGTAGAGCCGCTACATACAATAACTGGCCTAGCCTTCGTTTCCAATTTAGAGGAAATACAATAGCCGATGCAGCTTTGATAGTATGTTCACTTGACCCTTGCTACTCTTGTACCGAGCGTGTTACAGTTGTTGATGTTAAAACTAAAAAGAGTAAAATTTTAACCGAAAAAGATTTAAAATTATATTCTCAAACATTAAAAGATTCTCCATTAAGGGAGTTAAGATGAAATTATTTGATGTAACAAAAAAATATGGAAAAGCTACATATGCTTATCCATTTGAACCTTACGTAGTCCCCGATAATTTTCGCGGACAGCCAAATTATACATATGAACTTTGTATAGGTTGTGCGGCTTGCGGTGTTGCTTGTCCATCTAATGCAATTGAGATAAAAATGAACGAAGAGCAAACTAGACTTATTTGGGAGTTTAGCTGCGGTCGTTGTATATTTTGCGGTCGTTGTGATGAGGTATGCCCAACAGGTGCTATTAAGCTTAGTGATAGTTTTGAGCTTGCTGTTAAATTTGATAAGTCTGCGCTTATTCAAAGAGGAGAATTAGAAATTCAAAGATGTAAATGCTGCGATAAACCTTTTACTCCAAAAAGACTTATAAATTTTAGCTATGCAAGACTAGAAAAAGCAAATTTATTGCCAAATAGACTAAAAGAAGCAAAAGAGTATTTATATATATGCCCTGAATGTAAAAAAGCAGCAGCTGTAAAAGAACTAACAACAGCTTCTGAATCAAACATAAGATAGTAAGGGGGATAAGATGAGTTTATATCAAGTTTCAGATAATATAAAAACAGCAAATGACCTAACAGCAAAATTGGAGCATTTGCAAAATATAAAAAGAAGTTTTAGTGTTTATAGAGTAGACTGTGGTAGCTGTAACGGCTGTGAGATAGAAATTTTTGCAGCAATTACACCTATGTGGGACCCTGAGCGTTTTGGATTTAAACTTGTAGCAAATCCACGCCATGCTGATATTTTAATCTGTTCAGGCCCTGTTACTAGACAGATGTATTATCCACTTCTTCGCGCATATGAGGCAACACCAGATCCAAAGATAGTAGTTGCTTTTGGTGCTTGTGGTGCTAGTGGAGGTATCTTTCATGATGCTTATAGCGTTTGGGGCGGTATAGATAAGGTGATACCGGTTGATGTTTATATACCTGGTTGTCCTCCACACCCAGCAAGTGTTATATATGGTCTTGGAATGGCACTGGGGATTATAGATCAAAAGCTAGAAAAAAAGAGCTATGAAAATGATACAACTCTTGTACCAGAAGTAAAAGACTCAGTTATGGGCGATATACTTTTTGAAAGAGACTTGCAAGCCGAATCAAAAAGACTTATGAGTTATGTTTTTGGTAGAGAACTTTATAAAAAATATATAAGCGCTATAAGCTCTTCAAGTGATATTTATAATGTGGATATAACTAAAAATACTTTGCTAGAAGCGATCAAAAAAGAAGAAGATCCTAGATATGCTGAGTGTATGGCGATTTTACATAATGATATCTATTTAAAATATGCAAAAGCCGATAAAAGCTTTAGTATAGACCCTAAAAAAGAGATTTGGGATAAAAGATGATAAGAATTTTTAAACTTACAAAACGCCATATGGATGATAACGACAAAATGCCACGCGAGTTAAAAGATATAAAAATATTTTCAACTTGCGTTGGTCATGGTGTTGGCACGATTGATTTTAGCGAACAAATAGCACAAATGAGCGAAGAAGAATACGAACAAATGCTAAATGAGTCTGGCGAGTATGTAAAGTTTAAGCTTGGAAATCTTAGTAAATATTTTGAAGTTGAAATTTTTACAGAGCATGCTTTAAAGCTTTTGCCACAACTTTGTGACGGCAAACTTAAACAAATTCTACTAAATTTACGTGAAGGATATTTAGTTATTAAAAAGGATTTTTGATGAACAAAGCCGTTTTGTGTATAGGTAACCCTTTGCGTGGAGATGATGATGTTGGTAATGAGGTTGGACGATTAGTTTGTGAAAATTTAAAAGATTGGAAGGTTTTTTTTGGGGAAGATGTCCCTGAAAATGAGTTTGGTGCGATAAGAGATTTTGCTCCAGATATACTTATAGTCGTAGATGCTATGAGCGGATTTGATGATGAGAAGATTGAATTTTTTGATTTAAGTGATGATAGGGATTATATCTACTCGACACACAATCTACCAACTCCAATTCTTTTAAGTTATTTAAGAAAAATATGTCCTAAAACGCTTTTTTTGGGAATTAATGTTTTGCTTGAAAATGTTCTTGATTTTAAAGAGGGTATGAGTGAAAAAGCAAAACAAAGTGCAAAAAAAGCTCTTAAAAAGATTGAATTTATAGATGAAAATTTTAAAGGAGGTTGAAATGTTAAATCCGGCACAAACAGCACAGGCTGTTTCAAGCTCAATGGAACACAAAGCTCACACTCCATTTATAAGTGTGGTCTTTTTGGCAATAATGGCGGGGGCTGCTATTGCTATGGGCGATATTTTTTGGGCTCACTCAACAGTAGGTATGGCCGAAAAACAATCAATAGGCATGGCTAATTTTATAGGAGGTATAACTTTTTCTTGTGGTCTTATGATGGTTGTTTTTTATGGGGGACATCTTTTTACAAGTTCTGTTTTGTCAGGTGTAAGCGCTTATGACAAAAAATTAACACTAGGAAAAACGGTTGGCTATTGGATTTTAGTTTGGATTTGTAATTTTATAGGTGGTGCTTTGATCGCTTATATGTATTATTATTCAGGGCTTCCTTTGAAATTTGATGGATATATTTTGCATCACTTTATACCAACTGGTATAAGTAAAATCTCAACTCCATTTCATGAGCTTTTTATACGTGGTATATTTTGTAATGTTTTTGTTTGCATGGCTATTTGGACAGCAGCATCTGAAAATGACTTGGCGGGTAAATTTTTTGCAATTATGTGGATGATAGGTGCTTTCGTTGCTTGTTCTATGGAACACTGCGTTGCAAATATGTTTATAATAACAGAGGCATTGATAGCAAAATCTCACTATTTGGCGATAAATTCTGGAGATATTAATGCTCTTGCTGGCTCCTTACATGGCGTTAGTGTCGATGGGTTAAATTCTCTTAATGTATCTAATTTTTTGATTAAAAATTTATTACCTGTTACTATGGGGAATGTTGTCGGGGGGCTATTCTTTGTAGGTCTTGTTGGATTTATGGTAAATAAATTTGATATGAAAAAAGCCTAATTTTATCATGTTGGCAGGTTTTTCCTGCTAACATTTTTTTTGTTAAACCTAATCACAAGTTAATATATATCCTGTTTCTGATACATTTTTTAGCTTTATGCCAAGCTCTCTTTTTAATCTTAGTATAGTGTTTTGAATAGCACCTTTACTTACATACTCATTATCATATACAAATTCTTCTATCATCTCATAGCTAACTAGTTTATTTAGATTATAAGCAAATAACCAAAAGAATTTGTTTTGAAGATAAGATAGGTAAATTTCTTCTCCATTTTTAAATATCTTTTCTTTTTCTAAATTTATACTTATCTGATCGTTTATTTTTGTGAGTTTTTGGTATTTTTCATAAGTTAAGGCTATTATCATAAAAAGGTCTAACAATAGACCTTTTTATTATTTTGGATTTTTAACTGTTGTTATGATTTTACTAGTAAATAATACTAATAATACAATAAAACAAACAACAAAGCCAAGTAAAGTACTATCTGCCATAGACATAAAGTGTTGTGAAGGTATCAAATACCAGCCATCTTGATATAAGTTTATGAAGTATTCTTGAATACTATTTAAAGTAACTCCATCTGGTATTACAGAGTTCTCAAATCCACAATCCCCAGTAGGTAAAAACCAATCAGGAGCCCATATGTGAAGTGGTAAGTTAAATGGATATGTTGGATCTGTTGAACAACCTTGAACACCAAAAGGATCATCGCTATGTGCTGCCGCATGTATTCTAGCAAGCTTTACACTATACATAATTCCTTGTATTGCACCCCAAAAAGCAAAAGCATACCCAGGCAGTATAAAATAATTTTTCTTAGGGTTTATTGTAGCTAATATCCCACCAAGAGTCATACATAAAAATGCAAATCTTATATATACACATTGCTCACAAGGAGGCATATAAAGATAGTGCTGAAAGAAAGAGTGAGCTAAAACTACTAGCCCAGCACTTACAATTATCAACAATATCCAAGGGTATCTAGTATATTGCCAAGATGATATTTTTTGTACTATATTCATTTTTAAAACCTATTTTTTAATAGTTCTTCTATAAGTTGTGCAAAACCATCTATTGATTTGATACTGCTTGTATAGATTAGATATTTACCATTTACAACAAATGCTGGAACACCTTGAATTTTAGCTACATCATAGGCAGCATCCCATTTTTTAAGTAAGTCTTGAACTTCTGGAGTTTGTAACTCTTTATTGTATTCATCCATGCTCATACCAACAGCATCAAGACCTGTTTTTAAAAAAGCTGCTTCATTCTTACCAGCATCCCATCTCTCTTTTTTGTCATGATAGGCTTTATAGTATGCAAATTTAGCTTTTTTAAATAGTGATTTTTCATCTAAAAGACTAGTGCCATTTTTCATATCTTTAACAGCTAAAATAGCTAATATTTTACTTCCAGCCTCACCATAATCACCTTTTGTTTTTAGATGAAATGGAACATATCTTAAACCAGCAACTTTTTCAACAACTTTTGGTGTTACACTTTTATCATATTTATAACAAAATGGGCAAGCATAACTAAATACTTTTGTTAGTGTATTGTTTTCTACAGGTAGAGGATTTTCTAGTTTCATATAGTCCTTTCCTTCTGTAAAAGCATTTGCACTTAAAGCACCAAAGATAGCAACAGCTGACAAAAGTTTAGTTGTCTTAGTAAATAAAGATTTCATAATAAAACTCCTTGCGATAAAATTTTGATAATGTAATTTTATACAAACCAACTTCCAAAAAAATAACGCTAGTATAAATTTAAGATTAAATATATTGTTTATTTAAAAATTACTCAGTAATATATAAATTTAAATTAGGTATATAATTTAGTGTATTTGTATATTTAATTAATGCTGTTTTAATATTTGCGTGATTTATTTGTTATTTTATTTTTATAGAATTATTTAAATATATAAATTTATTAAATATAAAAAATAATTTTTGTATTTAATATTTTAAATCAATAAGGAGTAGATCAATGAAATCAAAAAGTATTATTTCATCAGCCTTAGTTGCTGCAATGCTTATAGGCGGACTTAGCACAACTGCATTTGCCATAGGCGGACCAAGCGGACCAAAAAATGACTATCAAGTACAAGGTAAAATAGGCGCTATTAAGTTAAATCCTTATGGATATGCCCCACTAACAGCTATAATTATGAATGGTGGCTACATCCTTTCAGATGTGCAAGTAACCATTCTTCCAAAAAAAGATGGACAAATTATTAGCTATAAGGTAGATAATCAAACTCTAAAAACTTATGGTGGCATACCTGTATTTGGCCTTTATCCATCATATACAAATACTGTTGAAGTTACTTATACAAAAGCAGCTATTGGCTTTAAAAACGAAACAGTTACTGAGCAGTATTTAATAACAACAGGCGGTATAGGTTTAACTCCATCAGGGCTTACTATGCAAAAAGGACCTTTATTTGGCACTGTAAAAGTTGTAACTCCTGCCGCAAAAGAATTTGCAGACAGACTTTATCTTATAAATAATGTTTCAGGAAAAGCTCCTGGAAGAAGCTCTCAAGCTACTTGGAATAATCCAGCTGGTGGTGCTTTAGAGTGGAATGATTCATCAAATTCATTCGTTGTTGATACAAAAGGCGAGGTAAGATGGTTTTTTGATTCAGACAAATTATTGGATTATGGTAATATATACAAAACCGGTATTCAAATGGGCTTTAGACAAAATGTAGATGGTGCTTTAACTTGGGGTTTTGGACAAAGATATGTTAAGTATGATTTGATGGGAAGACAAATTTTTGATCGTCAATTACCACTTGGATATAATGACTTTTCTCACTCTTTAAAAAATGCTTCAAATGGCGATTATTTTCTAAGAGTTGGCACATCTAATGTAAAAAGACCAGATGGTAAAAATGTAAGAACAGTTAGAGATACAATTGTTGAAGTTGATCAAAATGGAAATGTTGTTGATGATTGGAGATTGTTTGAGATACTTGATCCTTATAGAGCCGATGCTATTTTGGTTCTAGATCAAGGTGCGGTTTGTTTAAATGTTGATGCTTCTAAGGCAGGCCATACTACAAGCTCCCAAGAACTTGCAAAACTTGATAAACAAGATAAGTTTGGTGATATAGCAGGAACTGGTATAGGTAGAAACTGGGCTCATGTAAATAGTGTTGATTATGACAAAAATGATGATTCTATTATTATCTCAAGCCGCCATCAAAATGCTTTTATAAAAATAGGTAGAGATAAAAAAATAAAATGGATAGCTGGTACACATAAGGGTTGGAAGAAAGAATTCCAAGATAAATTACTTCAACCAGTTGATAGCAAAGGTAAAAAAATCGTTTGTGATGATGAGTATAGTAAATGTCCAGGATATCTAAATGAAAATGGTGGATTTGACTGGACATGGACACAACATACTGCATTTTTGATTGATTCTAAGTCAAATAAAGATATAGTTTATCTTACAGTATTTGATAATGGCGACAGTCGTGGTATGGAGCAACCAGCTCTTCCTAGCATGAAATACTCTCGTGCTGTTGTATATAAAATAGATCAAAATAAAATGACTATACAGCAAGTTTGGGAATACGGCAAACAAAGAGGAAGCGATTGGTTTAGTGCTGTTACAAGTTTAACAGAATATCAAAAAGATAAGGATTCAATTGTAGTTTATTCAGCAACTGCTGGTATGCAATTTGATTTATCAAAAGGTGTGCCTGTTGGCGATCCTGCTCCTGAACTTTTGGAATTTAAATGGGGCTCAACGACTCCATCATTTCAACTTAAATTTACAGGCACTGGTATAGGCTATCAAGCGATGCCTTTAAGTCTTGAAAAAGCTTTTAATAAAAAAAATAAATAACCTCAATACGGCTATAATTTTATAGCCGTACAATAAATTTATAAAAAATAAAATAATACAACCATCCCCAAATAAGGAATGGCATAAATGTCTAAAAAGTCATAGGATGATGGTGGAAGTCATCAAATATGATTTTTGAAGTTTGGAATTTCTCTTTTTTTAACTCTCTAACTCTTAAAAACTCATCTTCATCTATCTTTTTGATTTGGATTGCAGCTTTAAATGTAGGAGTTTTTGATATATAATCCCATCCAGAACTTGTAAGTTCGTTACATGAACTTTCCCAGTAGTGGAATGTCATTTGTATGATTCCATCAGGAACACAGTCGGTTAAGTCAGCTTTGATTACTATATAGCCATATCTACTCCATGCTTTTATAAAATCGCCGTGAGATATTCCATACCTAGCAGCTAGTGCTGGATTCATTTCAGCTATAGGTCCTATGCTATCGCCACCTTCTTCTATCGCTTTTGAGCGTCTTGTCATTGTGCCAACTGTATATTGATATACTTTTCTTGTTGTTAGTAACTGTATAGGGTATTGCTCATCTGTTTTTTCATCAATAGACCCAGCCATTACAGGGTAGTCTTCTGGCATGTTTAATTTTTTTGCAAAATCTTCTTTTGCTGTCTCTATATCGCTTGCTTTATCAACAAACAAACAAGGTACTAAATTTCCCTTTCCGTCTGGTGTGAAGAATTTTTTATCAAGATATAGACTTTGACCACCCATACTATTTTCATCAGGGCATGGCCAGTGTAATCCGTGATTTCTTTTTAGTCTATAATAACTCATGCCGCCGTATCTTTTAGGGTCTATTTTTCTTACTTCTTCCCATATCTCTTCTGGATGTTTATAGTTAAATAGCTCCCCATATCCAAGTCTTCTGGCAAGTTCGCATACTATCCACCAGTCTTGTCTTGCATCACCTGGAGGTGTTATAACCGCATCATTGTGCTGAACTCTACGCTCAGCATTTGCATAAAGACCCTCTTTTTCGCTACTTGCAACACCTGGCAATACTATATCAGCTTTTAAAGCTGTTTCTGTTAAGAAAATATCTTGAACCACATACATCTCAACCTCAGAAACACCTTTTAAGAAGTGGTTTGTGTTTGGTTCAGATATAACAGGATTTTCACCTATTGTCCAAAAAAACTTAATCTTACCATCCAATATCGCATCTGGAACTTCTGTTTTATGAATTCCTATCTTATCGCTTAAATGTCCTTTTGGTAGATGCCATTTTGTTTCAAACCATTCTCTTGCCTCAGGATCTGTTACTGCGCCTAGATTAGGAAATACATTTGGTAAAACGCCCATGTCACAACAGCCTTGAACGTTTTCTTGACCCCTTATAGGCAAATCCCCGCTACCAACTTCACAAATATTACCTGTTATAAGCATTAAGTTTGATATATCACAAACGCCACCTACACCGTGATTAAAGTGTGTTACGCCCATTCCGTGTGTTATTACAGCTGGTTTTGTAGTAGCATAAATTCTAGCCGCCGCTCTTATGTCTTCGGCTTTTAGTTTTGTATATGTAGCAACTTTTTCTGGCGAATAATCTTTTACAGCCTCTTTAACATACTCAAATCCATGAGTGTGTTTTTTAATAAAATCATAATTAGCAAGATTTTCTTCTATGATTGTATAAATCAACGCATTTATTACAGGTATATTATGTTCTGGTTCAAGTTGCAAATGTATATCTGCTCTATTTGCAAATTCTGTTTTTATAGGATCTATAACTATTAGTTTAGCACCTCTATTTAAAGCCCTTTGAACATGCATAGCTACGATAGGATGACCATTTTCAGGGTTTGAACCTATCATTAGTATACAGTTACTATGAGTTCCTATCTCTGTGAAACTATTTGTAGCTGCTCCGTTACCGATTGTTTTGGCAAGTCCTGCCACTGTCGGAGCGTGTCAAATACGAGCACAGTGATCTATATTGTTTGTTCCAAGTACCCTCATAAGTTTTTGTGCTACATAGTTATCTTCTAGTGTACACCTTGCTGAAAAATTTCCAACCAATGCATCTGGCCCATGTTTTTCAACAACATCTTTCATTTTGTTTGCTATAAGGTCAAGTGCTTCATCCCAACTGGCTTCAACAAAGTCCCCATCTTTGCTTAAAACACCATCTTTTTTTCTAATAAGTGGCTTAGTTAGTCTATCAGGAGCTCCTACATAATCCCAACCGTAGCATCCTTTTAGACAAAGACTTCCCTCGTTAACAGGATTGTCTTCAACACCAACAGCAGATTTGATATGATTTCCTTCAACAAAAAGTTCTACTTCACATCCTGTCCCACAATACGGACAGATGACTTTTCCTCCGCTTTTCATTTTTCCTCCTTTTTTGCAAATAGCTCAAATATTTCAAACTAGCATATTTACTTATTATGCAATTTTTGCATATAAATGTTTAAAAAAATATAAAAAATTTATTAATTTTTATTGTTTAAGGATAAAATATAAAAATGAGTAATAATTATATAAAATTCGTAATACTCAGGCTTAAGCTAAATACCCCTTTAAAAGGCATTTAGCTCCTTGTTAGCTTCGATTTGTGCTTTTATCATAACCTTGGCTTTACAGTCAGAACAACAATACAAAGTTTTTATTTTTTCTGGGAAATTTGCAAATTTTGGAGTCATTATCGTAGCTATTTTTTCAACAGCTTTTTTTGTAGCAAACTCTTTGCCGCACTCTATGCACTTAAATAACTCATCTTGTGCTAGCTGTGTATAGACAAAAGTAGATGGTTTTAACTCTATTTTACCCCTTGTTAGTTTTATTGTATCTTTTTCGGCACAGCTTAGTTCGCAGTATCCACAGGCCGTGCAAACACTTGGGTTAAATTGTATTGAGTTTGTGTTTTTGTCAGCTACCAAAGCACCTACGTTACAGGCGCCAACACAGCTAAGACAAAGTGTGCAGCTGTCTTGGTTTATCTGTACTTTTCCGTATCTTATGTTTTCATCTGTATAGACTTCGCCTAAATTTTCATCTCCTACAAAAAAGCTAAGTCTTTTTGCAAAAATCTCTCTTTTGGCCAAAGCATACTCGCTCATACTAAAATAACTGCCATCTATAAACCCAGCTTGTGATAAAGCCTCTTTTAGCTCTTTTTCATTTTTTGCTATATAAACTGCTTGTTTGTTAAATTTGATTTTATAAACTTGATTTATTATTTCAGCAGAAGAACTTAACGCTCTAGCTCTTGTTTTTGTATAGATAATTATACTAGAGCCACTCTCTTGTAAAAGAGTCAAAAGATGTGTTTCGCTAAAAAACTTCTCACTCCATCCACCAAAAGGCAATACCCCGACAGGTAATTTTATATCTAGCTCATCTAAGCTTGAATCATTTGCAACAACAAGAGGAATTTTATCTTTGTATAATTTTGTAGTTTCTAAAAATGCATTTCTTGGCATAAGAGAATAATCAAGCGCCCCACTAGGGCAAATAGCTATACATTCAGCACAATTTACGCAATCTATATGCGAAAAAACAAGATGTTTTGTCTCATCTTCTTTTAGTATGGCTACGGTTGGGCATATGTCTGCACATTTTCCGCAAATTTCTTGTCTTCTTTCGTGGTATTGGCAGATGCTAGAATCATAATGTATATAGCTTTTATATGAATAATTTGGACTACAGGAGTTTAAAAATGCTAAAATTTCATCATCTTTTTTACCAGATATCTCTATACAGCCACTTTGTTTTAGCATATAATCACGTGCATTTTCTACCAAGAAAAAATCACAATCTAACTCAAACTCATCGTTGTCTCTTAAGACTATAACACTAAGTTCTCCAACAGCTCCAAACACAAACTTAACTTCAAAATGAGTCAGTTCAATTACTTTATATTCATTTTTTATTAGTAAATCTGCTAGTTGTGATTTTTCGCTATTGCTAACTATAACTACATTTTTTCCAACTTTTTTTTCATAGTCTATATCTTTTGCCAAATCAAAAGTATTTGCTCTAGCTTCATATAATAAAAGTGTATTTTTTGCTTTATTCAAAGTATCATCTTGTGTATTTTTTAGATAAAAATTTATCTCATTTGCTACTATATCGGCTTTTAATTTTTCTGAGTTTGAGATTAAAAAATGTGAGTTTGTGTCATCTGTTATCTCTATCTCTTCGTTTAAAACCACCGGTTCATCAAATGCGTTATAAAAACCAAATTCTTTCATCATAGACTACGCCTTTTAAAATTAGTTTTATCATACTACAACTAAAAGTGTTAATTTTGGATAAAAAATTATAAGTGGATTTTAATTTTAAAAAAGAATAAGAATTCCCCGCATAAGCAGGGAAAATATATTAACGTTTTGAGAACTGAGGGCTTCTTCTAGCTTTTCTTCTACCGAATTTCTTACGCTCAACAACACGAGAGTCACGAGTAAGTAATCCTTTAGGTTTTAAAGCAGCTCTGAAGTCAGCATCCATAGCCGCTAAAGCACGAGATATACCGTGTCTTAAAGCTTCAGCTTGTGCTGAGTAACCACCACCAAGTGTAGTAGCTTTGATATCTACCAAAGTTTCTTGTTTAGTTGCTAGTAAAGGTTGAACTACCTTTAATTTTATAGCTTCGTGGCCACCTAACCAAGTGTTAAGATCCATGCCATTAACTAAAATTTTTCCGCTACCAGATTTGATCCAAACCTTAGCAACTGCTGTTTTTCTTTTACCTGTTGCATAAACTGTTGCCATTATTATTTTCCTTCTTTAGCGATTTGTGCTGTGTGAGGGTGTTCACTTCCAGCATATACTTTTAGTTTTTTGATCATATCTTTACCTAGCTTAGTTTTTGGAAGCATTCCGCGAACAGCAAGTTTGTAAAGTTTTACAGGGTTATTAGCTAGCAAATCACCAAATTTTTCACTCTTTACACTTCCGAAATATCCAGAGTGTCTATGGTATAATTTTTGCTCAGCCTTGTTTGCACCAGTAAACTCAGCTTTTGAAGCGTTTATAATAACTACATAATCACCACAATCAACATTTGGTGTATAGTTTGGTTTATGTTTTCCACGAAGTAATGTTGCTACTTCTGTAAGCATTCTACCAAAACGCTTACCGCTTGCATCTATTACAATCCAATCGCGTTTTACTTCGTTTGGCTTTGTTATTTTTGTCATTTTGTTACCTTTGCCAAAATTTAATTTTAGAGTGTGATTTTACTTAAATAAACTTATAAATAGCTTAATTTAAGCAAAATTTAAATAATAATTTTTTCTATCCCATCTTTCAAAACATAAAATATAATGCCACAAACTTTCATATCTGGATAGATTTCTTTAACTATCTTTGTATATTCTAAAACTTGCTTTTTGTTATTTTCTATATCTTTTTTAGAACTTTTATAATCAACTATCGTTATGGTATAGTTTTTAACACTCATCAAATCAAGCTGTTTTGTTTGTTCCTTGTAGTATATGCTTTGTTCTTTTTTTATGACAGAATCTTTTACTAACTCTTTAAAATCACTATCATTTACCAAATTTATACATCTTGTTACGATCTCATCAAGCTCATCTTTTGATAAAAATTTAGAAAATTTATCTCTTAAAGCATCTTCTTGATACCTTAAGCTTTTTTCATCAAAACTCTTTGTCATTTCAAGCAAGAAATGAAGAGCAGTTCCAAAATATATGCTATTTAGATTTAGCTCATACTCTTTTTCTTTATTTGTTGTTGTGTCTTTTTCTACACTTACAAGCTCTATTTTTTTTGTTGTTTTGCTTGTACTATCGCTACTATTTTGCTCTATTTTTATAGAGCCTTTTTCGCAAATTTCCAGATCAAGATAGTCATACACCTTACCACTTTTTAGTTTGTATTTACTAAAATAACTAGGTCTTGATGCATCTGGGTTGTTTGTTTTTAGTATGATGAGATTATTTTTGGCCCTTGTTAAAGCCACATATAGCTTATTTATCTCTTCTTCTTTATCTAGACTTTCGCTTTGCTCTATGAGTTTTTTATACTCTTTGTCAAAAAACTCTCTATTTGAAACATTAAGTTTTATTTGCCACCCTGATTTTATATCGTATTCGCATATAAATCTACCCTTACCTTGTCTTCCTTTTGATAGTTTATCGCAAAGTATTACGGTATCAAACTCAAGCCCTTTTGATTTGTGTGTTGTCATAACTCTTACGCCAAAGCTATCGCTATTTATCGCTTTTTCATCTGAGTTTTCAAACTCAAACAAAAAGCTAACTATATCAGATGAACTGGAGCTTATCTCAAAAAGTCTTAGTATATCAAGGTCTTGCATTGATATATTTGCTATTTTTGCAAGATAATAAAGACACTCGTTTGCTGTTTTATTAAGATCTAGTTTTACTTTTGTAGGTTCAAATCCAAAATACGATATGAAATTCTGACAGTATATCCTATCTTCAAAAAGACAAAATTTAGCGTAGTTTATAAGCCCAAAGACAGGTTTTGAGTTTTTAAGTAGCATTGCTCCTTCATCGGTAGATGGTATGTTTTGGGCTTTTAATTTGTCACATATCGTTTTTATATCATCATTTTTCCAGCAAAGCACAGTTATATCTTTACTTTGCACTCCTAAGTCTAAAAGTCTTTTTGCTTCGTCAACACAGCTTTGCACTACATCATCACACTCAGCAACTTTTATATATCCATTTTTATCGCTATTTGGTATCTGCTCGGTAAAATTATCTTCTTGATTGCTGTTTTGGGTATTAAATTTATCTTTCATCTTTTCATTTACAAACTCAACAAGAAACTTAGCACTTCTATAATTTGTCTTTAAACTCTCAACTTCTATCTGTTTAAAATCATCTTTTAATTTATCAAAAAGCTCTTTTTTACCGCCACGAAACCTATAAATACTTTGCTTTATATCGCCTACATAAAAAAAGCTTCCAAGCCCAGTTTGTCCGTATCCTGCAACTATCTCTTCTATTATAGGAAATATTATATTGTATTGTGTTACGTTTGTATCTTGAAACTCATCTATTAAAAGGTGTGATATAGTGCCATCTAGTCTAAAATAAAGCATTTGCTTATCTAGGTTGTTATAAAGCAGCTCATTTGTAAGCCTTGTTATATCAGAAAAACTAAGCTCATTTAGCTTTTTGTTTAAGTCTGTTTTGATATCTTTATATGTTTTTAAAAACTGATTTAGCTCATTTAGCTTGTATTTCTCAAGGCCGTTAATATATTTTTGCAATTCATCTTTTAGCTCATCAAAATACACATCAAGCTCATCATCATAAACCTTTGAAAATGTTTGGTAGTTCAAGCTCTCTCTTTGTATCACGCTTTTTTCGCAAAGTTCTAAGGCATTAGCTACATTAAAGGCATTTATTGCTGTGTTTGAGCCATTTTTATTTTGTATGTATGTTTTTATTTGATTGCATAAGCTCATTACTTTATTATCATTTGGATAACTCACTCCGCCGGCTATATTTATCTCACTAAAATTATCATATAGCATTTCAAGAGTTTCAAAAAAATCATTTTGACCCTTTGAAAACTCAAGTATATAAATAGCCAATGATTTTAGTAGTTTTTCATCTTTTGCTATTTGATTTATGAAATTTTCTTTAAATACATCGCTACCTATATCTTTTATATCATAGTCCGGATTTAGTCCTAAATTTAAGCTAAAGCTTCTTAGGATAGTGCTAAAAAACGCATCAAATGTCATTATCTTTAAATTTGAGCTTAAAAAGTCGCTCTTAAGCTCATCTCTTTTATCTATAACTTCATTTTCGCTTATTCTTAGAAGTTTTGAAATTTCTGCTAGTTCTGCTTTTTTTTGATCTAGATTTAAAAAAAGAGATACTATCCTTTCGCTCATCTCACTGGCTGCTTTTTTTGTAAATGTAAGTGCTATGATATTTTGTGTTTTTGCCCCTTTGAGTAAAAGTGCCACATATCTTACGCTAAGTGCAAATGTTTTACCGCTACCGGCACTTGCCTTTAGCCCAAAGAAATTTTTCATATTTTCCTTTCGCATATATCAAAAAAAGGACAGTAGCTACATTCTGTTGATGGATTTGGTTTGTATGTTGGTTTGTTTGAAAAATACTCTTTTATCTCATCTAAGATTTTGCATATCTCATCTTTGCTCTCACAAGCTTCAAGCTTCATGCTGTCTTTTAGATTATAAAAGTATGTTTCGCATTTTTTGCCTATTAGTAGCTCATAAAACTCAAGTTGCAAAGGGTCTTTGCTAGAACCGGTTTTATAATCAATCACACATATATCAGAGCCTTTTTTGTCTATCCTGTCTATCGTGCCTTTTATATTTACGCCATTTATTGTATTTGTTTTTTCACACTCTAGCTCACTTACTTTCCAGCCTTGTGAAAAATGCTCATTTTCGCTTTTTTCAAACTCTTTAAATTTCATACTTGCCAACTCAAACTCAAGCGGGTTTAGCCTCTCTTTTTCTAACACCTTTAAAAAATCAGACAGATTAAAATCAGTAAAATTTTTATAGTATTCAAAAAGTGCTTTGTGTATGCTATTTCCATAATCCGAGCTTACGCCTTGCTCAAGAGATCTGGGCTCATCAAGTTTTAATACATAGCGGTAGTAGTATTTTTTAGCACATTTTCTAAATGTATTTAGCCTTGTAAAAGATAGTGGTTTTTCAAAAAAATCGTGTTTTATATCTGTATTACAGCTGTAGAAATTTGCTTTTTTTCCTTTGTGAAATAAAGCCATATACGCATCTTCATCAAATTCTTTATCAGGTATGCAATTAAACTCATTTAAAAATCTTGAAGAAATTTTACTCTCCGTATTTACATACGATATAGCGACTTTTTTTGCATTACAAATAAGGCTTTCATAATATGATCTTTGAAGATTTTCTCTATCTTTGTAGCTTACAAGCCCAGCTTTTTTTCTGACATTTGAGCTTAAAAACATCTCATTTATACTTCTTTTTGGCACTAAGTCATCGTTAAAATCAACGATAATAACCCCATCAAATTTAAGCCCTCTGCTTTCTAGTATCCCAAGCACACGAACAGCACCGCCACCAACTTCATCTATTTTTGCATTATTTAGCCTTATAAGCAAAAGCTCTACTACTTCAAAAAACCTAAGCTTGTTTTGATTTATTAGCTGGCGCATTAAAAATAGCTCTTCGTTTAAGATATTATAAATATCCCTATCTCCAAAATATTCACATAGCTTTTCTAGTGTGCTTTTTATATCATCAAAGCTTATTGTCTGAGCATAGTTTATATTTATAAAATCAAACAGTCCTTTGTCTAGATGTATTAAATTTAAAAATGTTTCACTCTTTTTTAGCTCTTTTTGATTTAAAACATCATCGTTTAAGCTTATATTTTTTTGCTCTTTCAAGCATTCAAATATCGTTTTTATGGTGGTGTAAAAAAGTGTAGTTGAAAAAGGCTTACCCATGGCAAAACTCAGAAATTTCTTATCATCATACATTTTTAAAATTTCAGCAAAGCCCTCATCGGGTAGTATTACAACTATCTTATCAGCGCTTATTCCATCTTTTATAAAGGTTGAAATTTTTTCAAATATAAAAGCAGCTTGCAAGCTTCTTGATTGAAATGATTTTGTTAAAACCACTCTGTTTTGTTGATTTTTTTCTATGTCGCTTAGTTCTAAAGTGTTTAAATTTAGCATGAGCTTATGATACATCAAAAACTCATCAATACTTTTTTTGCTTATTGCGGCTATTTTTTCTATAAGTTTTTTATTTAGTTTTGAAGTATTAAATATGATATTTACTTTTGTTAGCTCTTTGCATTTTAGTATTATTTCCCATTCAAACTCGCTTAAAATCCCGTTTATTTGGATATCTATCTCGCTATATTGGCTTATAAAGTCTTCATTTATCTCATATATATCACATATGCTTATATCATCATAAAAGCCATTTTGTTGCATAAGTTCTTTATAATTTTTTAGAGTGTTTGATAGTATTTCTATATGCTCTTCATAGTTGGCATATATGTCGCTCATTTTTAGGTCGTTTATATCTTTTCTTTGATGAGCTATCTCCTTAAAAAAAGAAAACAGATAGTCGTTGTGTTTTAAAAATGCAAAAAAATCTTTTGGTATTGCTAGTTTTTCGTGGGCATTTTGTGTGTTTTTACAGGCTTGTTGCATTATAAGCAAAAGCTGTGCATCCGTTGGCTTTTGCAAGTTTCTTACAAATATAGCCTTTTGTAAAAAATCGCCCATACTAATAGCCTTTTGGCTTAATGGGCTTTTAGAGTTTTTTATAAAATCCCTAACGCACCTTAGTGTTGCAAATACAAATAATTTATCATCTGGCAAAAAGTTCAAATTTATAAAATCCTGTTGAGTTTTTATCTGCTAATTTTAACATAATTTGCCATCTTCCGATAAGATTTGGTGTGAAGCTTTTAGTTGTCAAAATCTCATCACTATATGTTGCATTTAAATCTACATTGTGTGCATTTGTATCTGGTCTTGTTAGCAAGATTTCAAATTTTGGATTTTCTAAATTTGATAGTTTTTTTGATATTTTTATATCTATTTTGTTTTCTTTATTTAAATCTATATTTTTTGTTAAGATTTTTACATCAAATCTTTTTTCAAATTCTTTTTGATTTTTCATTATTTCATTTATATCAGAATCAACCTTTTGGTATTTTTCAAGGTTAAAATTATCCATTTCTACCGGATAATCAAGTGATACTACTATTGTTGCTACACAGGCTATTATCACAGCTATAATGCTTAGTAAAATTCCATAAGGCCAAAATGTTTTTTTGCTTTTATCAGACATTTTTTGCTACCCTTTTTTTATAAAACATAAAGCAAAATACAAATATCATTGACCCATATATAAAAAATCTTAATAAATTAAGTGTATCTTTATTGCTATTTCCTATCGCATTTACAAGTTTTATATTTTTGCTTTTTGCTATTTGTTCAGATAAGTCGCCATATCCATTTAATATAGCGGCATTGTATATATCTTTTCCATTTTTTGATGCTAATATAGGCAGTATCGTTCCTGATTCTGGAAAGGGGCTTAGGATTTGATCTTTGTTAAATAATTCTAATGTTTTCTTGTCTGCATAGATTTCAACTTTTTTTTCATCTTTTGCTAGCGCTATAAATGCAAAAGGTTCTTTTATGTTTAATGATAAAAACTTATCATCTAAGCTTTGTTTGTTTAGATTTTCAAATACACTAGCACCTACAAAAATACCTGTTTTTGAGTATAGCTCATCTGCTATTGTTTGTAGTTTTTCTTCAACTTTTTGACTTAAAATATTATCATCATTAAATACAAACTTATCGCCAAAACAAGCACTTACAAGAAACAAAAGGGCGAATAAAACGCCCTTAAAATCAAGCCACTTCATCCTATAAAAAGATGATTTGGAGTAAGTACTGACCATGCACAAACTATCCCAGCCACAGCTATTAGTAATATTATAACTTTTTCTAATATAACTGACATATACTACTCCTTAACCATAAAATGTTTTTTGTTTTCAACGCTTTTTGCTTTAAGACCACTTGCATTTTCTATCTTATAAGGTTTTGTTGAAACATCTTGTTGGATAATTATTGCAAAATATGTCAAAACCCCCAAAATACTTAAAAGCAAAACAGTTGCTATTAGCATTCCAGTTACTCCATTAAGGGCGAATACAGATCTATTTTCGTTTTGCATTATTTACTCCTTGAAAGAGAAAGTATATATTCTCCAACTGCACGCTTTTGAATTTTATTTAGCATGTTTTCATTAAATTTAGGCATTACGCCTATATCTCCATTTTTACCACGATTTAAAACCATAGTGACAAAATCACTGGTGCCGTATGTGGTTAGATCAGGAAATACTCCATCCATTCCTTTGCTATCATCGCCGTGACAAGCCGTGCAAGTTCCGCTATATAGCTCTTCGCCTTTTTGCACTAAGGCTTCATTTTTTGTAGCTTTTATGCCAGATATATTTTTTGCGACATATGCCGCTATAGCTTTTGCGCTCTCTTCATTAAGCCCAAGATCGGAAGCTTTAGGCATCTCTCCACCATCAAAGCCTAAACCTTTGGAGCCATTAACGATAGCTTCGTATATCCCTTCTTCGCTTCCCCAAGTTTTTAGATTGGCTGCTTTATTTTGCATTCCATCTCCTATTATTCCATGACAAGGGGAGCAAGATACTAAAAATATACTACTACCCATATCAACCAATGTGCTTTGATCTAATTTTGCATGTTCTTTTGCAAATTTTGCATTATACTCTTTTACTTCTTCATTATACTCTCCTATTTGAGAGTATGAGTTTAGTGGATAACCAGCTAAAAAATACCATATAGCCCAAACCAAAGCCAATACAAAAGAGACAGCCCAACCAAGTGGAGGATCGTTTTTATATTCTTGAATTCCATCCCATTCATGTTCGCTTAAAGGCGCAGTTGCTTCGCTTTTATCTTTCATTTTGTTTACATATCTTCCGACTATTGTAACAGTCAGTATAACGATAGCAAAAGCACCAATTAATGACAATAGATTAATATTGTCTTCTAAATTTAACCACTGCATATCAAAGCCCCTTTTTGCTAATATTTTGCTCTAATATAGCACTGTTTAGGTCATCATTAAGTGCTAGATTAGAATATTTTTCATAATTCCTTCTTCCAGTTCTCTCTGACTTGTAAAGATGGTAAAAATAACCATACAAAACAAGCACAAGAGAAAGAGTAAAGAAAAAAAAGCCGTAAGCTTGAAGCTCTCTTATAGTTTGCATGTCCATAATTATTCCTTATTTAAGGCTATTTAGATAAGCTATAAGCGCTACTATCTCACGAATTTCGCCTTTTTCAAATGCATCTTTTATGCTTTGATCTTTCATCTGCGATACAATCTCAGAAGCTTCCATGTTTACTTGCTTTTGTGTGTCTTCAAAACTTCCAAGTTTTGGCATATCAGGTTGATCATAAGGCACATTGAAAACTTTTTTAACTGTAAAAGCTTCCGCATAAGCTGTTTCTATATCTACATTTTTAACAAATATATGTTTGTATGAAGGCATTATAGAGCCTGGAACTACAGATGTAGGATCTTTCATGTGATTTTCATGCCAATCGCTAGTTCTATAGTTTCCTACACGCCATAAGTCAGGGCCTGTTCTTTTTGAACCCCAAAGATGAGGTCTATCATAAGCATATTCGCCACTCATAGAATACATGCCATATCTATTTGTCTCACTTTTAAATGGACGGATTAATTGTGTATGACAAGCATTACAGCTTTCTTTTATATAAACCTGTCTCCCTGCTAATTGTAAAACGCTATAAGGTTTTGTTGTTTCTAAAGGCCTTGCTCTGTTTGAAAAATCAGGCAAAATTTCGACTACACCAGCATAAGCTATCAGTATAAAAACTGCTACAGCAAAGAAAAATGGATTTTTTTCTAACCAACTAAACATGTGAAACCTCCGAATTTAAACCACCCATAGGAGTTGTATTTTTTGGTTCAAAATTTATTTTTGGTGCCGATAGAGATTTACAGATATTAAATACAAATATAAAAAATCCTAGTAGGTATAAAGCACCACCTATAGCTCTAATCCAATAGTATGGAACAAGAACAACAACTGTATCTATAAATGAGTATAGCAAGCTTCCGTATTGATCAGTAGCTCTCCACATCATACCTTGTGTGATACCAGCTATCCACATAGAAGAAAAGTACAAAACTATACCTGTTGTTTGAACCCAGAATTGAACTTCCATTAAAGATTTTGAATACAATTGGCGTTTAAACATACGAGGTGTCATGTGATAAAGAGCTGCCATTATCATAAAGCCTATCCAGCCCAATGCGCCATCATGAACGTGTCCAGGAATCCAATCTGTAAAGTGAGCTAAAGCATTTACTGATTTTATAGAAAGTATAGGACCTTCTAGCGTTGAGAACATATAGAATGTAGAAGCCAATATCATAAATTTTATTAGAGGATTTTCGCGAAGTTGAACCCATTCGCCTTTCATTGTAAGTAGTATGTTTATAGCAGAACCCCAAGATGGAAGTATCAATACTATAGAAAATATTGAACCCATTGTTTGCATCCAGTCAGGCACTGTTGAGTATATCAAGTGGTGACCGCCAGCCCAAAGGTATATAAACATAAGACCCCAAAATGAGAATAATGATAATTTATATGAAAATATAGGTTGCCCACTCTCTTTTGGCAAGAAATAATAAATCTGTGCAATTATCGCAACCGTAAAGATAAATGCAACCGCATTGTGACCAAACCACCATTGAACTAATGCATCATTAGTTCCGGCATACATAGACACAGAGTGCATCCAAGAGCCATATCCAGATACTAATCTTGTTGGAATTTCCATATTGTTGAAAAGATAAAGCATAGCAACACCAAGAAATGTAGCTATAAAATACCATACAGATATATAAAGCGTCTTTTCTCTGCGAATTCCTATAAGGCCGAAGATATTGATTCCCCAAAGAACCCACACCAAAACAACCATTATATCAAGTGGCCATTCTAACTCAGAATACTCTTTTGAAGAGCTTAAACCCATAAATAGAGTAACAACAGCAAAAGCTATAAGTATTATGTATAGCCAAAAGTGCAATTTACCAGTAAACATCAAAAATTTTGATTCACTCATAGACACTTTTAAAACACGTTGTCCTATATAATACCAAGTAGAAAAAATACCAGAAAGCATAAAACCAAATATAATTCCATTTGTATGCAATGGTCTTAAACGGCCAAATGTTGAGTATTCTCCTGCTATATAATTGAGGTCAGGATATGCCATCTGAAAAGCGATAATAACGCCAAGAAGCATACCAACCACACCAAAAACTAAGGTAGAAAACATAAAAAGTTTAGCTACACTATAGTCGTAACTTAATGTCTGACTAGGTCGCATTAAAACCCTCCTTGTTAATTTTACATTAAACAATAATATAAGTTTTATTATTTTAAGATAAAAACAATATAAAAAAACTTAAATAATATATTTTTATATTTATTTTAGTTAAAATTCTTTTTAAAATTAAATATATAGTTACTTTATAATATAAATATTTTTAACATAACATAAGTCAAAAAAGTCAAAAAACTTAATTATAAATTTACTCTGCAATAAAGAAAGTATATTGTATAATTTTATAAAAACAAACATTGTTAGATAGAACAAAAGCGAGATAAAATGCCAAACGAGAGAAAAACAGAAGGTATCCTTAGAAATCATTTTGGGCAATATACTAATATTATTAGTATCGAAGAGCAAAAATCAGATATCCTAAAAATAGACAAATTATTAAAGACAGCATCTAAAAATGGAAGTGCAAAAGGCTATCCTGATTTTATTATTTCATACAAACAAAATTCGCAATTTTTGATCGTTGTTGAATGCAAAGCCGATATAAAAAAACACGAAAGTGAAAGTAAAGATAAATATTCTGATTTTGCAGTTGATGGAGTATTACTTTATGCTTCTTATTTAAGTAAGGATTTTGATGTTCTTGCTATTGGTATTGGTGGTGAAGATGAAAGCCATTTAAAAGTATCTCATTTTTTGCATTTAAAAGGAGAAAGTAAAGCAAGTGCTATATTTGATGATAAATTACTTTCGCCAAATGAGTATCTAAATGGCTATTTAAAAAGCCCGGAAAAATTTAGACAAGATTATAAAACCTTACTTGATTTTACTAAAAGCTTAAATGAAAAACTACATATTTATAAGATTTTAGAAAGCCAACGAAGTTTGCTTATAAGTTGTATTTTAATCGCACTAGAAAATGAAGCCTTTAAAAGCTCCTATGCTTCATACAAAACAGCAAAAAATTTAGCAGAAGCACTTGTTAAGACAGTTTCAGATGAATTAGAAAATGCAAATATAGGATTAGAAAAATTAAACAACTTAAATATCCAGTTTAGTTTCATAAAGACAGATACATCTTTATCTAAAAAAGAAAATGTATTAAAAGAATTGATCGATGAAATTGATGAAAATATCAATCAATTCATAAAAACCCATGAGTATTTTGATGTGTTAGGTCAGTTGTATATAGAATTTTTACGATATGCCAATAGCGATAAAGGCTTAGGGATCGTTTTAACTCCACCACATATAACAGAGTTATTTGCAGAATTAGCACAAGTAAACAAAGACTCAGTTATTTATGATAATTGCACCGGCACAGGTGGATTTTTGATCTCTGCTATGAAAAAAATGCTCCAAGATGCAAAGGGAGATGAAGCTAAAGAAAAAGAAATAAAATCAAAACAACTCATAGGTGTTGAGTATCAGTCGCATATTTTTGCTTTGGCTGTATCAAATATGTATATCCATCAAGATGGAAAAACAAATATTATTAATGGTAGTTGTTTTGATAAAAATGTAATTGACAAAGTCAAAGAGTATAAACCAACTGTTGGTTTTTTAAACCCACCTTATAAATCAAACAAAAAAAATGACACCGATGAGTTTGAATTTATCCTTAATAATTTGGAATGCTTGGTAGATGGTGGGACTTGCATCGCTATCGTGCCTATGCAAAGTGCATTAGCAACAAAGAGCAATGCTTATGAGCTTAAAAAGAACATTCTAAAAAACCATACCCTTGAAGCTGTTTTGTCAATGCCTGATGAATTGTTTTTTAATTCAAAAGTTGGAGTGGTTTCTTGCATAATGATATTTAAAGCACACAAGCCACATCCAAAAAATAAAGAAACTTATTTTGGTTATTATAAAGATGATGGATTTGTAAAACGCAAAATACGAGGCAGATTTGATGCCTTTGGAAAGTGGGAAGCTATAAAAGAAAAATGGATCTCAAACTATATCAACAAAAAACAAGAAGCTGGTTTTAGTGTTAGTAAAATTATAACAGCCGATGATGAGTGGTGTGCGGAGGCCTATATGCAGACAGATTATATAAAACTTAGCGAAGAAGACTTTGAAAACACTGTTTTAAATTATGCTACTTTTTTGTTTAATAACAAAATACAAGGCTAAAATATTATGAATGATTTGGTTAGATTATCTGAGTTGTTTGATATTAAGTATGGAAATAGTCTTGAGTTAATAAATCTAGAACAGTGCAAGTCTACAGACCGTGGAGCTACACCTTTTATTTCAAGAACAGAGAAAAACAACGGTGTTTCCGCTTTTGTTTATGAAATGTTTGACATAAAACCAAATACAGCCCATACTTTATCTGTTGCTGTTGGTGGCTCAGTTTTAGCAACATTTTATCAGCCTCAACCTTATTATACTGGCTATCATATCATGGTGTTATCACCTAAAAAAGAGATGTCAGTGATTCAAATGCTCTTTTATTCAAAATGTATTTATGCTAACAAATACAGATATAACTACGGAAGACAAGCAAACAAAACCTTAAAAGATTTATTAATCCCCAAAGATATACCACATCAGCTTTTAACTAAAATGTCTAATTATAAAAACAACTTACAAGCAAAGATGCTTTCAAAACCAGTGTCTAATGAAAAGTTAAGCTTAAATACCGATAGCTGGAAAGAATTCTACATAAAAGATTTATTTGATATAACAGGAAGTAAAACAACTTCTATGATAGAATTAGAAGAATATGGCATCGGAAAATACCCTTATGTAACAACACAAGCATCTAATAACGGTATCGAAGGATTTTATGATTTTAGCACAGAAGATGGAAATGTTTTGAGTATAGATAGTGCTGTTTTAGGGTATTGCTCTTATCAGCCCTTTGATTTTTCAGCAAGTGATCATGTAGAAAAGCTAATTCCAAAATTTAAAATGAATAAATATATTGCTATGTTTTTAGTAACAATCCTTAACCTAGAACAATACAGGTATAATTATGGTCGCAAAGCAAGTCAAACAAGAATAAAAAAAATGAAAATAAAACTACCTGCAAAAAATGGAGAAGTTGATTTTGAATTTATGGAAAATTATATAAAATCACTTAATTACTCACAAACATTATAAAATGTTGCAGTATTTTTTTTGATATTTTAACTTAATTTGTATTTTTTAGGAGCTTAATAAAAATATATTTAGTCTTACTTTTAACACTTTTTTACTTTTATTTAGCTAAAATAACCAAAAAATTTAAAAGGGTAAATATGCGTATAAAACTTCCGCACACACCATACATAGCACGAAAAATAGCCATAGATTTATTAAACTCAAGCTTCGTTACACTAAACGCAGGTATAGAACCTATAACAGAAATAGCTCAAAATATATTAACAGAAGATGTAAAAAAAGAAAAAGCACTTGAAGAAAAAGTCAATGAGCTTTTAGAAAGTAACGAAGATGAAATGGATCTTATGCAGATCGATAGAAAAAATATGTTTTGGTTGGTTAAGAAAAAACTAGCACCTGAATTTGATGTTGTTTTATCATTTGAAGATAGATACAGCAATGTAGCACATATGATACTGGATTCTCTCTTGGATGATGTATTGATAGAATACAATGTATCAGAAAATAGAGTAAAAAACATCATCTACAACTCAATAGATGGCTATCTAAAAATATATGAAAAGATAGAAGATGAGGTTCTTGATAAGATAGAAAATTACAAAAGAAAGCTTGTGCCAGGAAGTGAAGAGTATGACTTGGTATTTGAAAAGTTATACCAAGATGAGCTTCAAAAAAGAGGTATGCTTTAATGGATGCTTATATCTATATAGAAAATGGAGTTTTTTTAAAAGCAAAAGCATTTGGAGTAGGTGGCGAGTGTGCTGCTGAGCTTGTTTTTAATACATCTCTAACAGGCTATGAAGAGATACTTACAGATCCTAGTTATGCAGGTCAGTGTGTAGTATTTACTATGCCAGAGATAGGAATTGTAGGTATAAACGATGATGATATGCAAAGCCCAAAGATACAAGCTAATACCATCATTGTAAGAAGCTACAACGAATTTGACTCAAATTTTAGATCTAAAAAAACTCTTGGCGAATTTTTCAAAGAACAAGGAAAATTTGGCATTTATGATATAGATACAAGATATCTTACAAAGATGCTAAGAGATGAGGGTGCCTTGATGGCATACATCTCAACCACTACAAGTGATAAAGAAATTTTAAAACAAAAGCTACAACAAGCAGGACATATACAAGATACAAACTATGTAAGCAAAGTAAGTTCAAAACAAAGCTACACCTACAACACGGCATCTTGGGATAATATATCTCAAAGTTACAAAAATCTAAAAAGTGTTGGCAAAAAAGTAGCTGTGCTTGACTTTGGAGTAAAGAGTTCTATCTTGAATGAAATTTGCGAAGTAGGCATAGAGGTAGAGGTATATCCTCACGATACAAATGCTGATATTTTGATAGATAAGTATAAAAACAAGCAAATAAACGGTGTATTTTTATCAAATGGACCAGGCGAACCTAAAAAGCTAACATCGCAAATAGCCGAGATAAAAAAGCTAATCCAAGCTAGAGTGCCTATCTTTGGTATCTGTCTAGGTCATCAGCTCTTATCAAATGCCTTTGGATATCCTACTTATAAGCTAAAATTTGGACAACACGGAGCAAACCACCCAGTCCAAAACCTTGAAACAAAAGCCATAGAGATAACCACCCAAAACCACAACTACAATGTCCCAGAAGAGATAGCCGAAGTAGCTACCATAACCCATAGGAATTTATTTGACAACACTATAGAAGGCGTAAGGTATAAAGACTATCCTATATTTTCAGTCCAGCACCACCCAGAAGCAAGTGGCGGACCAAATGAAAGCAGATATATCTTTAGGCAGTTTTTAGACATACTCTGATATGCAAGAACTTGGTTTTACGACTATAGTAGCTGTTGGATTTTTGAGTAGTTTTAGCCACTGCGTAGGTATGTGTGGTGGTTTTTTGAGTTTGCAGTCTATCGCCGTGCAAAAAAAAGATATACTTTCATCATTTTTACTAAGCCTATCATACCACATCGCAAGAGTCATTTCATACTCATTGCTTGGAGCTATATTTGGTGCTTTTGGAGGTGTATTTGCTATCTCTTCAAACTCTAGGGCTTTACTCTTTTTTATTGTAGGTGTCTTGCTTGTGCTTTTAGCCACCGCGCTTTGGGTTCGTGGTGGATTTTTACACCTTATAGAAAATGACAAAATTTCAAGGCTAGTAACCAAGAGTATATTTGCACTAAGCAAAAAAGGCTTTATAGGCTTTGCTATTGCTGGATTTTTAAACGGTCTTTTACCTTGTGGTTTGGTTTATTATTTTCTTGCTATGTCTATCGTAAGTGACTCAGCCCTGCAAGGTATGCTTATCATGTTTGTATTTGGATTAAGCACTTTGCCGAGTATGTTGGGTGCTGTTACACTTTTTGGCTTTATCTCCGTGAGATTTAAACAGATGATGTTTAAGGTATCACTTGCTATCATAATGATAAACGGAGTTTATCTAGCATTTTTAGGATATACGGCATATGGATGATATAAAAGATAAATTTGAACAGTATCAATACGCTATAGAGGCAAGTAACATAGTATCAAAAACAGACATGAACGGTATAATAACATTTGTAAACGATGAGTTTTGTCAGATGAGTGGATACACCAAACAAGAGCTTATAGGTAAAAATCACAACATAGTAAGGCATCCGGATGCAAGTCAAGATGTGTTTAAAAACCTATGGGATACGATACTGTCAAAAAAAGTCTACAAAGGTATAATCAAAAACCTCACAAAAGGCAAAAAAACCATCTATCTGCACACCACTATATCGCCCATCCTAAACTCAAAAGGCGATATAGAGGAATTTGTAGCTATAAGGTACGATACTACTAAGCTCATAGAGCTAAATGAACAGCTTATATCGCAAGAACAAGAGCTAAAAAAGCTAAATGAAAACCTAGAAATGATAGTCCAAGAAAAGACAATGGAGTTAAGGGTCTTAAATGAAAATTTGCAAGATATCATAAAATCCGAAGTAGCTAAAAACGAAGAGCAAACAAAAATCATACTAACTCAGTCTCGCCTGGCATCTATGGGTGAGATGATAGCAAATATCGCTCATCAGTGGAGACAGCCTCTAAACGAGCTTAGTATTACACTTTTTAAAATGAGTAAGGATAAAAATAAATTTAACGAATCCTATGAAAAATGCAAAAACATCATAAAAAATATGTCAAACACGATAGAGGACTTTAAAAATTTCTTCTCCACAAGCAAAGCACCAGAAGCATTTTTTATATCTGATGCCTTGCATGATTCTATTATGATGCTTCAAGGGACATTTGAGAAAAAGCAGATAAATGTATCTATAAATACCGAGTTTGATACAGAGATCTTTGGCTATAAGTCCAAACTAACACAAGTCATCATAAATATACTAAACAACGCCAAAGATGCCTGTGTAGAGCGAAATATAAAAAACAAGCAGATAAAGATAACTACATCACAAGAACAAGACCTAGCCGTCATAAGCATATGTGATAATGCGGGCGGTATAAGCGATGATATCATAGATAAGATTTTTGAGCCTTATTTTACTACAAAGCACTCATCACAAGGAACGGGCATAGGGCTTTATATGTCAAAGCTTATCATAGATAAATTAAAAGGTGTTATAATGGTAAAAAACAAAGACAATGGAGCTTGCTTTAGCATAAAAATACCAATAAAAGGAGAACTTAGTGAGTGAAATTTTACAAAATTTAACAATACTTTTCATAGAAGATGAAAACGAGACAAGAAAACTCATGGAAGATGTCTTAAAAGATGAGTTCGCTAAAGTCATAGTTGCACAAAACGGCGATGAAGGTCTTAAAAAATTTAAAAAATACACCCCAGATATGGTAGTAAGTGATATAGCTATGCCTATACTAGATGGGCTTGATATGTCAAAAGCTATCAAAGAAATATCACCAACTACACCTGTAGTGCTTCTTTCAGCATATAGTGAAAAAGAAAAACTCCTAAAAGCCATAGAGCTAGGTATAGACAAATATATCCTAAAACCTATAGATGTGGATGAGTTTTTACTATCTCTAGCTCACATAGCAAGTTCTAAAATAAGCTCTACATGTATAGTAGATATATCAAAAGAGTATAAATTTGATAAAACCAAACGAATACTTATAAAAAAAGACAAAGAGATAACTTTGACAAAAAAAGAGCTAGCTTTTGTATCTCTGCTAGTAAAAAGACTAGGTACTGTTGTGCTACACGAAGAGATAAAAGATGTAGTATGGATAGGCGAGAGTGTCACCGAAGCAGCCATCAGGACCTTTGTCAAAAGGATACGCGACAAGACTGATGAGCGCTTTATCAAAAATGCCCCAGGTCTAGGATATAAAATAGATATAAGATAATCACTATTTTATCACTTCATGATATATTTTATACTTTGGAGTGATATTACTTTTATTTCACCAATAAATTATTAAATAAAGCTAATTAAATTCAATTTTTAAGTTTCTATTTATATGGGGGGGGGTATACTTAATAAATTAATTTTTTATTTAAAGGAGTAGAAATGAAAATTTCAAAGATTGTAAGCGCTGCTATACTTAGTGTTGCTGTAAGTAGTGTTGCTTTTGGTGCCGGGGGAGGGGCGGTAACAACTAATTCTATGCTTGATTTTTTTAATACCGCAAAAGATGAGTTAAATAATATAGCTAAAAATAAAGCTGGCTTAGCAGATGATTTATCAGTTATCAATGATGATACTGTAAAAAATGCATTTAAAAATATTTTACTTAAAGCAAAAGGTTTAACAATTTCAGCAGAAGGCTTTAATATTGAAAATTTTGCTACAGTTGGTGACAAACAAGTTGGTTTAAAGTTAACTAAGCAAGCTTCTAAACCCATGCTTGAAATTTCATACGATGGCAAAAAAGACGTTTTAAGCTTAGGTGCTGATGATGCTTTAACTTTTAACCCTAGACAATTAGATAAAGTAACCCCTAGTCTTAAAAATTTTCATCAACAAACTGAAATAACTCATGATGCTGATATAGAAACTGATATAGCAAATAACACAAAAAATAAAACAATGTTTGATTATGTAAAATTGATAGGTTCAGGAACTAGTGAAGTATTTGATTATTTAATCAAAAACAATGAAAACTTAGGAAACAATATAAATACAGAAACAAAAAATGCAATAACACAAAATGCTCACCCACATTTACAAAAAATAGCAAAAATACTTAAAGCTGCTAAAGAAGCAAAAGATGCTGGAAATCAAACAGTGGATTTTAAAGATATAGGTATAATCCAAGATAAATTTAAAATATCTATTGATACAACAGATAAAAATAAACCTAAACTTAAGATAAAAGACACTCATGGAATTATACATGGAGAAGATGTTTTTACATTAGAAGACACAACTTTAAAATATGAAAAGAATACAGCAGGAAATGTATGGAATCATATGCTTCTAAATTTTAAAGCTGATGGTGCTGATAAAAAAGTAGTAGAAGCATTAGGAGATAATGGAGCTATTGGTCAACAAAAAAAAGAAGCTGATAAAACAAAAGCAAAGGCTTTATTAAGAGAAGCTATAAATGGTGTTTTAGAAGATAGTATAATAGAAAAATTAAAAACTTATGATACCAACCAAGATGCTGCCACAAAAGAAAAGATAAAAAATATCTTAACACTAGCTAAAAATGAAAAGCTTACTTTTTTGGATAATAATGGTATTAGTCACGAATTGCAATTGGATAACGGTAAAGCCAAAATTGTATTAAAGAGAACAAATAGCAATGTTGAATTTGATATAATTTATGATCATGATGAAGCTGGTGAATTACAAGAAACTGCTCAAAATACAAGTAAATTTATACTAAATAATAACAGTATAGAATACACTCCAGCTCAAGAAGCAGGCGATAAACTAACAGATTTCGCTAAACTTGATCAAATTAAAGATAAAATTAAAGCTGCTTTGAGTCAAGGAACTCATTTAAATTTAGATGAAGCTGCAATAACCAAAGCCAAAGCAAAAGCCAAACTCTATGAACTTCTAAAAAAAGACTTGCCAACATTACTTTCTAAAGAAAAAATAGATAATCTTATAAATGCAGGAACTACTGGTATAGCAAATACAGAACTAAAAGCAATAGTAGATGAAGCAAAAAAATTACAAGAAGATGTAACTGCAACTATAAATGGTGTAAATAATGAAAATATCACACTAAAAATAAAAGCAGATAGCACTATAGAAATTTCAAAAGCAGATGGTAAAAAAGACACTATAACATTATTGGCTGATAATAAATTCAAAGTTGAGACCAATAGCAAAGTCGCAAAACCTGTTTTACAAGAATTAGCAGAAATTAAAAACACATTAGGAGAAAATCCATTTAATGCTGCTATAGAAGAAGCAAAAAAGAAGATTGTAAAAGAGGGAGATCATGTTTTAACTTCAACAGAAATAGATAACAGACAAGCATTTTTAGATGCTGTATATAAGAATGATAATGATAATGCTTTAAAAACTATTTTAGCGGCAATTAGTAATCAAGATCTTACAACAGCTAATACAGATGAAGCTATTTTAGCTAAAATTCAACAAGCTGGTCAAACTAAAATCAAAGATATCCTTACTAAAGCAAAAGATGTTGTTGAATATGTTAAGTCATTAGCACTTACTGCAACAATAGGTGGTGCAACTGTAAAACTAGAAATACTAGAAGGTAATAAACCTGCTTTAACTATAGAAAAAGATGGTAAAACAGACACATTTAAGCTTTCAGATAATAACAATGGTCAATTAGAATATACTTCAGCTAAAACATCTACAAAAGACTCTGTATTACACCTATTATCAGGCTTTGATCCTACAAACCTAAATGCTACACTTTCAGTTTTTATAGCTAAAAATGGTGGAGAAATAACAGCTAAAGAAATAACAGCTGGGAATATAGACAGAATAGAAGATACAGCCGATGATAAAGAAAGAGACCTTAAAGTAGCACAAGCAACACTAGCAGCTATAAATGCAGGTGAAAAAGCTACTGAAGAAAAAGTAAAAACTTTAGAAACTAAAGTAGCAGCAGCAAACAAAGCTAAAGAAGCAGCAGAAGCAGCAGCTCAAAAAGCTAAAGAAACAGCAGATCAAGCAAATGCAACACAAGAACAAAAAGCAGCAGCTCAAAAAGCAGCAGAAGCAGAAGCAGAAGCAGAACTAGCAGCAGAAGAAGCTAAAGCAGAATTAGAAATAGCTAAAGAAGCACAAACAGCAGCTAAAGCAGAAGATGTAACAACACCAGAAAAAATAGCAAAAGCTAAAGAAAAAATAACAAAAGACATACAAGCTAAATCTAAACAAGTAGATGTATTAAATGATGCTTTAGCAGAAACTAATGTTAATACAGTTAAAGCCGTTAATGAGCTAAAAGAAAAAGAAAAAACATTAAAAGCAAAAGAAACAGAATATAAAAATGCAGCTGAAGCACAAAAAGCTGAGAAACTAAAAGCACTTAATGAAGCTAAAAAAGAAGTAGCAGAAGCTAAAGAAGAAGTAGGTGAAGCTAATGCTGATCGTGCTAAACGTGCAACTAGAAAGCTAGATAATACAAATAAAAGTATAGCAGAGTCTTTAGGTGATATATCAGCAGATAATGAAGTGTTAAATAAACTATTCTTAGATGGTAATACTAAAAAAGAAGATATTGTTAATATAGTTAAAAATGTAACAAGCTCTGTAACAACATCAGTTGATTCAATGGCTAAAATATCTAATGTAGATATCGTTAAGTTTAATACAGATCTTTCAACCTCTACAAGACTTGCAAGTCTAAGCAACCCATTCAATGCTGATTTAGCATTAGCAAGTGCTATCAGACATTTAAAAGATGATAGCTTTGCAAGTAGTGATGACAGTGCATTAAGCAACGTAGTAAGAGAATACACAGATAGATTTAACTATGACAATAACCTATGGGGAAGTGTCTTAGGTGGTAAGACAAGTGTTAAAAATGGTGCAAGTCCAAAAATCTTTGGTGTAACTCTTGGTTATGATAAGAGATTTGATAATATGATAGTTGGTACAACTACAACTTATACTCAAACAAAAGCAGACAAAAGTGATGTTGAGTTAAAAGGTAAAAATATCCAATTAGGTCTTTATACAAGAGGATACTTTGATGAAAATGAAGTAGATGCAAGAATCAACTTTAACTTTGGAGATAACAAGGTAAAAAGAACAACTAGCATAGGTAAAACTGATGGTAAGTTTGATTCATTTGCAACATCTTTTGATCTAACTTATGGTCGCATATATCAGTTAGATAACGATGTAATGATCAAACCACTTGGTGGTGTTGGATATACATATCTAAAAACAAAATCATTTGCTGAAAAAGGCGAGGGCGCTTTATCATATAACTCTATAACAACAAAAGTAGCTAACTTAAAAGCTGGTGTTGAGTTAAGAAAATATGTTGAATCTGGTAAATACTTCTATATAACTCCTGGCGTAGAAAGAGAGATATTTAAAAACGTTAAAGATCCTATAGTTAAATTTATAGGAGCAGATAATGGCATTAAATTAGTAGGTGATGATAAGAAAAATACTTACTTTACTTTACAAACAGGTGCTAATTTCAACCTAACAGATAGCTTAAGCACAAATATAAACTTTGGAACAAAACTAGGTTCTAAAAATAAGTTCTATAACGGAACTATAGGTGTTAACTATAAGTTTTAATTAGCTAAGTAACCACACAAAGATACTCAAACAAGTATCTAACCCCCCCCCTTTTTTTTTAAAAAGTAAAACTTAAAGGGGGTATAACTATTGCTAGTTTAAAAATCAATGAATTTCTTAAAGATTAAGAACTTTTTAATATAACTGAATTTACAATAATCCTGCATTTATATTTTAAAAGGAGTAGAAATGAAAATTTCAAAGATTGTAAGTACAGCTATACTTAGTGTAGCTGTAAGTGGTTTCGCTTTTGGTGCTGAAAATGGGGGGGGGGTAGCGACTAATCCTACACTTGATTTTTTTAATACCGTAAAGCAAAAATTAGCAGATATAGCTAAAAATAAAGAAAGCTTAGCAAATGATATATCGTCTATACATGATGAGACTGTAAAAGGTGCATTTAAAGATATTTTAGTTAAAGCAAAAGGTTTAACAATTTCAGATGCTGGTTTTACTATTGAAAATTTTGCTACAGTTGGTGACAAACAAGTTGGTTTAAAGTTAACTAAGCAAGGTCAAGGAAATGCTTCTAAACCTATGCTTGAAATTTCATACGATGGCAAAAAAGACGTTTTAAGCTTAAATGATAGTGATGCTTTAACTTTTAACCCTAGAATATTAGATAGAGTAGATCCTAGTCTGAAGAATTTTAAGAATCAAGAAAATATAACTCATGATAATGGCATAGAAACTGATAGGGAAAATAATGCAAAAAATAAAGCAATGATTGATTATTTAAATCTGATAGTTTCAGAAACTGATAATGTATTTGATGAATTAATCAAAAATAAAGCAAATGAAGAAACACCAAATGCAATAACACAAAATGCTCACCCACATTTACAAAAAATAGCAAAAATACTTAAAGCTGCTAAAGAAGCAAAAGATGCAAAAAATGATAATGTAGATTTTACAGATATTGGTATAGGTGAAAATGATAAATTTAAAATATCTATTGATACAAAAACAGATCCTACTAAACCTAAGCTTATTATAAAAGACACTCAAACTACACAGGGAACAGATACGTTGATATTGGATGGAACAACTTTAAAATATGAGAAAAATAAAACAAAAAATGTATATATCCCTATACTTCTGGATTTTAAAACTGATGATGCTACTCAAAAAGTAACAGAAGCTATCACACCAAAAAAAGCAGAAGCTGATGTAGCTAACGCAAAGGCTTTATTAAGAGAAGCTATAAATGGTGTTTTAGAAGAGGGTATAATAACAGAATTAAAAACATATGATAATTCTCAAGAATCAAATGCAAAAACAAAAATAAAAGAAATATTAACAAAAGCTAAAGATGAAAAGCTTGATTTTTTAACCGGTAAAGGTATTGATAGTGGTGATTTAGCTTTGGATGAAGGACATGCTAAAATTATATTAAAGAGAAAAAGCACTAATAATATTGAGCTTGATATAATTTATGATCATGATGGGAATGTTTTAGAAGAAGGTAGTGAAAGTGTAAACAAATTTGTGCTTAACGGTGAAGAATTAACCTATACTGAAGCTTCCGAAGAAGGAGATAAGCTAAAAGATTTAGCAAATGTTGATGATATTAAAACTAAAATTGAAGGTGCTTTGAATAAAGAAGGTGGTAAATTAAAATTTACAACCGACGAAATAGCCAAAGCCAAAGCCAAAGCTGATCTTTATCAGACTTTAGTAACTAATTTACCGAAAGTGCTTACTAAAGATAAAATAGATGAGCTTATAAAAGCAGGAACTACTGGTATAGCAAATACAGAACTAAAAGCAATAGTAGATGAAGCAAAAAAATTAGACACAGATGTATCTGAAAATATATCATTAGGAGATAATAAAAATATCACTTTAACATTAAAAGCAGATGGCACTAAAATAGAAATTTCAGCATCGAATGGTAAAAAAGATACCATAACATTGAGTGGTAATAAATTTAAACTTACTACAGATAACAAATTTAATTACAGTGTTTTAGAAGAGTTAGAAGAAATTAAAAACACATTAGGACAAGAACCATTTAAAAAAGCTATAGAAGCAGCAAGGAATAAGATTCCAAAAGAAAAAGGTCAAGTTTTAACTCAAGACGAAGTAAATAAAAGAAAAGCATTTTTAGATGCTGTATATAAGAATGATAATGATAATGCTTTAAAAACTATTTTAGCGGCAATTAGTAATCAAGATCTTACAACAGCTAAAACAGATGCAGATATTTTAGGTAAAATTGGTGAAGATGGTAAAACTAAAATCAAAGATATCCTTACTAAAGCAAAAGATGTTGTTGAATATGTTAAGTCATTAGCACTTACTGCAACAATAGGTGGTGCAACCGTAAAACTAGAAATAGTAGATGATAAACCTGCTTTAACTATAGAAAAAGATGGTAAAAAAGACACATTTAAGCTTTCAGGTGATAACAATGGTCAATTAGCATATGAATCAGCTAAAACACCTACAAAAGACTCTGTATTACACCTACTATCAGGCTTTGATCCTACAAACCTAAATGCTACACTTTCAGTTTTTATAGCTAAAAATGGTGGAGAAATAACAGCTAAAGAAATAACAGCTGGGAATATAGACAGAATAGAAGATACAGCCGATGATAAAGAAAGAGATCTTAAAGTAGCACAAGCAACACTAGCAGCTATAAATGCAGGTGAAAAAGCTACTGCAGAAAAAGTAAAAACTTTAGAAGAAAAAGTAAAAACTTTAGAAAAAGCTAAAGAAGATGCAACAAAAGCTAAAACAGAAGCAGAAAAAATAGTAACAGATGCAGGAGAAAAAGCAACACAAGAACAAAAAGCAGCAGCTCAAAAAGCAGCAGAAGCAGAAGCAGAAGCAGAACTAGCAGCAGAAGAAGCTAAAGCAGAATTAGAAATAGCTAAAGAAGCACAAACAGCAGCTAAAGCAGAAGATGTAACAACACCAGAAAAAATAGCAAAAGCTAAAGAAAAAATAACAAAAGACATACAAGCTAAATCTAAACAAGTAGATGTATTAAATGATGCTTTAGCAGAAACTAATGTTAACACAGTTAAAGCTAATGATGCACTAAAAGAAAAAGAAAAAACGCTAAAAGAAAAAGAAACAGAATATAAAAATGCAGCTGAAGCACAAAAAGCTGAGAAACTAAAAGCACTTAATGAAGCTAAAAAAGAAGTAGCAGAAGCTAAAGAAGAAGTAGGTGAAGCTAATGCTGATCGTGCTAAACGTGCAACTAGAAAGCTAGATAATACAAATAAAAGTATAGCAGAGTCTTTAGGTGATATATCAGCAGATAATGAAGTGTTAAATAAACTATTCTTAGATGGTAATACTAAAAAAGAAGATATTGTTAATATAGTTAAAAATGTAACAAGCTCTGTAACAACATCAGTTGATTCAATGGCTAAAATATCTAATGTAGATATCGTTAAGTTTAATACAGATCTTTCAACCTCTACAAGACTTGCAAGTCTAAGCAACCCATTCAATGCTGATTTAGCATTAGCAAGTGCTATCAGACATTTAAAAGATGATAGCTTTGCAAGTAGTGATGACAGTGCATTAAGCAACGTAGTAAGAGAATACACAGATAGATTTAACTATGACAATAACCTATGGGGAAGTGTCTTAGGTGGTAAGACAAGTGTTAAAAATGGTGCAAGTCCAAAAATCTTTGGTGTAACTCTTGGTTATGATAAGAGATTTGATAATATGATAGTTGGTACAACTACAACTTATACTCAAACAAAAGCAGACAAAAGTGATGTTGAGTTAAAAGGTAAAAATATCCAATTAGGTCTTTATACAAGAGGATACTTTGATGAAAATGAAGTAGATGCAAGAATCAACTTTAACTTTGGAGATAACAAGGTAAAAAGAACAACTAGCATAGGTAAAACTGATGGTAAGTTTGATTCATTTGCAACATCTTTTGATCTAACTTATGGTCGCATATATCAGTTAGATAACGATGTAATGATCAAACCACTTGGTGGTGTTGGATATACATATCTAAAAACAAAATCATTTGCTGAAAAAGGCGAGGGCGCTTTATCATATAACTCTATAACAACAAAAGTAGCTAACTTAAAAGCTGGTGTTGAGTTAAGAAAATATGTTGAATCTGGTAAATACTTCTATATAACTCCTGGCGTAGAAAGAGAGATATTTAAAAACGTTAAAGATCCTATAGTTAAATTTATAGGAGCAGATAATGGCATTAAATTAGTAGGTGATGATAAGAAAAATACTTACTTTACTTTACAAACAGGTGCTAATTTCAACCTAACAGATAGCTTAAGCACAAATATAAACTTTGGAACAAAACTAGGTTCTAAAAATAAGTTCTATAACGGAACTATAGGTGTTAACTATAAGTTTTAATTAGCTAAGTAACCACACAAAGATACTCAAACAAGTATCTAACCCCCCCCCTTTTTTTTTAAAAAGTAAAACTTAAAGGGGGTATAACTATTGCTAGTTTAAAAATCAATGAATTTCTTAAAGATTAAGAACTTTTTAATATAACTGAATTTACAATAATCCTGCATTTATATTTTAAAAGGAGTAGAAATGAAAATTTCAAAGATTGTAAGTACAGCTATACTTAGTGTAGCTGTAAGTGGTTTCGCTTTTGGTGCTGAAAATGGGGGGGGGGTAGCGACTAATCCTACACTTGATTTTTTTAATACCGTAAAGCAAAAATTAGCAGATATAGCTAAAAATAAAGAAAGCTTAGCAAATGATATATCGTCTATACATGATGAGACTGTAAAAGGTGCATTTAAAGATATTTTAGTTAAAGCAAAAGGTTTAACAATTTCAGATGCTGGTTTTACTATTGAAAATTTTGCTACAGTTGGTGACAAACAAGTTGGTTTAAAGTTAACTAAGCAAGGTCAAGGAAATGCTTCTAAACCTATGCTTGAAATTTCATACGATGGCAAAAAAGACGTTTTAAGCTTAAATGATAGTGATGCTTTAACTTTTAACCCTAGAGAATTAGATAAATTAACACCTAGTCTTAAAAATTTTAAAGATCAAGAAAATATAACTCATGATGCTGGTATAGAAACTGATATAGCAAATAATACAAAAAATAAAACAATGTTTGATTATGTAAAATTGATAGGTTCAGGAACTAGTGAAGTATTTCAGTATTTAATTACAAACAATAATAATTTAACAAATGTATTACAAATAAATGATATATCAGATGCAACAACGCAAACAAACCACCCACATTTACAAAAAATAGCAAAAATCCTTGATGCTGCAAAGAAAGCAAAAGAAGCAAAAAATAATAATGTGGATTTTACAGATATTGCTATAGGTGATAAATTTAAAATATCTATTGATACAACAGATGAAAATAAACCTAAACTTAAGATAAAAGACACTCAAGATACGGCTGGAGAAGATACTTTTACATTAGATGGCACAACTTTAAAATATCAAAAAAATACAACAGAAAATGTATCTAGGCACATACTTCTAAATTTTGAAGTTGAGGGTGCTAGTGCTAAAGTAAATGAAGCTTTAAGGGATGATGGAAGTATTGGAAGGCAAAAAAAAGCTGCTGAATTAACAGAAGCAAAGGCTTTATTAAGACAAGCTATAAATACTGTTTTAGAGAGTGATATAGACAATTTGAAAACTTATACTTCTGCTCAAGAAAATACAGATGTAAAAGGTCGCATAAAAAATATCCTAAAACTAGCCAAAGATGAAAAACTTACTTTTTTAGATAATGGTGGTCAAGGTATTAATAGCAAAGAGTTAACTTTAGATGGTGGTAAAAAAGCTAAAATTATATTAAAGAAAACAGCTAGCGGTGCTGAACTTGATATAATTTATGATAGCACAGGAACTGATATAAGTAATCATACCGATCCTAAAAAACTAAATAAATTTGTGCTTACTGGTAATGATGTAACTTTTACTGAAGCTACCGAAGAAAATAATAAACTAAAAGCTTTAGCTGCTGTTGATGGTGTTAAAACTAAAATTGAAAGTGCTTTGAATGCCGGATCTAATTTAAATTTAACTGTACCACAAATAACCAAAGCCAAAGTCAAAGTTGATCTTTATCAGACTTTAGTAACTAATTTACCGAAAGTGCTTACTAAAGATAAAATAGATGAGCTTATAAAAGCAGGAACTACTGGTATAGCAAATACAGAACTAAAAGCAATAGTAGATGAAGCAAAAAAATTACAAGAAGATGTAACTGCAACTATAAATGGTGTAAATAATGAAAATATCACACTAAAAATAAAAGCAGATAGCACTATAGAAATTTCAAAAGCAGGTGGTAAAAAAGACACCATAACATTGACTGGCGATAAATTTAAAATTACTACTGATAACAAAGTTGCTAAACCTGTTTTACAAGAATTAGCAGAAATTAAAAACACATTAGGAGAAAATCCATTTAATGCTGCTATAGAAGAAGCAAAAAAGAAGATTGTAAAAGAGGGAGATCATGTTTTAACTTCAACAGAAATAGATAAAAGAAAAGAATTTTTAGATGCTGTATATACAGATGAACAAAACAATGCTTTAAAAACTATTTTAGATGCAATTAAAACTAAAGATCTTACAACAGCTAATACAGATGCAGATATTTTAAGTAAAATTGGTGAAGCTGGTAAAGATAAAATCAAAACAATGCTTGAAAAAGCAAAAGAAGCTGGTAATGACTATATAACATCATTAGCACTTACTGCAACAATAGGTGGTGCAACTGTAAAACTAGAAATACTAGAAGGTAATAAACCTGCTTTAACTATAGAAAAAGATGGTAAAAAAGACACATTTAAGCTTTCAGGTGATAACAATGGTCAATTAGAATATACTTCAGCTAAAACATCTACAAAAGACTCTGTATTACACCTACTATCTAACTTTGATCCTACAAACCTAAATGCTACACTTTCAGTTTTTATAGCTAAAAATGGTGGAGAAATAACAGCTAAAGAAATAACAGCTGGGAATATAGACAGAATAGAAGATACAGCCGATGATAAAGAAAGAGATCTTAAAGTAGCACAAGCAACACTAGCAGCTATAAATGCAGGTGAAAAAGCTACTGAAGAAAAAGTAAAAACTTTAGAAACTAAAGTAGCAGCAGCAAACAAAGCTAAAGAAGCAGCAGAAGCAGCAGCTCAAAAAGCTAAAGAAACAGCAGATCAAGCAAATGCAACACAAGAACAAAAAGCAGCAGCTCAAAAAGCAGCAGAAGCAGAAGCAGAAGCAGAACTAGCAGCAGAAGAAGCTAAAGCAGAATTAGAAATAGCTAAAGAAGCACAAACAGCAGCTAAAGCAGAAGATGTAACAACACCAGAAAAAATAGCAAAAGCTAAAGAAAAAATAACAAAAGACATACAAGCTAAATCTAAACAAGTAGATGTATTAAATGATGCTTTAGCAGAAACTAATGTTAACACAGTTAAAGCTAATGATGCACTAAAAGAAAAAGAAAAAACGCTAAAAGAAAAAGAAACAGAATATAAAAATGCTACCGAAGCACAAAAAGCTGAGAAACTAAAAGCACTTAATGATGCCAAAAAAGAAGTAGCAGAAGCTAAAGAAGAAGTAGGTGAAGCTAATGCTGATCGTGCTAAACGTGCAACTAGAAAGCTAGATAATACAAATAAAAGTATAGCAGAGTCTTTAGGTGATATATCAGCAGATAATGAAGTGTTAAATAAACTATTCTTAGATGGCAATACTAAAAAAGAAGATATTGTTAATATAGTTAAAAATGTAACAAGCTCTGTAACAACATCAGTTGATTCAATGGCTAAAATATCTAATGTAGATATCGTTAAGTTTAATACAGATCTTTCAACCTCTACAAGACTTGCAAGTCTAAGCAACCCATTCAATGCTGATTTAGCATTAGCAAGCGCTATCAGACATTTAAAAGATGATAGCTTTGCAAGTAGTGATGATATGGCATTAAGCAACGTAGTAAGAGAATACACAGATAGATTTAACTATGACAATAACCTATGGGGAAGTGTCTTAGGTGGTAAGACAAGTGTTAAAAATGGTGCAAGTCCAAAAATCTTTGGTGTAACTCTTGGTTATGATAAGAGATTTGATAATATGATAGTTGGTGCAACTACAACTTATACTCAAACAAAAGCAGACAAAAGTGATGTTGAGTTAAAAGGTAAAAATATCCAATTAGGTCTTTATACAAGAGGATACTTTGATGAGAATGAAGTAGATGCAAGAATCAACTTTAACTTTGGAGATAACAAGGTAAAAAGAACAACTAGTATAGGTAAAACTGATGGTAAGTTTGATTCATTTGCAACATCTTTTGATCTAACTTATGGTCGCATATATCAGTTAGACAATGATGTAATGATTAAACCACTTGGTGGTGTTGGATATACATATCTAAAAACAAAATCATTTACTGAAAAAGGCGAGGGTGCTTTATCATATAACTCTATAACAACAAAAGTAGCTAACTTAAAAGCTGGTGTTGAGTTAAGAAAATATGTTGAATCTGGTAAATACTTCTATGTAACTCCTGGTGTAGAAAGAGAGATATTTAAAAACGTTAAAGATCCTATAGTTAAATTTATAGGAGCAGATAATGGCATTAAACTAGTAGGTGATGATAAGAAAAATACTTACTTTACTTTACAAACAGGTGCTAATTTTAACATAACAGATAGCTTAAGCACAAATATAAACTTTGGAACAAAACTAGGTTCTAAAAACAAATTCTATAACGGAACTATAGGTGTTAACTATAAGTTTTAATTAGCTAAGTAACCACACAAAGATACTCAAACAAGTATCTCTATAACCCCTTTAAAAGTAAAACTTAAAGGGGTATAATCTTACAAACATTATCCTTATCCTTGATATTTATCAATTACTAATTTTAAAAATTTTTCTATGAGTGAAGAATTAAAACCTTTATCGGATATCATTATAGATACATAGTATCTAAAGTAGTCAAAATATATATAGCATTTTAAATATCGATAATTTTTATTTTTTAAAATCATTTTAGCATACGGATAAAAACTATAAAGTAATGTTTGAAGTTATTTGTATAAAATATAAAGCCTAGTATCTTTATAAGTATACTAGGCATAAGAAATTAGATTTATTTTGAAGTTTTACTGGCTTTTAGCTCAGCTGCTAAAAACTCTCCGGTGTAGCTTTTTGTTTTTTTGTAGTTTTTTGCTATCTCTTTTACGCTGCCCTCTGCTATGATTTTACCGCCTTTAGCTCCACCCTCAGGACCCATATCTACTATATAGTCGCAGTTTTTTATGATGTCCATATTATGCTCTATAACAAAGACAGAGTTTCCAAGCTCTACTAGATGGTGAAGCACCTTAGCTAGTCTATCCACATCTGCAAAGTGTAACCCAGTAGTAGGCTCATCAAGTATATAAAGGGTATTTCCAGTATCGCTTCTACTTAGTTCTTTGGCTAGTTTTACACGTTGTGCTTCGCCCCCACTTAGGGTTGTTGCGTTTTGCCCAAGTGTAACATAGCCAAGCCCCACATCAGATAATGTTTTTAGCTTTGTATAAATTTTTGGTATGGCTTTGAAAAACTCCAAAGCCTCATCTATACTCATATTTAACACATCCGCGATATTTTTACTCTTGTAATGTATCTGCAATGTCTGCGCATTGTATCTTGTGCCGTTACATGCATCACATACCACCATCACATCAGGCAAGAAGTGCATTTCTATCTTTATCTCGCCCTCTCCGCTACACTTTTCACATCTTCCACCCTTTACATTAAAGCTAAAACGACCTATCTTATATCCACGAAGCTTTGACTCTTTGGTCTGTGCAAACAAAGTCCTTATCTCATCCATCACACCTGTATATGTAGCTGGGTTGCTTCTCGGTGTTCTTCCTATTGGGCTTTGATCAAGATATATGACCTTGTCTAAGTTTTCAAGTCCTTCTATCTTTGCACCGGCTACTTTTTTTATCTTTCTTGCGTTGTTTAGCTGTTCTTGTGCTACTGGTAGCAGGGTTTGAAGGATCAGTGAGCTTTTCCCACTCCCGCTTACCCCTGTTATGCCTACTAGGTTTCTAAGTGGAAATTTAGCCGATAGGTCTTTTATGTTGTTTATTGTTACATTTTTTATCTCTATCCAAGTGCTTTGTTTTCTATTTTTTTGATACTCTATATTTTTAGTTCCATTTAGGTATTTTGCTGTTGTTGTGTCTGATTTCATTAGCTCATCGTATGAGCCGGCAAATATTATATTTCCACCAAATTTACCAGCACCTTCTCCTATATCCACGATAAAGTCAGCCTCTTCTATGGTCTTTTTGTCGTGTTCTACTACTATTACAGAGTTGCCTTTGGTTTGTAGGTTTCTAAGAGTTTTTATAAGCTTTAGTGTATCTCTTTCGTGAAGCCCTATACTTGGCTCATCAAGTACATACATAACTCCACTAAGCCCACTTCCTATCTGACTTGCTATCCTTATACGTTGAGCCTCTCCACCACTTATAGTCCTTGCATCACGACCTAGGCTAAGATACCCAAGTCCTACATCATAAAGAAAATAAAGCCTTTCGTTTATCTCTTTTAGGATAGGTGTTGCTATCATCTTTTCTTGTTCGCTTAGATACTCAAAATTCTTAGTATCTGAAAAAAACTTCACACACTCCTCTATACTCATATCAAGTATATCGCCTATGCCTTTTTGCGCTACCATTACGGCTAGGCTTTGTGGTTTTAGCCTGTAGCCATTACAGTTTGAACACACCTTTTCACTCATATAGTCATCTAAGTATTTTTCGTTGTTTAGTAGGTCATAAGATACCTTCACAGCACCCTCAAAAGTCCTTGATAGCTTATGTCTTTTCCATGTAAAGTTAACTTCATTTGCATTACCATAAAGCACGAGCCGCCTTTCATCATCTGTAAGCTCTGCAAATGCCTTTTTTGTATCTATACTGTTTTGTTCACAAAATGCGATAAGAAATTTATAATAATAGCTCATATTATACCCGTGTAAGGTTCTTATAGCACCGGCTTCTATGCTTTTTTGATCGTCTACTATCTTGCTCATGTCAAGGCTATATTTTATACCAAGACCATCGCAATGCTCACAAGCACCTTTTGGAGAGTTGAAGCTAAAGCTAAGTGGCTCAAGTGGCTGAAAAGATATCTTGCAATCAAAACAAGCCAGATGCTCGCTATAATGTATATGTTTTTGACTAAGTCCAACCTCTTCGGCATTTATGATCTCAACTTCAACCTCGCCAAAGCTCTCTTTTAGCGCTTTTTCTACATCTTGTCCTAGCCTTGTTTGATTTTCATCATTCACTACAAGTCTATCTATGACTACTTTTATCGTGTGTTTTTTTGTCTTTGAAAGCTCTATATCTTCATCAAGTCTTACGATAACACCATCTATCAAAGCTCTTACAAAGCCTTTGCTTCTTAGTCCTTCTATGAGATCAGCCCAGCTTCCCTTTTTTTCCCTAACCAAAGGCGCATACATGACTATCTTTGAGCCTTGAGGTAGTTTTGAAATTTCATTTATGATATCACTTGCTGACATCTTTGATATCGGTTGTTTGCATTTATGACAGTGTTGAGTTCCTACCCTTGCATACAAAAGTCTTAAGTAGTCATATATCTCGGTTATTGTTCCTACTGTTGAGCGTGGATTTTTTGATGTAGTCTTTTGATCTATGGCTATGGCTGGAGTTAAACCTTCTATCTTATCCACATCAGGTTTGCCGACTCTATCCAAAAACTGCCTTGCGTATGAGCTTAGGCTCTCTATATATCTTCTTTGCCCCTCTGCATATAGTGTATCAAAGGCTAGTGTGCTTTTACCACTTCCGCTAAGACCTGTAAAAACGACTAATTTATTTTTTGGAATTTCTAAGTTTATATTTTTTAAATTATGCTCTTTCGCACCTGTTATTTTTATAATGTCATTCATGCTTTAATTAACCTAACTTTTTATGTAATAAATTCGTTATTGTATTACAAAGCTATAAATATATGATAAATTTAAAGGTGGAATTAACCACCTTTAAATTATTCTAGTGTAAAAAGAATATTTTTGTTGTCTTGATAAGATAAGATATCAAATTTATTGTTATTTAAAATCAAGGCTCTAGCATTAGCTATCTCACTTGGGAAAGATATAGTTTTTACAACTTCTTGATTTTTTAAGTCAATCAATAAAATAACGTTGTGTTGCTTGCTTAGAGCATAAAGCAAACCATCTTTATATACCATAGATGTTATATATAAATCACCTAATGTTTTGTCTTGTTTTAAATCAGCATTAGGAGTAAATTCAGCAGATAATACTCTATCTTTTGTTGCGATTTTAGATATAACAAATTTATTTTTGTCTTTGTTGTTAGGAACAGTTGCTGTGTATAGATAATCGCCATCTGTTGCCATACTTGCTATATGATGAAACTTAGCTCTTACGGTATTTATCCTACCTCTTCCTAAGCCATCTCCTTGACCTTCAAATTTATCATTTCCTTTGATAAAATCAGCATATTGCAAAAATTTATCAGCATTTGGATTTTTTGCAAATCTTAAGAATGATTTGTTTGAACCCATTAGTATAAATTTATCTTGCATATATGGAACAATGCCTATGATAGGATCTACTGTAGCTGAGAAATATGGATCTAACTCAAACTCATCGTTTATCTCAAACTTATCATTCATAAAAAATACATTAAATTTTGAACTACCAACATACTCATTGTTTATATAATTTAGTGAGTTTAAAGGTGCTTCGATGCTCAAATCTTTTTGGCTAACTATGCTTAGAGTTTCATCTATTTTAGTTGGTGCATTTTCTGGGTTGTTATCAAATTTTATACCTAATTTTTCACTTGCTGGTGCAAAAGCATAATCAGGGTTTCTTACATCACGTTTTCCTAAGAAAGATATGTTTTTCCAAAAACTACCCCAGCCACTTTTATCCCATACTATGTATTTTTTGTCAAAAGTAAATCTAACAGGATCTCCTTGACCATGATATGGTGGTATACCTGTGCTGACAAAAGCTTGAAATACGTTTGAAGCTATGATAACTGAAACAATTATAAACATCGCGCTTGTAGCTTTTGTGAATTTTCTAGTTTTTTCGCCATTTAATTCTTTTTCAAAAGAGTCAAATCTAGGTGCAAAGAAAAAGATAACACCAAGCATCAAAACAACAACCCAAAAGACTATCTCAGCCCAAAAATAAGTATGTATTCCAAAAATAGGTAATCCAAAACCTTGATCCAAGTCTCTTTCTGCGTGATTTCCAAAGTGTGCAAATGACTGCCATATAGCAAATGCGGCCATTACTAATAGAGTCGCTAAGTATTTGCCTTTTAAGCCATATCTAACTATAAATAGAGCCATTACGCCTATGAAAATCATAGCCTCTCTTTGTCCCCAGCAAAGTATGCAAGGACTATCGCCTAATACATATCCGAAGTAAAAATTTGCTATACCTACAGGCAGGGCTATTATCAAAAATCCTGCTAGGCACATTAATGAATAAAAAAACTTTGTTTTGTTTAAATCGTTCATATTTTTACTTCCTTATAGGTTTATATGGGTAAGAAGATTTGTTGATTTGTCACCCATGTATAAAAAGATCATAAGTAGCCAAGATGCTACAACTAATGTAAACGCAAGTTTTTCTTTTTCTGGTTTTGCAATTATTATTATCATTGCTATTAAAACCATTAAAAGTTCTAAAAACTCCATTGTTTCTCCTTTTTTATTAAATTTTTATAGGTAATTTAAGATACATATTATAATTAATAAAGCTTAAATTATTGGCATATTGTAAATTAAATATTAAGTGTAAAAATTTATTATTTTAATTTTTAAAAAATTTAATATCAATTTTAACTCTTTTTTGATATTCTGATATTTCAATTTATTCAAAGGAGAAAAAATGGCAGTAAAAATTACAGATATTTGTATAAGCTGTGGTTCTTGTATAGATGAATGCCCAGTTGAGGCTATAGTAGATGATAGTTCAAACCCAGATGGACTAGATGCATATTATGTATATGCGGATAAATGTGTTGAGTGTGTTGGACATAACGATGAGCCAGCTTGTGCTAGTGCCTGTCCAACCGATGGTTGTATAGTATGGGATGCTCCATTTGCTGGACAACCATCACGTGATGAGATAGGCGCTGAGCTTAGAGATGGAACTACTCCAGTTATAGGCTAACCCTAAAAATAGGCTCTTTTGTGAGCCTATTTTGTTTTTTAAGTTTTTTTTGATATAATTTGCGATTTCTAAAATAACCCAAACTAATAAAGGATAAATATGCAAAGAACGCTCTCTATAATAAAACCAGATGCCGTAAAAAAAGGTGTTGTAGGTAAGATCGTTGATAGGTTTGAGACAAATGGCTTAAGGGTTGTGGCTATAAAGAGATTATTGCTTAGTGAGTATGATGCAAAAACATTTTATGCTGTTCATAAAGAAAGACCTTTTTTTGGGGAACTTGTTGAATTTATGACAAGTGGACCAGTTGTTGTTATGGTTCTTGAAGGTGATAATGCTGTGTCTAAAAATAGAGAACTTATGGGCGCAACAAATCCAAAAGAGGCAAAGCCTGGTACTATAAGAGCTGATTTTGCTGATAGTATAGATGCAAATGCTGTTCACGGAAGCGATAGTTTAGAAAATGCTAAAAATGAAATAAGCTTTTTCTTTTCAGATAGAGAAATTTTCTAAGGATTTTTCAGTTGAAAATAAATTTCCTAAAAATTTCAAACAATGGCTTTCCTTTTGATTTGGATAGTAATGGTTTAAAATTTTTTGGAAATCTAAGAAAAGCAGATAAAAATCTAGTCTTGTGTGAAGCCAAAATGACCGGCAAAACAGATGTTTTGTGCGATAGATGTGGTAAAGAAATGACTTTGGAACTAGATGAAGATATAAAAATTTTCATCAGTGATGGAGTTTATAATGATGAAGGCGAAGATTTGATGGATGTTATTGAATTTTTTAATAACGAAATAGACTTAGATGAGGTTTTTGAAAGCGAATTACAAGCTTACAAAAGCGATTATTTTTATTGTAATGAATGTGAAAATTTATAAAGGAGAATAACAATGGCAGTACCTAAGAGAAGAGTTAGTCACACACGTGCAGCAAAGCGTAGAACTCATTATAAAGTGACACTTCCTATACCTGTAAAAGATAAAGACGGGTCTTGGAAGATGCCTCACCGTATAAATAAGACAACAGGCGAGTACTAATATGATACGCATTGCTATTGATGCTATGGGTGGAGATTTTGGTCCTGAGCCCATAGTTGCTGGTGTTGTTGAGGCTTTAAAAGAAGTCAGTTTTTCGGCAATACTTGTAGGAGATAGCAATGCACTAAAACATCTCATACCATCTAAATTTCAAAAATTTGTTCATTTTGTAGAAGCTAGCGAAGTTATTTCTATGTCCGATTCTGCTACAGATGCTTTAAAACGCAAAGACAGTAGTATATATATAGCTATAGAAATGCTTAGAAACAAAGAGGTTGATGCTGTTGTGTCGGCAGGACATAGCGGTGCTACAATGAGCCTTGCAACTCTTAGAGTTGGGAGGATCAAGGGTATAGCTCGTCCAGCTATTGCTACATTAATGCCAAATACTTCAGATAGTACAACACTTGTTTTAGATGTTGGTGCTAATGTTGATTGTAAGGCTGAGAATTTATTTCAGTTTGCCGTTATGGGCGAATCTTACGCAAAAGAGATATTGAATAGAAAAAGTCCTAGAGTTGGTTTGCTTTCAAACGGAGAAGAGAAATCAAAAGGCAATGAAGTCACTAAAGAGGCCTTTGGTATGTTATCTCGTATGAAAAGTTTTGTTGGAAATGCAGAGGGAAATCAAGTCTTTGATGGAAGTGTAGATGTTGTTGTTTGTGATGGTTTTATAGGAAATATCTTGTTGAAAACAAGTGAAGGTGTGGCGGATGCCATCGGAAAAATCATAAAAAAACATGCCAAAAAATCACCTTTAGCTATAGCAGGGTCTGTTTTAATGAAGAGGGTCTTTAAGGTACTCAAAAAACAGGTAAGCTATGATGAATATGGTGGAGCACCACTTCTTGGTGTAAATGGGTGTGTTATAGTAAGTCATGGAAAAAGCAATCCAAAAGCTATAAAAAATGCTATTTTCCAAGCAGTAAATTTTTCTCACTCTCATATAAATAAGCTTATAGAAGAAGAATTAAATAAATTTAAGACATTATCAGATGAATAAAGCCTCTTTACTATCAATAGCCTCTTATGTCCCAGAAAAAGTTTTAACAAACCTAGATCTAGAAAAAATGGTAGATACAAGTGATGAGTGGATCACAAAAAGAACAGGCATAAAAAAGCGCAGGATAGCACAAGAAGAGGTAACAAGCGATCTTGGAACTAAGGCGGCAGAGGTAGCTATCGCACGTTCTGGCATAAGCAAGGGCGATATAGATGCGGTTATCTGCGCTACTATCTCACCTGATCATTTTTGTATGCCATCAACGGCTTGCAAGATTGCCTTAAATTTGGGATTAAATGTTGGGGTGACAGCATTTGATATCAGTGCTGCTTGTACTGGATTTATTTATTTATTAGAACTTGCAAAGTCTTTTGTTCAAAGTGGCATTAAAAAAAATGTTTTGATAGTTGGTGCCGAAAAGCTAAGTTCTATTGTTGATTATACTGACAGAGGCACTTGTATATTATTTGGCGATGGTGCTGGTGCGGCTGTGGTTGGTGTAAGTGATGATAATGAGATAATAGACACACATACAGCAAGCGATGGAAGATATGGTAATTTGCTTTCAACTCCAGGATGTGGAAGTGTATATCCTGCAAATCAACTAACACTAGAAAAAAAACTTAACTACATACATATGGATGGCAAAGAAGTTTTTAAAGTTGCTGTTCAGACACTTACAAGTGATGTTGTAAATATATTGGCTAAAAACAATATAAAAAGTGAAGAAGTTGATTTTTTCATACCTCATCAAGCTAATTTTCGTATAATAGATGCTGTAAAAAACAAGCTTGAGTTTAAAGATGAACAATGTGTTTTAACTGTTCACAAATATGGAAACACGAGTTCGGCTTCTATACCTATGGCTATGAATGATGCTTATGAAGACGGACGCATTAAAAATGGTTCTTTATTATTGCTCGATGCTTTTGGCGGTGGTTTTACATGGGGTTCAGCCTTGCTTAAATTCGGGGGCAAGGATTACAAAGCTACACTGTAAAATAATATAAATATATTATTAAATACACTTCTTTAATCATTAAAAATGATAATAGCTTTTAAATTTATCTTATTTTGAGTCAACTCAGCATATAATATATTAAAATATTTTTACGAATTTCAAAAGGTCTTTTATGAAGCTAAAAGTTGGTATTGTTGGTTTTACGGATATAGGTAAAGCACACTATAGTGAGCTTAGGCGTTTTGATAAAATTGAAGTTTGTGGAATTTTTGATGAAAAAGAACATAATGAGTATAGCAGGGTTGAGTTTTATAATGATTTTAAAAAATTTATCCAAGACTCCAGTCCCGAAGTATTGCTTATATGCGTAGACCAATCCGATGTTTTAGATGCTTTTTTGGAATGTTTAAAACATGTAAAAACAATCATTATAGCTTCTCCGATTTGTAAAAAAACTGATGATTTAAGACAGATTAGATATAGCGCGAGTGTAAATAAAATAAATTTAACCTTTTGCCTTAGTGATAGATTCAATCCAGTAATTTGTTCTTTGCGAAAAGCGCTTTGTAAAGAAGATGAAATTTATAGTATTGATATTTTTCATTCAAAATCTATTTGTAGTGCTGATATGATAGATTTTTTAAGTGTTTTGGATATTGATTTGATAAAACATATAACAACAACTGATTTAGCTGACTTTATTAGCATGTCAAGAGTAATACAAGATGAAAAACACCCTAGCAATACTCAAATCACATTTAAGACTAAAACACAAATTTTAGTTAATATATTAAACTCTACTACAAATCCGCTTGATCAATTTAATATAAGAATCTCTACAAATAACGGTATATATTTTGCTGATTTGTTAAATTTTAAACTTTATCAAACAAATATCAATGGTCAGATAAATCTTAAGGTAGATAAAGAAGAAAATGAGCTTAAAAAGTTTTATAATGAATTTTGTATCTGTTATGAAGATATAGAAAATAAAGAGGTCGTGAGTGTAGATGAGATTATAAAAATTAAGGAACTTTTTAAATGAAAAAAATGATTTTACTTTTAAATATGGGAGGTCCTCAAAATCTTGATGAGGTAAAAGTTTTTTTAAAAAATATGTTTAATGACCCTTATATACTAGGCATCAAATCCAATTTTATAAGAAAAACTTTAGCTTGTTTGATAACAAATTTAAGAGCCAAGACAGCTATAAATAACTATAAACAAATAGGCTCAAAATCTCCAATTTGTGATATCACAAAAAGCCTTTGCGATAAAATGGTAGAGATTGATGATAGTTATATTGTTGATTTTGCTATGAACTATACTCCACCTTTTGCAAAAGATGTCCTTGAAAAATATAGCGACTTAGATGAGATCATAGTTTTACCACTATATCCGCATCATTCGGTCACTACTATAACTTCAAGTCTTGATGAGTTTTATAAGGCGTTTAATGAGCTTGGATTAAAATCAAAAGTAAAGGTTGTTGAGCCTTTTTATAACGATGATATTTATAATAATATAATCATAAACGATATAAAAGAGCATGTAAAAGATAAAGATATTAGTGATATGATTATGATATTTTCAGCTCATTCTTTGCCCGAAAAAATAATTCAAAAAGGTGATAAATACGAACAACATATTGTTAAACATTTTGATTTATTAAAAGAAAAACTTTTGCAAAATGGTATGAAATTTAAGGATATAAAGCTAGCCTATCAGTCAAAACTTGGTCCTGTGAAATGGCTTGAGCCATCACTAAATGATGTCTTATCTTCAATTGATAGTAAACAAGCATTAGTATATCCGATGTCTTTTTGTATAGACAACTCAGAGACTGTTTTTGAGCTTTGTATAGAGTATAAAGATATAGCAAAAAGTTTGGAATTTGAGTATTATGATGTAGTAAAATGTCCAAACGACAGTGATGATTTTGCTAAGTTTTTATTTAAATTATCTGATATGTGAAATTTATTATTGTTTTGTTGTAAATCACAACTTTGATTTTATAAAAGTATTTATAAGTTCTAGGATACTGCTAAAGATAAAACAGCTCTAAGAATGGATTTTTAATGCCAACAAGTATTGCTATGGCAGCAATTCTCTTATTTTAAAAAATAAAGATGAAATTGTAAAAGTTATCATAAATATATTTGTTTTAAAAAATTTAAAATAGTAAAAATATTATAAAATAAACATAATTTATTTGTCCAAGAAAATATAAAAAATTTATCAAATTCAAAACCATTTTTGGATAAAATCATAGATAAATTTAAAATTCAAATAGGAAAAATGATGCAAAAAATAGATGTTAGAAGTGCTTATCTTGATTTTTTCAAATCAAAAGGACATGAGGTTATAGAGTCAGCACCACTTGTTCCAAATGATGCAACCCTGCTTTTTACAAATGCTGGTATGGTACCTTTTAAAAGTATTTTTACCGGAGAAATTCCTAGACCAAATCCACCTATAAGAACAAGCTGTCAAACATGTATAAGAGCTGGCGGAAAGCATAATGATCTTGATAATGTCGGATATACTGCACGCCATCATACTTTTTTTGAAATGCTTGGCAATTTTAGCTTTGGTGAGTATTTTAAACAAAATGCCATATCCTATGCTTGGGAGTTTGTAACAGAGGTGTTAAAACTACCAAAAGACAAGCTTTATGTTACTGTTCACGAAAAAGATGATGAAGCTTTTGAAATCTGGAAACAACATATAGAAGAAAGTAGAATCTATAAATTTGGAGATAAAGATAACTTTTGGGCTATGGGTGATACCGGACCTTGTGGGCCTTGTTCTGAGATATTTTATGACCAAGGCGAAGAGCATTTTAATACAGATGAGGACTATATGGGTGGAGATGGAGATCGTTTCTTGGAAATTTGGAACTTGGTATTTATGCAGTTTGAAAGATCAAGTGATGGAAAAATGACACCTTTACCAAAACCTAGTATAGATACAGGAATGGGACTTGAAAGAGTAAGTGCTATCATGGAAGGTAAATTTAGCAACTATGATAGTAATTTATTTATGCCGTATATTGAGGAAGTTGCTAAGCTTTGCGGTAAGCCTTATGAGTATGAAAGTGGTGCTAGTTATAGGGTTATTAGTGATCATATTCGTTCGGTTACATTTTTGTTAGCACAAGGAACCACATTTGATAAAGAGGGCAGAGGCTATGTTTTAAGACGTATCTTGCGCCGTGCTGTTAGACATGGTTATTTGCTTGGCATCAAAAAACCTTTTATGCATAAGCTTGTTGATAAAGTATGCGAAATGATGGGATCTCACTATACTTATCTAAACAATAAAAAAGATAGTATAAAAGAGCAAATTTTGCTTGAAGAAGAGAGATTTTTCTCAACAATATCATCAGGACTTGAGCTATTTAATGAAGAGCTTAAAAATACAAAAGATGTATTTAGTGGCGATGTAGCTTTTAAGCTTTATGATACTTATGGATTTCCTTTGGACTTAACAGCTGATATGCTAAGAGATAAGGGAATGGTTGTTGATGAGGCTAGATTTGATGAGCTTATGAATGAGCAAAAAACTCGTGCAAAAGCTGCTTGGAAAGGTAGTGGAGATAAGAGTCAAAAAGGTGATTTTAAAGAGCTATTAGAACAATACAATCAGAATGAATTTATAGGTTATAGTACCTTAAGTTCCAAAAGCAAAATTTTAGCTATTTTAGATGATAACTTTAAAATAACAGATAAATTACAGCCAAATCAAGAAGGCTGGGTTATGTTTGATAAAACTCCATTTTATGCACAAAGTGGTGGACAGTGTGGAGATAGCGGTGTTATAAAAGATAAAGCCATTGTCCTTGATACACAAAAATTCCACGGACTAAACTTATCACTTGTTAAGACTAATGGCACTCTTGCACAAAATGAAAGTGTTGTTTTGGAGGTTAGTGAAGATAGACACGAGATAGCAAGACATCATAGCGCTACACACCTTTTACACGCTGCATTGCGTAAGATTTTAGGTTCTCATATCACACAAGCCGGTTCTAGCGTAGAGGCTACAAAATTGCGTTTTGATTTTTCTCATCCAAAGGCGCTTACAGCCGATGAACTTACACAAATAGAAAATTATGTAAATCAAGCTATCATAAAAGGTGCTAATGCAAATGTTGAGATTATGGACTTGCAAAGCGCAAAAGATAGTGGTGCTATAGCTCTTTTTGGCGAAAAATATGAAGATGATGTAAGGGTTTTAAGCTTTGGAGATGTTAGCAAAGAGCTTTGTGGCGGAACTCACGTAAAAAATATAAATGAAATAGGTAGCTTTTTTATCACAAAAGAGAGTGGTGTAAGTGCCGGTGTTAGAAGAATAGAAGCTGTTTGTTCAAATGCGGCTACAAATTTTGCAAAAGAAATAAGAGCTGAATTAGAAGAAATAAGAGCTGAATTAAAAACAAATCAACCTATCGTTAATATCAAAAAATTAAAAGATGAAATAAGAAGCCTAAAAGATGAGCTTAAAAACTCAGGTAGATCAAAATCAATAAAGCTTGATGATGTAAATGGCATTAAATTTGGTGTTGAGGTTATAGAAAATGGCGATATCAAAAGCTTGATAGATGATATAAAAAATGCAAATTCTAGTGTTGCTGTTATGCTTATCCAGCCAAAAGAGGATAAAATTTTAGTAGCTGCTGGCGTAAAAAATGCAAATATAAAAGCTGGAGAATGGGTAAAACAAGTAGCTCAAACACTTGGTGGAAATGGTGGCGGTAGGGATGATTTTGCTACTGCTGGAGGTAAAGATATCTCAAAAATACCAGATGCCCAAAAAGTTGCAGTTGAGTTTGCGAAAGAGAAATTAAAATAATGCAACCAGAAAATATCGCATTTGCAAGACTTGGTCAATTTTTACCATTTTTTCATATAACATCTGTGATTTTCTTTGTTGGTTTGCAAATCGGTTTTTGGTATGTTTTGAAATTTTTTCTAAAAGAGAACTCAACAAAGGAGTCATATAACGATGTATTAAATGCTTTAAAAATATTTTGGTATATGATTTTGATTGGTTTGTTGCTTATAGTAGTAACTGGTTCTTTTGTTCAAGTTGCTGATATGATGAAGTCAGCAGATCCAATGGCAAATGCCATACTTGGAACGAAATATACACTTTTTGGCTTTTTAACATTAAATGTTTTATATATGATTTATTGTTATAAAAAGTCAAAAAATGCATTTTTAGTTGATGAAATGATAGAGTGTTATGAAAATATAGTTGTTATAATAAAATATTTTATACCTTTAAATATTATTATATCACTTGTTGCAACATATCTTGGTGTTGCATATAGAGGTTTTTGATGATTATACTTGCTTCAAGTTCGCAAACAAGGGCCAAAATTTTACAAGAATACAACATTGAATTTAAACAAATTTCATTTGACTTTGATGAAAGTATGATTAGTAGAGATTTGCAGCCACATACCTATGTTTTAAATGTTGTAAAAACCAAAAAAGATCAATTTTTGTCAGCACATAAAGGGCTTAAAAATTTACTTTTTGCCGATAGTTGTGTTGTCTGTAATGGTAGAATTTTAGGCAAGGCTACAGATGAGCAAAATGCTATACAAATGCTTGAAATGCAAAGCGGAAATTGTGCTAGTGTTGTTACTGCTATGACTTATTTGAGTGAGAAATTTGAACTTATATCAACTAGCGAAACTATATATAAATTCAAACAATTTGATAGACAAGATATGCTTGAATACATAAAAAGCAAAGAGTATATCGGTAAAGCTGGAGCCATGATGGTGGAGGGGTTTAATAAAAAATATATATTAACCCAAAATGGAACGACTGATAATGCTCGTGGTTTGAATGTAAGTATTTTAAAGGCTTTTTTATGAAATATATTTTGACTTTTTTATTTTTGATAGTAGTTGCGTTTTGTGCTGGATTTTTTTATGTTTATTCTGAGGTTAGATTTAATGCTTATAATATTATTGATTATAAACCAAAACTCACAACACAAATATTTGATGCGAACAATGAGCTTATAGCAAATGTATTTGAAGAAAATAGACTTTATGTTGCTTATGATGAGATACCGGCTAGGGTTATAGAAGCTTTGGTAGCGATAGAGGATACTAGCTATTTTGAGCATGGTGGAGTTAACTTTGAAGCTATAGTAAGAGCTATAATAAAAGATATAAAAGTAGGAAGACTTGCAGAAGGGGCATCAACTCTTACTCAACAGCTTGTGAAAAATTTAGCTTTAACAAGTGAAAAAAAGATAGAGAGAAAGATAAAAGAGATGGTTCTTGCAATGAAGCTTGAAAATGAGCTTACAAAAGAACAAATAATAGAAAGATACCTAAATCATGTCTATTTTGGACATGGCTATTATGGTATAAAAACAGCAGCTCTTGGATACTTTAGAAAAGAGCTAAACGAGCTTAGTTTAAAAGAAATTTCAATGCTTGTAGGGCTTCCAAAAGCACCTAGCTCTTATGACCCTACAAGACATCTTGACCTGTCTCTTAGCCGTGCAAATAGGGTTCTTGAACGTATGTATGATATAGGGTGGATAAATGAAGATGAGTATAGAAAAGGTTTGGTTGAAGAACCTGTTGTGTTTAATGATACGCTTAGTAAAAACAAAGCACCTTATGTTGTTGATGAGATACTAAAAGAGTTAAATAAAAAATACGATGACATAAAAACCGGTGGCTATGAGATCCAAAGCACGATTGATCTTGAAGTGCAAAATATGGCCAAAGAGGCTTTGAAGTTTGGATATAATGAAATACTAAGAAGAAACAAAAAAGCAGATCCTAATATCTTAAATGGTGCAATGGTTGTTACAAAACCTCAAACCGGAGATGTGCTTGCGCTTGTTGGTGGAGTTGATTACTCAAAAAGTAGCTACAATAGAGCTACGCAAAGTAGAAGACAGCCTGGTTCTAGCTTCAAGCCTTTTATATATCAAATAGCTTTAAATAGCGGTTACTCTACTATGTCGCCAGTTGCTGACATATCTCGTAGTTTTGATATGGGAAATGGAAAAGAGTGGACACCTAAAAATTATGGCGGAGACTTTAGTGGTTATATTAGCTTAAAACAAGCCTTAACAAAATCAAGAAACTTAGCTACTATAAATTTATTGAACGATTTGGGACTTAATTTTGTTAAAAAAGAGCTTATAAGAATGGGTTTTGGCGATATACCCGAAAATCTATCTATAGCGCTTGGTAGCTTTGGTATATCTCCTATAAATTTTGCTAGTCTTTATTCTATGTTTCCAAATGATGGAGAGGTTGTAAAAACTACTCTTATTAAAAGTATAAAAAATAGATACAAAAATCTTATCAAATTTGAATCAGAAAGAATAAGAGTTAATTCTCCTGAGCAGAGTTTTTTGATGACAACAATACTTACAAATGTCATTGAAAATGGAACCGGACGAAACGCAAGGGTAAAAGGCATACAAATAGCCGGAAAAACAGGCACAACAAATAACAATATAGATGCTTGGTTTTGCGGCTTTACGCCAGATATAGAGGCTTTAGTTTGGTATGGAAATGATGACAATACCCCTATGAAAAAATTTGAAACAGGAGGTATTACAGCAGCTCCTGTATTTAAGAAATTTATACAAGCATATCTTAAGCAGTATCCAAATACTCAAAGAAATTTTATAAGACCAGATGGTGTTTATAGAGGTAAATATGAAGGGCATGATGAGTATTATACAAATCAATCTCCATTGCCCGATAACTCAGCTCAGCAAAATATTATGCAAGAAGTTGATGAAGGTGGATTGATATTTTAGATATTTTGTCTTAAAATTAATAAAAATATAAAGGTGTTTTTGGATACAGAATCACCTTTATATTGTTTTGATAATCTTAAAATCTTCAATCTCGCAAAAATCAATTAAAGCATTCATTATAGCAAATCTTTTAGTATTCATAAGTCTATTTATAGATATGTTTTCTTGTCTTAAAAATCCATTTTCTATAAGTCTAGCTCTGCATGTTCCTTTTAAAAGAGGTGTTTTTGGAGTTATCCAACCATTATCAAATATAGCAATATTTGCTATACTGGTATCAGTCACAAAGCCATCTTTGGTAATTATGATTTCTTCATAATTACTTTTTGCTTCATCTATAAGGCTTCTATCTAGGAATTTCTTACTATAGTCAAAGTCAGCACTAACTATATAAAAACTCCTAAAATTTCTAGCCTTATATGGATAAAACTCAGATCTTATAAACTCGCCTTCTAGATTGTATATAATCTTAGCTCTAGCAGTACCAAGAGGAGCCTCGCTTGAAGTTTTTTCTAATATATCTTCAAATTCAAATTCCAATGATTTATCTATAGAGTTTTTAGCTCTTGATATATGGTATTTTAAATTTTGTGGCTTATGGTCAACTAATTTTATAGTTTCAAAAAGGAAAATAGACTTTTTTGATGAGCTCATCATATTCCTTTTTGGGATCACTTTGTTTTGTTACGCCCCCACCGCTAAAAAAGCACAATCCATCTTGAGTTTGTTTTACAAATCTTATTAGGACAAAACTTTTACATATTTTTCCATCAAAATAGACAAAAACACCTGTATAAAATCCTCGTTTTGAAATCTCGCATTCTTTTATTATTTCTATGGCTTTATCTCTTGGACTACCTGCTATTGAAGCTGCTGGAACAAGAGCTGAAAAAATATCTCCTAAGCTTAGCTTGGGTTTGATCTTGCCTTTTAAGTATGAACTTGTTTGGTATAAGTTTTTTACACGTTGTATATAGCGAAATTTTTCAACCTTAATATCTTCTGCAACTAAAGATAAATCATCTTTCATAAATCCTACCATTTTATATTGTTCATCTATCTCTTTTTTGTTATTTAAAAGTGTTTCTTTGGCATTTGGTAATGTTGCATCTATTGTCCCTTTCATTGGAAAGGTATGGATATGGCCATTTTTTATAGTTATAAATGGTTCCGGAGAAAAGCATACAAAATCATTTTTTTTATACACCAATGCCTTTGCTGTTGAGTATTGATATATTTCTTCTAGGCTTAAATTTGTTTTGATTTTAGTTGGAAAACATAAATTTAAAAGTTCATTTTGCTCGCTTTGTTGATATTTTGATAAAATATTAAAGCGTTCTAGATATTTTTCAAACTCTATAGGCTCTTTTTCAAGAGAGTAGTTAATTTTATTATAATTTTTAGCATTTATTTTGAATTTTATTCCGAATTTTTCAGCATCTTCAGGGGCACAGATAATATTATTTTCTGGCTCATCATAGCTTAAAATAGCTATAAAAGGTTTGTTGCCATAAGAGTCTATTAGGTTTTTTACCATTGTTTTAATCCTTTGAAATTTTAAAAGCGAAATTATAGTATATATTTATTTATTAATAAATAAATATTTATATTATTTAATGGATTAACGCAGAATTTGACTAATTTTTATTACATAATGCTAAGATTATCTAAAATTAATTGGCGGTAATATTTAATTTTTAAATATTAAATTACTAGAAATATTCAAAAAGGAACCTTAATAACAGGTTTATGTAGATATGAGGTGGTCTTATTTTATTGGTAGTGTTAGATCAAGCTTAAATGTGCCGTTGAGATTAAAAAACCATAAATATAATCCTAAAAAGAAAAAGCCAAAATTTTACTATATTTTTTAATATAAAATAGGATGATATTAGAAACAATATAGATAATATAGAAGAATTTAAGGAATTGTTTTAAATGAATGTTTTTTAAGGAATTTAGAAAATTTGATATCAGATAAAAGATTAGAATCTTATAATAATATATACAACATACTAAAATTTTAATCTTATATCAAAACTCACTAGAATTATTGCTATGATAAAAATATCGTAGTAATAAATATAGTTGATTTTTATCTAGTTAAATTAAAGGGCTATGGCTGGATTGTTGATTCCGAAGATATAAAAAATTATTGAAAAAATATAAGATAAATAGAAGATTTCATAATAATACACATAACCAATGCTTGTCAGATTTTAGTTTTGGAATAATTATATATCTTTAGAAAACATAATTTTATAAATTATATGGTTTTGATAGTCTTGATAATTTAAATTTTTAAAGACTTTAGCGACAGTAATAGAATTTTTTATTTTTATGTTAACAATAAGAAATAGATTTTATCGGTTAGAAAACATATTGAAATCTAGAAATAAAAATAAAATATATCCACGAATAACTTATAAATTACATGATACAAAGATTGCAATAATGCCTGAGTATTTTTAATAAAAGATTATTGTCAGGATAGATTATTTAGTTACCCTGACTTTTTTGAGTGTTGTCTCCGCTCCTCAAAGTAGATTTAGTTATATTAAAAACTTATATATAACTTATTATTTTTTTAATTATGCATAAAATATAACTATAAAAGGCTTTGTTTGGTTATAAAAAATACTTACAATAAATTATATAAAGTTATATTTTTGGTGGCTTCTAAAAGGTTTTAAATAAGGTGGTGTCCCCAACAGGATTCGAACCTGTGGCCTCAAAATTAGGAATTTTGCGCTCTATCCAGCTGAGCTATGAGGACATTATAAAATTGATATATAAATTTCTACTTTATTATTATCAATGTATTTTTCAAAATCAGTAGTATAAGTTCTTTTTATGGTGCTATTTTCAAAAAAATGCCAAATTTCTTGCCATAGTTCTATAACAATTTCTGGAATTCTACCCTCTTTTTTAAAAACTAGATATTTTCCTTTTTTGTATCTCAACAGTGTCTAAAGTTTGCTTTTTTGAATTTTTTGTTCCAACCAAGATATCATATTTTCCAAAATGTTTATCTTTGTAATTGAAATAAACTCCATATTTAACATTACTTTCGTTAGATACACCACTTTTAAAAAAATTATTCCATAATTTGTCTATTACGGAAGTTTTTAAATCAGATTCATCTTTATTGGTTGTGGTGGCTTTAAAACCAGTTATTTTAAAAGATTCATTTATACTAACTTCATTCATTGTTAAACTTTCAAAGTGCAGGGTAGTTTTTACCCTGCATTATAAGTAAACTAATTAACCATTTCTCTTTTTAATGATTTCATCGCTAACATTTTTAGGAACTTCTTCATAGTGATCAAATTCCATAGAGTATGTTGCGCGACCTTGAGTTTGGCTTCTTAGGTCTGTTGAGTATCCAAACATAGCAGCTAGTGGGCAAAATGCAGTTACTATTTTGTTTCCACTTCTGTCATCCATAGAGTTGATTTGTCCACGGCGTTTATTAAGATCGCCTATAACATCACCCATATACTCTTCCGGAGTCTCAACTTCAACTTTCATCATAGGCTCAAGTATTACAGCGCCAGCTTTTCTAGCACCTTCCTTAAATCCCATAGATGCAGCTAATTTAAATGCCATCTCAGAACTATCAACTTCGTGGTAGCTTCCATCAAATAATGTAACTTTTACATCTTCAACAGGGTATCCCGCTAAAACACCGTTTTGTAAAGCTTCTTGACAACCTTTGTCTACTGCAGGTATGTATTCTTTAGGAACAACACCACCCTTGATATCATTAACAAATTCATATCCACTTCCTGGCTCTAAAGGCTCAAGACGTAAGAATACGTGTCCATACTGACCACGACCACCAGATTGTTTTGCATATTTGTATTCTTGCTCAACTGTTTTTCTTATAGTTTCTCTGTAAGCAACTTGTGGTTGTCCTACTTCAGCATCAACTTTAAATTCTCTAAGCATACGATCAACAATAATTTCAAGGTGAAGCTCGCCCATACCTGAAATAATAGTCTGTCCGCTTTCTTCATCTGTTCCAACTCTAAAGCTTGGATCTTCTTGTGCAAGTTTCTGTAAAGCAATGGCCATTTTTTCTTGGTCAGCTTTTGTTTTAGGTTCAACAGCAACGCTAATAACTGGATCTGGGAAATCCATTCTTTCAAGGATAACATGATCTTTATCGCTTGATAGTGTATCACCTGTTAGTGTATCTTTTAGTCCAACTACAGCGCCTATCTCACCTGCATGTAAAACACTAATTTCTTCTCTTTTGTTTGAGTGCATTTTAAGTAAACGGCCAATTCTTTCTTTTTTACCTTTTACTGGGTTGTAGGCATAGCTTCCGCTCTCCAAACTACCACGATACACACGAACGAATGTAAGTTGTCCAACAAATGGATCTGTCATGATTTTGAATGCAAGACCTGCAAACTCGCCATCATCTGTAGAATCAACCACAACCTCTGTGCCATCTTCATACTCGCCTTTTATTGCAGCAACTTCATCAGGGGCAGGTAGATATTCAACAACAGCATCAAGTAGTGGTTGAACGCCTTTGTTTTTAAATGCTGTTCCACAAAGCATAGGTATGATTGCCATAGAAAGACAACCAGCTTTTAAACCTTTTTTGATTTCATCTGTTGTTAGCTCTTCACCACCAAAGAATTTTTCCATTAAAGCATCATCTGTTTCAGCGATAGATTCTACCATTTTTGCTCTATACTCTTCTGCTTTTTCTTTTAGTTCCGCTGGAATTTCTTTTTCTACAAATGTAGTTGGTTTATTTTCATCTTCCCAAACAAGAGTTTTCATAGTAACCAAATCAACTACACCTTTGAAGTTATCTTCAGAACCTATAGGAATTTGTATAGGCACAGGATTTGCTTTTAGTCTGTCTTTTATTTGTTGCTCAACATTAAAAAAGTTAGCACCAGTTCTATCCATTTTGTTTACAAAAACCATTCTTGGAACACGGTATTTGTTTGCTTGTCTCCAAACTGTTTCAGATTGAGGTTGAACCCCACCAACAGCACAAAAAACAGCAACAGCACCATCTAGAACACGCATAGAACGCTCAACTTCAATAGTAAAATCAACGTGTCCCGGAGTGTCGATTAGGTTAATTTGGTGTTCTTTCCAAAAACAAGTTGTAGCAGCTGAAGTAATTGTTATACCTCTTTCTTTTTCTTGCTCCATCCAGTCCATTGTTGCAGCACCATCATGAACTTCACCTATTTTATGACTCATACCTGTAAAGTATAAAATTCTCTCACTAGTTGTTGTTTTACCAGCATCTATGTGTGCGGCAATACCAATGTTTCTAACCATATGTAATGGTGTTTTTCTGTTTGACATAAAATTCCTCTCTTAATCTTACCAACGATAATGAGCAAATGCTTTGTTAGCTTCTGCCATTTTGTATGTATCTTCTTTTTTCTTAAATGAAGCACCTTTTGAATTTGCAGCATCAAATAGCTCATTAGCAAGTTTTTCTATCATAGTTCTTTCGCTTCTTTTTCTAGCAAAAGTTATTATCCAGCGAATAGCTAATGCTTGTTGTCTTGCTGGACGAACTTCGATTGGCACTTGGTATGTAGCACCACCAACACGACGAGATTTAACTTCCATTATAGGTTTAACATTTTCGATAGCGTCATTAAATACATCTATACCTTTTAAATCAGCACCTTTTTTTTCTATAGCTTTTATAGCACCATACATTATTTCAGTAGCTACACTTTTTTTTCCATCATACATAAGCGAGTTGATAAATTTAGTAATTACTTTATTTGCATAAATCGGATCAGGTAAAACTTCCCTTACAGGGGCTTTTCTTCTTCTCATTTTATTCCTTCAAATTTAAAAATTTTACTCAAACTAGGCTAAAACTTGAGCTAGTCTGCATATATTATTATTTTACTTCTTAGCTTCTTTAGGGCGTTTAGCACCATATTTAGAGCGAGAAACTGTTCTTTTTGCTACACCAGCTGTGTCTAATGCACCACGAACGATGTGATACTTAACACCCGGTAAGTCTTTAACCCTACCACCACGAACTAGAACTATTGAGTGTTCTTGTAGGTTGTGGCCTTCTCCGCCTATATAGCTAATAACTTCAAAGCCACTAGTTAATCTAACTTTGGCAACTTTTCTAAGAGCTGAGTTTGGCTTTTTAGGAGTAGTTGTATAAACTCTCGTGCAAACTCCTCTTCTTTGAGGGCACTCTTTAAGTGCAGGTGATTTTGACTTGTAAGTCACCTTCTTACGTTCATTTCTGACCAATTGATTTATGGTTGGCACAGTAATTCCTTTCAACTAAATTTATAAAAAAGACCTAATTTTATTTAAAATTTCCTTAAATATAAGTAAAACACTATATAAAATAAAATTTTTCAAATTATTTTTGATAATTTTTATATTGTGGATTTGTATTAAAATTCTTATTATAAAACTATAATCTATAAATATATTTTTATGTCTATAAATTTTGTTTTTATTTATTTCTTAAAAACAGAAAATACACATTAATAATCTTGCATTTTGATTGAAATTTGATTTATAATAATTTTAATTTTTTTGATTAATTTGCAGATTATATAAAATATACACCTAATAAAAATAGGTGTATTTTATTTTATTTTTTACATGCTCCATATAAAAAAATTTCAACTATGTTTTTAGCCATCATCTCTTTTCTTTTTTTTGTAGGGCTTTTTATCTCTTTATTTCCAAGCCAAAGTGTATGTGTGTAAAAAGGATCTCTTATTAATGCACAAAACTTATAAGCAAGTGTTTCGCTCTCTGTATAAGATTCTTTTTCTTCCGATATCGGAAGCTCTAGGTCTTTTAATTGTGATTTTATCTCTTCTCTTTCAAAGTATTGTATTAAAAGGTTTACACTCTTTGATACAATGCTTTCATATAAAATTCTCCCAAGTCCAGGATTTTTATATGTTTCACTAATGACAATTCTAGAAAGTTCTATAACTTCTATCCTATAAAAAATTTCTATGTAGCTAATAGCAAATTTATATAAATATTCATCTAAATTATTAGTGTCTTTCAATTTTACACTTTTTTCAAGATTTTCTTGGAAGTCACTAAATTTTTTATCTAGTATAGCCTCAAAAAGGCCTTCTTTGTTTGTAAAAAATTTATATATACTAGCAAGTGAACCACCACTTTTACGAACCAAGTCGTTTAAACTAGTTCTTTCATATCCGTTTTGTAAAAATAGTTCAAGCCCTACTTGTATGAAATTATCATATCTCTTCTGACCCTTGTTTGAAATGCTCATATTCTTATTGTACCTTCCTTAAAAATGTAAAATTATAATTTTACCGTATTTTTTTAGGATAAACAAATATCGTATCTCTATCTACATTTATCAAGTCTTTGCTGTCATCTGCAAATGCCTTTATTTTTATCTTTGTAGGAATGTCTTTTGTTGAATTTTGATTTAAATTTTCCGATGCTAATGTAACAATAATCTTTTTCTTGTAACCAGCCTTTATGCCAAATGGTTTTTTTGGAGATAGAATTTTGATATTTGTGTTGTTTGTGTCAAAAAAGTATGAGTGGTCTTTTTTGTCTGTATTTTGAAATAAAAATACATAGTAATTTTCTACGATATTATTATCTACAATCTTATAAAGTTCGCTTGTCCTATTTATATTTAAAAGCATGTTTTCTTTTTTTCCGCTCATTAAAAATAAAACAACACAAGCTATTGTTAAAACAACGCAGTAAGCGATAGTTCTAAAGCGAGCAAATTTTACTTTTGTATTGTTTTGAGTTGCATTTTGACTTGTCCATGTTATTAAAGATGTTTTCCCTAGTTTTTGCATAACCGAAGAACAGGCATCTATACATTCTAAGCAGTTTATACAATCAAGTTGCATACCTCTTCTTATGTCTATGTGCGTAGGGCATATCTTTACACAAGATTCACAGCCAGTGCATTCATCAATCTCATTTGGAGGTTTTTTCCATAGTTTTACTGCTCCGTCAAATATCTTTCCGCCACGTTTTTCATTATATATAACTTGCATTGTATCGTTGTCAAACATGACAGATTGTATCCTTGCATAAGGACATATGTAAATACAAAATTTTTCAGCCAAGAAAGCGATGTCAAATACAAGCCATGATGTTATGATTGCTAAAATTCCAATTAAAACTTTATGTTCGGATGGATTTAATAAGTAATCAAGAAAATAGTCACTAGGTATAAAATACAACATAAAATTACAGGCTATGATAAATGAAACACAAGTCCAAATAACAATAGCCACAATGCTCTTGATTCCGTTTTGCGTATCCTGTTGCTTGTTTTTTACATTTTTTCTGATTTTTAGAAGTTTGGTCTGTAATAAATCTCTATAAAATGTTCTAAAAATGGTTTGTGGACAACTCCAGCCACACCATACTCTACCACCAAGTGTTGTCATAAAAAATATAAATAAAAATAGTATTATAAAAACAAAAGGCATTAAATATAGTTCTTGCATATCAAACTTGATAAAAAATAGATTAAGCTCTTTTTGATCAAAATTTAATAAAAATAAGTGGTTATCGTTTACCTTAAAAAACGGTAAAAACATGGCTATACAGGTAATTATAAAAAAACTCAAATACCTTTTTTTTGCATACATTTTAGCCCCTAATGTTAAAAATATTACTATTTAAGTTAAATAAATATATTGTGTAGATTATAACCCTGTGCTGCTAAAATAATCTTTAAATTTGGAAAATTTAGCTTTTTAAGATATAATCGCCGACTAATCTTATTTTGAAAGGTGGTGAGGAGAGTGCCAGGAATTAAGGTACATCCTAATGAGTCTTTTGACGAGGCTTACAGGAAATTTAAAAAACAAGTTGACCGTAACCTTGTAGTAACAGAAGTAAGAGCTAGACGTTTTTTTGAACCTATGACAGAAATTCGTAAAAAGCAAAAAATTGCTGCTCGCAAAAAGATGCTTAAGCGTCTTTATATGCTTAGACGTTACGAGTCAAAACTCTAACCAAAATATAGCTGATTGTTTTTTAGTAATCAGCTATCATTTTTTATGCTTTCTTTTTTGGAGATATAATGCAAAAAATGCTAGTAAGCGAGGCTGCAGATTTTTTAAACATCACAAAAGAAGCAGTTTATAATAGAATACGAAGAGGCTCTTTAAAATCAATTGAAGAAAATGGGCATAAATTTGTTTTATTCGGCATAGACAATGATTCGGATTTAAATAAAAAAGAAGATAAAAAAACTACTAAAACCACCAAAAATACAAAAAAACAAAATGCAAAAGATAGTGATTTTGTAGAGTTTTTATTAAATGAGCTAGCAGAATTAAAAGAGAAAAATACTTTGTTGCAACAAGACAAGGAAGAGCTGTTTAGACAAAAAGAACAAATGCTTATAGAAGGTAAAAAAGAACTCATCTCTATATATAAAGATAGAGATGAAAAGCTCATGCAATTTTTAAATGCTATGCAAAAACCGCTTTTACAACATAAACAAAGTGATGGTTATGATATTGAAGAAGACAAAGAATCTGTAATAGATGCACAAGTAGATGAGATAAGTGATAAAAAATACATAAGCTTGGATGATTATTTAGACCAATTAAATTTAAGTTCTGTAAAAATTAAAAAAATAGAAAAAAAGATTATAAAACAAATAAATAAAAGTAAGTTTGTAAAGTTTAAAAATGGATTGGTTCTTGTTAGGAAAAATAAAACAATCAAGCAGATATTAGGAGAAATATGAAACACATAAAAAAGATAGCAACTTATGCAGCGATTGGTGGTTTTGGAGCTTTGGTTATGGCTGGACTTAGTGGTTGTGGAAATGACAATAGCTTTGAACAATCATCAAAGTCCCAAGTTCAAAAGGGCGCTTTTGTGGTTATAGAAGAGACTGCTCCAGGAAAGTATAAGGTGAGAGAAGAGTATCCTAGTAGCGAAACAAGAGTTGTTTTAAAATCTCTTGATGGTAGCGAAAGAGTTCTTACAAAAGAAGAGATGGATGATCTTGTAGCAAGAGAAAATGCAAAAATTGATAATGGAACTTCAAACTTAACAAATCCAGATGCGCAGGTTTCAAATGGTGGAGCAGGCCTTGGTGAGATATTGCTTAGCTCGGCAGCCGGTGCTATTATCGGTAGCTGGATAGGAAATAAGCTTTTTGGAAATCAAAATTTTCAAAACCAAAGACAAACAGCATATAAAAGCCCTAGTGCTTATTCAAGAAGTGCTGATAGCTTTAAAAAAGCAAAAGCAACTTCTTCAAGAGCTGGTAGCGGAAAGAGTGGATTTTTTGGCGGTGGAAGTAAATCAAGTGGTTCAAAGCAAAGTTTTGGAGGGTGATATAAATGATAAAATTAAAAAAAATACAACCGCTAAATAATGAATTTTTAGAACAAATAGGCTTTACATGGCATACAGATGAAGATAACACATCTTATGTAAGTGATGAAATTATACAGGTTGAGCAATATGAAGCAGAAGCTTACTATGAAGCAACCAATGAGCTTTATGATATGTTTATAAATGCGGCTGAGTATGTAATTGAAAATAATTTATTTCACGAGGTTGGTATTCCTTTTAATCTTGTTGAATTGATAAAACAAAGCTGGGAAAATGATGTTCATTGGCATTTATACGGAAGATTTGATTTAGCTGGTGGTCTTGATGGTAAGCCGATTAAACTTATTGAGTTTAATGCAGATACACCAACCGCTGTTTTTGAGACAGCTATTATCCAATGGGCTATGCTTAAGTTTAATAAAATGGATGAAGATTTACAATTTAATGATTTGTATGCTGGCTTGGTTGAAAATTTCAAAAGATTGGTGACTTTAAGCGAGGATACAAGTGAGTTTGATAAATTTTATGAGGGTTGGAAGATACTTTTTAGCAGTGTAGCTGGAAGTATTGAAGATGAAAATACAACAAAACTTCTTAAAAATGCAGCCACGGAGGCTGGGTTTCAGACAGAATTTGCTTATGTGGATGAGGTTAAATTTAGCGATGAAGATGGTATTTTTAAAGATGATGAAAGTTATGAGTATTGGTTTAAGCTAATTCCTTGGGAGGATATAGCTATACAAGAGGGTGAACTTGCTTTGATACTAAAAAATATTTTACAAAACCAAAAGGCTATTGTTTTAAATCCGGCTTATACTTTGCTATTTCAAAGCAAAGGGATACTTAAAATTTTATGGGATTTATATCCAAATCATCCTTTATTACTTCAAACAAGCGACAAGCCATTAGATGGTAAAAAATGTGTAAAAAAACCTATCTTTGGTAGAGAAGGGGCTAATGTTTCTATTATAGAAGCAAATGGGGAAATAAGCAGTAAAAATGGTGGCGAATACGATGAAAGTAAGGCCATATATCAAGAATTTTATGAGTTTAATAAAGATGAAAAAGGTAGTAACTATCAAGCAGGTGTGTTTTTTGCGTATGAGGGTTGTGCTTTAGGATATAGAAAAGGTGGAGATATTTTAAACAATACATCCAAGTTTGTAGGACATTTCATAAAGGATTGATAATGAAAATAGTTTGTCTTGATACACTTACTTTAGGCGATGTTGATTTAAGCATATTTAATCGTTTTGGTGAGTTTATAACTTATGAAAAAACTGATGCTTCTCAGACAATCCAAAGACTAAAAGGGGCAGATGTTGTTATAACAAATAAGGTTTTAATAACAAAAGAGGTTATTGATGCTTGTGATTTAAAACTTATTTGTGTTAGTGCTACAGGCACAAACAATATAGACATGGAGTATGCAAAGCAAAAGCAAATTCCGGTTAAAAATGTTGCTGGATATTCTACAAATAGTGTTGCTCAACAAACATTTGCTTCAATTTTATATGTATTAAATGAAGTAAGATATTATGATGATTATGTTAAAGATGGTAGATGGGTAAAAAGTGATATTTTTACACATTTAGACAAAAGCATATTTGAATTAGCTGGTAAAAATTTTGGAATTATAGGTCTTGGAGAAATCGGCAGAAATGTTGCAAAAGTCGCTTCAGCTTTTGGTGCTAATGTGAGTTATTATTCAACAAGTGGCAAAAACTCAAATCAAGAATATACCAAGCTTAGTCTAGAAGAACTTTTAAAAACTTGCGATATTGTAAGTATTCATGCCCCTTTAAATGAAAATACAAAGGGTTTAATAGGCGAAAAAGAGCTTGAGCTTATGAAAGATGGCGCTATCATAGCAAATTTTGGTAGAGGCGGTATTGTTGATGAGAGTGCTTTGGCGAAAGTTATAGACAGTAAGAATATAAAAGCTTGCATTGATGTTTTGGTGCATGAACCCATAGAATCAGAAAATAAGCTTTTAGAAGTAAAAAATAAATCAAATTTAATAATAACACCTCATGTGGCTTGGGCTAGTTTTGAAGCTAGAAAAAAACTAATAAGCTTGATGGTTAAAAATATAGAGGATTTTTTAGATGGCAAGTGAACATAGCTTTGATGTAAGTGCAGAAGTAAATTTAATGGAAGTTAAAAATGCTATTGAGATAGCTAAAAAAGAGCTTGCGAGTAGATATGATTTTAAGGGTATTACCGCAGAAATAGAGTTAAATGAAAAAGATAAAATCATAACATTAACTTCCACAAGTGATAATAAGCTAGATGCTTTAAAAGATATAGTTGTTTCAAAACTCATAAAGCGAAACATACCACCAGTGGCACTTAGTGAACAAAAAAGAGAGCCAGCAAGTGGTGCAAATATGAGAGCTTTGCTTAAATTAAATGATACCTTAGATGGCGATAATGCAAAGAAAATTACAAAAGCTATCAAGGAATTAAAGCTTAAAGTTAATGCAACAATTAGAGGAGAAGAGGTAAGGATAGTTGGAAAAAGCATAGATGATTTACAAGAGTGTATAAAAGCGATAAAGGCATTGAATTTAGAATTGCCTATTAGCTTTAAAAATTTAAAATAATTTTTTTTATTTCACTGTAAGTTTTATATTAGTTGTTTTTGGTTATCCTATTAAATTATTTTTATCAAAATTAAAAAAAAAGGGTTTATAAATGGGTCTTAAAAAAATAGTTGAAAGCTTGGCCGTTCGTTATGCTCATAATTCTATACAAAAGTCTCTTTATAGCGAATTTAATATAAAAATATTGAATCAGGATAACCAATATAGTAAAAAACCAAAAGAAGGCAAGAGTTATATGTTATATGCTCATGTGCCATTTTGTCATACATTCTGTCCATACTGTTCTTTTCATAAGTATCAATATGAAAAAGACCTAGCAAAAATATATTTTGAAAATTTACGCCTTGAGATGAGGCAAATGAAAGATGTTGGATTTAATTTTAACTCTTTGTATGTTGGCGGTGGAACTACTTTAATAAACGAAGAAGAGCTAGAAAAAACACTTATTTTAGCGAAAGATCTTTTTGATATAAAAGACATTTCTGCTGAAAGTGACCCAAATCACATATCTCCTGAAAGTTTGACAAGATTTAAGGGGTTGATTGATAGATTAAGTGTTGGTGTTCAAAGCTTTGATGATGATATTTTAAAAAAAGTCGGAAGATACGAAAAATTTGGAAGTTCAAAAGATGTTCAAGAAAAATTAAAAAAAGCTTTAGGGTTTTTCCCAGCTTTAAGCCTGGATCTTATTTTTAATCTTCCAAATCAAACAACTGAGCAATTATTAAATGACATAAAAATAGCAAAACAGATAGCTCCTGAGCAAATCACTCTTTATCCTCTTATGAAGTCAAACTTAACAAGAGATTCTATAGCTAAATCGCTTGGTGTTTCAGATGTCGATAATGAACGCGAGTTTTATGATATTATATGTGAGAATTTCAAAGACTATTACCAAAGTAATGCATGGGCATTTTCTAAAGAAAAGATGAATTTAAAAGATGAATATGTCGGTTCAAACGATGAATATGTCGGCATAGGAAGTGGTGCTTTTAGCTTTTTAAATGGCGAGCTTGTAATTAATGCATTTAATTTGTTTGATTATGGAAGAAAAGTTAAAAATGGAGATAGTGCTATTATAGCAAAGTGTGGATTTGATAAAAAAGAGACATTAAAATATAGACTTTTGATAAAACTTTTTGATGGTATGCTTGATGTAAAATCTTATAACACACAAAATAATGCAAATTTATATAAAGATTTGGCATTTGAGGTTAATATGTTAAAGCTTATAGGTGCTATACGAGAAGAAAACGGAGTTATTTATCCTAGTGATTTTGGAAGATATATATGTCTTACTCTTATGCGTGATTTTTATGCTGGGATGGATAGGGTTCGTGCTATTTTTAAAGATGATGCAAAGATTAAAAGCTCAAAAATGCTTAGAATTATGAGCAAAGAGCATGATGTTGTAAATCAAGATAGTTAAAAGTTTTATTTAATTTATTTATTGTTTTATTTGTATAAAATTTATTTTTCTATTGACTTATTTCTTATTTTATTGTAAGATGTTGTCTTTAAAATTTTGGCGACATGGCCAAGCGGTAAGGCATGAGCCTGCAAAGCTTTGATCCCCGGTTCGAATCCGGGTGTCGCCTCCATAAAATTTTAAAAGGTTTTTATATGAAAAATGCTTTATTTATATTTTTTGTTTCTTTGTTTTTTGTAGCATGTTCTAGCACATGGAATGGTGTTAAAGATGATGCCAAAGGTGCTAAAGAGTGGACAAAAGAGAAGGTAAATAAAGGCGCAACATATATTAAAGAAAAAACTGAATAAATTAGGAAAATTTAAGATTTTTCTGGTATAATTCAACTTCTTTATTAGTCGGGAGATGGCTGAGCGGTCGAAAGCGGCGGTCTTGAAAACCGTTGAGGGTAACACCTCCTGGGGTTCGAATCCCTATCTCCCGGCCATTTTAATTTACTTTTGTCTTATATTTATTATCTATCAATACCTTATCTTTCTAATTAAATTATCTTTTGGTAAAATATTTGAAATTTGTATAATTTTTACTAAAAAGGACTTAAATGAAAAAAATTGTTTTATCTAGTTTGGTTCTTGTTGGCTTATTACAAGCTCAGATGATTGAAGTTTATAAATCTCCTAGTTGTGGATGTTGTTCTAATTGGGAAAAAAATATGAATCAAAATGGTTTTGAAACTAAAGAGATAAAAACAGATGAAATAATATCTATAAAATCTAAATACAAAGTTCCATTAGAACTATCATCTTGCCACACAGCTGTTGTTGATGGTTATGTTGTTGAGGGACATGTTCCTGCCGATGAGATAAAATCTCTTTTAGCAAAAAAACCAAAAGATGTTTTAGGAATTAGTGTTCCTGGAATGCCACTTGAAAGTCTTGGTATGGAGCAAGGAAGTGTGCCAGAAACTTATGATGTAGTTGCTTTTAAAGAGGACGGTTCAAGGGAAGTTGTTGCTACATATATAGGAAGTAAAAAAATTAAATAAATTATTCTTATTTAAAGTATGGTTAATCCATACTTTATGTTATACTGTCTTATATAAATTATACTTATGTTTTTTAATGCTTTTAATTCCATAGTTTAAATTAATTGATTTGTATCAAGGTGTTTTAAATAAAAATTAAATATTATAATAAAATTGATTTTAGTCTTAAAGGAGAAAATATGAACAGAAGAGATTTTATAAAATCAGCTGCTGCTTCTGCTGCCTGTGCTAGTGCTGGCATAAGTGTGCCTAGCGGTTTGTCAGCAAATGAGGGTGAAAAAGGTTGGCGATGGGACAAGGCAGCTTGTCGTTTCTGTGGGACTGGTTGTGGTATTATGGTTGCTACAAAGGGTGGCAAGATAGTTGCTGTAAAAGGGGACCCAGAAGCACCTGTAAATCGTGGCTTAAATTGTATTAAGGGTTATTTTAATGCAAAAATTATGTATGGTGAAGATCGTATAATTCATCCACTTTTGAGAGTAAACGAAAAAGGTGAGTTTGATAAAAAAGGTAAGTTTAAACAAGTTAGTTGGCAACAAGCTTTTGATGTTATGCAAACTCAGTTTAAAAAAGCATACGATGAGCTTGGACCTCACGGTATAGGTATATTTGGCTCAGGTCAATATACTATCCAAGAAGGATACGCTGCTGCTAAGCTTATGAAAGCTGGTTTTAGAAGTAACAATATAGATCCAAATGCTCGTCACTGTATGGCTTCTGCTGTTGTGGCTTTTATGCAAGTTTTTGGTGTTGATGAACCATCTGGCTGTTTTGATGATATAGAGCTAACAGATACTATAGTTACTTGGGGAGCAAATATGGCAGAAATGCACCCTATACTTTGGTCTAGGGTTAGCGATAGAAAGCTTAGTGACCCTGAAAAAGTAAAGGTCGTAAACTTAACCACTTACTCTACAAGAACTTCAAATTTAGCAGATATAGAGATAGTTTTCTCTCCATCTACTGACTTAGCTATTTGGAACTATATAGCAAGAGAGATAGTTTATAACCACCCTGAGATGATAGATATGGATTTTGTGCAAAAGCACTGCGTATTTACAACAGGTCCGGCTGATATAGGTTATGGTTTAAGAGATGATATAAAACACAAAAAATACTCTCCAAGTGAGCTAGATATAGCTTCAAAAGAAAAATCAAAAATAGTAAGTGAAGCTGAGGGTGTTACTCTTTCTTATCTTGGTTTAAAAGCTGGAGATACACTTGAAAATAAAAATACTAAAAAAGCTGGTAGTCACTGGCATATAACATTTGATGAGTTTAAAAAAGCACTTGAGCCTTATACGCTTGATTTTGTGGCTAAACTTGCAAAAGGAAATCCAAATGAAAGCATTGAAGAATTTAAAGAAAAGCTAAAAACTTTAGCTGATTTATATATAGAACAAAATCGTAAAGTTGTAAGCTTTTGGACTATGGGATTTAACCAACACCAAAGAGGCACTTGGGTAAATGAACAAGCCTATATGGTGCATTTCTTACTTGGCAAACAAGCCCTTCCTGGTTCTGGTGCATTTTCTCTTACAGGACAACCAAGTGCTTGTGGAACAGCTCGTGAGGTTGGAACATTTGTTCATAGGCTTCCCGCTGATATGGTTGTAGGAAATCCTAAGCATAGAGAGATCGCTGAAAAAATATGGAAACTTCCAAAAGGCACTATAAATAGTGTTGTTGGCTCTCACTATGTTAAGCTAATGAGAGATTTGGAAGATAGCAAGGTTAAGTTTGTATGGGTTCAGGTAAATAACCCTTGGCAAAATACAGCAAATGCAAACCACTGGATAAAAGCAGCAAGGGAAATGGATAACTTTATAGTTGTTTCTGACCCTTATCCTGGTATATCTGCTAAGGTTGCTGACCTTATCTTACCTACTGCGATGATATATGAAAAATGGGGTGCTTACGGTAACGCTGAGCGTAGAACGCAGCATTGGAGACAGCAAGTATTACCTGTAGGTGAAGCGATGCCTGATATTTGGCAAATACTTGAGTTTTCAAAGAGATTTAAAATAAAAGATTTTTGGAAAGAGACAAAGTTAAATGACAAAGTAACTCTTCCTGATGTTTTAAGCGAAGCAAAAAGCATGGGTTATAGCGAAGATGATACATTGTTTGATGTATTGTTTGCAAACGAAGAGGCAAAAAGCTTTAGTGCTGATGATGATATCATGCAAGGCTTTGACAATACAGAAGTTTTTGGAGATAGTAGAAAAGTTATTGGTTCTGATGGTAAAGAATTTAAAGGCTATGGATTTTTCATTCAAAAATATCTTTGGGAAGAGTATAGAAAATTTGGCTTAGGTCATGGGCATGACCTCGCTGATTTTGATACTTATCATAGGGTTAGAGGTCTTAGATGGCCTGTTGTTGATGGTAAAGAAACTCAGTGGAGATTTAATACAAAATTTGACCCTTATGCTAAAAAAGCTGCTCCAGATGAGAAATTTGCATTTTATGGAAACAAAGCAGCTGCACTTTCTAGTGGAAATTTAACAGGTGTAACAGATAAAGATAAAAAATCACTTGCAAACAAGGCTAAAATTTTCTTTAGACCTTATATGGAACCTTGCGAAATGCCAAGCGAAGAGTATCCATTCTGGCTATGTACTGGCCGTGTTTTAGAGCATTGGCATTCAGGTACTATGACTATGCGTGTTCCTGAGCTTTACCGTGCTGTTCCTGAGGCACTTTGCTATATGAGCGAAGAGGATGCTAACAAACTTGGCGTAGAGAAAAATGATATAGTTTGGGTAGAATCAAGAAGAGGCAAAGTAAAAGCTAAGGTTGAGCTAAATGGTAGAAACAAGCCACCTATGGGGCTTGTTTATGTGCCTTGGTTTGATGAAAATGTATTTATAAATAAAGTTACATTAGATTCAACTTGCCCACTTTCAAAAGAAACTGATTATAAAAAATGTGCAGTTAAAATTTACAAGGCTTAATCTTGCTAGATAGACGAGAAGTTTTAAAATTTACAGCAAAAGGCATAGCGCTTGGTGTTGCTGGTGGATTTATCTTTAAAGAAGTAGCTAGTGCCAAAAGCACTACTCTTCTTCGCCCACCAGGAGCAAAGCAAGAAAGCGAGTTTTTAAAAAGCTGTATTCGTTGTGGGCTTTGTGTTGTTGAATGCCCATTTGATACATTAAAACTAGCAGATATAAAAGATGGCATTGCGGTCGGCACTCCATTTTTTGAACCAAGAAAGACACCTTGTTATATGTGTACTTCATTGCCTTGTGTTACCGCCTGTCCTACAAGTGCTTTAGATACTAGTTTGGTTAGTACTAAGGGTAAATTAGATGCGAGTAAATCAAAAATAGGTGTAGCTGTTGTTGATATGAAGCATTGTGTTGCTTACTGGGGTATTCAGTGTGATGCCTGTTATAGAGCCTGTCCATATATAGACAAGGCTTTATATCTTGAATACAAAAGAAATGACAGAACTCAAAAACACGCATTTTTACTTCCTGTTGTTGATAGTGATATTTGCACCGGATGTGGGCTTTGTGAAAGGGTTTGTATCACACAAGATCCAGCCATTGTGGTAATGCCACGAAATAAAGTCGTTGGTAAAGTAGGTGATAATTATATAAAAGGTTGGGATAGCAAAGATGAAAATAGACTTAATAATACAAGCACAGATATAAAACTTGATAGCAAAAAAGCAATTGATTATTTAAATGATGAGGAATTTTGATGAAAGTTTTATTTTTTAGAAGATTTATTCAAATTTCCTTACTTGTCTTGTTTATATCTAGCAACTACTATGGACTAAGTCTTTTAAAAGGCGATTTTAGTTCATCTTTGATTTTAAACACAATACCTTTAAGTGACCCTTTTGCTGTTTTACAGCTAAGTTTGGCTGGTTTTAGTGTAGGGTTTAGTGCTATTTTTGGAGCTTTTATTGTATTTATGTTTTATGCTTTGATAGCACCAAGAGCTTTTTGTTCGTGGGTTTGTCCTGTCAATTTATTTGTTGACATGGCTTTTAAGCTTAGAGAAAAATTTGGCTTTAATAAAGAAAAAAAGTTATTAAATTTAAGCAAAAAAACTAGATATTTTCTGCTTTTATTTACTCTTATCTTTTCTTTTATGCTATCTTTTGCCGCTTTTGAAAGTGTGAGTTATATAGGTTTATTAGCTAGAGCTATTATATTTTTAAACTCTTCTGTTTTTGGCATTATTTTATGCATTATTGTTTTTGAGATGTTTATAATGCAAAGAGGAATTTGTTCGCACTTATGCCCCCTTGGAGCATTTTATGCAATTATCTCTAGATTTTCGTTTATTCGTATTGCTCATGACTTAGACCATTGCACAAAATGCAATAAATGCAAGATAGTATGTCCTGAAGTTCAGGTTTTAGATATGATAGGTAGGCGTAGTGATTTTGTCAAAAACACAGAGTGTATAAGCTGTGGGCGTTGTATAGATGTTTGTGATGACAACGCTTTGAAATTTAGTATTAGAAATTTAAGGAGAAAAAATGAAAATTAAAATAATATCATCAGCTATTTTAGTTTTTTTGATGGCTGCTTGTGATATGCCTTCAAAAACTGTTAGCGATACAGAAATAGGCATTAGGAAGGTTGAGCTTTCTAATGAAAAAGATGTGGTATTAAAAGATATTAATTGGACGGCTGCTCCAGCTGGGGAATCAAAAAAGTTTGATCGTTCTTTTGAAAATGCACCACCTTTTATACCTCATGATACGGAGGGTTTAGTGCCTATTACAAAAGATATGAATATGTGTGTTACTTGTCATATGCCTGAGTTTGCAGCTGATAGCGGAGCTACAGCTATACCAGCTTCTCACCTTTATGATATAAGAAATAAAAAAGATTTGCAGGGTGTGTTAGATGATGAGAGATTTGTTTGCACAACTTGCCATGTGCCACAAGCAAATACGGATACGCCTTTTAAAAATAATTTCAAAGCTGATTTTAGAAATCCAGATTCAAAAACAAAGTCAAACTTGCTTGAAATTTTAAATGATGGCGTTCGCTAAAAGTGCAGCGCAGAGAGCTATTTGGTAAATTTTTGGGTGCAAATAAAAATGCGCCCAAATTTATAACCCCACCTTATTTTAGTGGAGAGTTTGATTGTAAAGATTGTTTAGCACCTTGCGTTGATAGCTGCGATAGAGAGCTACTTAGCTTAAAAGAAGATAGGATTGTTTTTGAAGTTAAAGAGCTTGGTTGTAATTTTTGTAAAGATTGTGCCTTGGCTTGTGAGCAAAATCAAACAAATGTATTAAATATAAACAATCCTTCAAAAATAATAGCAAAAACAAGTATAGATACAAGCACTTGCTTAGCTTGGAATGGGGTTATTTGTTATAATTGCCAAGATGTTTGTAGATTTAATGCGATAAACTTTTTTGGTGTATTTAGACCTATGATAAATGATAAATGTGTAAATTGTGGCGAGTGTTTTTATGTATGTTTTAAGAGATCAATATCAATGAGGGCAGTATGAAGATTGTTTTTTGTATTTGTATGTCTATGATTTTTGCTTTTTGTGATGTTTTGAAAGTTCCTTATAAAACGGTAGAACTAAATGCAAATGTTTTAAATGTAGCTTTTGTAAATGATAATCTTTATATAGCTACGGATGATGGCTTGGTAATGGATTATGATATCAAAAATGATAAATCTACAAATATACTAACTTTAAAAAAGATAAAGAATTTTTTTAATGATAACAATAATCCCAAGGTCTTAAGCATAGATGAGCTTAATGGCAAAGTGATTGTTTTGGCAGAAGGTGATTTTGGTGATAGGATTATTTATCTTGTAAAAAATGGTATAGCTACTAAACAAAAACTTCAAAACCAGTCTATAAAAAAAGCCTATTTTTTAGATGATGCAAATGTAGTTTTGGGTTCGCTTAGTAATGAGCTTTATTTTTTGAGCTTGAATGATAATAAAATTTATAAAAATACCAAACTATCCACAGCCTCTATGTCAGATATGAAGTTAAGTATTGACAAAAAAATGCTTTGTGTTGCAACTGAGGGTGGTAAGGTTTATTTTTATGACATCTTAAAGGATAAGATTATAAATACACTAGATATTCATAAAGATAAAATATATAGTATTGATTTTAAAGAAAATACCTTGATAAGCGGTAGTGTTGATAAGTTTGCGGGTGTTTATAAAGATGGAAAAATAGATAAAATAAAGACTGAATTTTTAGTTTATGCCGTTGGCTTAAGCCCTGATTCTAATATCGGTGCTTTTGTGAATGGAGAGTTAAATGATGTTGATATAATAAACACAAGAAATTTATCAAAAATAACCACTTTAAATACAAAGCAAGATGCTATAAATGATATTATTTTTATAAGCAACAATAAGCTTATAACTACCGCTTACGACAAAAAATTATTATTTTGGAGGATAGATTGAATATTTCAAGTGTGATTATATATGTAGATAAGCCTGATTTGGTTGATGAGGTTTTGGCTAGAGCAAAAGAGGTAAAAGATTGTGAGATTATAACTCATGAAGGGATTAAAATAGTAGCCGTTATAACTGTAGATAGTGTAAATGAAGAGGTTAAGAAATTTAAAGAGTTAGAAGCTATAAGCGGTGTTAGCTCTGTTGCTATGGCTTATACCTATCAAGAAGATATAGAGTTTGATAAAGACAAGATAGATATAAGTGATATGCTTAAAAACGATGATATAAAAGCAGAGGATATAGTCTATAATGGAAGTGTAGGGTATAAGATAAAATAATTAATTTTATTAATCAATAATTTTTATTATTTAGTTTATGATGTATTAAATATTTTGTGATATAATTTTAATAATTTATAAAGATATAAAGGAGACAAAATGTCAAAAGTAATCGCTCAATTAAATCAAATACAAGCTGATACTCATGCTTTATATATAAAACTTCATGATTTGCATTGGAATGTAAAAGGAATTCAGTTTTATAGCATACACGAGTATACAGAACAAGCTTATGAAGATATGCATGATATGTTTGATGATATTGCTGAAAGAGCTATAATGCTAGGCGGTAAAGCTATAGTAAAAGGTGATGAACTATTAAAGATGTCTCATATAACACATACTCCAAAAGATAGCTATGCTCCAACAGAAGTATTAGAATTAGTATTAGCTGATTATAAACACCTATTAGGTGAGTTTAAAAAATTAGATGAATTAGCTGAGGGTGATACTACAACTCAAGCTTATGCTCAAGAAAAGATAGCTAAATATGAAAAAAGCATTTGGATGCTTGAATCTAGTTTAAACAAATAATACAAACACAACAAAAAATAAAATAAAAGATAGAGAAAAACTCTCTATCTTTTAACTAATTATTCTCTTTATTTATAATATTTTAAGAAATTTAAATTCTTTTTTTATTTTTGTTTTTCATTATGTTTTTTTGATATTATATCACTTTAGAAATTTTAAACTTACAAAATATGCTTTTTTATTTAATGTGCTTAAGTATAATTTTGAAATGAAATTTATAATAAAATAGGAGATAAAATGCAATTGGATTGTAGAGGGCTTGTATGTCCTGAACCTGTTATAAGAACAAAACAACAACTAGAGCAGATAAAAGATGGCGATAAGCTTGAAATTTTAGTAAATGAAAAAGCACCGTTTGAAAACATCTCTCGTTTTTTAAACTCTCAACAACAAGAATTTGTTGTGGAAAACTTAAACGGTGATGAGAAAAAGATAGTTTTAAATAAAAAAGCAAAAATTACAGATATAAATATATCTGATTATGATTGTAATTTATCTTTAAAAAATAAAAAAGTAATATATCTAAATGAAGATAGGGCTGGAAGTGGAGTTGTTGGAGAGGTGCTTTTATCGAAACTACTTGGTGCTTTTTTGCAAGTAGATAATAAACCTTATGCTGTTTTATGTGTAAACAATGCCGTTAAAATGACTACAAATAGAGCATCAGCTTCGTTTGAAGTTTTGAAGAAATTTCAAAGTATAGGTGTTGAAGTGCTTAGTTGCGGAAGTTGCTTGGAGGCTTATGGTTTGGTTGATAAGCTTGGAGTCGGTAAGATTAGTAATGCTTATGAGATAGCTGATTTGCTAAGTAATTACGAGATGATTAAATTATGATATATGATAACAAAAAACTAACAAAATTTGTTCGTTCTGCGGGCTGAGCTGCCAAGCTTGACCCGTCGGGTCTAAACAAAAGCATAGATAAGCTAAGTCTTGGAAATGAAAAATTGTTAACAGGTATTAAAAACAACGAAGATGCAAGTGTCTTTTTGATAAATGATGAACTTGCTCTTGTACAAACTTTGGATTTTATAACGCCTGTTGTAGATGATCCGTTTTTGTATGGTCAGATAGCAGCAGCAAATTCACTAAGTGATATTTTTGCTATGGGAGCTAGGGTTACAAATGCTCTTAATATAGTTGGCTTTGATAGTTGCAACTTTGATACAGGTGTGCTTGATGAAATAATGCAAGGCGGACTTGATAAGGTAAAAGAGTGCGGTGGTGTGATTGTTGGTGGGCATAGTGTTCAGACAACTGAGATGTATTATGGTCTTAGTGTCCTTGGGGTAAGTCATCCTTTGAAATTCTGGGCTAACAACACTGCAAAAAATGGAGATGTTTTAATACTAACAAAGCCACTTGGAACAGGAGTTTTAAGCACTTGTATAAAAGCAGATATGCTAAATGAAGCTCAGATAAAAGAGGCTGTAGATGTCATGTCCAAGCTTAATTGTTATGCAGTGGATGCTATGTGTGATATAAGAGTAAATGCTTGCACTGATGTTACTGGTTTTGGATTTTTAGGACATCTTAGCGAAATGGGAAGAGATGATATATCGTTTGAAATTTTTGAAAAAGAAATTCCTGTAATTGAATATGCTAAAGAGATGGCTGATATGGGTTTTGTTCCAGCTGGGAGTTATAAAAATAGAGATTTTTGCTCTAAGTTTATAAACAAAGATGTTGATATTTTATTTTTTGATGCCCAAACATCAGGAGGACTTATATTAGCTATTGATGAAAAAGATTGTAAAAAAGCTCTGCAAAGACTTATTGATTGCGGTTACGAGGACTCTAGAATAATTGGGGTTGTAAAACAACGCAATAATAGACTTATTGATATAGTTTGATTTGTATTGTTAATTTAATCCAAATAATTTATTTACAATTTTTTGATATAATTTATACTTAAACAAAAATTACAATTTATTGAAAGGCTTTAATATGAAAAAGATCGCTTTAGCTTTAGTTTCTGCAAGTGCTATTTTTGCAGCTGACATGGCTTATAATTATGAGGTAACTCCTACAGTTGGCGGAGTTAGATCAGAGGGAAATTTAGATTTAACAAGAGATCAGTTTAATATTGGAATTACAGCGGCTAGAAATTTAGAAGATATGTTTTTTGATCAAATTCAAGTAGGAATGAATTATACTCGTAATATCAAAGAAACTATAATGGATTCTAAAACAAAAGAAAATGTGACAAGAAAAGGTCACGCTACAAGATATCATGCTGATGTTGTTAAGAATTTAATTGATTTTAGTGATAATGTTGGTGCTTATGGTCTTGTTGGTGCTGGATATGAAGATATATCTCAAAAATTTATTGCAAATGAAAGAGGCGGTTTTGGTGAGTATGGTCTAGGACTTAGATTTCAAGTTACAGACAATTTTGCTTTAAAGGCAGAAGCTAAAGATGCTATCAAATTTGATCATGGTGATCACAACTGGTTTTATACACTTGGATTTGCAATCGGCTTAGATGCTAAAAACACTCCGGCACCTATGGTTAAGCCTGAGCCTATCGTGGTTGAACAAATGCCTATAGTTGAACCTGAGCCTGTTTCTATGGATGATGACAACGATGGTGTTATAAATGAATTAGACAGATGTCCAAACACTCCAGCAGGTGTTGTTGTTGATGAAAATGGTTGCGAAAAAGTTATAATACTTAGAGATTTGGATGTAAACTTTGCATTTGACAGCTATAAAGTTAGTGTATCTTATGCAGAAGAGATTAGAAAAGTAGCTGAGTTTATGTCTGAAAATCCAGCTTATAGAGTATTATTAAAAGGTCATACTGATAGCGTTGGCGCAGAAGCTTATAACCAAAAACTATCTGAAAAAAGAGCAAATGCTGTTTCACAAGCACTTCAATACTTTGGTGTAGATGCTAGTAAAATCAAAACAGTTGGTTTTGGTGAGACACGCCCAGTAGCTCCTAATAACACAAAAGAAGGACGCGCTGAAAATAGACGCGTTGAAGCTACTTTTAGTAAGTAATTCTTAAGGTTGCTATTTGGCAACCTTTTTTAATCACATGAAAAAAACTATATTATTTGATTTAGATGGGACTTTGATAGACTCTACTCCGGCTATACTTGAAAGTTTTAAAGTTGCTTTTGATTTTTATGGCGAGATGAAGTTGGATGAAGAAAAAGCAAAGTCGCTTATAGGATATACTCTAGAAGACATATTTTTAGGCCTTGGCGTTAAACAGGATATGGTGCAAAATTATTTTAATGTTTATAGAGACCATTATAAAAATGTCTATCTACCAAAGACAACACTTTTGCCTTATGCGAAACAAGCTGTTATGAAAGCATATGAATTTGCTGATTTGGGTGTAGTTACGACAAAAAGTTCTAAATTTTTATCACCTCTCTTAAATAATCTTGAAATAGGAAAATACTTTTCTGTATTTGTTGGTAGAAATGATGTTATAAATCCTAAGCCAAATGCAGAGCCTGTTGAATTAGCACTTACAAAACTTAATAAAAATAGCCCTGAGTATAAAAAAATATCATTTATGGTAGGCGATACTCCTCTTGATACGGGTGCTGCCATTAATGCAGGCGTGATACCTTTAAGTCTTACTTGTGGTTATGGTACTTATGAAATTTTATCACAAACAAATGATAAAATATTTGACAATCCTCTTGAAGCTGTTTTGTTCGCTGAGAAATTTTAATAATTAAATATTTTTCCTAATTTATATTATATTGATAAAATTTAGATTATTTTAAAAAGGTGTTTTTATGAAAAAAATATTTATACTGGCATTGTTTGCTTGTTTGTCTTTTTCTAACTCAAATTTAATGAAATTACAAACAAATTTAAGTGTTGATGAGGCTACAAAAAAAAGCTGTTGAAATTTTAAAAAGTAAACAATTAAAAGTTTTTGATATTATAGAGCATTCAAAACTAGCAAAAGATGTTGGCCTTGATATGGGTGATACAACTGTTGTGATTTTTGGATCGCCAAAGGTTGGAACGCTATTAATGCAATGTTCAAACGAGATAGCCATAGAACTACCTCTTAAGTTTTTGATATACAAAAACCAAGATAAGACAATCTTAGCCTATGAAGATATTAAACAAATAGCAAAAAGATATAATGCTCAAGACTGCAAAATAGTATCAAAGATAAGCGAAGTTCAAAATAAACTTTCACATGCGATAGCGAACTAAAATAATAAATGGCATAAATTATATTTTTATGCCATAAAACTCACAATACCAATCTATAAAATTTCTAACTCCATCGTTTATGCTGGTATCTGGCTTATATTCAAAATCATCAACCAAATCTTTAACATCAGCAAATGTAGCAGGAACATCTCCAGCTTGTAAAGGTAGAAAATTTTTCTTAATCCCTTTATTTAATCTTATTTCTATAGCTTTTATATACTCCATAAGTTCTACCGGATTATTATTGCCTATATTGTATATTTTAAATGGCGCACTTGATGTTGCTGGGTCTGGATTGTTGCTATCCCAAGATGGATTTGGTTTTGCTGGATTGTCTACACATTTTACTATACCTTTTACTATATCATCTATGTATGTAAAATCCCTTTTCATTTTTCCGTGATTAAAGACATCTATAGCCTTTCCTTCAATGGCTGATTTTACAAACATAAAAAGAGCCATATCAGGTCTTCCCCAAGGACCATAAACAGTAAAAAACCTAAGTCCAGTCGTAGGTAATCCAAACAAATGGCTATAAGTATGCGCCATCATTTCATTGCTTTTTTTACTTGCAGCGTATAAGCTTATAGGATGATTTACAGCTTCGTGAGTAGAAAAAGGCATATTTGTATTTAGTCCATATACAGAACTAGAGCTTGCATATACCAAGTTCTTAACTTCATTGTGTCTGCAACACTCTAAAATATTTACAAATCCAGTTATATTGCTATCTATATATGCCTTTGGATTTATAAGCGAATACCTAACTCCAGCCTGTGCTGCTAGGTTTACAACACAATCAAATTTTTCTTTTTCAAACAATATTTTTAGTGTATCAAGATCGCATAAATCAGCTTTTATAAATTTCAAATTTTGTTTTGTTTTTGATATTATTAGCTTGTTTTCTTTTATCCCATCTGTATCAAAACCAGCATTTTTTAGCCTTGCGAGTTTTAAGTTTACATCATAATAGTCATTTATGTTATCAATCCCAAATACTTCATCGCCTCTTAAAGATAAGAAATTAGCCAGATGAAATCCTATAAAGCCTGCTGTTCCTGTTATTAAAATTTTCATTATCATTGCCTTATTTTTTATTTTTAAAATTTTATCAAATATACGGTTAAATATATATAATTTAAAAATTTTATTTGCATTTGAATTATCTTTATTTGGCGATTTTAAAAAATATTTAATTTTTGCTACTAAAATTCATATAAAAGCTAGCAAAAGAGGAAAAAATGAAAAAATTATTTAAAATCATGATAATTTGTATATTATTATCAGGCATTGGCTTTTGGGTATATAAAAACTACTTTCAAAAAGATGAAAAGATAGTTTATATCACACAAAAAGCAGAGCTAGGAACACTTACAAAAAGAGTTGAAGCTAGTGGAGAGATATTTGCAACAGAGTTAATTGATGTTGGCGCGCAAGTTGGTGGACAGATAAAAAAGCTATATGTAAAGCTTGGCGACAATGTAAAGCAGGGTGATTTGATAGCCGAGATAGATAGCTCTACACAGCAAAATATGGTGGATAATAGAAAAGCTCAGCTTTTTATATATGAAGCCCAGCTAAATAGCGCAAAGGTAGAAAAACAAACGATAGGATATAAGCTAAATCGTATAAAATCACTCTTTGAAAAGGGTGCTAGTAGCAAGCAAAACCTAGAAGACATACAATCAGCCTACGCCTCTATAAATGCAAAAGTAGCTGAGCTTGAAGCTCAGATAAGACAAGCCAAAATAGCCCTAAACACAGCCCGGATAGACCTAGGCTACACAAAGATAATAGCACCAAAAGATGGAACTATAATTTTTGTCGCGGTAGAGGAAGGGCAGACATTAAATAGTGTCCAATCGGCCCCAACTATCGTAAACATAGCTGATTTAAGTCGCGTAAAAATGAAAATTCAAATAGCAGAGGGCGATATAACAAAAATAAAAGTTGGTGCAAATGTAAGCTATACCATACTAAGTGAGCCAAATAAAACTTTTAGCGCAAAAATAAGCTCTATAGATCCAGCCCTTACCACACTTAGCAACGGTAGATACTCAACAAATGGATCAAGCTTGGAAAATGCCGTTTATTACTATGCTCAAAGCATAGTTGATAACCCATCAGGACTTCTTAGGATAGGTATGAGTACTCAAAATAGTATAGATGTAGCACAAGTAAAAGATGCTGTGATAGTTCCAGCTCTTGCGATAAAGCAAAAAGGAGATAAGAAATTCATAAGCATTTTAAAGCAGGGCGATGTAGTAGAGGAGAGAGAGGTTAAAGTAGGTATAAGTAACAACCTAAGCACTCAGATAATAAGTGGTATAGATGTAGGCGATAATGTTATAACAAGCTCAGGCTCAGAGTCTGAAATAAACTCTATGGTTCAAGATATAAAAAGGTAATCACTTGATAAAACTAGAAAATATACACAAAAGCTTTAAAATAGGCGATAATGAGTTTGAAGCCTTAAAAGGTGTAAGTGTTGAGATAAAACAAGGTGAGATGGTGGCTATCATAGGTCAATCAGGTAGCGGTAAATCAACACTTATGAATATACTAGGCTGTCTTGATAGCCCTACAAGCGGTGTTTACAAGCTTGATAATGCTGATATTTCTAGTTTTAGTAAAGATGAATTAGCACGATTAAGAAGAAAGAAGTTTGGCTTTATCTTTCAGCAGTATAATCTTCTTGGAAGTTTAAATGTACTTGAAAATGTAGCACTTCCTAGCATATATGCAGGAGAGAGTAAGCAAAGTAGAGAAGAAAGAGCGCTAAAAAATTTACAAACACTAGGACTTAGTGAAAAATCTCAAAATGCTATAAATAAGCTATCAGGCGGACAGCAACAGCGTGTGAGTATAGCAAGGGCTTTGCAAAATGGTGGTGAGATCATACTAGCAGATGAGCCAACAGGGGCTTTAGATAGCAAAAGCGGACTGGTAGTTATGGATATACTTACTAAGCTACATGAACAGGGTCATACGATAATAATAGTAACCCACGACCCCAAAATAGCACAATATGCAAGTCGTGTTATTGAGATAAAAGACGGGCTTATTATATCAGATACCACAAAAGATGAAAAAATATCTGAGTATAAAAAACAAGATATAAAATCAAAACCATCTTTTTTAGCCTTCAAAGATAGGATTATTGAGAGTTTTAAGATGTCTATATCAGCAATGCTTACAAACAAAATGCGAAGTATTTTAACTATGCTTGGTATCATCATAGGTATAACAGCTGTCATAAGTGTGGTAGCACTTGGAAAAGGCTCTCAGGAGGAGATACTGGCTGGAATTCGTAAAATAGGCACTAATACGATAGACATATATCCGGGTAAGGGCTTTGGAGATCTGCGTTCAAACCGAGTTAGAAGTCTAACTATAAGCGATGTTGAGGTGCTAAAGCAACAAGCTTTTTTAGATGCCGTTACCCCAAACACATACACAAGCGGAGTTATAACCTATGGCTCGGTTTCGCTTACTGCTAGTTTGAGCGGTGGTGGAGATCAAGGACTTGAAGTAAATGGTCTAAAACTAAAAAGAGGAAGAGTTTTTACACCAGAAGAGGTAAAAGAATCAGCTCCAGTTATAGTCATAGATCAAAACAGCGTAAAAGAGCTTTTTAAAGGCAAAGATCCGATAGGGCAAAAGGTGCTTTTTAACAGACAACCTTTTGTCGTTATAGGTATTTTAGACGAAGATGATGGTTATAGGGATAATAGCATTTTGCGAATTTATGCCCCTTATACAAGTGTTATAAATCGCTTAACAGGAAGTAGATATATAAACTCAATAACCGTTCGCGTAAAAGATGATGTAAATGCCCAAATAGCGGAAAAAAATATCATAGCATTGCTTAGCGCAAAACACGGCAAAAAAAACTTTTTTACAAGAAATAGCGATACTATAAAAAAAGCCGTAGAAGAGACTATACAAACAATGCAAATCCTAATCTCAGGCATAGCGCTTATAAGCCTTATTGTTGGTGGTATAGGTGTTATGAATATTATGCTAGTTTCGGTTACTGAAAGGACAAAAGAGATAGGTATAAAAATGGCAATAGGGGCTTATGCAAGAGATATACTTCAACAGTTTTTGATAGAAGCTGTGATTTTGTGTATAGTGGGAGGAAGTATAGGTATAGGCTTTTCTTATTTTGTAGGATATGTGGCTGATGATTTGCTTGGCTATAAGATGATATTTTCAAATGAGTCTATCGTGATAGCACTTTTTACATCTACAGCTATCGGTGTTATTTTTGGTTATATGCCAGCTAAAAATGCCTCAAAACTAAATCCAATAGATGCATTAAATAGGACATAAGCTTGATTATATTAAGAGCAATGGCTAGGAGTTTTGTTTATAATAAATTTGTTAGACAATGAAATCACAAGATTTAAAACATTTTGGATACAACGAAACAAAAGGAGACTTTACTTTATACATAAATTTAAGTGATAATGGAACCTTGTGTATACATATAGATAGACTAAAACTCTACCAAATTTTTAAAATTATAAAATATTAAACTGCTTTGCTTATTTGGGTTTTTTGTAAATACAGCATTTATAAGGTCTCCTATAGCTATGTCATATTTTCTATTTTATTGATATCAAAAGTATAAATATGTATTTTGGCTTTAGCACTATTTTATAAAATATTTTTTGTGGTTTGTCTATCATATTAAAGGCATTTAGGTAACCAAAGATATGTAATATAATATTTAAAATTAATAATATTTTAATAATTCATTAGTATAATTCGCCAAATGCTTTATATAAATGTATATAGGGTATTATATATTTTTACAAAAGGAGAAACCATGAAAAAAGGTTTTACTATGATCGAGTTGATCTTCGTGATCGTTATATTAGGAATTCTAGCAGCTGTTGCTGTACCAAGGCTAACAGCTACAAGAGATGATGCTGAGGTAGCAAAAGCAGCTACAAACCTAACTACACTTGTAAGTGATATCACATCTTACTATACATCACAAGGTGATTTAGCCAGTAAAATAAAAGATATGACAAATGTTCAAGTAGATGAAAACCCTGATTTAACCGCTGAGTTAATTTCAGCAGGAAAAAAATGCATAAAAGTGGAAGGTAAAAAAGCAACAGATGCAACAGGAGCAACAGGAGCAACAGGAGCAACATTGACTATATCAAAAGGAGATGACAAAGACAAGGCTATATGTTCTAAACTTTATAAGATGAGAAGTATATCTGACCTTCTAGGCACCGACGATAAAGGCAAAGAGATACAACTTGGTGGAACAGGAATAAATTACTAATAAAATTTAACCTAGTTTTTAACTAGGTTATAAAACTCACTCAATGTGTTGTGCTTAATATTTTTTTTATATATCTTAATGAGAATCAATCAATTAAATCTTATTTAAACTTTTGAATATCAAAATTTATATCATTGTTTATATAAATTATGCTAAGATAAAAGCTTATATAAACATAATTTTACTAAGCTAAGGGATTTATGAAAAAAGCTTTTACTATGATAGAGCTCATATTTGTTATAGTCATACTAGGTATACTAGTAGCTATTGCAATTCCTAAACTAATAGCAACTAGAAATGAAGCCGAGATAGTAAATGCAGCCAAAAACCTAAGCACCTTTGTAAGTGATATAGGTATGCACTATACATCCCGAGTAAGTTTATCTGATAACCTAGAAGATATGACAAATGTCCGTGCTATAAGGAAAAATGAATATAATGGCTACTACTATCTTATGACTAATGGCAAAGAGTGCATAAAAATACGACTTATATCAGAAGATAAGATAAATAGCACACCTCCATATCTAGAGATAACACAAAACGAAGCGACTAAGCATGATCCTTTATGTCAAAAGATAATACAATACAAAAGCATTCAAAATATAATGAGTACGCAGTTTAAATACATACAAAAAACAAATAAAATAGTAGCTCAAGATAGAGGTTCGGCAACTCCTGTTTTTATCACAGAATACACACCTGAAGTAATAACAGGCATACCTCTTGGTATGTCAAACATTAAGTGGTGATACCCACTCCCTAAACATAGCCATCAAAACTATGTTTTTGCTATATGTTAGAATAAATTTTATAAGAGATTTAAAAGACATTTAAAAGAATAAAATATAATAAATTTAAAATTTTTAAAAAGGAAAAAAATGAAAAAAGTTTTGATGACAAGCTTGGTCGCGGCTAGTTTTGCATTTGGTGCTAATGACACACAAATAATTGAGTTTTATGGTAATGTTTTACCAGAAAACCTTAAAGCTACTGTGCAAGAAAGAAAAGCACTAGATAGTTCATCGGGTGTAGAAAGTGTTATTGTAAATATAAGCGATGGTAAGGTTACTCAAAGCGATGTGATTTTTACAAAAGGGGATTATGTGTTTCCTGATGTGATAGATGTCAAAAAAGGTATGAGTTATAAGGCATCTTTTGGTGAACAAATGCTAGAAAAAAATCTTTCAAAAGTCTATAAAGAAGAGGATAAAAAATACATAATATCACTAGGAAAAGATAAGAAAAATCCTACAAAAGTTATGTTTAGTGATCCTGAATGCCCTTATTGTAGAGCTGAATTAAAAGAGATAGAAAAAACACTAAAAGATACAAACCTAAAGATCATCATAACACCAGTGCATGATAAAAGCTCTCTTCAAAAAGCACATCTTATATACAAAGATATAGCAAAAGCAAAATCAGATAGTGATAAGGTCAAGATACTAAGAAAATACTTTGATGAAAAATACGAAGTTAAAGATGGCTTGGTCAGCGATAAAGAGGTTGAAAGTATCGATAAACTTAGACAAAAATACTTCGCTACAGGTGTAAGAAGTGTGCCTAAGTTTGTAGATGAGGCTAAGTTATTAAAATAATTCAAATAAAGTTAGGATTTTCCTAACTTTAGCCTTTAAAATATCCATAAATCCGACTAATACCCGATCTTAAAATCCCAAATATTGTCTGTAACTTTTAAACCAGTCTATACTAGAAAAGTATATTTATATCTTTTATACCTTATCCGAAATCTTGTATTTTATTTTGAGTTTTTGCTTTGAGTTTTGACTGTATTAGATTTTAAATGTATAAGTAAAAATACTACCTTCATTTGGCTTTGAAACTACATTGTATTTTATATCATATTTTAAGCAAATTTCTCTTACTATATTTAGCCCAAGCCCGAAACCACCCTGAACCAAATCCTCTCTTTCATATCTTTTAAATACACGATTTGTATCTTTTATACCATATCCAAAATCTTGTATCTTAAAAACCGCCAAACCATTTTCTTTTATCAAACTAACTACTACTTTTGAGTTTTTTGGACTGTATTTTATAGCATTTATGATATTGTTATCTATAATTCTTTGCAAGGCTAATTTACTCATCAAGACAGATATATCACTATCTATATTTTTATCAATCATAATATCCTTAGTGTCAGCAATGGAGAGCAAAAACAAAACCCTACGCTCCAAATACTCACTAAAATTTATACTCTCTACTGGAAATTTAATATGCCCTTTTTTTATATAATACTCAACATCTTCGTAAGCTATCTGCATTTGCTTTAAAGCATTTTGTATACGTTTTGTGTGTTTGTTTGTAATTCCTATCATTTCTAAGTTTATACTAGCTACACTAAGCGGTGTTTTTAGCTCGTGCATAGCATCATTAAAAAAATTATTCATATATTTTTGTGCTTGTTTGTATGGTCTAACACTTGCTATATAAAATGTATAAAATATAAAAACAACCAAGACAAGAGTAAAAACTAGCATTATAAGAAATATAAATAGATTGTGCTTGTTTGAAATTTCTTGAGATATGACTATAAAATAAGGAACCTTGTTTTTAAAAAAGAAATTCTTATAAAAAAGATAACCATCTTCTTGCATTGTAACAAATTTAAAATCACTTGGTTGTTTTGATAGGTTTGAAAATACCGGCTTTAAGCTTGTATCATAAATAGCATAGTTGTATATAACTGAATTTGGTAATGTCTTATCTGAGATAAAATTGTAAGTTACCTTTTCTTCAAAACGCATAATTGAAAAGATATTTTTTAAAATTTCATCTTGGTTGATTATACTTAAGGTATTAAAACCCTTAAAGACAAACAAAAGCATTATTAGTAAAGATGCAAGTATTGGTATCTTAAGCTTTTTTAGCATCTATTTTATATCCTATACGCCTTTTTGATGATATAAAACTACTAGATGTTTTATTTCTTATCTTTAATATATGCATACGGATATCTGCTTCTTCTATGTTTTTATTTTCCCATACATTTTCTATCAAGTCCGCAATGCTAACATAAACATTTAAGTGTGATATAAGATACTCTACAAGTTGTAACTCTTTTGCACTTAAATCTATTGCGTTGTTATTCTTGTCAGATAGAGTTCTTTTATGTATATTAAAACTAAAATCCTCGTTTAGATAGACAATATTTCTATCATCAACATTGTAATATTTTCTTAAAAGCTCTGCGACTCTAAGCTTGAGCTCTGCTAACTCAAATGGTTTTTTAAGATACTCGTTACAGCCTAACTCATAGCAAATAGCCATATCGTTTATATCAACAAGAGAGGTCATAATCATAATAGGGGTTTGGATATCTAGGTTTTTTATATATTTCATAACTTCAAAGCCATTTATATTTGGAACTTTGATATCAAGTATAAAAAGATGGTAAAAGCCATTTGCTATCTTATCACAAGCTAAAGCTCCATCAGCAACCGAATCAACCTCATATCCAAGAGAGCATAAGTATTCACTTACACTCTCGCTAAGTTCTATATCATCTTCTAACAGTAAAATTCTCATTAAATTCCTGTAAAAATTTGTCCGGCATAAACTATATAGCATCTAAGTAAAACGACACCAACTAAAACTAAAAAAGTGTTAAAAACTATAACACCTTGTTTATAAGTATGCCCTTTTAATGCTGTTAAGTCTATTAAAATAGGCATTAATAATCCAAGCCCTACAACACCTATCCAAAAGATTGCAGATATGCCTCCTGTTGTTAAAGCATTTTTTGCAAATAATGCTGCATTTTCGCTGGTAGAAAATACAAATATAAACAATACCACTATCAAGGCTATTTCAAAAAATATGGCAAATAAATCAAGCTTTAAAAGTGTGGCGATAGATGATTTGTCTATATCGTTTTTAAATGATAAAATTCCAAAAAATATACTTGCTGCAATACCAGAACTAAAGCCTGAAACCAAAAATAGTATAGGAAGTATATAATTACTCCAAAGAACTATCTTGCTAACGGCACTTAGTAAAAATCCGGTATAAACACCAACACCAATAGCTAAAATAAAAAGGAATAGTTCAAGTAAATTTAGAAGTCTTGTTTTGGCGATAGTGTTTATAATGCTTTTTAAAGGCGCTAAAAACTTAACATCTCTAAATGCATAGATAGCATACACAAAAGCCAAAGGTGTATAAAATAAAAGTAAAGCAACACCGATAGACATAACAGATTTAAAGTTGTATTTTAATAAAATCCAATAAAAATCAAAAGGCTTACCAAGGTCAAAAACCAAAAGTGCAAGACCTATGCTTATGCTAAGCGGTGCGAGCAAAGAGGCTGATTTAAAACATGCATCATTTTTATCACGCCATCTTTGAATGATAGCTACCATCATAGCACCAGCACTAAGACCAGCCAAAAATAGATAAATGGCGATAGGCCACGGCCAATAAATTTCATTATACTGCAACATACTTCCCCACATATTATTCATGGCTTTCTCCTTTAGTGTTTGCAACCATAGCAAGTCTTGGTCGTGTGCTTAAATGCTCTTTTGGATAATAAACTTTTTTCTCTTTTAGTTTTTTAGAAATTTCTGAGTTTTCATCGTTTGCATCTCCAAATACAAGAGCATCAGTAGGGCATACACTAACACAAGCTGGCTGCTCGCCTCTTCCTAGTCTACTCTCATAACAAAATGTGCATTTTCCTATCTCTCCATCAGGCAAGACAAATCTAGCATCATAAGGACAGGCTAGAATACAGTATTTACAAGAAACACAAATTTTGTGATTTAGTAATGTTACGCCATCTTCTGTCTTAAAACTAGCGCCGGTAGGACAAACATCAACACAAGGTGCATCTTCACACATAACACAGCTATGGCGTAAAAAATCCATCTTTAAATTCGGAAAAGTTCCAATCATCTTGGTATGAACTTGCAAGCGATATAATCCTCTAGGAACTGAGTTTTCACTTCTGCAAGCAACCGAACAAGCTTGACAACCTATGCATAAATTTTCATCGTGTAACATTAAATATTTTTTCATATCATCATCCCCTAAGCTTTTACTATATCAACACCGACATTTGTAACCATAGTTCCTGCAACCAAACCCTCGGCAGGATTAAGCAACTTGCTATCATTTGTTCCAATACCATTAGTTCTAGTCATCCCTGGAGTAATATGCCCAAATCCGTGATATACAAACAAAGTATCTTCTCTAATACCCTCTGTTATAAATACTTTTCCTTTTTCTTTGCCGTGTTTGTTTTGTAAAAATACATCATCACCATCTTTTAGACCTTTTTTTGCGGCTGTTCTTGGGTTTATCCAGATAGGTGCGCTTTTCATCATATCATTTAAAAATGGAATATTTTGAGTATGACCGTTTGTATGAATAGGGGTTTTACCATTTGTTAGACAAAGTTCATGTCCTTCGAATACATCTATATCATTTGTGTTTAAGCAACCATAACCAGGAAATTGTTTTTCTACATCTTCGCTAAACAACTCTATCTTTCCACTTTTTGTTTTTAATTTTGCCATCTCATCCATAAGACCATTTGCGCCTACAAATTTACTAGCATACGGGAATGTTTTTACAAACTTATCAACCGAATCTTTTTCTCTATATAAGATACCAGGCACTTTCCAAGTGATATATCCATCTTTTTCAAGAGTTGCGAGAAGATCTACATTTCCTTTAACTTGTTGCATACGCCAATCTCTTATAGTATCCCAAGTATAGTTTTGGTCTATTTTCATTTTTCTAGCTAACTCTCTAAATATACTAGCCCCATCTTTTGTGTCTCCGATAGGCTCTACTATCTTATTTCTTATCATATAAGCTGGTTTTTGACTTGATTTGTCTTGTATGCCCTCATCTCTTTCAAGATATGTGCTTTCAGGCAAGATAACATCAGCAAAAGTCGCCATATCGTTTAGATAAATATCACTAACTACTATAAAATCCAATTTTTTAAGCGCTTCTATGCTCTTATCTGTCCCCGCGACATTTATAAGATGGTTAAATCTTATATTAAACCAACCTTTTACTGGATATGGCTTTTCGCTTAAGATACTATCTGCGATATCCATCAAAACACCGTGATTTTTGCCTATAAATTTATGCTTTCCATCTTCTCCGGCAAAGTCTATACGCTTAACTTTTGGTGCTTTGAAATTTTTATCTGGGTTTGTTATCTCTGGAAAATCACTTGTTCCTGTAAGTTTATTAAAGGTTTTTGCTTTTTTACCACTAAAAAGACCACCTTTAACCTCCCAGTTACCCATCATAGCATTTGCAACCATAATAGCTCTAGTCCTCATATATTCAGCTCTAGTTGTCGTGGTTTTGTGACCAAAATCTATAATAACTCTAGGTGCAGCTTTCCAAATTTCAGTAGCTATACGCTCAACAGTTTCGGCTGGTATGCCTGTTATTTTTTCTTGCCACTGCGGAGTTGTGTCTTTTGTAGCTTCAACAACTTTATCAAAACCTATTGTAAAATCTTGTATGAATTTTTTATCATAAGTATCTCTTTTGATCCAAGTATGTATCAATGACATAACAAAGGCTATATCAGTTCCTGGTTTTACAGGTAGCCACTCATCAGCCTTAGATGCAACCACACTAAATCTAGGCTCTAAAACTAAAAGTTTTGTATCTTTTTTATCGGCAAATTTTGCAAGTTTTTTTGCATCAGATATAACGATACCCTCAAATAAATTATGTCCGAAATTTACGATATATTTTGCATTCCCATAGTCTCTTTTTAGTTTTGCATCTCCATACATATGAGAGCATACCATTTGATATGTTATAGGACAGCAAGAAAGGTGAGAAAATACATTTGGCGAACCATAAGAGTGTGCGAAATTTGTCATAAGCTTATGAGTATCTGAACTTTTACAGGTAAAAACAAAACTTTCAGGACCATATTTTTGTTTTATCTCATTCATTTTTGTAGCAACCAAATCAAGAGCCTCTTCCCAGCTAGCCTCTCTCCATTTTCCTTCTCCACGCTCTCCGGCACGAATAAGAGGCTTAACTATACGCTCTGGATCATAAAGCTGATTATGTCCTGAGCCTCCTCTTGCACAAATAGAAGTTTTTGTTCCGCTTGCTTTGCTATTTCCTTGTATAAAAACATTTTTACCATCAACAACACGACCCTCTATAGGACAACGAGTAGAACACATTTCGCAAAAGCTTCTGGTAAAACTCTCGCTACCCTTTAAAGCACCAGCTCCAACACTAGCCAATGAGCCAGGTGTAATACAGGCTGCAGCAGCACCAGCTGTTGCGGTGGATTTTAAAAAATTTCGTCTTGAAAAATCCATATCTTCTCCTTTAAAAAATATTTTATTTTTGTTGATTTTATAACTTTTACGTAAATTTATAGTAAAATTAAACTTAAATCTAAAATATAATTTTTAATTTTTATTATTTATGCAAAACATTATCAAAAAACTTAATTTTTATCAATGATTTTTCTCCTTTTTTATTATATTATTATAAAAAAGGAGAAAAAATGGAAAAATTAAGTTGGAATGTTAAAAATTTTAGTGACATAGATGTAGTAAAAATGCTTGAAACAAAAGACACAAAAGAGATAAGAATTTGTATGCAAAATGGCTCTATAATGAAAGAACATCAAGCACCGGCCCCTATAAGTATACAGGTTTTAAAAGGTAAAATAACGCTAGGCGTAGAGAGTGAAAAATTTGAATTATCAGAGCTTGAAATGATAGCTTTAAATGCAAATATGAAACACTCACTAACAGCTTTGCAAGATAGCATAATAAGGCTAAGTTTAAGTAAAAATGATGATGTTAGCCGAGTTTTTAAGGTTTTAAATAAGTAAAATACTTTAATCTAAAAAGTAATTTTTAAAGTAAAGTTTGTTTAGTATTTTTAATCTAATGCAAGAACTTGTATGCAAAATGGCTTACGATACAAAAAATCAAGCCCCTATAAGCATACAAGTTTTAAATCGCAAAACAGGGAGTGACAAATTTGAGCTAAATAAACTTAAAATGATAGCTTTAAATGCAAATACAAAACACTCACTAACAGCTTTTCAAGATAGCATAAGGCTAAGTTTAAGCAAAAATGATGATGTTAGCTGAGTTTTTGATGTAAATTTAAATCAAATATCAAAATTTACATCAAAGCAATGTTTTACAAAACCCCTAAAAAGTATCTTGTTATTTTTAAACTCAAGCCCGAGTTTTTCGCCACTTTTTGGATATACATTTATCTTTTTAGAAAGGTTTAAATTTAAAATCCCTCCATAAAAACAAGCAGCCATTCCTGTGCCACAAGCAAGTGTTTCACCCTCAACACCACGCTCGTAAGTTCTCACAAAAAGCTCATCATTAAAAATCTTTGCATAATTTACATTTGCATTATATTTGTGTCTTAGTTGTTTGCAAATTTCAATATCAAACTTATCCAAATCATCTACATAACATACCAAATGAGGCACACCGGTGTCATAAAAATACCATTTAAAGTCAAACTCATCTATAATATTATCACTAAGTATCTTAAGGCTTGTAAGCTCGACCTCAACATCTAAAGAGACATTTACACCAATATCTCCACTACCTGTTTTTATAAAAAAACTTCGATACGCCAAACCATTATCAAAGGCATATCTTGCAGCAGCTCTTGAGCCGTTACCGCACATATTTGCGATACTTCCATCGCTATTGTAAAACTCCCATTCAATATGATCTTTATCAATGCCAGGTTTTAATACAATAAGCCCATCAGCACCAACTCCGTTTTGTCTATCGCAAATTTTTCTAGCTAGTTCGCTTCTATCTTTGGTTAAAAATGTATGAAATATAACAAAATCATTTCCACTTGCATTGTATTTTGATACTATCACTGCATATCCTTGTTTATCTGATTTAAAAACATCTTGGCTTGTTCTTTTAGATTATCAAAATCCTTGCTATTATCTATCACATAATCAGCCATTTTTCTTTTAGTTTTCATATCAATTTGTTTATCAAGCCTAGCTTGTATTTGCTCTTTTGTTAGGTTGTTTCTTTTTGATATACGATCAAATAAAATCTCATCAGGGGCATAAACCACAACTACATTTTTAAATCTCTTATCGCCACATTTTTCAAAAAATACAGAAATTTCAACAAAATATGGCTTATTTTTTAACTCATTTTTTTCACACTCAAGATAGACTCTATCCATTATCTTTGGATGTATGAAATTTTCTAACTTTTCAAGCTCGTTTTTGCTATTAAAAACAAGTTCGCCAAGCTTTGTTCTATCAACCTTATCATCTTTGATAAACTCTTTTGAAAATATCTCTGATATATCTTTTATGCTTTCATCTAAGATCAAATGCCCTATCTTATCAGCATCTATAACATCATACCCAAGTTCTTTTAGTATATTACAAAAGCTTGATTTTCCACTGCCGATAGTTCCTGTTATCACATATGCTTTGTTAAATTTATTCATCATTATGCCTTGAGTTTTAATCCGATTTTAGCAAATTTTAGATAAAATCGAGCAAATTTATAAGGAGTTTTGATGATAACATATAAAGATGCTGGGGTTGATATAGATGCTGGAAATGATTTTGTAAATGCGATAAAACCACATGTAAAATCAACTTTTACGCCACTTGTTCTTGGGGGGATTGGTTCATTTTCTGGAGCTATTAAGCTTCCTACTGGATACAAAAATCCAGCTATTTTAGGCGCTACTGATGGAGTTGGAACAAAATTAAGACTTGCTATTGATACAAATCGCCTTGAAAATGTTGGACAAGACTTGGTTGCTATGTGTGTTAATGACTTAATTTGCAATTTTGCAACACCTTTGTTCTTTTTAGATTATTATGCTACTTCAAAACTTGATATAAAAAGCGCACAAATAGTAGTTGAGGGTATAGCAAAAGGATGTAGACTCGCACAATGTGCATTAATAGGCGGAGAAACTGCTGAAATGCCATCTATGTATAAAAAAGATGATTTTGATCTAGCTGGTTTTGCTGTTGGAATGGCCGAAATAGATGAGATAGACAGAAGTAAATTTGTAAAAGAGGGTGATGTCTTGATAGCCCTGCCATCTAGTGGACTTCATTCAAATGGCTACTCTTTGGCTAGAAAAGTGCTAGATGTAGCAAAGCTTAATTTAGATGACAAGATAGATGGAAAAAGTATAGCCGATATGCTTTTAGAACCTACTAGAATTTATGTAAAAGAATTTTTAGAATCAAAAGACAAAATAAATGCACTAGCACATATAACAGGCGGTGGCTTGGTAGAAAATTTACCAAGAGTATTTCCTGATGGCATAGGTGCTAAGATAGATAAAAGCCTTATTAAAACACCTAAAGTATATGATATATTTAAAGGTCATGTTGATGATAGTGAGCTATTTAGAACATTTAATATGGGTGTTGGTATGGTTATAGTTGCATCAAAACAAAATGCAGATGAAATTTTACAAAAAACAGATGGCTACTTCATAGGAGAAATTATAAAAGGAAGCGGAGTTAGCTTTAGCTAATTTATAGCTTTTACAATGTAAGACATTGTTGATATGTCTTACTACTTTGCCTTTGGAACAATATATTATTGTTGATTTTTAAAATTTTATTTACTAGCGAGTAAAATATATGATGATATATTTTATAAGCAACTTTTATGGTTTATCTAATGTTTGCACTACAACAACCGCTATAGCAAAACCACCATCGTGGCTTATACTAAGGGCTGAGTTTTTTATGCCAAAGCTTTTTTTGACTTTATCGCTAAAGTCTATAATGGGTGCGTTTTTTTTATCTTTTGTGATGATGATATCAAAAAAGCTACACTCAGTACCTATGCCTACACCCAAGGCTTTACTTGCCGCTTCTTTTGCTGCCCAAAGACCAGCTATACTTGCATCATTTTTTGCTATAGATATCTCGTGTTCGCTTAAAAAGCGTCTTAGAAAATTATCTTTAAAACGCTCGTTAAGCTTTGAAATTCTATCTATAGATATGATATCTACACCTATCATTGCACCACAAAATCAGTAAAATATATGTTTTTGATATAGCCATCACTTAAAACTTCATTTATCTTACCTACTATCTCATCTTTTAGTTTGTCTTTGCCTTTTGCTGTGCTTACTTCTTCAAATGTCTTTGATGATAGAGTTCGTATGATAATATCTCTTAAAAGTGCTTTTTTCTTGTCTAATTCTGCCATAAGTGATTCATTGCTTTGCTCTAAGTCTATTTTTGTTTTTAAAAATCTTGAGCCGTTCTCACTTAGTAAATTCACTATGAATTGATCAAGTGGATAAATAGGTCCCATATTCATATAGTCGCTACTTCTTTTGCCTGGCATTCTTGATTTTGGTGCTGTTTGAGAGACTTGTTGCTGCATTTGTGTGTTTTCATCATCTCCTGATAATAAAAATATTATAACACCACCTATAGCTAGTAATAAAACAATAACTACACCTATAATTGCTATAATAAGCCCTTTGCCACTTTTTTTGGTTTCTTCTTTTACTTCTTTTTCTTCATCTGCCATCTATACTCCTTAGCTTTTTTGAATTATATCTAAATTAAATTTGATTGCCCATAATTTCAGCTTGTTTTAATATCTCTTTTGCACCTTTTTTTATAAATTCATTTGCCAGTATAGTGCCTATATCTTTATACTCGCTCTTGCTTACTTTTATACTGTCTTTTATGTATTTACTTGCATCAGGCATACCAACTATAGCTCTTATATCTATCGTGTCATTTTGTAATGAGGCGTTTATGCCTATAGGGACTTGGCATCCACCTTGAAGTGTTGCTACAAAATCACGCTCTATTTTTGTTTCTATGATGGTTTTTTCATCATTTAAAAAATCAATCTTTTGTATTATCTCTTTTTTGTTTACAGCCTCTATGCCTAATGCGCCTTGTCCCATAGATGGTATCATCTCATCTAATTCAAAAGGCGTTATATATCTAACATCGTTTTGTAAGTTTAGTCTATTTGCCCCTGCTTTTGCTAAGATGATAGCATCAAATTCGCCATCTTTTAGCTTTTTAAGTCTTGTTTGGACATTTCCGCGAAGAGAAAATATCTTTAAATCAGGTCTTAGCAGTAAAAGTTGCATTCTTCTTCTTAGGCTTGTTGTGCCTATTTTTGCGCCTATTGGAAGTTCGCTTATATGTTTATATTTTTCAGATATAAGAGCATCTCTTACATCTTCGCGGGAGCAAGTAGCTGCCAACACAAGTCCATCAGGAAACTCAACCGGAACATCTTTTAGACTATGAACTGCTATGTGTGTATCTCCGTTTAGCATACTAATCTCAAGCTCTTTTGTAAAAAGTCCTTTTCCTCCTATTTTTGCAAGAGGGGTGTCTAAGATAACATCGCCTTTGGTTGTCATGCCTACAAGCTCAACATCTAAATCTTTATGCTGTGTTATAAGTTTTTGCTTGATGTGTTCGCTTTGCCACATCGCCAGTATGCTTTTTCTAGTAGCAATTTTGATCGTTTTCATGTATAGCATCCCTTTTGAAATTTCGTAAGTTTATACTCATCTTTTCGCCTAAAAGTTTGTTTCTTAGACTTATTTTTGTTTTTGTATCAAAAATTTCTGTCACGATTAGATCGTTGTTTACAAATATAATATCTTTTTTTGATATTTTTCTGTTTAATGGTTTGAAATTTATATCAAGTGTAACAAAATATGCGTCAAAGCCATTTTGTAGCTTTTGAATTTTGTTTGTTTTTATGTTTGCAACTTTTAGGTTCTCGTTTTTTTCATAATTTCTTTTTAAAAAATTATGAAAATTCATATCAGCAAAGCAAATACTAGCGAATGTGATGAGTGTCATCAATAACTTCAACATCTATAATCTCTTCTTCGTTATCATATCTATCATATCTAAAATCGTGTTCATTTTGTTTATAATCAGGTTTTTTTACTAGCTTGTAAATAAGACTTATTGTTATAACTATAATTCCAAAAGTATCGCTTATAAGTCCTGGTAAAAATAGCAAAAATCCTCCTATGCCTATACCAATAGAGCTAAAAATATCGCTTGGTTTTATCATATTTATCTTAGATGTTAGGTTGAAAAAACCTATGTTAAATATAAATAAAAAACCAATTATAGCACTTAAAAATACTTCGCCAACTAATGATAAAAAACCATAATTGCTTATATAAATAACCGTAAATACTGTTTCTGCGATTATATATGGTATAAAAAGTGAGCTTTTAATTCTAATTAGCATAGTCTATTTTTTAGCTCATCTAGTGCTTGGCTTGCTTTGATTTTTGTCTTTATAAGCCCATCTCTTTGGATAAGTTCTACTTCATCATCTGCTAGTGATTTTCCAACTATGATAGCATAAGGAAAACCTAGTAGCTCATAATCATTCATTTTTACACCAAATCGCTCGTTTCTATCATCAAGCATTACATTTATTCCGATATTTTTTGCTTGCTCATAAAGCTTTGTTGCATAATTTACACAGTTTTCATCTTTTAGATTTGATATAACTATCATACCATCAAAAGGAGCGCACTCTTTTTTCCAGATACATCCTTTATCATCGTGGCTTGCCTCTACCATAACAGCTATAAGTCTACTTACACCTATGCCATAACAACCCATTATAAATGGCCTTGCTTTGCCATTTTCATCTAAGAATGTAGCATTCATAGCACTTGAGTATTTATCGCCTAGTTGGAAAATATGTCCTACTTCTATGCCTTTGCTTATTTTTAGCTTACCGCCGCATTTTGGACATCTGTCGCCTTCATTTACTTGACTTAAGTCTTTAAATCTATCTTCGTTGAAATTTGTTATATTTACACCAACAAAATGATAGTCTTTTTCATTGGCTCCGCATATCATTTGTTTGCTATCTTTTAGCTCATTGTCTATAAAAAACTCAACTTTATTTAGCCCAACCGGACCACAAAAACCGGCTATAAGACCAGCTTGCGATATCTCTTCTTCTGTTGCGTCTGTTAGCTCCAAGGCTTTTGCTGCATTTTGTGCTTTTGTCTCTTGAAGCTCATCATTACCACGGATAAAAAATACAACTATTTTTGACTCTTTTTCAAATATGGCTTTTTTTATAACGGCTTTTATTGTGTAGTATTCATCTATCTTGAAAAACTCGGCTACATCTTTTATTGTTTTTGTATCTGGTGTGAAAAACTTAGAAGCATCTGCTTCTGGTTGTGGCTTATCTGTCGTTTTTGCAGCTCTTGTCGCTACTTCTATATTTGCCGCATAATCACAATGTTCACAATAAACTATGTCATCTTCGCCGTTTTGTGTAAGCACCATAAACTCTTTACTGCCACTTCCGCCTATAGCTCCGCTATCTGCTTGAACTGCTCTGAAATTTAGACCAAGTTTTGTAAAGATAGCTGAGTAGGTTTGTTCCATTAAGTCAAATTCTCTTTTTAAATCATCTGTGTTTGAATGAAAGCTGTAAGCATCTTTCATCACAAACTCACGACCTCTTAAAATTCCAAATCTAGGTCTTGCTTCATCTCTGAATTTTGTATTTATTTGATATATGTTTAGTGGTAGTTGTTTGTAGCTTGTAACTTTACCACGAACCATGCAAACAGCACTTTCTTCATTTGTAGGGCTTATAACAAAGTCATTTTCTTTTCTATCTTTAAATCTTAAAAGCTCTTTTCCAAAAACATCAAAACGACCACTTTGTTTCCAAAGTTCTGATGATGTTACAACGCTAAAATCAACCTGCAAAGCGCCGCTTTTGTCCATTTCTTCTTTTACTACGCTTTTTATCTTTTCAAGCATAATTTTTCCAAGTGGCAAGAAGTTGTAAAGACCAGATCCGTTTTGTTCTACAAATCCACCTCTTACTAAAAATATATGGCTTGGCAGTGTTGCATCTTTTGGTGCTTCTTTTGTTGTTGGTGCGTAAAATTTAGAAAATCTCATTGTTGTTTATCCTCTTTGATGTCAAAAATATATTTCATTGATTTTGTTATGTCAAGTGCATTCTTTGTTTCGCCTATTTGCTTTAAATTTATAGTCATAGGGTGTAAAAAAGAGTTTAGGACTTGATTTATTAGTTTGTATGCCTCTTCTTGATCTGAGTTTTTTAGATAGCCTTTTTTTATGGCTTTTTGTAACTCTTTTTCGGCACACTCCTTTGCTTGTTGTCTTATAGCTTTTATGATCGGCGTGCTAAGGCTTGTTTTTTGAGCTTTTAAAAACTCATATGTGCTGTTTCCTACGATAGAGTAGGCTAGTTGAGCTTGTTCTTCTCGTAGTGCCAGGTTTTGTTTTACTATCTCTTTAAGGTCATCAACAGAGTATATATCTATAAGCTCACTTTTATTTTTTATATCTATATCTCTTGGAACGGCTATATCAAAAAAGTATCTGTGAAATGTTGTTGGTTGTATTGTTTCATCTGTTATTATAGGGTTTGGCGCAGAAGTTCCTGAAAAGATAAGGTCAGATTTGTTTACATACTCTTTGAGCTTTAAAATCGTATCCCAATCAGCCATCTCTCCTAATCTACCTACTAAGTTTTCTACTCTTTCCGAGCTTCTATTTAGGATAAGAACTTTGGCTCCATTTGATATCAGGTGTTTAGCAGCCAGCTCACACATCTCTCCAGCCCCGATAATCAGAGCTGTTTTGCCTTGTAGGGTTGTAAAAATTTCTTTTGCTTTTGCTACAGCTACACTTGATACTGAGATCGGATTGTTTGAAATTTGAGTATCGTTTCTTACTTTTGCTGCACATATTTTTGCATAATCAACAGCCTTGTTTATATGTTCGCCACAAAACTGATTTTCAAGAGCAAATTTAAAATCATTTTTTATCTGCCCCATTATCTGCGTTTCGCCAACCACTAGGCTATCAAGAGAGCTAGCTACAGAAAAAAGATGGTGTAAGGCACCGCTATCTTCAAAGACATCAGCCCTTTCAAAAAGCTCATCTTCAAATACACCAGATGCTATCGCCATACATTTTATTATATGAGATGATGATGTTTTTGGCTCATTGCTAAATGACAAAACTTCCACCCTATTACAGGTGCTTATAACCATAGCTTCATTTATATCTTTGTCTGTTTTGATTAGTTTTAAAATTTGCAATTTTTTTTCTGGTGTATTAAATGCTAACTTTTCACGAACAGAAATATCTGTATTTTTATGTGTAAAACTAATACTTAAATAATGCATTAGTAATCCCTGTCGATCATACTTTTTATAATGCTTTCAAGCTCTGAGTTTGAATGATCTTTAATCGCTTTTATAGCCTCGATTCCAAGTTCTTTTGCTTCGTTTATAGTTTTTTGTATTATATTGTATTTCTCAAATCTATCTTTTATCCATTTTATTTGGCTTTCATCTAACTCTTTTGCATGAAAACTTTTTAAAATTTCTTTCTCTTTTTCATCTAAACTTTCATAAAGATATATATAAGGAAGAGTTGTTTTTCCCTCTTTATAATCGCTCAAATTCGGTTTTCCTAAAGTCTTGCTATCTTGTGTAATATCTAAAACATCATCTATTATTTGAAATGCAAGACCTAGGTTTTTACCATAAATTTCAAACTCATTTTGTGAAAGCCCAGCTAGTATCGCACCACAGCAAGCCGTGGCTTGTATAAGTATAGCTGTTTTGTAATATATCATTTTATTATAAGCTTCTTTGTCACAGTTAAATTCTTTGCTTAAATTTACATCCATAAGTTCGCCTATGCTTAGTTTGCAAACAGCGTCTGATATGATAGATGATATCTCTTTTCCAAATTTGCTTAGTTCGTGAAAACCTTTTGAATATAAAATATCTCCAAGCATTACTGAGTTTTGTGTGCCAAATAGATAGTTTATGCTCGGTTTTCCTCTTCTTGTATCGGCTTTATCTATCACATCATCATGCAATAAACTAGCTAGATGGATAAGCTCAATTATCGCACACAATCTATATGTATTTTTATTTTCTCCAGCTATTTTTAGCAGTAGTTTTGAGCGAAGTTTTTTACCTGAGCTGATATTTTCAAACATATCGGTGGCAAGTTTATAATCAAGCTCCTTTATATAATCAAGCATTATCTTATCTATCATATCCATAACTTATCTCCTAGTTTTTGGTCTTATAAACTCAACATCAACAAGTTTTTGTCCATCTAAAATATCAATTTGAAAACTGCCTAAGTTGTTTTTAAAATCAATAAAAGTTATATATAACTTCACTCCATCATCTGGCGGGTTTTTCATACTTGGTAAGATGTCTTGTTTGTATCTATCTCTACCGTGTTGCAAACCCATAACCATATGCCTTGGAAATCTTCTAAAAAAACTTTGAACTGTTATGTTTGTTGTGTCAAACAAAGTCCATCTAAAATCAAAATAATCTTTTTCATTTGTCTGTTTTTGTATTATAGCAACTCTTCCCCACTCATCTTTTGGTAACTCAAAAACATAGGAGTGATCAAAATCCGGTTCTGTTGCAAAACAAAAAACAAAGCAACAAAAAAATATTATGATTTTATTCATCTAATTTTTCTTAAAAATATAAAATTTATTAACAAAATTTTTAGACCACATTATACTTAAAAAATTAAATTTTTTCTATTAGCTGCCAAGCTTGGTCTGTGGTATCTGCACTATATTTGCTTTCTATAGCTACCCCAAATCCCCAATTTACCTGTATATAATCTATCTTTGCATTATCAGCAGCCATTTTATCTTTTAAGCTATCTCCAACAAATACAGCTTTTGTCGCACCTGTTTTATCTATAGCAAGATGTAACATAGTTGGATCTGGTTTTTCTGGCACATCTTTACTTGCTCCTATTACTTCATCAAAAAAATGTAGTATTTCGTTTTTTTCAAGAATTTTGCTTAGTGTTTTTTCTGGTGCATTTGAAGCTAGGACTATTTTATAATCATTATCTTTACACTTTTGTAAAAGCTCTTTTACGCCATTATATGTCGTTGCATATAAGTCGTAGTTTTTTTCAAACTCAGCTTCAAAACCCTTTTTTAAAGATGTGCTTGGTGTTTGTATGCCATAAAGATCAAATGCTAAATTTCTGCCAGGTTCATTTATAACTTTTGTTATATAAGCTTTTGCAAGTTCATCTAGCCCCATATCTTTTCTTATACCATTTATGGTTTTTTCTATCGCCGTTGAGCTGTCTATGACAGTTCCATCCATATCAAAAATAACAACTTTCATTAATTTTCCTTAAATTTATTTTTATGCTTATCTTTTTTATATGTTTTTGAATTTTTTAATTTATCAAGATGATTTGCCTTTTTTAAAAGCTCTTGTGGATCTTGTTTTGCAATAGCAAAATTTACAAAGTTTTCAAGCTCTTTTGTGTAAGGGCTATCAAGATAAACAGCCTCTACTTTTTCCAGCATTTTCATATTTTTGTCAATTCTTATGTAAAATTCATCTTTATTAAAATCATCTCTTTTAAGTCCACTTATGGCTGATTTTGAGAATTTTTCTAATGCCCGTATGTATTTTACTCTTTTTGTTTTTTCGTCTATATGTTTCATCTTTTCACTTAAAATTTTAAAATGTGTATCATATCTAAAAAGTATAAATTTAATGAAAATATTTTTCGAGTTTATAATAACTAGCCAAAAACTGACTAGTTATTACCGTTTCATTTGTATTGCGGTTTGTATCATTTGATCGCTTGTTGTTATGCTTTTTGAACTAGCATCGTAAGCTTTTTGCATAACTATCATTTCTGTTAGCGCTTGGCCTAGATCTACATTGCTTATTTCAAGTGTGTTTGATGCGATATTTGTTCCAAGTATTGTTGCTCCATTTTTGCTCTTATAGAAAAATGGCTCTCCTGAGTTTGATGTTTTTGTATATATATTATCGCCCATTTTTGCAAGACCTTGGTCGTTTTGAAAATGATAAAGCGCAACTTTTGCTATAGGAAACATTTGACCGTTATTAAAATTTGCCATTATCGTGCCGTTGTTTACAACCTCATAGCTTTTCAATAATCCTTCTATAAAGCCATCTTTTTTTATATCTGTTACGGCTTTGCTGTGAAATGTGGTTAAACCTTTATATATCCCTTGTTGTTTATCTTTATCATCATTGGCATTATTATTTGTATTGTTTTTATCATTTTGTGGCTCTTGTTGTGCGAAATTTATATTTACCCCGCCAATTTCTGTTAAGGTTGTTTCTACTAATGTTCCTTTTGGTCCAAAAGTAAGCATTCCTTTTTTTGTTTCAACTATATTATTTTGTTCATCTGTTATTGTAGCCTCTATATCCCATACTGTTTTATCATTTTGTTGAGGAATTTGTTTTGTGTATCTTAGTGATAGTAGGCTTTTTGTGCCATCGTCGTTAAATATATCCGTACTCATTTTTTGGACATTTGCAACTTCTTGATTTGTTAAAAGTTGTGCTGAAACCTCAACCTTTTTTAGGTCCATATAATCTAATTTATAATCTTTTAACTCCCAGCTTCCATCTTCATTTACCTGTGTTGATAGTTCACTAAGTTTATCCCCATCTTTTATTTTTATAATTATACTATCGCCTTTTTTGTATTTATTTACACTTGGACTGTTGTTTATGTTTCCACTTATGCTTATTGTTTTTTCATCTGCTTTTATTTCATGTTTGTATGAATCTTGTTTCAAATCAACTTTGACATTTTCAAATTTTCTTGTAGCATCAAGGTTGCCTTTTATGTCTACATTTTTTGTTGCTTTTGCTTGTTGATATAAAAAATGTGGAAGCTTTATATTTGTTTGAGCGTTTTCATTTTCAAGCTCTAAGACCTCTTTTTCATCTATACTAAATGCTTTATTTATATCTTTTGTTGAATCATATTGTTTTAGTGCGTTTTTGCTTGGTGTTGCTGTTTTTAAGTTTGCCATAGTTCCTTGCACAAACTTACCCATAGGATCAACTAAATTTCCATCAGCATCAACATCAAAGTTTCCGGCACGAGTATAATACACATCTCCGTGTCTATCTCTCACACCAAAAAAACCATCACCGTGAATAGCCATATCAAATTTATTTTCTGTGTTTTTAAAACTACCCATTCTCATATCAAGAGCTGTTGTCTGTTTTGTTGCTCCAAGCCCTACCTGATCCGTTGTAGGATTATTTCCAGCCGATACCATGCTTTGATAAAATATGCTTTTAAACTCAGGCAAAGATGCCTTAAAGCCTACATTATTTATGTTTGATATATTATTTGCCCAAACATCTATACCAAAACTTTGTGTTTTGATTCCAGCAACTCCGTTGTAAAATCCTCTTATCATCTTTTAACTTTCAAAAAATTCAGATACTTCTTCTACTGGCTTATACTCGCCACCAATTTTTACATTTGCCTTACCATCTATAAACTTAACAGCTTCTACTGGATATGTTCCATAAATGGCAGTATGGGATTTTTTTCTTGAGTCTTTATAACTAGCCTTTACTTCATAGCTTCCTGGTTTTGCAACCCCTCCTGTGTCCGTTGATAAATCCCATTTTATACTATGTGTTCCAGCTGGCATTTTTTCTAAACTAATTTTTTTTATTACATTTGAGTTTGAATCAAGTATTTCAACTACACCAGATTTTACTTTATCTTCAAAATAAAGAGGTATATCTAGGGTTTGAGTTTCTTCGTTTACTGAAATTCTATCTGTGCCTAGATTTGCCATCTTTCCAAGTGCGGATAGAGCATACATGCTTGAGTTTGATTTAAGTTGTGATACAAGTTCTTTCATGGCTGAATTTGTATTTTCTTGCATTTCAAGTGTAGCCAGCTGACTTGTTTGGGTTAGCATTTTTTCTGTGTCCATAGGCGATGTTGGATCTTGATATTTAAGTTCCGTTAAAAGCAGTTTCATAAATGCATCTTTGTCAAGGTGTGCCGATGGATTTGTTCCATCCGCTTTTTGATTTTTTATATCTTGAAGTTTTTTTGTTCTTTTATCTGCTGTAAATTCTAAATTTGTATCTGTTATACTTGCCATAATTTCTCCTTATTTATATATATATCGGCATTACAAGTTCTAATAATACTTGTTCATTTGTTGCTTCATCGCTTTCGCCTTGAGCCATTTGTTTGTATTTTTTTTGTCCTTGTTCTTGTTTGTTTTGTTGGTCTGAAAAATTCATTTCAAGTTCTGTAAAGCCCATATTTACAAGACTATTTTTAAACTCTGCTTGATTTTGTAAAAATATATTCATTGTGTTTGTATTTGAGTTAAAGTTTATATGCAGGTTATTCCCTCTGTTTACCATTGTTATTTCAACTTCCCCTAAATTTAGAGGATTTAGAGTTATGTTGAATTTAGTAAAAGGTGCTTTATAATTTTGTATCTGATCTGCTAAATTTTGTGAAAAATTACTAAAAGTCTCCTTTACTGCTAGTTTGTGATTTATCTGATTGTTTGCTGTTTTTACTATATCTTTTACTATTGCATTAAGATCATTTTGATCATCTTTTTGTGTTGTTTGAATTATGCTATCTTCTTGGCCTGATTGTTGTTCTTTTTCAGGATATAATAGTGTTTGTAAATTTATCTTTTGATTTTTTGTATCTTTTGCGATCATTTCATTTGTTTTTGGAGTTAGGTTTATCTCCTCTTTTAAATCATTATCTAGCATACTTTCACTTTTTTTATCATCTTGTGTCGATTGTTTTAGTGTTTCTGTTTTTAAAGATTCGTTTATAGGCTTTGAAATCTCTTTTAGGACTTCGTTCAATCCGATAGGATTTTGTGTATTTTTTGTAACTTGTTGTATGGTTTGCTCTACCTGATTTTTTATATCTAGATTTATAGGTATTACTGGTTTGAAAAAGTCTTTTTTACCTAGGTTTTCAAACATATTTTTTAGCTCATCAACATTACCCTGTGTGATTTTTATCTTATCAAGTCCAAGGTCAAATTTGTTTGCAAGTTCTATAAGCTCATTGACACTTTTTATATTGCTTAATTCTTCAACGTTTGATATTTTATTTAAAAAATTTGCTATTTTGTCTGTGAAATTTGGAAACTTACTAACCTTTTCTCCACCATTTAAAATTTCTAAAACTTGTAAAAGTTGCATAAAATTTGCATTTTCATACAACTCATTTTTTGTATCATCATCAAGTTTGTTTTCTAAATCTTGTGAAATTTTTATATTATTTTCTTTTTTTATCTGTTTGTCTGTTTCGTTTTTCATGCTTACCGATTTTGCTATATCTTTTACATCTTTTTCGCTTAGTTTTTCGCCTTTGTCTGCTTTTTTAGATGCAGCACTTAAAACCATATTTAAAAATTCATTATTATCGCTTTTGTCTTTTTTGGTGCTATTTGGGCTTTTTTTGTTTGTATTTGTAAAAATATCAACCTGATTTTTTGTGTTAAATGTTTGCATTTTTAACCTCTTATATTAAACTGAAAATATATTAAGCAAAATATGTTCCAAAATTCTCATTAAATTTATATAAGAAAATTTTAGGTATAATCTCCCCCTTATTTAAAAACTTGGAGATAGATTTTGGAAAATTTACGAAATATAGCAGTAATAGCTCACGTTGACCACGGTAAAACGACTATGGTTGATGAATTGCTTAAGCAATCTGGAACATTTAACGAACACCAAAGTGTTGGTGAGCGTGTTATGGATAACAATGATATAGAAAAAGAACGTGGTATAACCATACTTTCTAAGAATACAGCGATAAAATATAAAGATACTAAGATAAACATTATAGACACCCCGGGACACGCCGATTTTGGTGGCGAGGTTGAGCGTGTTTTGAAAATGGTTGATGGTGTATTGCTTTTGGTTGATGCGCAAGAGGGTGTTATGCCTCAGACAAAATTTGTTGTGAAAAAAGCACTTAGTTTGGGTCTAAGACCTATAGTTGTTATAAACAAGATAGATAAACCAGCGGCTGATCCTGAGCGTGTCATAAATGAAATTTTTGACCTGTTTGTTGCGCTTGATGCAAATGATGAACAGCTTGAGTTTCCTGTGGTTTATGCTGCCGCAAAAAATGGATTTGCTAAACATAACTTAGATGATCCGGATGTAAATATGGAACCTCTTTTTGAGGCTATACTTGCACACGTTCCAGCTCCAAGTGGAAAAGATGAAAATCCTTTACAACTTCAAGTATTTACTCTTGATTATGATAACTATGTTGGAAAAATTGGTATTGCTAGAATTTTTAACGGTAAAATTTCTAAAAATCAAAATGTTACTTTGGCAAAGGCTGATGGAACAAAAACAAATGGTAGAATTTCAAAACTTATCGGATTTTTAGGTCTTGAAAGACAAGATATAAACGAAGCTAGTACTGGTGATATAGTTGCTATTGCTGGTTTTGAAGCACTTGATGTTGGTGATAGTATAGTTGATCCAAATAATCCTATCCCGCTTGATCCTTTGCATATAGAAGAGCCTACACTAAGTGTTGTATTTAGTGTAAATGATGGTCCTTTGGCTGGAACAGAGGGTAAGCACGTTACATCAAATAAGATAGATGAGCGTTTGCAAAGCGAGATGAAAACAAATATCGCAATGAGATATGAAAATATAGGCGAAGGTAAATTTAAGGTTAGCGGTCGTGGAGAACTTCAAATAACAATACTAGCTGAAAATATGCGTAGAGAGGGTTATGAGTTTTTGCTTGGTCGTCCTGAGGTTATTATAAAAGAGATAGATGGCGTTAAGTGTGAACCATTTGAGCTTTTGGTTATAGATGCACCTGATGACTGCACCGGAACGGTTATAGAAAAGCTTGGTAAGAGAAAAGCCGAGATGATAAGCATGAATCCAACAGGCGATGGACAAACAAGAATAGAGTTTGAAATACCGGCTAGAGGGCTTATAGGATTTAGAAGTCAGTTTTTGACAGATACAAAGGGCGAGGGCGTTATGAACCATAGCTTTTTAGAGTTTCGTCCGTTTAGTGGAAGTGTTGAGCATAGAACAAATGGTTCTTTGGTTTCTATGGAAAATGGAGTATCTCTTGCTTATTCATTATTTAACTTACAAGACCGTGGAGTTTTATTTATTGACCCACAAGCAAAGGTTTATATAGGCATGGTTATAGGTGAGCATAGTAGACCTAATGACCTTGATGTAAACCCTATAAAAGGTAAAAACCTAACAAACGTTCGTGCTAGTGGTTCTGATGATGCTATAAAACTAGTTCCACCAAGAAAACTTAGCCTTGAACGAGCTCTTGAGTGGATAGAAGATGATGAGCTTGTTGAGGTTACTCCTCAAAACATAAGGGTAAGAAAGCGTTATCTTGATCCAACAGAGAGAAAAAGAAAAGCAAAACAATCTAACTAATAAATTTAAAGCAGTTTTTATAACTGCTTTAACTCATTTAACGTTTAATGTAATAAATTATATTTAAAAGTTTTTTTAAAATTTTTAAATATATTATTCACAATTTCCTATATTGTTTTTATCTTCTATGCATGTGTATCCACTTTCTTTAAAAACAATTATATTTAATATATCACCATTGCCTTGCAATGATATTTTTGTATCTTCTTGAAGTAACTTTTCGTATGGGCTTTTTGAGTTTTGCAATGCAGAATACGGGCGACCTAATATATCAAATGCTAATGTTTGATTTTTTGAATTAAACTTTACTTTTGTGATACCATATGTTTTTGTTAAGTTTAGTTTTTTATCTAAAATTTGATTTGGATATTTTTGCCTAGCATAGCCACTAGTTAGTTTTTTGTTTAAATCTCTTGGGTTGTTCGCTATTTGATCTATTGAATTTGGATTTCCACTATATGAACCACTATCGCTAAAAACCGTATATCTCCATATTTGCTTACTTTTTTGCGTATCATAATGAAAGAGTATTCTCCAGTATGCTTTATACCAATCATTTTCCGGAGTGCCATCTGATTGTAGTGTAAATTTATTATCTTGCATTGCTAAGTGTTGAGTATATCTTATATCTGCCATTATCTGATTTGCTGCTTCTCTTAGTGGATTTTTATTTGATCTTGGTATGGCTAAAGCTGATAGTATTCCAACTATCGCTATAACAAATACTAGTTCCAACATTGTAAATGCTCTTTTTATCATCATAACCTCAAATTATTTATTTATAATTTATGTATTATTTTATCAAATTTTTTAACAAAAAAATCATTATTATTTTCTATAAGAGCTAAATTACCACCATTGGATATGCCATAAAATTTTAACCTAAGAGCTAATTTATAATTTTGTGTATTTATCTCATATATATTTAGCTTTGATAACTCTTTTGATAACTCTTTTGCTACATGAAATTTATATGCAAAATGTTTTTTTGGATTGTTTATAAAATTATATAATACAGGGTTGAAAATAATAATCAACCAATTAGAAAATAAAAATAAAAATACAAATACTAATGCTATTTTATGTTTTTTTCTAAACTCGGGTAGCCTTACTCTATATGAGCTAAAAAATATTCTAATCATAAGAGGTGTTGCTATAATGCAAAAAGGTAAGAATTCTTCCAATTGAACCTTTTGTCTTATAGATAATACTATACTAATACAAAACGAAATTACAGATAAAAACCACAATATATCTTTTTTTTCTTTTATCCAAATTCTATATATGGCATATATAAAAAATATAAATATAAATGGTGAAAAAACAGCAGCAAATATACCAAAGGTATCTATAAAGTGGCTACTTGGTTTACCCTGTGTATCAAATCCAAAAAAGGATAGACTTATTGTAAAAAAAATAGCACTAAGCCAAGCTAGTGTAGCATTTTTTGTATATACACCATAAGCAAAAAATGCTAAAAATAGTATCATAAATGAGCTATCTACAAAAATAGAACTAGCCATTAATATATAAGTTATATAGATATTGTTTTTGTGAAAAAAATATAAAATAAAAAGTGTTATCATAAGGCACAAGCCGGCATTATTTACTATTAAAGCGCTTGCTACAGTGCCTGGTAAAAATACAAAAAGTAATATTGCGATAATTCTATCTTGATGAAATTTAATGTAAAACTTACTTATTTTATATAACAAAATAACACTAATAATATGAAAAAAAATCATAGGTATTCGTAATGCAAAATCGTTTTGCCCAAATAGTTTGCAGCTAGCGGTTATTATTTTATGTAAGATAGAATCTTGTTCGTTAAAAAACACAAGCGCTTCATAGTAGCTTATACTTAAAGTGCTTGTGCAATATATCAAAAGAGCTAAATCAAGAGCGCAGATTATGGTTAAAACAAATATATCATTGTTTTTAATGCTATAAAGTTTTAAACCATAATCTTTCATTTAAAGTGTTATATCCCAAAAAAATTCAATCCACTCAGTTGCCTCTTTTGCTTTATAGTCAGGCATTAAAAGAGCGGTTTTTTTATAAAATATAGTTGCTATTTTTATATCTAAATGAGGATATAGCTTTAATAATGTCTTTTTTATCTCAGCCATACTTTCTCCGCTATCAACTATATCATCTACGACTAAAATTTTATTTACATTTGATAAATCAGGTATGTTAAATATGTTTATTGTGTCAAGCTTGCTTTGTTCATCGTAGTGTATAGAGTTTAGACTAAATAAATTGCGATTTTGTAAAGCAATTGCTATAAAATGTCCTATGGTCATTCCACCTCTTGCGATAGCTAGTATAGCATCAGGACTAAAGTCATCCCTTATCTCTCTTGCCATAGACTTTATATCTTTTTCAAATTCATCATAAGAATAAAAAAACATAATCAACCAGCCTTTCTTAATGAACTAAGAATATTACAAAGCTAATAATAGACAATACAATAATTCCTAAATTTATATGCTCCCACTCTTTTCTTAGCACTCTTACTATAAAGTAAGATAAAAATCCAAATGCCAAACCATTTGTTATAGAGTATGTTAATGGCATTAAAATAACTATAAAAAATGTTGCTACACATATAGCCGGGTCTTTGAAATTTACATTTGTAAGTTCTGTAAACATCAAAACACCCACCATTACCAAGATAGGATAGATTGCATTTGCTGGGATTGCTTTAAAAAATGGAAGTAAAAATAGTGTCAAGATAAACAATAATCCACAAAATACAGCTGTCAGTCCAGTTCTTCCGCCAGCGGCTACTCCACTTGCACTTTCTACGAATGTTGTGGTTGTGCTAACGCCTATTAGCGATCCACCTACTGTAGCCAGTGCATCAGCTTCTAATGTCTTTTCTAATCTTTTTGAATCATTTTGATTTTTTCCTGTAAATAAGCCAGCCTTGCTTCCAACACCAGTTAAAGTGCCGATAGAGTCAAATAAATCTGTTACAAAAAATATTATAATTACAGGAAGTAAAGCGAGCGTAAAGACACCACTTGCATCAAACAATACGCTTTTTATATCAAATTGTAAAAATATAGGCTCTATTGAAGCTGGAGTTGATAAAAACTCAGTTGGAACCGGAGACATTCCAAAAACCCAAGCTATGATAGAAGTGGTTATAACAGCTAACATAAATGCGCCTTTTATCTTCCAAGACCAAAATGCCATTACTATTAGTAGTCCTATAATTCCAAGTAAAACATTTGAATTTTTGATATCGCCTAATGAAACCAATACGGCATCGTTGTTTGCTATAATTCCTATTTGTTGTAATCCTATAAAGCTTATAAAACATCCAATACCAGCGCTTATAGCTCTTCTTAAATCAATAGGTATAGATTTTACTACCCATATCCTAAAGTTGGTAAAAGACAAGGCTACAAACAATATACCAGATAAAAATACTATACCCAAAGCCGTTTGCCAAGGTATATTCATACCTATAACAAGACCAAATGTAAAATAAGCATTAAGACCCATTCCAACGCTCATTGCAACCGGAGTGTTTGCCCAAAGACCATTTAAAACTGTTGCTAAGATAGTTGCAAGAGCTGTTGCTGTTATAAGCGCATCTATTGGCATACCTGTTTTACTCATTATGATAGCATTTGTAGGCACGATATACATCATCGCCAAAAATGTCGTAAATCCAGCAGTAAATTCTTGTTTTATGCTGGTGTTGTTTTCCTTAAGCTTGAAAAAATCCAACTTATTCTCCTTTAATAAATTTTTATTTCATTATACAAACTGTCTCTTTCAACAGGCAAAAACCCAGAGCTTCTTATAAGCTCACAAAATGTTTTTAAATTTGTTCCGTTAGCACTATTTGCACCAGCAGCACTTTGTATACTTTCTTTTTCTATCGTTCCATCAAGATCATCAGCTCCAAATTCTTGAGCTATCATTGCTAGATTAAGTGTAGATGTGGCCCAATAAGCTTTAATGTGTGCTACATTATCTAAAAGAAGTCTTGCTATGGCTATCGTTTTTAGTATCTCACTTGAACCTAGAAATTTTATATCTTTTAAGTAGTTGTTTTGTGTTTGATAAACTAGAGGAATGAATGCATTAAAGCCATTTGTTTTATCTTGCAAGTCGCGAATTCTAAGCATATGGTCTATCCTATGCTCTCTTGATTCTATATGACCAAATAACATTGTGGCGTTACTTTGGCGACCATGTTCGTGCCAAATTTGATGAATCTTTAGCCAATTTTCAGAGCTTACTTTTCCGTTGCAAATTCTTTTGCGTATATCCTCATCAAATATCTCAGCCCCACCACCGGGCATACTATCCACTCCGTATTCTATCATTTTATCTATAACTTCTTCGTAGCTAAAACCACAACTTCTTGATAAAAAATCAATCTCAGCAGCAGTAAGTGCTTTTATATGTATTTGTGGATATTGTTCTTTGATTTTTTTGAAAATTTCAAGATACCACTCCCAACCACTTTGGACATTGTGAGCTGATACTATATGCACCTCTTTGACACCATTTTTTACACTATTTCCTACTATTTGTAGAATTTCTTCGTGCGACATTTTGTAAGGATTTGGATTTTTTCTATGTGCTGAAAATGCACAAAATTTACATATATCAGCACATATATTTGTAGGATTTATGTGTCTATTTATGTTAAAAAAAACTTTTTTTCCAAATCTTTTAACTCTTTGCTTAAATGCAAACTTTCCTAGCGTGAAAAGGTCAAGCTCATACAAGCTATATGCCTCGTGCTTGTCTATTCTTTCGCCATTTTCAAGTTTTTTAATAATATTCATTTGAGTAAATTTTTGCTTTCTAATTATTTTAATATTTTAGGATTATAATTAAAAAAAGCTTTATTTTTGCAAATTTTTAGTATTATCTTGTTAAAAAATAAAAAAAGTTAGGGTAGTTTATAGTTTGAAAGATGTAAATAAATTTTATAAATTTTTTAGTAAAAATAGTAGAAATTTTATAAATTTTTTAATAAAAGAGCGTGATGATACATTTAAAAATATCTTTTCGGAAACACTAGCTCAATTTTTTGGTGATTTTTGTCCCGATATAGATAAGCTTCCAATAAGTATAATAGCTACCAATAAATATGCTCAAAATCTTATCTCTGTAAATTCAAAACTAGACATTATGATAGTTTATAAGGATATACAAGGCTATAATACAAAGCATTTATTAAGATCCTTGGATGAAAGATTTCAAGAGTTTGATATAAATATTAAGATTGTAGAGTTATTAAGTTTGTATGATAAATTTAAAGATGATATAAAATCAAAAAGTAAACTTTGTTTGATAAGATACATATGTGGGTCAAAAACTCTTTATAAAAGTGCAAGAGATGAGATAACAAGATTAAAAGAGTATAACAAAGATGCTTTTTTATCGTATCATATTAAAAAGCTTTTGCCTTTTGATAGTGTTCCGTTTTTGGAACAAGAGCCGAATTTAAAAACAAGCTTCGGAGGCGTTGATGATATATACTCTTTAAATTGTATATTAAGCACCATAAGTGGAGAAAATAGCGCAAGAGTGCCATCTATGCTTTTGCTTGATGAGAAGCAAACAAGCCAGTTTAATATATGTGTAGATTTTTTACTATCATTAAAATCAACTTTGAATTTAGTAAATAATGAAGATATTTTTAGTGAAAAAAATATAGATGAAATAACAACATTAATGCAGACAAAATCTAAAAAATCACAAGATACAAATATTAGAATCAGTCAAAAAATTCTAAGTTGCATGAAAAATATAGGTTTATTTACCCGTTTTGTTGCCTCATCAATCACAAATTATAATTTTTCAAATTTCTCATTTTTGCAAAAAAAATTATCTAAAACAAAAGGCGGTTTTTATAATCTAAACTCAACACTTTTTGTCCATAGGCATAAAAAAATAGTGAGTTTAAAAGATCTTTTAAATAACTTTATTTTGGTTGATGATGTTTGTTATAAGATTGATATGAGCGTTATTTTTTATATCAAAAAGGTTGTTAGTGCCGATGATGGAATGCAAAATATAAATACACAAATCAAAAAATTACTATCTAAAAATAACTCACATTGTATACTAAAAGCATTTCTTGATGCAGGGGTTCTTAATGTCCTTATAAAGCCTATGGAAAATATAGCACTACTTCCAAAATACGATGGTTATCATAAATTTAGTGTTGATGAGCATAGCATGTTTACCTTGTATTTTTTGGAAAATATAAAAGATAAATTTATAAAATCTCTTTATGATGATGTATGCTTGCAGGGTAAGATCATGCTTAAGATAGTGGCTTTAATGCATGATGTTGGCAAAGGAAGTGAAGGTGAGCATGAGATAGTTGGCGCAAATATATTTAGAGCATATGCCAACAAGCTGGAGCTTAGTCCAGAAGCTGTAAATATGGGTGTTTTGCTTATAAAATATCATACCTTGATGAATGTTGTCGCAAATACCGAGGATATATATTCTCAAAGAGTTGTTTTTAGCTTCATATCAAAACTTTCAGACAAAAAAAGCTTGAAGCTTCTTTATGTTCTTACTTATTGTGTTGTTAATGCAACGGACGATAGCCTTTATACTCCATATCTATCAAAGCTTTTAAGAAAACTTTATGATTTGTCTTTTGAGAGTTTTGATGATGAGAATTTGCTTGATGAGGCTACTAGAAGAGTAAAAAAAGAGCATAGAATAAAAAGACACGATGAGTTTGCTGTATTAGATGAAAATATTCAAAATAAAATTTTTGAAATTTATTCAAATTTATTATTTGCAAAACATAGTGTTTTAGATATCATAAATATAACAAAAAAGGCATTTTTATGTGATGGTATAGAATTTGATTTGCAAAACACTCAAGGCTTAAGAATTAAAATCATATCTAATAGATTTTTAAATTTGTCAGCTTTGCTTGCTGTTTTTGCCGATTTTGATCTTGCTTATATGGAAATTTTTGAGCTTTTTGATGAAAAATTTTTTATAAGACTTGAGTTTAATAAAAATATAAAAAATAGCGATCTTTTAAATTTTAAAGCAAAGGCATTAAAAGCACTAAACAGCAATGAAAAGCTTGTTTTAACAACACCTATTATATATAAAGATGAGATAAGTTTTGATCTTAATCACTCTGACGAGTATGCTAAATTAAATATAAATGCAAAAGACCAAATAGGTCTTATGGCTTATGTGATGAGTGTTTTTTATGATATGAATTTTAAAATAACAAGTGCAAAAGTTCAAACTATCAAAAACAAAACTAGGAATTTATTTTTGATAAGCAAGAACAATGGTTTGCATTTAAATTATGAAAAAATATTAAATTTATTAATAAGTGAGTAAAAAATGTGTGGAATAGTTGGATATATAGGCGAAAGTGAAAAGAAAAATATAATCTTAAGTGGATTAAAAGAACTTGAATATAGGGGTTATGATAGTGCCGGAATGGCTGTAATGAGTGATGATGAGATACAGTATTTTAAGGCTGCTGGAAAGCTTGAAAACCTAGCCGATAAAACAAAAGATTTTAGTTTAAGCGGTATGGGTGTGGCTATAGGCCATACTAGGTGGGCTACTCACGGCAAACCAACAGAAATAAATGCTCACCCTCATTTAGGAGAGCATTCTTTTGTTGTTCATAATGGAATTATTGAAAACTATAAAGAGCTAAAAGATGAGTTAGAAGCAAAAGGTGTTAAGTTTATCAGTCAAACAGATACGGAAGTAATCGTTCATTTGTTTGAAGAAAATGTCAAACATACTGATGATGTATTTAAGGCATATGAGATGAGTATAGCAAGGCTAAAAGGCGCTTATGCTACCTTGCTTATAACAAAACTAGCCCCAAATAAGATATTTTTTGCAAAAGATGCAGCTCCTCTTGCAATAGCCAAAAATGATAAAGAATTATTTTTTGCATCATCTGATGCAGCGGTTATAGGTGTTGCTAGGGAGGTTGCTTATCTTGATGACAAAAGTTATGGATTTATTGGCGATGGAGATATTGAGGTTTATAAAGATTCAAAACCTATAAAACCTATGTTTATACCACTTCCAAAAGATAAAACCTATGCACAAAAAGAGGGGTATAGGTTTTTTATGGAAAAAGAGATATATGAACAAAGTAGTGTTGTGAGTGATTGTCTTATGGGTAGGGTTAAAAAACAAAAAATAGTCTTAGAGGGTGTTGATGATGGGCTTTTAAAAGGCGTAGATGATGTTGTTTTGTGTGCTTGTGGAACAAGTTATCATGCGGCACTTACGGCTAGTTATTTGTTTGAGAGATTAGCTGGTGTTAGAGCTAAGGTTGAGATAGCTAGTGAGTTTAGATATAGACAAGCAAGACTTCATAAAAATACACTTTTTATTGTTATTAGTCAAAGTGGAGAGACCGCTGATACTTTAGAGGCTTTAAAAATTGCAAAAGAACAAGGACTAAAAACGCTGGCTATTTGTAATGTTGATAATTCATCTATAGTCAGACTTGCTGATATTACACTTTTAACTAGAGCTGGCATTGAAAAAGGTGTTGCTAGCACAAAGGCTTTTGCTACTCAGGTTGTTTTGCTTTGGATGTTTGTTTTACAGATGGCTGAGGCTAAAAATAGCATAGAGCCTAAAGAGCTTGAAAAAGAGATTCAAGCCTTGCTTCATATCCCAACTGTTTTAAATATTGATTCAAAATTGCAAGAAAAAATTTATAGACTTTCTAAACATTATTTACATGGACATGGATTTTTCTTTATAGGTAGGGATATATTTTATCCACTTGCATTAGAGGGTGCTTTAAAACTAAAGGAGATATCTTATCTACATGCAGAGGGTTATCCATCTGGCGAGATGAAGCATGGACCAATAGCCTTGGCTGATGAGAGATTATTTACTATAGCCCTTATGCCAAAAAATACGCTTTATGAAAAGACAAAAAGTAATGTTGAAGAGCTTGCGGCAAGGGATTCTTATATACTTGCTATTAGCCCATTTGAATTTGAGCTAAGTGATGATTTTATCAAAATAAAAGAGCATGAGCATGCTATGTCTGAGTTTTTTGAGATGATGGTTGTGCTTCAAATTTTAGCGCTTGAAATTTCTATAAGACTTGGTAATAATGTAGATATGCCAAGAAATTTAGCAAAGAGTGTAACAGTAGAATAGGGGTGTTTTATGAATGAAATAAAAGAAGAGATATATCTGGCAGGTGGTTGTTTTTGGGGCATGCAAGGATATTTTGATCAACTTTTAGGGGTTTTACAAACAGATGTTGGTTATGCAAATGGAGATAGTGATATAACAAGCTATTATGATATAGCAAAAACTCATCATGCTGAAACTTTGCGTGTTGTTTTTGATAGTTCAAAGATATCTTTAGCTGAGTTATTGGCTCATTTTTTAAGGATTGTTGACCCAACATCTTTAAACAAACAAGGAAATGATGTAGGCGAGCAGTATAGAAGCGGTATTTACTATACTAATGAAAAGCAGGCAGATATAATAAATGCAAGTTTAAAACAAGAGCAAAATAACTATGATAAGCCTTTTGTTGTTGAAGTTGAGCCTATAAAAAACTATGTTTTGGCTGAAGAATATCATCAAAAATATCTTGATAAAAACACAAATGGGTATTGTCATGTCGAACTTTCTTTGGCTAAAAAGCCACTTGATGATACTAGATTTAATAAGCCAAGTAAAGATGAATTAAAAAAAATACTATCTGATGTTGCATTTGCTGTTACTCAAGAAAATGCAACAGAAAGACCATTTTCTAGCGAATATGATAAGTTTGGAGAAAAAGGCATTTATGTTGATATTGTTAGTAAAAAGCCACTTTTTAGCTCATCTGATAAATATGATGCTGGTTGTGGTTGGCCTAGTTTTACAAAACCTATAACAACCGATGCTATCTCTTATAAAAATGATGATAGTCATGGTATGAAAAGGGTTGAGGTTCGTTCAAAAGTTGCTGATGGACATCTTGGACATGTTTTTGAAGATGGTATAAAAGAAAAAGGCGGGCTTAGGTATTGTATCAATGGTGCTGCTTTGGAGTTTATTCCACTTGAAAAGATGAAGCAAATGGGGTATGAAAAATTTATTCCTTTTGTTAGATAATATTTTTTTAATGTAAGTTATTTTTTGCATGACTTACATTATCCCCAACTCACCCCCCCCCCTTTTTTTTTACATTTTTTATTAAATATGATTTATATATTAAAATAATAACTTAATTTAATATTATAATAAAATTACTCAAGTGAATATACAAATTCAAACATCATATTGGGTTGTATAATAATTATTTGTATATAAAAAATTAATTTTTATATTAAGATATATATTTTTTAGATTAAATTATATATGCTATATTATTTTAAATATGATATTGAAATCATTTTATTACTTTTAAAACATCTAAAAAAATCACTATTTATTGGCTTCAAAACAATAATTATTATAATTTTTAATATATCTAAATAAAATATTATATAAATATTAAATTATATAATTAATTATATAATTTAATAAAACTATTGACAAATTGATTGTAGTTATTATATAATCACGATAATATAAAAATCATGATTATTATTTAATCATGATTAATATTTAAGGAGCAATTATGAATATAATAGTAGGATGCAAGGTTGTTCTAGAAGAACAAGACATATCTATAAATAGTGATAGGACTCTGGACTTTAGTAAAGCTAATCCAAAAATAAATCCATTTGATTTAAATGCAATACAAACAGCCGTTGATATTAAATCAATGGTTTTGGATGAAGTAAATATCAAAGTTCTTAGTATAGGTGGAAAAAATCTTGAAAATACAAAAGTAAAAAAAGATATTTTATCAAGAGGTGCTGATGAATTAAATATTGTTATTGATGATAAATTTGATAACTTATTAGCTCATGATACCGCTGAGATATTCAAACAAGCATCTGAAAAAATTGGTTTTGATTTGATAGTGTGCGCAGATGGTTCTGCTGATTTGTTTGCTAGCCAAGTTGGTCTTAGGGCTGGTGCTTTGCTTGATATTCCTGTTATAAATAGTGTTAGTAAAATTTTATCTATTGATATAAGCAGTTCAAAGATTATGGTTCAAAGAAAGCTTGAAAATGAAATAGAAGAGCTAGAGCTTTCATTACCAGCATTAATATGTGTTTCTACTGATATTAATGAACCTTCAATTCCTGGAATGAAAGCCATATTAGCTGCCGCAAAAAAACCAGTTAATGTTCTATCTTTTGATTGTTCAATGAGCAATATTGTAGAGCTAGTAAATGTTAATGCTCCTAAGAAAAAAGATAGATTAGGAGTTGTTTTACAAGATGATAGTGAAGAATGTGTGGTTGATTTTATATCTAACTTCAAAAAAGTGTTAAATTAAGAGGATTTTAATATGAGTAAAGTTTCTAATATATGGGTATTAGGTGATACATTAGGCAAAATAGAAGAAATTATGGGTGGCGCTAAAAATCTTGGTGAAAAAGTTACATGCTTTGTTTTTGGAAGCAAAAAAGATGAAGCAAAAAAGATGTTTTCTTTTGGCGCTGATGAAGTTTTTTGTAGTGAAGAAGATGATATTTTTGAAAATTTTAGTTCTACTGTAATAGCTAATATTGAAAACCAAAGTGGCGTTATTCTTATGCCAAATACAAAGCGTTGCAAAGTAATGGCTGGTATTTTAGGTGCAAAACTAAATGCTGGTGTTAGCACAGAAGCTAATGATATAAAAATTGTTGAAAACTCTGTAGAAAGCATGAAGATGATGTATGGAGGTTTGGCTATAGCTACAGAAAAAATTAATTCAAAAATAGCCATAGTTCTTGTTAATTCTGGTACTTTTGAACAAGCTAATGGCAACTGTTCAAACGATGGTGAAGTAAAAGAATTGCAGTTGGTAAAATCAAACACAAGTATCAAATGTATAAATAAGCTTCCTAAAACAGCAAGTAGTGTTGATTTGGGTAAAGCTAAAAAAATTATAGCTGTTGGTAGAGGTATAGCAAAAGAAGAAGATCTGGAAATGATAAAAGAGTTATGCGCTGCAATAGGCGCAGAACTTGGTTGCTCTCGTCCTATAGCAGAAGGAAAAAAATGGATGGAGCATGAGAGATATATAGGTATATCAAGTGTTATGGCGAAACCTGATGTTTATATATCTATAGGAATTTCTGGACAGATTCAACATATGGTTGGAGTTAAAGATGCAGATAAAATTATAGTTATCAATAAAGACAAAAATGCTCCAATATTTGATTATGCTGATTATGGAATAGTTGGTGATTTGTATAAAGTAGTGCCTGCACTTATAAATTCTTTAAAATAGGGGGTGTTGTATGAGAGATTATTTTGGCTCAAATGAAGTTATTAGTGAGCTTAGAGATGATGGTATTTTGGTTTTAACCATAAATAGACCAGAAAAAAGAAATGCCTTAAATGGTGTAACTTCTGCGAAGATGGAAGAGATCATTAATAAGGCCGAAAAAGATAGTGATGTTAGGGTTATCATTATAACAGGTGCTGGTGAAAAAAGCTTTTGCGCAGGAGAAGATTTAAGCGAACTAAGTAGTACTGGTGAGTGTCAAACTGTAATGGAGCATGGTTTTGGAGGTCTTACTAATAGACTTTGCCCTAAGCCTATAATTTGTGCTGTTAATGGAACAGCTGTTGGCGGAGGTATGGAAATAGCTGTATCTTGCGACATAATAGTTGCTGTAAAAGGCGCTAGATTTGGTCTTCCTGAAGTTAAAGTTGGGCTTATAGCATCAACAGGTGGAATAGTAAGAATGGCTAGAGAATTACCTAGAAAAATTGCTATGGAATTATGCTTAACAGGAAAATTAATATATGCCGATGAAGCTAAAGAAATAGGTATTGTTAATTATGTTGTTGAGCCTGAAGAGTTAATGAATAAGGCGATAGAAATTGCTGAGCAAATAGCGGCAAATGCTCCTTTATCTCTAAAAATAACAAAAGAGATTATGCATGTAGCTCCTTCTATGTCTGTAGATGATGCTATGAGATATTCAGATGTAGCTTATCGTTTTATAGAAAAAACGCAAGATGGCATAGAGGGATCTTTGGCATTTATGGAAAAAAGAAAGCCTAATTGGAAAGGAAAATAATTTTTTTTTGAGATTCTTTTTAAAGAATCTCAGTATTGTTCTTATGGGTATTTTTGGAATTTTATAAGAATAATGCTGCAAGGAGTTATACATGGGAGAAGTTATCTTTTCTATTTTTGTTGGCTTATGTCTAGTTTTTACAGGTGGTATTTTAAATAAGAGTTTAAGTTCTGAAGATATAAAAAACGAAAGAGACCAAAGATGAATATTTATATAGCTGGTGTTTTAGTCGGTATTTGTATTTATCTCGTTATAGGTTTTTATGCCGGTAAAAAAGTTAAAAATTTAGAAGACTATTATGTTAATGGTAGAAAATCAACAACTCTTTTTATAACAGGTACTATGTTTGCATCCATGCTTAGCACAAATGGTTTTATGGGCGATACAGCTTATGCTTATAATGGAAATATAACAACTATTTTTTTGATAAATATACTTTGTGCTTGTGGATATGTTTTAGGACCGCTTTATTTTGGTCGCTTTATAAGAAGAGCAAAAGTAAATACCACGCCAAGTTATTTTTCTTTAAGATTCAATAGTGATAGAATACAAAGATTTGCGGGTATTATAACCGTTGTGTCTCTTAGTGCTTATTTGCTTAGCGTTATGTCCGGAACAACTATATTAATGGAAGTTCTAAGTGGTTTTGATAGAACTACTTGTCTTTTTATATCTTGGATTTGTATACTACTTTTTACTGTTTATTCTGGTTCAAAAGGTGTTGTTCTTATAGATACTATCATGTGTTTATGCTTTTTATCTTCAACCATTTTTGTTGGTTATTTTGTCTTTAATGAGTCAGGTGGTATATCAAATTTAATACAAAATTTGATTTCAAACCCAAACTCACCAAAAGATCTTTTTAGTTATCATGGAAATACCGGCAATGGAAGTGCTTTTGATATGGTAATTTATGCTATAACTCTTGGTATAGTTTGGATGATAACTGTTGCTGTTAGTCCTTGGCAAGCTGGACGCAATCTAATGGCTAAAAATGAACATGTTGTTTTTCGTTCAGGTGTGTTATCAGCGCTTCTTACAACATTTTTCTTATTGTATCTTTATATAATAGCAATCAGTGTTATACAGTTAAATCCAAATATGGCAAAACCAGAACAAGTTATTATTTGGACCGCCCATGAGGTAGTTCCTAAATTTTTGGGTGTATTTTTGTTAACTGGAATTTTATCAGCTGGTCTTAGTTCGGCAACTACATTTTTATCAGTAGTTAGTTTTAGTCTTGCAAATGACATTTTTAGGATAAATTTTAAAAATGAAAAATCACAGATAGGCTTTACAAGAAAAGTAGTTTTTGTTGTAAGCTTTATAGCTTTGATATTAGCATATTTTGATTTAGCTAGTATAAGAATCATAGCCTGGTTTGCTAGTACTATTATAGCTTCTTCTTGGGGATTTTTGGCATTTGCAAGTGTTTGGAGCAAAAAAATAACAGAAAGAGGCGCTTATCTGTCAATGTTGGGTGGATTTTTTGGATATTTGATAAGTAAGTGTTTGGTTGAATTTGCTGGATTTGATTTAAAAAATTTATTTGATCCGTTTTTTATAGGTTTATTTTTAAGTGTATGCTTAGCTACTATTGGTTCTTTTGGTCAAAAAAGAACACCAGAAGAGATTGAATTTTTAAATAAACTTCATGAAATTCCCATAAGTGAACAAAATTCTAGTGATTATAAAATAGACAGATTTTATGCATATTTAATGATTGCTTCAGGAATTATATTAACTATATTATTAATAATTTATTGGGCTGTACCATACAATGATTTAAAGGATATTCTATGAATATTATTAACAAAATTAATGTGCTGAATAAAATTTCAGAAGAGATGAAGTTGGTTGTTAAACATCAACAAGATAATGCCTCTAGTGAGCCTGCAGCTGATAACAATCAGATGAGACTTAATTATGAGCTAGAAAGAGAGTTTTGGAATGAAGGTGGAGCTGTTATGTTTGGCACGCATGATGTTTTTATTGATTTTGAACAAGTAAAGATAAAAACTAGGATTTATTATCCACAAGAGCAAGATCAATATAAAACTATATTTTTTATACATGGAGGAGGATGGGTAGTAGGAAGCATAAAAACTCATGATAGAATGATGAGAAATTTAGCGAGTTTAAGTAAATGTGCAGTTATTGGTATAGATTACTCTCTTGCACCAGATAAGAAATTTCCATTTCAAATTCAAGAATGCAATTCAGCTATAGAATATTTCATCAAAAATAGTAAAAAATACAAACTATCTCCTGATGAATTTTCTTATGCTGGCGATAGTGCTGGCGCCAATATGTGTATGGGAACTTTTTTATATCAAAAAGAGAAAAAAACAATCGATACAAATCTTATTAAATCAATGGCATTGTTTTACGGTGTTTATGGGCTTAAGGATTCAGTATCAAGAACTTTATATGGCAATGATATAGATTGGTTAAGAGAAGAGGATATACAATATTACTATAATGAGTATTTAGAAAAAGATATTGATATAAACTCTAAATTTGTAAATATTTTTAATGCTGATTTGACAGATAATATCCCCAATTGTTTTATAGCTTCTTGTGAATTTGACCCATTAAAAGATGATAGTGTTGCTTTATATGAAATACTAAAACAGACAAATCACAGTGAATATAAAGAGTATAAAGGTGTAATGCATGCATTTTTGCACTATACAAGGATGATGAAAATAGCCAATGAAGCTATACAAGATGGTGCGGATTTTATTACTAAAAATTTCAATTTTAATCAAAGGAGTTAAAATGAAGGTTAAAAAAGTTGGGATAGAACCAAAAGTATTCTTTCCCTCGCTAATCGCTGTTGCGATTTTAAGTTGGTTAGTTGTTAGGGATTTGGATGCAGCAAACAAAGTAATAAATGCAACTTTTGCCTATGTAACTAATTCTTGGGGTTGGGCTTTTGAGTGGTATATGGTTATTATGGTGATTGGATGGTTTTGGCTAATTTTTGGTCCTATGAAGGATAAAAAATTAGGTGATCCTGAAGATAAACCAGAGTTTAGTACAGTTAGCTGGATTTTTATGATGTTTGCATCATGCACGTCAGCCGCTGTTTTATATTGGGGTAGTTTGGAAATTTACTATTATGTAACTTATCCACCTTTTGGTCTTGAGCCTATGAGTACACAAGCTAAAGAGTTGGGTCTTGCTTATAGTTTATTTCACTGGGGACCTTTGCCTTGGGCTACATACAGTTTATTGTCTGTTGCTTTTGGTTATTTCTTGTTTGTTAAAAAAATTAACGTTGTCCGTCCTAGTGGAACAATTGAGGCAGCTGTTGGTGAAAAATTAGCAAAAGGTTGGCTTGGTGTAATTATAGACAATGTCTATATAGTTGCTTTAATACTTGCTATGGGAACAAGTTTGGGTCTTGCTACCCCACTTGTTACTGAGTGTATGCAGTGGCTTTTTGGTATTGAAAGAACACTGGAGTTAGATACTATGATTATATCTTGCTGGGTTTTATTTAATGCTATTTGTGTTGCTTTTGGCCTTAATAGAGGTATAAAGATAGCTAGTGATGTTAGAAGTTATCTAATGATAATTATGCTTGGCTGGGTTGTAATAGTTGGAGCTTCAACTTTTACAATTAACTATTTTACGGATAGTGTTGGCGTTATGCTTAGTTATCTTGGTAGGATGTTATTTTACACCGATCCTATTGCTAAAGGCGGATTCCCTCAAGGCTGGACAGTATTTTATTGGGCTTGGTGGGTAGTTTATGGTATACAAATGTGCATATTCTTGGCAAGAATTTCAAGAGGTAGAACAGTTAGAGAGCTTTGTATTGGTATGGTTGCTGGTCTTACCGCTACAACTTGGATTTTATGGACTATACTTGGAAGCAACACAATCCACACTATGATTACTGGTGTTGTTAATATGGCAGAAGTTGTAAAAACAGCTGGTATGGCAAGAGCTATTATTGAAACTTGGGCTGCTTTACCTATGTCCACACTTACCATTTGGGGATTTTTTATATTAGCTTTCATAGCAACTATAACACTTATTAATGCGTGCTCATATACATTAGCAATGAGTACTTGCAAAGAGGCAACAGGATATGATGAGCCACCTTTGTGGGTTAGAATAGGTTGGTCTGTTTTAGTCGGTATTATAGGTGTAACTTTGCTTGCATTGGGTGGATTAAAACCTATTCAGACAGCTATCATAGCAGGCGGTTGTCCATTATTTTTTGTAAATATTCTGATATTGGTATCTTTCTTTAAAGATGCTAAAAAGAATAATTGGTATTAATTATTAAAAGGAGAACAATATGGTTGATTTTAGTTTAACAGATGAGCAACAATTATTTGTTGCTGGAATTAAAGAGCTTATGGAAAGAGAAAATTGGGAAGCGTATTTTGCAAAATGTGATGAAAATCACGAATATCCTATAAAATGGGTCAAAGAGCTTGCTGAACTGGGTGTTGATACTATGCTTTTACCAGAAGAGCATGGTGGTATGAGTGCTGATTGGGTAACACTAACAGCTATTTGGGAAGAACTTGGTAGATGCGGTGCCCCAACATATGTGTTATATCAACTTCCTGGATTTAGTACTATTTTAAAGTATGGAACAAAGGAGCAAATAGATAAAATTTTTGCTTATCGTGGAACCGGTAAACAAATGTGGAACTCAGCTATAACAGAGCCTGGCGCAGGATCTGATGTAGGTAGTCTAAAAACCACTTATACAAGAAAAAATGGAAAAGTGTATTTAAATGGCCAAAAATGCTTTATAACATCAAGTGCCCATACTCCTTATTTGGTTGTTATGGCAAGAGATAGTGAAAGTGAAAAGCCAATTTTTACAGAATGGTTTGTTGATATGAGTAAACCAGGCATTAAATTAACTCAGCTAGATAAACTGGGTCTTAGAATGGACAGTTGTTGCGAGATAGTTTTTGACAATGTCGAACTTGAAGAAAAAGATATGTTTGGTGAAGATGGCAATGGCTTTAATAGAGTAAAAGAAGAATTTGATGCTGAAAGATTTTTGGTAGCTTGCACAAATTACGGTATAGCTTATTGTGCTTTTGAAGATGCTGCTAAGTACGCAAATGAGCGTGTTCAATTTGGTGAAACTATAGGTAGAACTCAACTTATTCAAGAAAAATTTGCTCATATGGCAATGAAGCTAAGTGCTATGAAAAATATGGTTTATGAAACAGCTTGGAAAATGGATCAGGGCTTAAATGTTACTGGTGAAAGTGCTATGTGTAAATATTATTGTGCAAATAAAGCATTTGAAGTTGTTGATGATGCTGTTCAAGTTCTTGGTGGAATCGGTGTTACGGGTCATAGAGTTGGTAGATTTTGGAGAGATTTAAGAGTTGATAGATTGTCTGGTGGTTCTGATGAAATGCAAATTTTAACTCTTGGTAGAGCTATTTTGAAAAAATATAGATAAAAGGATGCAATATGAAATTTAACACTCCAAAATTTGGTCCATTAAGTGGTGTAAAAGTGGTTTTTTCAGCTATGGAAATAGCTGGACCATTTTCGGCTCAATTATTAGCTGAGTGGGGAGCAGAAGTTATTTGGATAGAAAATTCAAAATATCCAGACACTATAAGAGTTCAAGAAAATTATAAAGAGTTGAGTCGCAGAAACTTATATGCGTTATCATTAAATTTATTTAGCGAAGAGGGTAAAGAAGTTTTTTATAAACTTATAAAAGAATGTGATATATTCATAGAAGCTAGTAAAGGCCCTGCATTTGCTAAAAAAGGTATAACAGATGAGGTTTTATGGTCACACAATAAAAAACTAGTTATAGCTCATCTTTCTGGATTTGGACAATACGGCGATCCTGAATATACAAATTTAGCTGCATATAACACAATAGCTCAAGCGTTTAGTGGTTATTTGATACAAAATGGTGATCAAAATCAACCTATGCCAGCTTTTCCTTATACAGCTGATTATCTTTGTGGTCTAACCGTTACTAGTTCTGTTTTGGCAGCATTACATAATGCACAAAAAACAGGTGTTGGTGAGAGTATAGATGTTGCTATGTATGAAACTATGCTTAGAATGGGTCAGTATTATATGATGGATTATCTTAATGGTGGTGAGATGTGTCCTAGGATGATAAAAGGTAAAGATCCATTATATGCTGGTTGCGGTCTTTATTCATGCAAAGATGGCTATATAGTTTTTGAAATTGTTGGTGTTAGTCAAGTTAAGCAGATGTTTGACCTGATAGGTATATCGCAATATTATGGCACAGAAGATGTTCCAGAAGGCACACAATTAATTAGTAGAAAAATGAAAGTTAATGATGAATTTGAGGCTGCTTTGGATAAGTTCTTTAAAGAAAGAAGCATAGAAGAGTCTTTAAAAGTTCTTTCTGATTTAAAAGTTGCTGGAGCAAAAGTTTTGGAAGTTAGTGAGCTTCAAAATAATCCTCAATACATAGCTAGAGATAGTTTTACTACTTGGAAAAACTCAGCTGGTAAAGATTACACTGGTCCAAATATTATGCCTAAGTTTAAAAACAACCCTGGCAAAATTTGGCGTGCTATGCCTGATTATGGAGAAGATACTGCTGATATAATGTCTCATCTTGGCTACAGTGAAGTTGAAATAACAAAACTAAATGATGAGAAGATAATTAAAGTGAGAAAATAATCATGGATATGATAGGTAAAAAAAATCTTGGTGGTTATTTTGAAGAGTTAGCATTAACACATAAAAATAAGACCGCTATCATTTGTGAAGATGTAGAGCGTAGAACTACTAGCCTATCATATGTACAATTAAACGAGCAAATTAACCAAACGGCTAATTTGCTCACACATATGGGATTAAAAAAAGGCGATAAGGTAATAATTCATCTTTGTAATAGTATAGAATATATAGTAAATTTTATGGCTATAGCAAAAATAGGTGCAATAAGTGTTCCTGTCAATGCAAATTATGTTTATGCTGATACTTTATTTATGGTGGAAAAAACAAAACCTACTCTTGTTATAACAAATTCAAAATTTGTGCATATTTATGATGATATGACAGAAAATAATTTTACTTTTAAAAATGGCATTATGCTTGTTGATAATTGTTCTTGTAAACACACTCAATATCAAAAAGAGTTTGTAAAATATAGTGTAAATTTTGAAAATAATGATATAGATAATCTGGATACAGCTGAAATTGTTTTTACATCTGGAACATCTTCTTTTCCAAAAGGTGTTGAAATAACTCATTACAATTTAATATTTGCTGGTTTTTATACTTCTTGGCAAGGTAATTTTAATAATAATGATATATGTTTAACGGCAATGCCACTTTGGCATATAGATGCTCAATGTACAATGATGATGCCGGCATTTTCTCGTGGCGCTACATTTGTTTTGATTGAAAAATATTCAGCTCATAAATTTTGGGATCAGGTTTTGTTTTACAAAGCAACCATAACAGAATGTATACCAAAAATGATATGCACACTCATGGCTCAACCTATAAAAGATAATGAAAAAAAACATAATTTGAAAGAAATGTTTTTTTATTTAAATATAAACAATAAAGATATGAATGAATTTTTAGATCGTTTTAATATTCCGAGTTGTTTGAATTCATATGGTATGACTGAAACTATTGTTGGTTTGATAGGAGATAGACCCGATGAAAAAAGAAGATTTCCTTCTATAGGAAAGCTCGGATTTTGTTATGAGGCTAAAATTTTGGATAGTGAAGGTAATGAGTTGTTATCAAACAAATCAGGTGAAATTTGTATAAAAGGTGAAATAGGAAAAACTATTTTTAAAGGCTATTTTGATAACAAGGATGCTACAAATAAAGTTTTAAGTAAAGATGGGTGGCTTAGAACGGGAGATATTGGATATTTTGATGATGATGAATACTTTTATTTTGTTGATAGAAATATCAATCTTATAAAGGTTGCTGGAGAAAATGTTTCTAGTGTTGAGGTTGAAACATTTATAAGCTCTCATGATAAAATTTTTGAAGTTGCTGTTATAGGTATACCAGATAAGTTTAATAATGAGCTTATAAAAGCTTGTGTTGTTTTAAAAGATAAAGAAGAGATGACTAAGGATGATGTTGTACAGTATTGTTTAAGTGGGTTAGCAAAATTTAAAGTCCCTAGCATTGTTCAGTTTTATTCATATTTACCAAAAACTTGTACTGGAAAAGTAAGAAAAAATATACTTAGAAGTGATCATTTAAAAGAAAATTTAAAATAAGGATGTTTTGATGGCTGAAGAAAAATTTGATGTGATTATAGTTGGTGGAGGAATAGCTGGGTGTATTGCTGGTTATTTATTAGCAAAAGATGGTCTTGAGGTATTGATAATAGAAAGAGGCAATACTATTGGGGCTAAAAATACAAGTGGAGGTAGGATTTATGCACATAGCATAGAACCCATATTTCCAGATTTTGGCAATATAGCTCCTATTGAAAGATTGATTACTCATGAAAAATTGTCTTTTATGAGTGAAGATGAAAATTTAACAATGGATTATACTTTAAAACCAACAGAAAATAAAATGGAACTTTCATATTCTGTATTGAGGGTAAAATTTGATGAATGGTTGGGAGAACAAGCTGAAAATGCAGGAGCAAGTATAATAACTGGTATTAGGGTAGATGATTTAATTCAAAGAGATAATAAAATTTGCGGTGTTATTGCTGGAGGCGAAGAGATGGAGGCCGATGTTGTAATTCTAGCAGATGGCGCAAACTCAACACTATGCTCTAAGTATGGGTTAGGATATGAGTTAAATCCGCATACATGTGCCGTTGGGGTAAAAGAAATTATAGAATTAGGAAAAGATAGAATTGAAGATATTTTTAATGTAAATGAAAATGAGGGCGCTGCTTGGTTATTTGCTGGAAGTCCTTCTGCTGGACATATGGGAGGTGGTTTTTTATATACGAATAAAACTTCTATATCTTTGGGTGTTGTTTTTGGGTTACATAATTCTCATAATTCAAATGTAACCGTTCCTGAAATGCTTGAAAATTTTAAAAATCATCCATCTGTAAAACCTTTGATTAAAAATGGCAAAACGACAGAATATTCAGCTCACATAGTCCCAGAGGGAGGGCTGGGTGCTATCAAAAAAATATCAGATAATGGTGTTTTAGTTGTTGGTGATTGTGCTGGACTTTGTTTGAATGTCGGATACTCAGTGCGTGGTATGGATTTGGCTGTTGAAAGTGCAGTTTGTGCTGTCAAAGCTATTGTTAAAGCAAAACAGAATAATGATTTTAGTGTTATTTCTTTGTCTGAGTATAATAAAAAACTCAATGATAGTTTTGTTATGAAAGATTTGTCATTGTATAAAAATCTGCCAAATGTTTTAAGCAACGATAGAATATTTAATGAATATCCAAAAATGGTTAACGGTATCATGAGAGATTTATTTGTTGTAAACGGGTCTAGTTTGCCTTTGAGGAACAAAATTTTACCTAGATTAAAAGAAGTTGGTTATTTTAATATAATTAAAGATGTATTTAGTGGAGTAAAATCAATATGAAAAATGTAAATGTAGATGTGAAATTAAGTATCAATAAATTTTTTGTAGATGAGTCAAATGCCCATATAGAATTGATAAGAGATATTAGTGAAGAAGAATTTACAAAGCTTGAAGTTGCTTGTCCTGCAGCTTTGTATAAAAGAGATGAGAATGGAGTGTTTCATTTTGATTATGCTGGGTGTTTGGAATGTGGCACATGTAGAGTTTTGTGTGGGTCTACTATTTTGAAAAAATGGGAATATCCTAATGGCACTTTTGGTGTTGAATATAGATTTGGATAAAAATTATTTTTTAAGGAGAAAAAATGAAAAAAAAGTTTGATTGCAATGCTTGCACTTTCATCTTTTGCTGTAGCTGATAGTTCTTCACTTGAAGAGGCTTTTAAAAATGGTAAAACAAGTGGCGATGTTTCTGTTTATTATGAGAGTCGCCATGTTGACAAAGGTGAAAAGAGCACATATTATCAAAATACTGCTTGGGCGGTTGGAAGTATAGGCATAAACTATGAAACAGATTATTATAAAAACTTTAAATTTGTAGCAGGATTTAGGGCTGCTCTCCCGGTTTATGAAAAGGATAAAAATACAAAAACATTTCATGGTATTGGTGATTCTACTGAGAGGGTTTCTGAGAATTATAGGTACAATCTATCAAATTTATATCTTGAATATAATGCAAATGATACTGTTGTTAAAGTAGGTCGCCAAAATATATACTCTGATTGGATTACAAAAATAATGGATGGAGCTACTATAGTAAATAACTCCATAGAAAATCTAACATTAGATGTATTATGGGCTCGTGCAAGAGGTGGTGTTAGGGTAAATGAAATGACTAAGATAAAAAGAGTTAATGGTGGCAGAGGTCTTTTTGGTGTCGGTGCAACATATAGCTTTGAAAATGGTTTAGCATTTAGGGCTTATGAAAATTATATGGATAATGCTCTTTCTGTATTTGGTGGAAAAATTATGTATGATGGCAAGCTAAATGAAAATGTTGGATTTGGTGGTAAACTTCATTATGCTAAGATAGATGAAAGAGGTAGATATCTAGATCAAGACAAAAGAGTTGGTATTTACAAAGATGGTGATGGTGATGTGTTTGAAGGTGTTGCATATGTAAGTTATAATGACACTAAGTTTACTTTAGGATATGTAGCAGCTGATAAACAAAGTGGTTGGGGAACCCTTAAAGGTCAAAATTATGTAGGTGATACTATCGTTCAGTTTGAAGAGGGTGATGTGATGTATACAAATGATGCCAAGACTATTTATGCAATGTTATCAACTAATATACAAAAATTATCTGTCTCTGGTATAATAGGAACAACTAATTATGTTGCTGGTAAAGAAAACAAAAAATATAAGCAAAGTGAATTTAGTGCTTGGTTAAGCTATCCTTTGGCAGAAAGCTTATCTGCTTCTTTGAAATTTGATAAAACATTTGGTGATTATCAAGACACTCCTACTTATACACAAACTAGTGCTGGATTGACTTATAAATTTTAATATATAATTTGTAAAACCAAATCTATTTTAGATTTGGTTTTGCTTTAAAATATATCTTGTTAAAATTTATTAAGAAAAATTTTAATACAATTTCTATTTTTATATAAAAATTTTTAAAGCGGAGGTGTAATTCTTAGTGACTACAAAAAAAAGAAGTGAAATAAAAAGAAATAGAATGATGCATTATTTCATAAATGCTGCCAATCAAATTATACAAAAAGATGGTATAAACGCTGTAAATATAAGAAATACTGCATATTTGGCTGGATACTCTAGCGCAACATTATATAATTATTTTGATAATTTAACACATTTAGTTTTTTTGGCTACATTTAATCAATTAGAAGAATATAATCAAGCTATGTATCATTGTATACTTAATTCTAAAAATTCAATTGAAGTTTATATGAATGTTTGTAAGTGTTTTTGCGAGTACTCTTATGAAAAACCTGAAATTTATGAAATGTTATTTTTTTCACATAACGATGATAAATTTAATAATTACATAAAAGAATACTATACTTTATTTCCAGATAAAAACAAAAATAAAATACCAGATTTTTTAAATAGAATGCTTAATTCAAACAATTTGCATAGTAGAAGCTTATCAATGCTAGAAAATTGCATAAAAGATGGTTTTATAAATAAAGAAGAAGTGAGTGATTTTAATGATATTTGTTTGAGATTTAACAAAACAATACTGCAAGATGTTAAAGAAAAGATATTGTCAAAAAAAGAAGCTACAAATATAACATTAAGATATTATTATAAGTTGTTTCGTTTTTATATAAAACAAGAGCATGCCCACCTTTTGGATGAATGCTATTATAATATAAATTTATAAGTTTGTATGTATAAAAACAAAGCAAATTGGAGCATTGTAAAATAAAATATTGCAATTAAAATGTAATATTAAAAAGTTACTTATGTAAAAATAATTTCATTTATTGAATAATTATTTATAATTTTTTGTATTACTTTTTATTAAAACATAGTTTAATTTGTATATAGATATGTTTTTAAAATTTATAATTTATTAAATTTGCTTGACAAAAAATCGATAATTGTTATACAATGCTTAACAACTAAAATTATATATTTAATTATAGTTTGTTTTTAGTTGTATAAAAATTAAAAATATATCTGATATTTTTTAAGGAGAAAAAATGAAAAAAAAGTTTGATTGCAATGCTTGCACTTTCATCTTTTGCTGTAGCTGATAGTTCTTCACTTGAAGAGGCTTTTAAAAATGGTAAAACAAGTGGCGATGTTTCTGTTTATTATGAGAGTCGCCATGTGAATAAGGGAAAACCTACTCAATATTTTGCTAACACAGCTTGGGCGGTTGGAAGTATAGGTGTAAACTATGAAACAGATTATTATAAAAACTTTAAATTAGTAACAGGATTTAGGGCTTCTCTTCCAGTATATGAAGATGACAAGAATTTTGATACTGGTCATGGACATGGCGATTCTACAGAAAGATTTCATGAAGATTACAAATACAATCTATCAAATTTATATCTTGAATATAATGCAAACGATACAGTTATAAAGATAGGTCGCCAAAACATATACTCTGATTGGGTTACCCAAATAAACGATGGGGTTACAATAGTAAATAACTCTATAAAAAATCTGACACTAGATGCATTATGGACACGCGCAAGAGGTAAAGTTAAAATAAATGAAATGACTAAGATAAAAAGAGTTAATGGTGGCAGAGGTCTTTTTGGTGTCGGTGCAACATATAGCTTTGAAAATGGTTTAGCATTTAGGGCTTATGAAAATTATATGGATAATGCTCTTTCTGTATTTGGTGGAAAAATTATGTATGATGGCAAGCTAAATGAAAATGTTGGATTTGGTGGTAAACTTCATTATGCTAAGATAGATGAAAGAGGTAGATATCTAGATCAAGACAAAAGAGTTGGTATTTACAAAGATGGTGATGGTGATGTGTTTGAAGGTGTTGCATATGTAAGTTATAATGACACTAAGTTTACTTTAGGATATGTAGCAGCTGATAAACAAAGTGGTTGGGGAACCCTTAAAGGTCAAAATTATGTAGGTGATACTATCGTTCAGTTTGAAGAGGGTGATGTGATGTATACAAATGATGCCAAGACTATTTATGCAATGTTATCAACTAATATACAAAAATTATCTGTCTCTGGTATAATAGGAACAACTAATTATGTTGCTGGTAAAGAAAACAAAAAATATAAGCAAAGTGAATTTAGTGCTTGGTTAAGCTATCCTTTGACAGAAAGCTTATCTGCTTCTTTGAAATTTGATAAAACATTTGGTGACTATCAAGACACTCCTACTTATACACAAACTAGTGCTGGATTGACTTATAAATTTTAATATATAAAACACAAGACTGATTTTATTTTTGATAATTTCAGTCTTTTTTATTCTTAAAAAATTGTGATTTTTTTAGATGAATGCTATAATGGCAATGCTTAATTTTTTATATAAATTTGGAGGCATTCATGATATACGAAGATGAATACATAACAATAGAACAAGAGCAAAGTAATCTTCCTTGGATAAAGATTTTTTCTAAAAAGAAATACAAAGAGCTTAGCGATTGTGATGAAGAGACTAGAAAAAGGCTTTTTGATGTTATGCTTATAGCCGAAAAAGCAATGATTGATTTTTATAAACCAGAAAAAATAAATATAGCTAGTTTTGGAAATATCTATCCATTTGTTCATATACATGTTATTGCTAGATTTAAAGATGATGATTATTTTCCTGAGAGTGTTTGGGGTCAAAAACAAAGAGATGGTGAGTTGGAGCTTCCTGGTTTTGATGAATTTTGTAAAAAACTTATAAAACTGCTATGATAAAAAATTCAATTTTTATTAAAATTTTAGTATTGTTTTTTATTGTTATTTTTATGTCTGTTATATTTTTTTATAACTCATATCTTAAAGAAAGAGAACTTAATTCTGCTAAAATTTTCTTTGATTATCAAATCAAACAACTTCATAAAAATGTAGAAGATCAAAAGTTATCATCTCTTGCTCTTTCTGTTATATTAAGCCAAAATAATAAAATTCAAGAGTGTTTTTTAGATTTAAATCGCTCACTTTGTATATCAAATATGAATGATATAATATCTAATTTAAGCTCTGTTTTAATGTATAAAAATATCAAAATTCATCTTCATACTAAAGACCTAAAAAGCTATTTGCGAAGCTGGAGTCCAAATAACTTTGGAGACAATCTATCCTCTTTTAGGAATTTATTACTTGAAGCAAATAAAAATAAAAAATCTGTAGCTGGAGTAGAGATTGGTATTGGTGGTGTTTTTACCAGAGCCGTTTCAAATATCATAAAACAAAAACAAAAACTCGGGACCATAGAAATTATGCTTGATTTTGAACATATTAGTAATTTTTTTAAGGATCAAGGTATAGATCTTTTTGTACTTGTGGATAAAGATAAAATGATTATTGATAGTGATTATCACACAAATGAGCTTTTAAAAGATTATTATATAGCCAATTTAAATAGTGCCAATTTAAATGTTGTAGAGATATTAAAAGATATTGATTTGACTAAAAAAACATTCTTTATATATAAAACTCATTATTTTGCACTATCTCCAATGCTAGATGCAGGTGGAAAAAGAATAGGTTTTTTTGTTCTTCACATTAATAAAAATATAAAAGAACAAAATATATTGCAAGATTATATGCTATTAAATTCTTTGTTTTAAAAATCTAAATTTATTGGCATAATTATATATCTATATAAAAATGCCAATAATACTTTATTTTCTTATTATCTTTACTTTTGTTTTTGCTTTTAGTTTTTCAAAATACTCATAAGCAGCTCTTTCTTGTTCTGAAGAGTAAAGCATTGAAGCAACTTGTTCTTTCATACTTTCGTAGTCCGGCGTTTGAATACCATTTTTTTCTACTACATAAAACATATCAAAAGTTTTTTCACCTTTTAAAATTTGCGTAAAAGAATTGTTGTTTGTGTTAGCAAGCAATGAGGCCAGTCTTGGATTTATATTTTTATAATCAAAGCTTAAAGTTTGGACTGATACACCATCTATAGCTTTTGTTCCAACATTCATTTGTTTTTTTAGTTTATCTTCGCTGTTTGATTTAAAAATCATAACTTTTATATTTTTAAAAACACTAAAATTTTGCTTATTTGCTTCAAAATATGCTTTTGCTGTATCTTCTGTTATATTTTTACCAACATCTGCAAATATGCTTTTATAAAGCTTTTCTTGCAAGATCGTCTTTTGTATATTATTTTTAAAATCATTATAATTTATATTTTGCTTATGCTCTATTTCATTTCTAAATTGAGCCATAGTAAATCCATTTTGTTTTGCGATAGATTCTATCTTTTGATTTATTTCAAATGGCGATGCTACTATTCCTAATGCCTTTATTTGAACTTGTTCTAGTCTATCTCTTATAAGTATATCAAGTGCTTTTTTGTCATCTACTTTTAATTGATTTTTTATTGACTCGACTTCAAATGTTGTAATTGGTTCATCTTCTACTGTAGCTGCTATGCCGTTTATCATTTGTGAAGCTAATCCTAAGCTGCACACCAAAGATGCCAAAAAAATCTTCTTTATCATCATAAAACCTTTATTTAAGTAATTTGTAAATATAATTTGATTTATTATAACATAATTTTTAAGGTTGAAAAATGTTAACTACAAGATTCGCGCCTTCTCCTACTGGATATTTACATATTGGTGGGCTTAGAACGGCACTATATAGCTATTTGTATGCAAGAGCAAATAATGGAAAATTTGTTCTTCGCATAGAAGATACTGATTTAAAGAGAAACTCAGAAGAGGCTACTGTTGCTATAAGAGAAGCTTTTGACTGGTGTGGGCTTGATTATGATGGAGAGGTTACTTATCAGTCAAAAAGGTTTGATGTGTATGCTGAATATGTAAAAAAACTTCTTGATGAAGGTAAAGCATATAAGTGCTATATGACAAAAGAAGAGCTTGATGAGCTTAGGGCTACACAAGAGGCAAATAAGCAAAGACCTAAGTATGATGGAAGGTATCGCGATTTTACAGGCACACCACCTGAAGGGATAGATCCTGTAATCAGAATAAAAGCACCTTTAAGGGGCGAGATAAAATTTAAAGATGGTATAAAAGGTGATGTTAAGTTTAATGTGGAAGATATACTTGATGATTTTATAATAGCAAGAAGTGATGGCACGCCTACTTATAACTTTACTGTTGTTATAGATGATGCTTTGATGGGGATAACTCATGTTATAAGAGGCGATGATCATTTATCAAATACACCAAAACAGATAGTTTTATACGATGCTCTTGGATTTAGTGTGCCTGAGTTTTTTCATGTGGCTATGATAAACGGAGAAGATGGTAAAAAACTTAGCAAAAGACATGGCGCTACAGATGTGATGGAATATAAAAAAATGGGTTATTTGCCAGAAGCACTTTTAAATTTCCTTGTTCGTCTTGGTTGGAGTCATGGAGATGATGAAATTTTTAGCATGGAAGATATGCTTAAGTTTTTTGATCCGCACGATATAAATAAATCATCAAGCACGTATAATGCTCAAAAATTAGATTGGTTAAATGCTCACTATATAAAAACTTTTCCTTATGAAAGACTTGCCAAGGATATGAAATTTTTTGGTGTTGATTTTGATTCTTTGAAAAAAGGTGAGTTGTTACTAGATATTTTAAGGGAGCGTTCAAAAACACTTGTTGATATAGCAAATGGAGCTTTATCTATAATAAACGCCCCAACAGAGTATGACCAAAAGGCCTATGATAAATTTATAACACCAGAAAGCTTAGAAATTTTATCTAAATTTAAAGATATATTAACGCTTAATTTAGATGCCAGTGGATATGAAACTATCACAAAAGAATTTTTAGAACAAAACGGGCTAAAACTAAAAGATTTGGCTCAGGCTTTGCGTGTTAGCTTAACTGGAAATAGCGTAAGCCCTAGTATATTTGAAGTTTTGGAAGTGATAGGAAGTGAAGAGATAAAAAAACGTATAGATGCGATTTTAAATAAAAAATAATAAAAGGCAAAAACATGGGTAAGGTAACAAAAGAAGAAGCTTTAGAATATCATTTGGGCGGTAAAATAAGCACAAATATAAAAGTTGTTTGTGAAACAGCTCATGATCTTTCTTTGGCATATTCTCCTGGTGTGGCTGAGCCGTGCAAAGAGATATCAAGAGATAGTGAACTTGCATTTAAATATACAAACAAATCAAACTTGGTTGCTGTTATTACAGACAGCACTGCTGTTTTGGGACTTGGTGATATAGGTGCGGTTGCTGGCAAGCCTGTAATGGAAGGCAAGGCTGTTTTGTTTAAAAAATTTGCGGATGTTGATGCCTTTGATATAGAACTTGATGAAAAAGACCCTAAAAAAATAGTAGAAATTTGTAAAGCTTTGTCTCCAACATTTGGCGGAATAAACCTTGAAGATATTAAATCTCCAAAGTGTTTTTATATAGAACAAGAGCTTCAAAAAGTGGTTGATATACCTGTTATGCATGATGACCAGCATGGAACGGCTATCATAACTACTGCTGGACTTATAAATGCTTGTGAGATATCAAGTAAAGATATGAAGAACATAAAGATAGTTGTAAGTGGTGCTGGTGCTGCCGGTATAGCTTGTGCTAATATGTATAAAAGTATGGGCGTAAAAAATATCGTTATGGTTGATAGCAGGGGTGTTATTAGCAAGGATAGGAGTGATTTAACACCTGAAAAAATGCCATTTGCTATACAAACAAATGAAAAAACATTATCCGATGCTATGAATGGTGCTGATATGTTTTTAGGGCTTTCAAAACCAGGAGTATTAACAAAAGATATGATAGCTTCTATGAATGATTTTCCTATTATTTTTGCGCTTGCAAATCCTATTCCTGAAATTTCTCCAGAAGAGATTCTTGAGGTAAGACAAGATGCTATTATTGGGACAGGAAGAAGCGACTATCCAAATCAAGTAAATAATGTCTTAGGATTTCCATTTATTTTCCGTGGAGCATTGGACGTTAGAGCTAAAAAAATAACCGAAAATATGAAAAAAGCGGCTTCAAGAGCTATTGCTGATTTGGCAAAAGAGTCTGTTTGTAAAGAAGTTTTAGAAATTTATGGCGTTTCTGAGCTTAAGTTTGGAAAAGATTATATAATACCAAAACCATTTGACCCTCGTGCATATTTATGGGTTAGTATGGCTGTTGCTAAGGCAGCGGTTGAAGATGGCGTTGCAAGAGTTGAAAATTTTGACTCAGAAGCATATAAAGAAGAATTATTGAAAAGGAAAAAAATAACACTATGAAAAATGTAAAACTCATAAATCATCCACTTATAGAGCATAAGCTAGCGATTTTAAGGGATATAAAAACCGAACCATTTCAATTTAGAATGCTTATAGATGAGATAAGTTATTTAATGATGTTTGAAGCCACTAGGGATTTAGCGCTTAGAGAAGTTGATGTAACAACCCCGGTTACAAAAACAAAAGCTAAAAAACTATCCACAAAGCTTATGATTTGTCCTATATTAAGAGCTGCTCTTGGTATGCTAGATAGCGTATTTAAGCTGATTCCAGATGCTAGTGTTGGGTTTTTGGGTTTTCAAAGAAATGAAAAAACAGCAAAGGCTGAGTTTTTTTATGCCAAATTGCCATCTGATCATAAAAACAGAACAGCTATAATAATAGACCCTATGTTTGCAACTGGCGGTACAGCCATAGATGCCGTTAAGTTTTTAAGAGATAATGGCGTAAAAGATATAAAGTTTATATCTATAATAGCAGCACCAGAAGGTCTTAAGCGTTTTAGTGAAATTTATCCAGATGTTGATGTCTATACAGCTAGTATAGATGAAAAATTAAACGAGCAAAACTATATAGTTCCGGGTCTTGGTGATGCTGGAGATAGGGTTTTTAATACTATATGATTTATAGTTAGCTAACTTTATTTTGCAAAGTTAGCTGATTTTTCTTGTTGTATATACTATGTTTTATAATTACTTATTTTTAAATTTCAACTCTATTTTTGTTAGTTTTTAAAATTTGTTTTTAAAATTTGATATAATCTTAAAAAATTCAAAAGGTATTTTATGTTTGTAGATAGTGTTAAATTAACTCTTAGTTCTGGTCACGGTGGTGCAGGGGCTGTGAGTTTTAGGCGTGAAAAGCATGTTTTGCTTGGTGGTCCTGATGGTGGCGATGGTGGCGATGGTGGCGATGTTTATTTTGTGGTAGATAATAACTCTCACACTCTTGCTGCTTATAAAGGCAAAAGGTCATTAAAGGCATCTAATGGAGACCCAGGAATGGGCAGAAGAATGACAGGTAAAAAAGGCGAAAGTCTAGAGCTTATAGTTCCACCAGGAACTGTTGTATATGATGCGCAGACAAATGAAGTTTTGCTTGACCTTACACAGCAGGGCGATAAGCAAATGCTTTTAAAAGGTGGTAAAGGTGGTCTTGGAAATGTGCATTTTAAAAGCTCAACAAATCAAGCGCCAGAATATGCTCAAAAAGGCACCCCTGAAGAAGTTCGCGAAGTTAGGCTTGAACTAAAACTAATAGCAGATGTAGGACTTGTTGGTTTTCCAAACGTTGGCAAATCCACTCTTATATCAACTATATCAAACGCAAAGCCACAAGTGGCAAATTATGAGTTTACAACTTTAACTCCAAAATTAGGACTTGTTGAAGTTGATGAGTATAGCGGTTTTGTTATGGCTGATATACCGGGTATCATAGAAGGTGCAAGTGATGGCAGAGGACTTGGAATACAGTTTTTAAAGCACATAGAAAGAACTAAAATTTTGCTTTATATGATAGATTTGGCTAATTATAGAAGTTTAAAAGAACAGTTTGAAACACTAAAAGAAGAGGTTTTGAAATTTTCAAACGAGCTTTCTAAAAGAAGCTATGCCATAGCACTTACTAGAATGGATGCTTGTGAAGATATCACGATAATATCACAATTTATAAGCGATCTCGGGCTTGGAGATAGCTTGCTTGAGTTTAAACAAGATATTTATGAGTATGATATTGCAAAGCCATTTTTTATACTTCCTATATCATCTGCAAGTGGCGAACATATAAATGAACTTAAATTTAATTTGCTTGAACTTATAAAATAAGATTGATTTTTTAGACTTTTGTGATTTTTTTACAAAAGTCTTTTTGGGATTATTCTTTATTGTAAATCCAAATTGCCCCAATATATCTCTACTGCACTTTTATATTTATACTTCCCAAACCACATTACTATCTAAACAAACAATAACAAACATATATGCTTATATAGTTTATTCAATCTATATGAATAAAACTATAATTTTATTTTTTTATAATTAATTTTCCAAGATTTCTAATCAATAACAAAAAATCATATAATCACTAAAACTAATTATTAGTACTTATAATCATTGCAGGTATATAAAACAAAGTATTATTTATATAAATTTATATTATATATTCTTGTAGTACTGTATATCTACGAATTTTTAAAACCCTATTAAATATCTAAAAACAATATTACAACATAAACTCACCACTAAACTATATTTTTTTGTTTATTTTCTACTTGTGCAGATATATGGATAATAGTATAGAGATATAATATTATCCATAAACACTCACGCCAATAACTTTCATAAAATCTATTTATTCTTAAACCATACTTTTATTAACTTGTTTAAACCATATAAAAAAATTATCTAAAATAAGGATAATTTACTGTTAAATAACCCGTATGATTGCCTTTTTTTATAACATTTAAATAACTTAAATACACTATCTCTCTTGTTCTTTGTTAAAAATCTTAGCAAGCTTTTGCAATAAAAATATCTAAAATCATATGTCATATTACTCGCAAGCTTAATTTTAAGCTACATTATTTGTTTAATTTTATACTTATTGGATATATGTTTTTGTAGTATCGTTGTAGTTATTGTTTGGATTGGCATTTAATAATATATTTAATATGATAGTTGTTATGTTTGTTTTATGGCTATTAAAGCTATAGAGCTATGAATATATGGTTTTATAATGCTATAAATCATACAAATAAATATTAGTTGTAGCCTAACTATGGTTATAAAATATATCTTATAATAGTATAAAAATACTTCTATTTTCAAATAATACTAAATAACTATCTCTTCACACAACAATCATCAACCCATATACACCCATATTAAACATAGCCATAATTTCTATTATTTTCCATACTTTTATATAAAACAAACCCCAATCTCACCCAAATTCAAATTATTTAAAATATTATTTTATATTTAAGTAGCATTTAAGCATTACTCTTATATAATTCCAGCTCACGATTTGAGAAACCACCTTTAACTTTTAGTTAATAAAGCTTTTCTTTTTAAATATCGTTGTTCTGTTAAATTATAAATGTTAAACTATTAGTCAATCTTTGAAATCTAAACAAGTGATCGATTGAGCCAGTCTATATTGTTTATAGACTTAAAACTGATTAACAAAAAAATTAAAGTTTTTTAGATTAAAAACTTCATATAAATTATATGGAGAGTTTGATCCTGGCTCAGAGTGAACGCTGGCGGCGTGCCTAATACATGCAAGTCGAACGGAGATTAATTAAGCTTGCTTTTTTAATCTTAGTGGCGCACGGGTGAGTAATGTATAGCTAATCTGCCCCTTACAAGAGGACAACAGTTAGAAATGACTGCTAATACTCTATACTCCTTCCAAACATAAGTTTGGTCGGGAAAGTTTTTCGGTAAGGGATGAGGCTATATTGTATCAGCTAGTTGGTAAGGTAATGGCTTACCAAGGCTATGACGCATAACTGGTCTGAGAGGATGATCAGTCACACTGGAACTGAGACACGGTCCAGACTCCTACGGGAGGCAGCAGTAGGGAATATTGCTCAATGGGGGAAACCCTGAAGCAGCAACGCCGCGTGGAGGATGACACTTTTCGGAGCGTAAACTCCTTTTGTTAGGGAAGAACCATGACGGTACCTAACGAATAAGCACCGGCTAACTCCGTGCCAGCAGCCGCGGTAATACGGGGGGTGCAAGCGTTACTCGGAATCACTGGGCGTAAAGGACGCGTAGGCGGATTATCAAGTCTTTTGTGAAATCCTATGGCTTAACCATAGAACTGCTTGGGAAACTGATAATCTAGAGTGAGGGAGAGGCAGATGGAATTGGTGGTGTAGGGGTAAAATCCGTAGAGATCACCAGGAATACCCATTGCGAAGGCGATCTGCTGGAACTCAACTGACGCTAAGGCGTGAAAGCGTGGGGAGCAAACAGGATTAGATACCCTGGTAGTCCACGCCCTAAACGATGTATACTAGTTGTTGCTTTGCTAGTCAAGGCAGTAATGCACCTAACGGATTAAGTATACCGCCTGGGGAGTACGGTCGCAAGATTAAAACTCAAAGGAATAGACGGGGACCCGCACAAGCGGTGGAGCATGTGGTTTAATTCGAAGATACGCGAAGAACCTTACCCGGACTTGATATCTAACAAATCATCCAGAGATGGAAGAGTGTCTGCTTGCAGAAATGTTAAGACAGGTGCTGCACGGCTGTCGTCAGCTCGTGTCGTGAGATGTTGGGTTAAGTCCCGCAACGAGCGCAACCCACGTCATTAGTTGCTAACGCTTAGGGCGAGCACTCTAATGAGACTGCCTTCGTAAGGAGGAGGAAGGTGTGGACGACGTCAAGTCATCATGGCCCTTATGTCCGGGGCGACACACGTGCTACAATGGCATATACAATGAGAAGCAATATCGCGAGATGGAGCAAATCTATAAAATATGTCCCAGTTCGGATTGGAGTCTGCAACTCGACTCCATGAAGCCGGAATCGCTAGTAATCGTAGATCAGCCATGCTACGGTGAATACGTTCCCGGGTCTTGTACTCACCGCCCGTCACACCATGGGAGTTGATTTCACTCGAAGTCGGAATGCTAAACTAGCTACCGCCCACAGTGGAATCAGCGACTGGGGTGAAGTCGTAACAAGGTAACCGTAGGAGAACCTGCGGTTGGATCACCTCCTTTCTAGAGTACAATGTATATTCTCTCACAAGATATACATCAAAGGAAAATATCTCAATCAATCCTTGTTTAGTTTTGAAAGATTGACAGCTAATAATTAAATATATTTTATTTCTATTAGTATTTAGAAATTAATATTGGGGAATTAGCTCAGCTGGGAGAGCGCCTGCTTTGCACGCAGGAGGTCAGCGGTTCGATCCCGCTATTCTCCACCATTTAAGGGCCTATAGCTCAGCTGGTTAGAGTGCACCCCTGATAAGGGTGAGGTCACAAGTTCAAGTCTTGTTAGGCCCACCATTAATATAGTTTAACAAAATACTCTTTTTAATTATTCTATATACTTTTTATCATTGTTTCTTGTATTAATATTTTATGTCTATACTTTTGTATGCTATATATGTTTAAAATAAAAAACAATTCTTTTTTATAAAAAATAACTTGATATGTTATGTTTCTTAATTGCCTTTGTAAAAAATAAAATTTTTATCTGAATGGGTTTAATTAAATATATAAATGATTGTATTGTATAAGTCTTGTTAGCTAGTTGTTTAATGAAAAAGATTAAAAATTATAAAGGATATTAGTGAATAAAATTTTAAAGTTAATTGTTGTTGTCTTTATATGTATTCAAAGTATTCAAGCTATTGAGCTAATGAAGCTTGGTGTATACAAAGATCAAAACATAACCGGATGGTATGCTAGCGAAAAGCTTGATGGTATAAGGGCATATTGGGATGGTAAAAATTTACTAAGTAGACAAGGTAAAGTCATAAAAGCACCAAAGTATTTTTTAAAAACTCTTCCGGATTTTGCTTTAGATGGAGAGCTATATACTAAAAGAAATGAATTTGAAAAAATACAAACCATAGTTATGGATCAGATACCAAATGAAAAAGAATGGAAAAATATAACTTATTATATATTTGATGCACCTAATGCAAATGGTGGATTGATTGAGCGTTTGAAAGTAGTTCAAGATTATATAGATAAAAATTCCAACAACAATGATATAAAAAACCACATAAAGCTTATACCCCAAAAACTTATAACAAGCAAGAAAGAATTAGATAGCTTTTTAGATGAAATTGTAAGTAGTGAAGGTGAAGGTGTTGTTATTCGTGAACCAAATTCTGTTTATATAAAATCAAGAAGCAATCTAAATTTAAAATACAAACGCTTTATTGATTCAGAGTGCAAAGTTATATCTATAAATAAAGGTAGTGGCAAATATAAAGACTTAATGGGTTCTATAACATGTGAGTTATCAAATAAAATTAGATTTAAAATAGGATCTGGTTTTAGTGATTATATTCGTAAAAATCCACCAAAGATTGGGAGTATTATTACTTTCAAATATCAAAATTTAACCAAAAACGGCATACCACGCTTTGCTACTTTTTTAAGGGTTAGAAAAGATTGAGTTTCTAAACCCTCTGCTTTTATCTAAGTAACGTAAAACCTATGCCTATTTTATTTGTGCTATGGTTATAATCTATTAAACTTTCACTATATCCGTTAAAGTATTGTAAGTATCCTAAAATTCCACCAAAGAGTGGAAATATCAGACTGGCTTGAACTGCTCCTTTGTTGTCTTTTATGCGAAAGTTATTGCGCAATAGTAGTTCAAATGATATATTTTTTGTAGTATATCTTGCTTGTATATCACCATAACCCAAATAACGATAAATATCTTTATTATCGCTTAAATCTCCTATGTGATACCAAACTCGTGGAGTTATGGATAGATTGCTAAAATTTAATTTAGAGCTAGCATATACCCTGTTCCAGCTTCTGCTTTTATCTTTACCTAGTCCATTTGATTCATGTAAAACACCTATATCAAAGCTATTTATCCGTTCATTGTTTGTATATAGGCGCATAAAAACTTCTGGTCTATAATTTGTTTCTCTAAAAGGCGAACTATGCTTTCCTGTTTGCCACCATGATGTTTGAGAGTATGCCATATAAAGATTAGCCCATTTCGGTAATAGTGAAATTTCTATCGGTTTTTTGATACTTATGTTAAATTTGGTTTCAAATTTTTGTCTATCGTTGTTAGGCACACTAGAAGCATAGGTGCCTAAAAGCAAATAGTTTAATTCATGAAAACTTATACTGCTTCCTGCAAAAAGTTCTCTAAAAAGTGCTTCATCTTTTGCTTTTGAATTGTTTATGGTGTCTGATTTAATGTATTCTTCTGAGCGTGAATCTTTTTTTATATTTTTAGCGGCCAGGCTTTTATAAATACTCATTGCACCCTTTATATCGCCTGCTTTTTCTAGTTCATTCGCAAGTTTAAATTTACTAGAATCATTCGCAAATAAATAAAACGAAAAAACAAATAATATAAATAATGATTTATTCATATCTTAAAGCCTTTTTTAGATCATCAGGATTATTTAGGTTTATCCCTTCATCATCACCAGAAAGCTCGACCCTAACTACATCACAAATTTTTAAAAGCTCTTTTATTTTATGCTTTCCATCTTTAGCTAATTTTTTTGCTTTATCTGCTACGCTAGGAGAAAAATAACCACAAAGTACATGATCTATTTCTGCTTCACAAGCGATTACAATTTCAAAATCATCTTTTAGTTTAGACATATCTTTGATGCTCTCAGGTTTTAAAAAAGGCATGTCAACAGGCTGTATAAAAACCGGTTCATTAAAATGATGAAGTATGCTAGCAAGTGCAATCATAGGCGAGCTTTCATTGCTTTCATCGGCTATAAATTTGATGCTTTGATTAAGTTCGGCATTGTTAAATTTATTGGTTTTAGTGCTTATATAAACTTCTTTAAAAATGTTTGATAACTTATCTGTTACATATGCAGATAGACTTGCTTTGTCTTTAAAAGGCATTAATGCTTTATCTACTCCCATCCTGCTGCTTTTACCACCAGCCAATACTACACAAGATTGCTGTTGTTTCATTAATAAAAATCCATCACAACCATTATCTCCACAACTATGTCCCATTTGAATCCTTCGTTAATTTTTTATTTTTATTTTATCCATTATTGACTTTTTGTCGCCTTATGATATCTTAAAATATAAAAAATTTAAATATACAATAGTAGCTAAAATTAATCAATAACTATATTTATAGATAACGTATTTTTATTTACCACTACACACACCTCTCCAAATTCCAACAAACTAAAATATTTTTATTTTTTTTTACAATATTAAGCTCATATTAAGCATTGCTCTTATATAATTCCAGCTCACGATTTGAGAAACGGAGTTTATCTCCTTGAGAATATAAGTCAATATTTTATTTTTAAACAAATCGTTGTTCTTTTAATTACAATTGTTAAGAGTCACAAGCAAGTTTTAATAAAAACAATTTTACAGGACTTGTTAAAGATTTAAATATCTAATCTCTTGTATATAAATACAGAAGTTTAACATCACAAGATATTATAGAGTTAAAACTTATCTATATTATCTGTTAATGCTTTCCGTCTTGGGGATTATGTGTTTAGATTTAGTAACTACATATATTTATGTATAACAGTTACCTTTAACAAGGAAGTGATGCGAATTAGAATATAACAAAAAATATACTAACAACTTATTATGTATTAATAGGTAAAAAAAGGTAAGCTACTAAGAGTAAATGGTGGATGCCTTGGCTAGTAGAGGCGATGAAGGACGTGCCAGGCTGCGATAAGACTCGGGGAGCCGTCAAGGGGCTTTGATCCGGGTATTTCCGAATGGGGCAACCCAACTGATAGCGATGTCAGTTACCATATAATGGAGCAAACGTTGGGAATTGAAACATCTTAGTACCAACAGGAAGAGAAATCAAAAGAGATTACGCTAGTAGCGGCGAGCGAACGCGTAAGAGGGCAAACCACTAGTTTACTAGTGGGGTTGTAGGACTGCAACATAGACTAAACAAAGCTAATAGAATAACCTGGAAAGGTTAAGCGTAGAGGGTGATACTCCCGTATATGAAAGCAATGTTTTACTTAGCAGTATCCTGAGTAGGGCGGAACACGTGATATTCTGTCTGAAGCTGGGTAGACCACTATCCAACCCTAAATACTACTACTAGACCGATAGCGAACAAGTACCGTGAGGGAAAGGTGAAAAGAACTGAGGTGATCAGAGTGAAATAGAACCTGAAACCATTTACTTACAATCATTCAGAGCCCTATGATTTATCAGGGTGATGGACTGCCTTTTGCATAATGAGCCTGCGAGTTGTGATGTCTGGCGAGGTTAAGGAAACCCGGAGCCGTAGCGAAAGCGAGTCTTAATAGGGCGATTAGTCAGATGTTGCAGACCCGAAACGATGTGATCTATCCATGAGCAGGTTGAAACTGGTGTAAGAGCCAGTGGAGGACCGAACCCGCTAGCGTTGAAAAGCTATGGGATGACTTGTGGATAGGGGTGAAAGGCCAATCAAACATCGTGATAGCTGGTTCTCTCCGAAATATATTTAGGTATAGCGTTGTGTCGTAACACTAGGGGGTAGAGCACTGAATGGGCTAGGGCATACACCAATGTACCAAACCCTATCAAACTCCGAATACCTAGTGTGTAATCACAGCAGTCAGGCGGCGAGTGATAAAATCCGTCGTCGAGAGGGGAACAACCCAGACTAACAGCTAAGGTCCCTAAATCTCATTTAAGTGGAAAACGATGTGAAGTTACTGTAACAACCAGGAGGTTGGCTTAGAAGCAGCCATCCTTTAAAGAAAGCGTAATAGCTCACTGGTCTAGTGATTTTGCGCGGAAAATATAACGGGGCTAAAATGAGTACCGAAGCTTTAGACTTAGTTTTACTAAGTGGTAGGAGAGCGTTCTATTCAGCGTTGAAGGTGTACCGGTAAGGAGCGCTGGAGCGGATAGAAGTGAGCATGCAGGCATGAGTAGCGATAATTGGGGTGAGAATCCCCAACGCCGTAAACCCAAGGTTTCCTACGCGATGCTCGTCATCGTAGGGTTAGCCGGGTCCTAAGCAAAGTCCGAAAGGGGTATGCGATGGAAAATTGGTTAATATTCCAATGCCAACATTATTGTGCGATGGAAGGACGCTTAGAGTTAAAGGAGCCAGCGGATGGAAGTGCTGGTCGAAAGGTGTAGGTTAAGATCTAGGAAAATCCGGATCTTTTTAAGCCGAGACCCCACAGGCAGACAACATTCTTCGGAATCGAGTCTGAATCCTTGATACTGTCGAGCCAAGAAAAGTTTCTAAGTTTAGATAATGTTGCCCGTACCGTAAACCGACACAGGTGGGTGGGATGAGTATTCTAAGGCGCGTGGAAGAACTCTCTTCAAGGAACTCTGCAAAATAGCACCGTATCTTCGGTATAAGGTGTGCCTAACTTTGTTAAGGATTTACTCCGTAAGCATTGAAGGTTACAACAAAGAGTCCCTCCCGACTGTTTACCAAAAACACAGCACTCTGCTAACTCGTAAGAGGATGTATAGGGTGTGACGCCTGCCCGGTGCTCGAAGGTTAATTGATGATGTTAGCTCTGCGAAGCATTTGATCGAAGCCCGAGTAAACGGCGGCCGTAACTATAACGGTCCTAAGGTAGCGAAATTCCTTGTCGGTTAAATACCGACCTGCATGAATGGCGTAACGAGATGGGAGCTGTCTCGAAGAGGGATCCAGTGAAATTGTAGTGGAGGTGAAAATTCCTCCTACCCGCGGCAAGACGGAAAGACCCCGTGGACCTTTACTACAGCTTGACACTGCTATTGGGATAAAGATGTGCAGGATAGGTGGGAGGCTTTGAGTATATGACGCCAGTTGTATATGAGCCATTGTTGAGATACCACTCTTCTTTATTCTGATAGCTAACTGGCATGAGTTATCCTCATGCAGGACAATGTCTGGTGGGTAGTTTGACTGGGGCGGTCGCCTCCCAAAATGTAACGGAGGCTTACAAAGGTTGGCTCAGAACGGTTGGAAATCGTTCGTAGAGTATAAAGGTATAAGCCAGCTTAACTGCAAGACGTACATGTCAAGCAGGGACGAAAGTCGGTCTTAGTGATCCGGTGGTTCTGTGTGGAAGGGCCATCGCTCAAAGGATAAAAGGTACCCCGGGGATAACAGGCTGATCTCCCCCAAGAGCTCACATCGACGGGGAGGTTTGGCACCTCGATGTCGGCTCATCGCATCCTGGGGCTGGAGCAGGTCCCAAGGGTATGGCTGTTCGCCATTTAAAGCGGTACGCGAGCTGGGTTCAGAACGTCGTGAGACAGTTCGGTCCCTATCTGCCGTGGGCGTAAGAAGATTGAGGAGAGTTGACCCTAGTACGAGAGGACCGGGTTGAACGAACCACTGGTGTACGAGTTGTCCTGCCAAGGGCATCGCTCGGTAGCTACGTTCGGATGTGATAAGAGCTGAAAGCATCTAAGCTCGAAGCCAACTCCAAGATGAATCTTCTTTTAAGAGCTCTAGTAGACTACTAGTTTGATAGGCTGGGTGTGTAATTGATGAAAGTCATTTAGCTGACCAGTACTAATAGCTCGTTTGCTTATCTTTTTAAGCATCACTTCCTTGTTAAGGGTAAAACCTTATACAAGAAAAGATTGTTTAATAAAACAAGCTTTACTCTTAACGATATAATTTAACACAAACAGTGTTAAATAAGAGATTACACAAATAATCACTAATCTTTTATTTAACACTGCTCGTGGCTATACAGACGAGGAAACGCCTTGCTCCATCTCGAACCAAGAAGCTAAGCTCGTCCTGGCTGATGATACTCTCTCTTACTGAGATGTTGGGAAAGTAAGTCGCTGCGAGCTTTGTTTATTCTTTCTTTTTATAAATCCAATTAATATTATTTATTATATATCTTTATTTCTTATTCTTTTTTATGTTTTTTTATTTAATAAATTTAAAATATTTTTTATTCTTTTATGTTATTGTGTTTTACTTGGTTGTGATTAATATACAAGTGGTATATTTTATTGATTGTGGATAATTGTTTTTTATTCTTTTTTATTTTAATCATTTAAATTCTTGTTGTTTAATAGCTAGATGGTAGGTTTTTTATAAATTGAGGATATAGTTTATGAGGAATTTTAACAGCTCAATTAGCACAGAATTTAATCTAAAAGGTTATGATTATGATCCATATAAAAATAATTAGGAATAAATTTATTAGAATATAATAATTATAAAAATGTGCTAACAAAATAAAAGAGTGAGCAGATAAATCAAATTTACAAAGATACAAAAAACAAAACTACTTAAATAAACAAACTCTTCCTTGATGGACATATAAACAAAATAGAAATTTTACAATCACTAATCAACTCATCAAACAAATCATATTATAAAGTCACAAGCAAATAATATAAAAGCAACTGTAATTGTGTGATACTCTTACAGTATTTATAATAAGTTTTTTTATTTAAACAATATAAAAAAGATTAATTAGCTGTGAGTATACGAAGTACTTATTTGCTGAAAGGTAAATTAGCGATTACTCTTGTTTCGTTTTTTGTTAAAAATCTTAGTAAGTTTATCAATACTTTACTCATATAATACTGCTATATTTATAGATAAGTACAGTTGAATGCTTTATAAAAGTGTTATTTGATAATGTAGAATCTTTAATAGGCATTATAAAAAATTTATAGTGAATTGATTCATGTTCTTTTTTGTTGATAAATTTATTTATCTATTTATTTGTCTTTTATAAATATGTATATTCACTAAAGATAGTTTATTTAACTTTTATGAAGAAAAAGGATTGGTATGGTGTTTTAAACAAAGAGTTAAAAACATAAATATTTGATGCTTTTAGTAATTCACTAAATTTAGATTTGCTTACACAAAACTCATCCATAACTTCAATATTTGGTAACTCAAGCATCTCACTCTTTAGTAAATTTAAATCCTTTTTGTAGTTTTAAATATATTATCAAATGCTTATCGCGAGTTTAAAAATCATAAATACGAGTATTCAAGTTAATAATAAAAGATAAAGTTAGAATGATTTTAAAAGTACTTGCGGCTAGTTCTATAGCTTTGGAGTATTATAAAAGTGATGTAAAGTTAAAACCTAATTTAAAACAAACATTCAAACATAAAATCAAATATATACTAAAATTTATGCTTTAGATGGAGATACTCATAATTGTTTTATGAAATAGCTCATATATCAAAGCGGGAAGTGGTAAAGATATTATTATAAATTTAAAAATTATAATAGATGAAAATTCTAAAAATGAGATTTATACCGATAATAAAGATGGCTGTAATGACTATCTATGGAAGCGCTGGAGAAGACACCGTTTATGGTGGCAAAAGTGATAAATACTATGTTGGCTATAAAGATATCATAGAAGATAGAGATGGTAAAGAAAGTGAGTTATGCATTAACCAGTTGAACGTATAATAAAGACAAAATTGTATATATAAGTGCGAAGATAGAAATGTGGAGTGTAGTCTAGTAGAAAATATCTTAAATAAAATATTAACTATAAATAACTTTGATAAATACAAAGATGAGATAGATATAAACATAGGAAATAAAACTTCCAAAGAAGCAGATAGCGATGACCAAAATATTTAGTGCAAGTATAGACAAGAACTTAAAACAAGATCAGTATTAGAGATGATAGTAAATGAAAATAGCCAAGATCTAATATGGATACTTCTAATCTTATAACCAACGTAGAGTATACATATAAGTAAGATAGCTCTATGCTGCTGAAAATGAAGATATTAAATTTGAATTTACAGGTGGTGTCAAGGGAATGTCTAAAAATCTAAAGCTAGAGTAACTAAAAATCTAAATCGAGCTATTATAGATAATGATAGTGATGATGATCTAGACCCAGAAGATTATTGCCCTATGATGGTAGTTTTAAACAAAGATGGCATTAATGCTTTAAAAATATTATAAACTTTGATTTTGATTCAAATGGTTTTAAAGAAGCAACTGGATGGATAGATACAAATGATGGTTTTTGTTTGTTCATAATGCCTTATATTATTATGTTTTTATCTGTAATTTTGGAATTTTACTTAATCTTTATAATATTTTTCATACCGAAATTTAAGATGATAAAAAGTTTTTAAACTTAAATAATCTTTGTTAAAGGCATCAGTTAAAATCATATAAAAAATATAGAATTCAAATAAAATATATTATTGTACTTTATTATTTTTATTGATTTAAGCAGCTTTTAGATAAAATTATAAACATAATATCAATATAAGGTTTTTTAAATGAGAGGTTATAAAGTTTTTTCAGGGACTGCGAATTTAGATTTTTCAAAAAAAGTTTCTCAATATCTATCCTTGCCGTTGAGTGAAGCCATTATAAAGCGTTTTAGTGATGGCGAAATAAGCGTTCAAATAGGTGAAAGTGTAAGGGGTAAAGATGTTTTTGTTATTCAGCCAACCTGTGCACCGGCAAACATAAATTTAATGGAGCTTTTAGTGCTTACAGATGCTTTAAAACGTAGCTCTGCTAGTTCTATAACGGCTGTTGTCCCTTATTTTGGATACGCAAGACAAGATAGAAAAGCCGCCCCTCGTGTTCCTATTACAGCAAAACTCGTTGCAAATATGATGCAAGTAGCTGGAATTGATAGAGTTGTTACTATGGATCTTCACGCTGGACAGATACAGGGATTTTTTGATATTCCTGTTGATAATTTATATGGTAGCATTATTTTTACAGATTATGTGCGTTCTAAAAATTTAAAAAACCCTATTGTTGCTAGTCCTGATGTTGGCGGTGTTGCAAGAGCTAGAGCGCTGGCTAAAAATTTAGGGCTTGATATGGTTATAGTTGATAAACGTCGTGAAAAAGCAAACGAAAGTGAAGTTATGAATATCATAGGTGATGTTAATGGCAAAGATGTTATTTTAGTTGACGATATGATAGACACAGCAGGAACGATAGTAAAAGCATCCAAGGTTTTTAAAGATAAAGGCGCTACAAGCGTTATTGCATTTTGCACACATCCAGTTTTGAGCGGAGCTGCTTATGACAATCTATCAAAAGGCTATCTTGATGAGCTTGTGGTAACTGACACGATACCTTTAAAACAAGAACTACCTTGTATAAAAGTTTTAAGCGTTGCACCTCTTTTTGGAGAAACTATAAGAAGAATTTATCACAACGAAAGTGTAAATTCTCTATTTTAATACTCTATAAAGCACCTGTTAAATTTTCAAATAGGTGCTTTGATTTTTAAATCTTTATAAGGAAAGATATTGAGTTTGGTATTTGGACCAATACACTCTCGTAGATTTGGTATGTCTTTAGGGATAGATTTATCTCCTTTTTCAAAATCATGCAATTTTGATTGCGTTTATTGTGAAATAGGTAAAGGTAAGATAACTCAAAGTATAGAAATTCAGCCTGATATTGATGATATTATAGATGAATTAAAACTCGCAATATCAAAACATAAAAATATAGACGTTATAACTGTTAGTGCGAGCGGAGAACCAACTCTTTATAAAAATCTTAAAAAATTAGTCTATAAAATAAAAGATATTAAAAAAGATAAAAAATTACTTATATTAAGTAATGCAACAGGGCTTTTAAATCAAGATACATTTGAGTCTTTGCTTGAGTTTGATATAGCTAAGTTTAGCCTAGATAGTGTTGTTAAATCCAGCTTTAAAAAACTGGCTAGAATTAAAGATATAAATTTAGAAAAACTTATTAGCAATATGAAGTTTTTTAGGGAGAAGTTTAATGGTCAAATGGTTATAGAAATTCTTGTTGTTAAAAATATAAATGATAGTGATGATGAGTTTGTAAAGCTAAATGATGTATTAAATTTCATAAAACCAGATAGAGTTGATATAGGTAGTATAGATAGACCACCTGCGTATAAAGTTACTGGCGTTGGCGAAGAAATTTTGCAAAAATTAGCATCAAATATAAAAAATATTCCGGTAAATATAATCAAATCGAAAACAAACACAGTTAGATATGATTTTACAAAAGATGAAATAATGCAGCTTTTATTAAGGCGACCACAAACTATGTCAAATATAAATGAGAATTTTTCGGATTTATCAAAAAATAATTTAAATGAGCTTATAGGTTTGGGTAAAATATATAAAATTGATGTTGTCGGTGTTGAGTTTTATAAAGTAAAGGAAAAAATATGAAAAGAATTTTAACCATTCAAGATATATCTTGTGTTGGTAAATGTTCGCTTGGTGTGGCGCTTCCAATAATTAGTTCAATAGGGATCGAAGCTTGTATTTTGCCAACGGCATTATTATCAACTCATACAGGATTTGATAACTTTACTTTTTTGGATTTAACAGATGAGATGGATAAGATAGTTGATGTCTGGGAAAAAGAAAATATAAGTTTTGATGGAATTTATACAGGCTTTTTGGGAAATATAAAACAACTTACGAAAATAGAAGGCATTATAAATAAGTTTAAAAACAATGATGAGCTTATCCTTATAGACCCTTGTATGGCAGATAATGGGAAGTTTTATTCTTGCTTTGATGAAAGCTTTGCAAAAGCGATGAAAAACTTTTGTAAAAATGCAGATATAATCACACCAAATATTACAGAAGCTTGTTTTTTAACTAATACACAATATCCAAAAAATGGTTATGATGATAAATTTATAGATGAATTAATGGATAAACTTAAAGAGCTTAAAACTAAATTTATCGTTTTAAAGGGTGTTAGTTATGATGAAAAAAGTTGCGGTGTTTTAAGCTATGATAAAAAAGAAAATGAAACAAAAAGTTATTTTCATGAGCTAATAGACGCTAGGTTCAGTGGAACTGGAGATATATTTGCTTCTATCGTTTTTTCAAAAATTATTTTAGGCGATAGTTTGTATAGTGCAACAAAAATAGCAGCTGATTTCGTTGTGGATTCTATAAATTCGACTCTAAAAGACAAAACACCCAACCACTATGGAGTTGATTTTGAAGAAAATTTACCAAATTTAATAAAAAAATTGTAATTTTGTAAAAATTTAAATTTATTTTTATTGACAAAAAAAGATTTTTTTAATATAATCACAGCTCATTTTTATTATATTCCGGATTAGCTCAGCGGTAGAGTAGGTGACTGTTAATCACTTGGTCGCTGGTTCGAATCCAGCATCCGGAGCCACTTATGTTTAAAAATCCATTCCAAATTTCCATTTTACCAATATTTCAAAAAGATTAAGTTTTTAGTCAATCTTGTTTTTCCATTTTGTTTCAAATAAATTTGAATTTGTTTTGTGGATTATAATATATTATTGTAATGTTTTATGCGTTACAAAATACAACAAATAGATTAAAAAATATATCTATTTTAACAGTTTTAATTGTTTTTTAAGCTGTAATTAGGTTTACTAAAGGTTCAGATACTCTTTTATTGGGTATTTGATAAAATATTTTTCACACGAGTGTTTTCATAACTAAAAACCTTTATTTTTAGAAATTAGGTTTTTGTAGCAGAAATTTAGTTTTTACATACACTTTTTTATATAAACTCCTATTTTAAAAAAAGTTATTTATTTCTGCTACATTTTTTTAAAACATTTTGTACTTTTATACACGGTTTTAAGGGCAGTTGTTTTTATTACCCTGTTGAAAATAACCACTTTTTAATTATTGTTTGAACAGCTACTTATAAAAGTATTTTGTATCTTGACAGAGGAAAGATTTGTATCAAAAGGTCAAAAGCCTTTTGAATTATAAAACTATCAAGTCCTAAACTCGCCATTTTATAAAATAAAAAATAAATTATAGTGATTTGTTTTAAAAATATAAACAACCATTCAATAAAATTTAATTACAATTATACAATCAATTTTAATCAAATTTGGAAAAACAATGGAAAAAAATAAAACGAATGCAATGAGAATTTTAGATAAGCATAAAATAGCTTATGAGTCATTTTTTTATGAGGCAGATGGGGCTATTGATGGTGTTTCTGTGGCAAATAAAATCGGATTCGCAGTTGAAAGTGTATATAAAACACTTGTTCTTATGGGGAATGACAACAACTATTATGTTGCTGTCATTCCAGTGGCTAAAGAACTTGATTTGAAAAAACTAGCCAAAGCTTGTGGTGTTAAAAAGGTTGAGTTAATTCCAGTGGCTAAAATAAACTCAGTTACCGGATATATAAGGGGCGGTTGTTCGCCTATTGGCATGAAAAAAGACTATCCTTTGCAGATAGACCAAAGTGCTCAAATGTTAGATGAAATTATAGTTAGTGGTGGAAAGATAGGTATTCAAATCAAAGTAAAAGTTGAAGATATGGCCAAAATAAGAAAAGCTAATTTTTCAGATTTGTTGAAGGAATAAACAATCTAGCCAAAAAGGCTAGATTAAAATCAAAATAGATTATAAAGTTGAGCCAAAGGCAAGTTGTCAGTTGGTTCGCATTTTGCTATCTTGCCATCTATTTTTACTTCATAGGTTTCTGGGTTAACTTCTAGTTTTGGCATACTATTATTAAATTTCATATCTTTTTTCCCTATATTTCGGCAATTTTTCACAGGCAACACTATCCTGCCAAGTCCTAACTTGTCTTTTACGTTGTCTTTATAAGCTGCATTTGAAACAAAACTTATGCAAGTTTGCTCTATACCTTTTCCTAAAAATGCAAACATATTTCTATGCATAACTGGCTGCGGTGTCGGTATTGAGGCACTTGGATCGCCTATTTGTGCTGTCATTATAAAACCATTTTTAACAACCGTTTTTGGTCTTATGCCAAAAAACTTAGGCTCCCACAAAACCAAATCCGCATACTTACCAACCTCAATACTGCCTATATATTCGCCAATTCCTTGTGCTATGGCTGGATTTATGGTATATTTTGAGACATATCTCTTTGCTCTAAAATTATCATTATTATTGGCTTCATCTTCTTTTAAAGCACCAAATTGGTATTTCATCTTTGAAGCTGTTTGCCAAGTTCTTATAATCACCTCACCAACTCTACCCATAGCTTGAGAATCTGAACTCATGATAGAAAAAACACCCTTATCATGAAGTATATCTTCAGCTGCTATCGTTTCAGGGCGTATTCTAGAATCAGCAAACGCAACATCTTCTTTTATATTTTTATCTAAATGATGACAAACCATAACCATATCCAAATGCTCATCTTCTGTATTTATTGTGTAAGGCATAGTTGGATTAGTTGAAGCTGGTAAGACATTTGGCATACTTGCTGCTACTATTTGATCAGGAGCATGTCCGCCACCAGCACCCTCTGTATGGAAAAAGTGTATAGTTCTGCCTTTTATTGAAGATAGCGTGTCTTCTATATTTCCAGCTTCATTAAGAGTATCTGAGTGTATAGCAACCCCTACATCATACTCATCAGCAACACTTAAACAATTATCTATAACAGCCTGAGTTGAACCCCAATCCTCGTGAATTTTTAGCCCTCCTGCACCTGCTTTTATCTGTTCTATGAGCGGTTCTTTTGTAGAGCAATTACCCTTTGCAAGGATTAAAATATTTACAGGAAAGCCTTCAAAAGATTTAAGCATATTTGATATATTTGATACACCAGGGGTACAAGTTGTCGCATTTGTTCCTTCAGCTGGCCCAGTTCCGCCGCCAACCATGGTTGTAACACCAGAACTAAGCGCGGTATCAACTTGCTGTGGGGTTATAAAATGTATATGAGTATCAATGGCTCCAGCCGTTATTATCTTGCCTTCTCCGGCAATTATCTCTGTTCCAGCACCTATAACTATATCAACTTTATCATTTATATCAGGATTTCCACTTTTGCCTATACCTGAAATTTTGCCATTAGTTATACCTATGTCAGCTTTGTAAATTCCCGTATAATCAAGTATAATTGCATTTGTTATAACAAGGTCAGCAGCTCCTGTTAACTGTGTCGCTGTGGCTGATTGATTCATTCCATCTCTTACAGATTTTCCACCACCAAATTGCGATTCATCTCCATAAACAGCAAAATCTTTTTCGACTTCAATGATTATATTTGTATCCCCGAGTCTTATTTTATCACCTGTTGTTGGTCCATACATAGAACCATATTTTTTTCTTGAAATTTTTAAACTCATTTATCAGACTCCTTGCTTTGCTTATTTACAAATCCCAATTTAATCATATTTTCTAAAATTTCATCTACATTTTTATAGCCAATATCGCCATTTACAAGGGCATTAAAACCCATAACCTTGCGCTTTCCACCAAGCTCAACCAAGCTTATTTTATGACTTTGCCCTGGTTCAAACCTTATAGCGTTTCCAGCTGGTATGTCAAGCTTATATCCAAACGCCTTTTTGCGGTCAAATTCTAAGCACCTATTTACTTCAAAAAAGTGAAAATGACTCCCTACTTGGACAGCTCTATCACCTATATTTGTTACAACTAATTCTATTGTTTTTTTATCTTTATTTAAGATAATATCTTCATCTTTATAAAATATCTCTCCAGGTATCATTTACACTCCTTAAACTATAGGATGAGAAACGGTAACAAGCTTTGTTCCATCTGTAAAAGTAGCTTCTATTTGCACATCTTCTATCATTTCAGCAACACCTTCCATTACATCATCACGAGTTAAAATTTTTCTTCCATCCCTCATAAGCTCAGCCACTGTTTTACCATCTCTTGCCATCTCATAAAGTTCTGCACTTATTAGAGCAACTGATTCCGCGTAGTTTAGCTTAAGCCCTCTTGCTTTTCTTTTTCTGGCCACTTCGCCAGCTGTAAATATCATAAGCCTCTCTATATCTTTTGGTACTAAATGCACTATTTCTCTCCTTAATTTTTATAAAATTTCAATCATTAACTCAATAGCTTGCATTAAATTTTGACCCATTTTTGCAAGTATCCTTACCTGTGTATCGCCTCTATATGTGGTTGAAACTCCAAAGCGAATATCCAAAATATCTTCTTGTTCTTTGAGTGTATCATGTATTTTTTGATTTAAGTTTTCTATATCTTTAAAATTAAACATACAGATACTAGCGAAATGATCAAAACCTTCAAAAAAGCCTATTTCGTTATATGCGATTTGTTTTGGCACAATCTTGCTATTTTCAAAATAAATAAGCTCACTACCTATCTTAGTCTCTATCAAGCTTCTAAATTCTCTAAATAAAAAACTCTCTTTTTTCCCAAGCCTACCAGCTACAAAAGACTCCGCAAATACAAGCTTTGAAGTATTGTCTGTAAGTTCTATTTTTGTCTTGCTTAAAAATCTTGAATCTTTAAACATAATAGTTGGCAAAAAGCTACATATTAAGGTTGAGTTTTTGCCAACACTTATTTTTGTATCTCTTTTTGCACTCTCATTTTCATTCATAGGATGAATTTTTTCATAAGATTGAGATATTATTTTTACATTTGTGTTATCTTTTGCATTAAAATCATACTTTTGAGTATCTCCTTCAAGCAAGCCCGGAGATGAGCTCATTATCATAACCTCTGTAAAGCCATCTTCAAAAAATGGTCGCATAACTCTTAAAGGCGGAGTCATATACATATTTTTTATATCACTTACGCCTTTGATATTTTCAAGCTCCAAGCTTAGTTCACTAAATCTTTTAGCCATAAGTCTTACTTATCATCCTCAAACAAAACATCTTTTTTTATCCAAGTAAAAAGCTCTTCAAGTCCTTGTTTGCTCTTTAAATTTGTCATAACAAAAGGTAGATTTTTTCTTTGTGTTATTGTATCAGTTTTCATTTTTTCCAAATCAACTTCAACATAAGGTGCCAAATCTATCTTGTTTATAACGAGCATATCAGACCTTGTAATGCCAGGTCCGCCCTTTCTTGGTATATCTCCACCTTCCGCTACATCTATAACAAAAATAGTTGCATCAGCAAGGTCTGGTGAAAATGTAGCCGATAGGTTATCCCCACCACTTTCCATAAATACTATTTGCAAATCAGGATAAACACTTGCAAGTTCTTCAACAGCTTCTAAATTCATAGAAACATCATCTCTGATAGCTGTATGAGGACAACCACCCGTCTCAACGCCTCTAATTCTTTCTCCATCAATAACGCCTGAATTTTTTAAAAAGTTTGCATCCTCTTTTGTATAAATATCATTTGTAACAACGCCAACGCTATAATCTTTTGAAAATTCCTTAACTAGTTGTTCTATAAGGTGAGTTTTGCCACAACCAACAGGACCAGCAACACCTATTTTTATATATTTCATTTATCTCCTTTATGACATATAAAGTCTTGAATAAAGATACTCGTGTCTCATTGATGATATCTCAACGCCAGCAAAAGAGAGACCAAATTCATCTTTATCCAGCGTCTTTACATTATCAACTATATCTTTAATCAAATCTTTTATGTCAAATAATATTCTTTGTCCATCCATTTGGCTAATAGGCACAGTTTTTACAGCATTTATAACTATCGTTGATGCTGTATTGAAACAAAAACTATTTAAAGCATAATCTTTATCAACTTCAGCCAAAGCACAGATGGCACCATAAGCAACACTATGGCAAATTGGAATTTGTTTTTTGTTTAAATTTTCATTTAGTTCTTTAAAAAATTTAATATCAAAGTTCAAATCAATTCGCATTAAGGTTTTAACCAGTCTTGAGCCAAGCTTTTCAGAAGCCTCTCTTAGCTCTTTTTGACTTTTTATAGCTCTTAATTTTAAGCATAATTCCTCAATCCCTTGATAATCCGACCTTAAAGAAAATTCAAACGCCAAATAAGCAGAAAAAAGCTCGGTATACAAAAAAGACCCTTTTAGATAATTAACCAAATATCTTTTTGTGTCTTCTTTGTTTTTTATAAAGCCCTCTTGGATATATGTTTCAAGTCCATAAGAGTGAGAGTATCCACCTATTGGAAATTGGCTATCGTTTATTTGCTGTAAAAAAAGCGCACTATCTATGAAATTTTTAATGTCAAATCCTTTTTAGTGGCTATGATGGTGTATATCTTGTGAGTTTGGCAAGATATTCATAAGTGATTTTTCAGGCGCTAGCACTCTGTGTTCTTTGCTAAGTTCTATGTTTGAAACCACGCTAAGCATATCCTCGATAGTCTTTTCATAAGGTGTTAAAAACTCATTTTCACTTTCTCCAAAGTATAATTTTGCGTGTCTATTTCCTATCAAATATCCTATGCTTGCACTATTGGCTGGTGTTTTTGTTTTTATGACTAGACATAAAATTTCTGATATTTTTATAGCATATAAAGTCTGTTTTTCTTCATCTACAAAAAACACATCGCCATCGTTTAATCCACGAACTCTAACGCTTTCATCTAGTCTAAAACGAAATTCCTTGCCATCATCTGCTGCTAATGTTTGAATTTTTTTATGTGTATGGTCGTATGACATAGTTGTATATACAAGCTTGTATTTTGAAAATTTATCTTCAAGCACAGTGCCTAAAATATCAGTAATTATCATAAAACTAACCCTTATATTGTATTTTAATATTTTAGTATTTTATTTATTATTATATCAAAAATCAATCAATCAAGATATATAAAATTCAATATTATATTTTTGTCGGCAAGAAAATAATAGTAAAAATAAATTTTTTATTTTAGAGTCAGTGTATTTTAAATTTTGATTAATCCTTGCGTTAAAATCTTTAACTGTTGCGCTTCCTTAGTTGCGCAAATAAAGAATATTTTTTCAATTTTTCATATCTTCTTCTATCTTTTTACCTCTTTGGTATTTTGCTTGATGTATTTATATCATCAAGTATTGTTCCATTATCTTTTACATACGCCAAACCCCATTTATACATCTCATCTAAGGTTGGTTGTAATCTTTGACCTATAGGAGTTAGGCTGTATTCTACCTTTGGTGGTACTTGTGCATAGACAGTTCTTGTTATTATATTTTTTTCTTCAAGTTCTTTTAGTTTTACTGTTAATGTCTTTTGTGTAATTTCACCAATATTATTGTGTAGCTCTTTAAATCTTTTTTTGCCATCTATCAAATGCCAAATAATGGCTAGCTTCCACCTATCGTTAAACACATCAAGCGTTATAGAAACCGGGCATTTGTACTCTTTTTCATTTACTATATACATATTAAAATCCTTTTAATGTAATGATTATACCATAAAATAATATTTTTCTATTACTTACCTAAAGTATCGTAAGAGATATTTAAGTAATAAATGGATACTATGTAAAAATAATTCATAAAAAAGGCAAAAGATTGAATTTTACTTATAAGAATCCAACTTTGATAGAGTTCGGTAAAGGAAAAATTGCAAATTTAAAAAATCTTATTCCAAAAGATAGGACTATTTTATTTTTGTATGGTGGTGGCAGCATTAAAAGAAATGGCATTTACGAACAAGTTATACAAGCATTGCAGAATCACAGTTTTGTTGAATTTAGTGGAGTTGAGCCAAACCCTACAAAAGAGACTCTTGATAAAGCGGTTTTATTTGCAAGAGAAAATAATGTAGATTTTATCTTAGCAGTTGGTGGCGGTTCTGTGATTGATGGAAGTAAATATATAGCTAGTTCATTTCATTATGATGGTGATGGCTGGGATATATTAGAAAATAAATATATACCAAAAAAAGCTCTTGATATAGGAGTAGTATTAACACTAGCTGCAACTGGAAGTGAGTCTAATAGTGGCGCTGTTATCACAAAAAAACAGACAAAAGAAAAAAGATTTTTTGGTTCACCTTTTACTTATCCTAGCTTTGCTATACTTGACCCAGATGTTTTAAAAAGTCTAGATGACAGACAAATCGTTAATGGTTTAATTGACTCTTTTGTGCATGTTTGCGAGCAGTATCTTACAATAAATCATGGATGTTTGGTTCAAGATAGATATAGCGAGGCACTTTTGCTTTCTATACTTGAATTAATGCAGACATTTGATAAAAAAGATGACTTGTGGTATGCAAATTTAATGTGGAGTGCAAATCAAGCACTAAACGGGCTAATAGGCACTGGCGTGCCTCAAGACTGGGCTACTCATTTTATCGGTCATGAGTTAAGCGGTCTTTATGGTATAGATCACGCTAGGACATTGGCGATTATTCAGCCAAATTTGTTGAGAGAGTTGCTTGATGAGAAAAGCCAAAAGCTTTTACAAATGGGTAAAAATGTTTTTGCTATGCAAACAGATGATGTAAACAAAGTTATAGACAAGATAGAAAGTTTATATCTATCTTTAGGCGTAAATTTAAAACTTTCAAGCTACACAGATGATAAGAATATAGCTCAAAAAGTTATAGAGCTTTTACATAAACATGGTTTTGATAGATTTGGTATAAATAGAACTGTTAGCAAAGATACAGTAGAAAAAATAATAAAAAGATCTTTGTAATGGATAAATTTAAATTTATTTTAGGACAAGGTCTTAGATTTTTACTTGTTGCTTTTATGATTTCTGCGGGTTTTGGACATTTTTTAAATCCTGATTTTTATACTATATTTGTGCCTAACTTTTTGCCTTACAAGGATTTTTTAATACTGCTTTCCGGAGCTTTTGAGGTATTGTTTGGGGTAATGCTTTTATTTAAGGAGTCTATTGCAAAATATTCAGCTTTGGGTATATTTTTTATGATGATAGTATTTTTACCTATTCATATAAATGATTTCTTGGTCGATAATCCAGCTATTGGAAGTCATAAGGCGGCTCTGATTCGCCTACCGTTTCAGTTTTTATTTATGGCGTGGGCATTTTTTGTCTATAAATTTTTAAAAACTAGACAAAACATTAATATAAAGGAAAAATAATGCAAAACACATTTGAACAAGCAATAGATTTTAGGCACGCTTGCAAGGTTTTTGATGAGTCAAAAAAGATAAGCGACACCGATATGCTCTACATACTTGAAGCTGGTAGAAAATCGCCATCTTCTTTTGGTATGGAGTTGTGGAAGTTTTTAGTGATAACAAATGAAGAGCTAAAAGCTAAAATTAGACCATTTTGCTGGGGTCAAGCTCAAATAACCACTTGTTCGCATTTAGTTATCTTGTTATGTGATATACAAAATGCAAGAGTAGAATCAGGTATTCCAGCACAAAGATTTGCAAGAAGCAATAAAGATAAACAAAAACGGGAAATGTATTTTGGTATATATGCAAATCATTTAAAAGATACATTAAGTACAGATGAAAAAACATACGCTTGGACTTCAAAGCAAACTTATCTAGCCGCAGCAAATATGATGACAGCAGCAGCGATAAAGGGCATTGACTCTTGTCCTATTGAAGGCTTTAGCAAAGAAGAAGTTGAGAATGTTTTAGGGCTTGATACCAAAAAGCAACAACTTGCTTTGGTGCTACCTTTTGGCTATAGAATAAATCCTCAATCAGAACAAATAAGAAGAAATTTTGACGATGTGGTTGATTTTGTTAGATAAATTTCATTGAAATTTATTTTTGTTTGATAGAATTTTAAGATACAAAATTTCTTAATAAAAGGAGAATATTGTGATTATGGAACCGGAAAAGGAAGCACTGAAGCTGTAGCTAAACTTATAGCTGAAAAATTAGCTTTGCCAAGCGAAGTACTTAATGTAAAAGATATAGATGCAGATAAGATAAATAGCTACGATAAGCTTATCTTTGGAAGCTCTACAAAAGGAAAAGGTGAATTACATGTAGACTGGGCTAAATAAAGCTTGATGGTAAAACAGTTGCTTGCTTTGGTCTTGGAAATGGCGTAGGACATGCTGAAACTTTTTGTAATGCATTAGCAAAATTATATGATGCAGCAAAAGAAGCTGGCGCAAACATGATAGATGCTACTGTAAGTGTAGATGGATACGAATATAAAGATACTATTTCTGTAAGAGATGGAAAATTTATAGGACTTGCTATTGATTGTGTCAATCAAGCTGATTTGACACCTTCAAGAGTTGATGCTTGGGTAGAAAAAATAAAACCAAGTTTTAAATAATCTTGAAAAATATCTCGTTTTTTTAACGAGATATTTTTATAAACTTTGTAGCTATTTTAATGACACTGTGTTAAAAAGTCAAATCCACGTTTTTTTAACTCTTTAATATCATCTGAAATATCTTCACCTTTAGCTGTAAGATAATCTCCCAAAACAATAGCAGCAACACCATAATCAAATATATCATATTGTCTTTCTTTTAGTATCTTTTCTCTGCCTCCAGCTACCATTATCCTAGTTTCTGGAAGATCAGCCACACTTTGTTTTATTATTTCAAATGCTTCATCCACACTAAGCTCAGGAACATCTATTCCTAAACCATCAGCTTTCATAAAAAAGTTTATAGGGCTAGAAAATGGATTTAACTCTTTTAAACTTTTTCTAAAACTTATTCTATCATCTTCACTTTCGCCAAGCCCATAAATTCCACCACAGCAAAGCTCAAGCCCGACCTCTTTTGCGTTAAGATTTGTTAAAAATCTATCCTCCCATGTATGAGTAGAGCATATATTTTTAAAAAAGTTTTGACTTGTTTCTAAGTTGTGATTGTAGCTAAATACCCCAGCATCTCTTAACTCTTTTAGCTGTTCTTTTGTTGCTATACCATTACATGCTATAAGCATCAAATCAGGAACTTCTTTTTTTACAGCTCTTGCTATACTTGCTACCTTTTCGGTTTTTTCATCATCAAGCGCAGCTCCACTTGTTACTAAACAAAATCCAAGAGCATGATTAGCCTTTGCTATTTTTGCTTCATTAACAACTTGATTTTCATCTTTTATCTTATATCTTTTAATTTGTGTTTTTGATTTTATATTTTGTGTACAATATGCACAATCTTCATCACATATACCACAGCTAAGAGAATTTATAGCGCATAACATGATTTTTTTGTTCATAGCCAAGCCTTTTAAAATTATTTTTTACGAAATTTTAGTATAGCGAGTTAGTTTTAATTTGCTTTAAATTTTTTAAATTTAAATTTAAAAATGATGCTTTGTAACACAAATTGTAAATTTATACAAAATATTTATCTTAATTTTGATTATTCCTTGACAATTAATATTTTTTTTGATACTATAACGCTTTTTATGAGGTAGTGGCAGATAACTCATCACAACAATACGGGGTGTAGCGCAGTCTGGTTAGCGCATCTGGTTTGGGACCAGAGGGCCGAAGGTTCGAATCCTTTCACCCCGACCATGTTTTTGTATGGTGAGTGTAGCTCAGTCGGTTAGAGCATCAGATTGTGGTCCTGAGGGTCGTGGGTTCGATTCCCATCACTCACCCCATTTTGGGCGCTCGTAGCTCAATTGGATAGAGCGACAGACTTCGGATCTGTAGGTTATGGGTTCGACTCCTATCGGGCGCGCCACTTGTTCATATTTATATGCGCTCATAGCTCAGCTGGATAGAGCAACAGCCTTCTAAGCCGTAGGTCTCAGGTTCGAATCCTGATGGGCGTACCATTCTTATTGTTGCGGATGTGGTGAAATTGGCAGACACGCCAGACTTAGGATCTGGTGCTTCACAGCGTGGAGGTTCAAGTCCTCTCATCCGCACCACTTTTTAATATTATATTTCACCTTTTCTTTTTTTGCATAATTTTAAACAAATGTATATATTTTATTATTTATTAATAAAAAAATAATAACTATAAGTGTATTTATTATTTTTTATTAAGTATTATCAAGGTAACATGCTTTAATATAATCTTTAATAAATTTAGTAAAATAATAAAAATAGGGGGTTGATATGGATGTTCGTACTGTTAAAACTTTTCCACCTTTTGAGGGAGCTAGAGGAGGAGATGCTGAATTTGAAGGCACTTATAGAAAAGGTGAGCTTAGAGGCATTATTCAAATAAACCCTGATGGATGTGTGGCCTGTGGTATGTGTCGTAAAGTATGTCCAACCAATGCCATAGAAGGTGCGCCAAAAGTTGTTCATAAAATAGATCAAGATTTGTGTGTAGCCTGTGGTCAGTGTTTGATAAAATGTCCATTTGATGTTATAGAGCAGATGAGTTTTGTTGATGAGGTTATAGCTAAGCTAGATGAAAAAAGAATGTTTATGGTTGCCCATCCAGCACCTTCTGTAAGGGTTGCTTTGGCTGAGGAGTTTGGCGGAGAGCCAGGAGAACTTACTACAAATAAAATGTATAATGCATTAGAGCAAGTTGGCTTTAATCTTTATGATGTAAACTTTGCTGCAGACCATACTATACTTGAAGAGGGAACAGAGCTTGTTAAAAAGATTAAGTATTGGATTTTAGGTGAAAGAGATGAGGATTTAAATCATATGGCTTCTCATCCATTTCCACACTTTACAAGCTGCTGTCCTTCTTGGGTAAGAAATGCTGAAATTTTTCATCCTGAGCTAATTCCTCATATTTCAGGAGCAAAATCTCCAATTCAAATGGGCGGTCCTATGGCAAAGACTTGGGCGGCTAAGTTTATATGGGAACAAGATCCAAGAGATATTTATATGGTTTCTATTACTCCATGCACATCAAAGATATATGAGGCTAGTAGACCTGAGTTTAATTCAGCCTATAGATATCTAAAAGAAACAGGAGAAATTCCAGCAGATAGTGCTAGCTTTTCTGATATAGATGCTGTTTTAACATCAAGGGATTTGGCTGAGCTTTTTAGAAGAAAAGGGATAAATCCACTTGAAATGTCATCCGAATACCCAGAAAAGCCTACAAATGTTTATTCTGGTGGTGGAACAATATTTGGAAATAGTGGTGGTGTTATGGAATCAGCTTTAAGAACTGCTTATTATATCCTATCAGGAGAAAATCTAGAAAATCCAGATATTGCATTGGTTAGAGGTCATAGTAATGACTTGGTTGAAGCTGTTATACCTATACCTTTAAAAGATTATGATGGAAAAATATTTGAGCTAAAAGTTGGGGTTGTAAACGGTGCTTCAAAAAATATAGACACTATACTAAAACATATTTCAGAAGACAATAACAGATATCATTTTATAGAGGTTATGAACTGTCCTGGTGGATGTGTAAATGGCGGTGGTCAACCCGTTCAGCCTAAGAAAAATAAAACATATGTAACTATGAGACAAGAAGGTCTTTATAAAGATGATAAGTTATGCCAAGATAAAAAAATAGCTGGCTCTCATCAAAATCCAAGCTGCGCCAAATCTTATGCTGATTTAAATACTGAACCTATGGGAGAAGTCGCAGAAAAACTACTTCACACAAACGCTTACTTTAATAGAAAAAACTTTAACTAAGATCAAACCCACTATAATTAAAATTCTTATAGTGGGTATTTTTAGTATTTTTAAATTCTTTATGTCTTATCCTTAACTAAGGTATTTTATATATGCAAAAAATACATTTTTTCAAAATGTAACAAAGTTGCATAAAAATAACATTTTATAATACCCTTTAATGCTATATAAAGCCTTATAATATTAGCATTATAATCTAATTATATTATTTAAGGATATTGTATGAAAAAATCTATGGCAAGTATACTTTTGATAGCTTGCTTTGCAAATGCCCAGCAGGGTTATTTAAGCAAACATGTTGAAATTTCAAAAGATGGTAATGTTATAGGTGTTGCTACAACTCTTACTCCTGTTGAGATTATTAGCGATAATAACGGGGTAGCAAATGTAAAAATAACAGGTTTTGTTAATGAAAACTATCAAGAAAAATTAGTTCTTGATCCAGTTAAATACGAAGAATATGCTATTTTTAATACAGATGGAGAAAAAGCAACTTACGAAGGGGATATAAATCCATATATAAAAAATAGTGGAAAGATAGAGGATGATTATGGTGAAATATGGCTAAAAGCTGAAATTTCATTTGATGTTCCAAAAGATTCTGTGGTATATGATCCAAACCCGCTTTATGCAAAAGCTAAAGGCTTGTATGAACAAACTTGTTCTGCATGTCATCATTTGCATGACACTACTGAATTCACCGTTGGTCAGTGGCCAGCAGCTATTGAAAGTATGGAGAGTGCTGGTTATATTGTTTTAGAGCCTAGCCAGCGTGATTTGATTACTAAATTTCTTCAGCATAACGCTAAAGATATAAAATGAGAACAACTCATAAAAGGAGAAAATATGAAAAGGCGAGATTTTTTAAAATTTAGTGGAGTTGCTGCTACTGCAGCACAAGCAAGTCGTATAGATGGTATTACTGAAACTATTTTTGATAGCAAAAGAGTATTGGGGGTTAATCGTTTCGGACCTTTTTATGCAAATTTAAATAGCGATCAAATAGTAAGTGTGGATAGCTTTGAAGGCGATGCTTTTCCAAATACTATGAACAACTCACTACCTGATCGCATCCAAAACGAAAGCCGTGTGATGTATCCTTATGTAAGAAAAAGCTACCTAGAAAAGAAAGGTCCAAGCAAATCCGAACTTCGTGGGCAAGATGAGTTTGTAAGGGTTAGTTGGGATGTGGCGCTTGATCTAGCTGCTAAGGCTCTAAAAGAAAATTTTGATAAATATGGCCCTGAGGCTATTTATGGTGAATGCTACTGGTGGGGCGGTAGTGGTAAGGTTAGCTGGGGAAGAACAGTTGCACATAGAATGCTAAATATCTTGGGTGGATATGTGGAAGAAACTGATGATTATTCAACAGGTGCTGGTATAGCCATAATGCCTTATGTTTTTGGTTCTACTACTGTTTATGATGCTCCTACACGCTGGGAAGCGATAGTAAAAGAGTGCAAAAACATTGTATTTTGGGGAACAGACCCTGTTCTTACAAATCAAATAGCAACAGGAGTTCCTACACACAATAACTACGAATACTTTACTAAAATCAAGGAGCTTAAGAAAACGGGCAAGATGACAATCACAAGCATTGATACTTATCGCAATAATACAGCACGCTATTTAGAAAGTGATTATGTGCCAGTTCGCCCAAATACCGATACAGCAATGATGATAGGAATGTGTCATTATCTATATGAAAGTAAACTTTATGATGAAAAATTTATAAAAAAATACACAGTTGGATTTAATAAATTTAAAGATTACTTTTTAGGCAAAAACGATGGCGTGGTTAAAGACTTAAAATGGGCCAGTGTTATATGTAATGTTTCTGTTGATAAATTAGAACAACTATGCCAAATGCTTGCAAAAGACAACTCTATACTAATAGCCGGTCGTGCATTGCAAAGACAAGACCATGGAGAACAGACATTTTGGATGATAGCAACATTGTCAGCTATGCTAGGGCATATAGGTAAAGTCGGTGGTGGATTTGAGTTTAGCTTAGGTTATAATGGTGGCGGTCCTAAGAGTATGATAGCGCCTGGACTAAAAGGTATGTCAGCTTTACCAAGTGAAAAATATACAACCCCTGATAGTCCATGGGTAAAAAATAAAAACTATACTATACCAACAAGTAGAAGTATTCAGTCTCTAGAAACCCCTGGTGTGGAGATAGATTTTAAAGGTCGCAAAATAAAACTACCTCATATGAGAGTAGCATACAACGCAAGTGGTTCTATGTTTACACGTCATCAAGATATAAATCGTGCTGTTAAGGCATGGAAAAAACTTGATACAGTTATTACAGCAGAGCCTTTTTGGACAAGTTGTGCGAAATTTAGCGATATAGTATTGCCGGTTGCAATAGAAGGAGAAAGAACAGATATAAATAGTTCAAACTCAACAAATGAATATATATTTGCAATGAAGCCTATTATCAAGCCTATGGGAGAGAGTAAGAGTGATTTTGAAATTTGTCGTGAAATTTGTAAGCGTTGGGGTATGGAAGAGACATTTACAGAGGGCAAAGATGAGCTAGCTTGGGTTAAAGAATTCTTTACTGATGCTATGGAGCAAGCAAAAGATTTAGGCTATCAAAATTTACCTAGTTTTGATGAGTTTTGGGAAAAAGGCTATGTTAGATTTGATAAAGAGGATGAGAGCAAGAAGTATTATACTAGACTTAAGTCTTATAGAGAAAATCCAAATAAAAACAGATTAGGGACACCATCAGGAAAGATTGAACTCTATTCACCTGCTATAGCTAAGATGAACTATAAGGATTGTTTCGGACATCCTGCTTGGTTTGAGCCATTTGAGTGGTTGGGTGATAAAAAACAAGCTAAAAAATATCCGATAGCTATATCTAGTCCACACAGCCGTTTCCGCTTGCACTCTCAGCTTAACAACTCTATCATAAGAGAGTATGCAGAGGTATCTGCTAGAGAGCCTATGATAATAAGCCCTAAAGCAGCGGAACAAAGAGGCATAAAAACTGGCGATATAGTTAGAGTGTTTAACGATAGAGGTGAAATTCTTTGTGGTGCGATAGTAAGCGATATAGCTCAAGATGATGTTGGAATTATTTGTGAGGGTGCTTGGTATGACCCTGAAGTTTGGGGTAAAAAAAGCTTATGTCAACACGGAAATATAAATGTCTTAACAAATGACAAAGGTTCAAGTAGTTTAGGACAAAGCAATTGCGCTCATACATTACTAGTTCAAGTTGAAAAATACAAAGGAGTAGTAAGAGAAATTAGAGCGTTTGGTAAGCCAAAAATTTTAAATAAATAAAATACAAGAGAGGTAATTTTATCTCTCTTAAATATTATTTGTAAATTTTAAATAGCTACAAATAATTTTAAAATTAACTCTTTACACACATAGTTTATTCAAAACAATATTTTTTATATTTTTTATTATCTTTTAAGGACAGTGTATATAATATTAAAAATATAATATTTTATTTAAATTTAAAGATTTGATTAAAATAGATTCTTAATATAGCCTAGGGGAGGTTTATTATGGGTGTTTATACTGTAAAGACTTTTCCGCCTTCTGTAAATTCAAGAGGTGGTGATGCAGAGTTTGAAGGTACTTATAGAAAAGGTGAACTTAGGGGAATTATCCAAATCAATCAAGATGATTGTGTTGGATGTGATACCTGTAGCAAGTTTTGTCCTACTGAAGCCATAGATGGTTCGCTTGGTGTAGCGCATAAGATAGATCAAAACTTATGTGTAGCCTGTGGTCAGTGTTTGATTAATTGTCCATTTGGCGTTATAGAACAGATGAGTTTTGTTGATGAGGTTATAAAAAAGTTAGAAGATAAAAAGACTTTTGTGGTTGCTCATCCTGCACCTTCTGTAAGAGTGGCTTTAGCTGAAGAGTTTGGCGGAGAGCCAGGAGATCTAACGATAAATAAAATGTATAATGCATTAGAAAAAGTTGGTTTTAATATGTATGATGTAAACTTTGCAGCAGACCATACCATACTTGAAGAGGGAACAGAACTCATTAAAAAGATAAAATACTGGGTTTTGGGAGAAAGAAGCGATGATTTAAATCATATGGCAGCTCATCCTTTCCCGCATTTTACAAGTTGCTGTCCTGCATGGGTAAGAAATGCTGAAATTTTTCATCCTGAATTAATACCGCATATTTCAGGAGCAAAATCTCCGATTCAGATGGGCGGTCCTTTAGCTAAAACATGGGCTGCCAAATTTATATGGGACAAAGACCCAAGAGATATTTTTATGGTTTCTATTACACCATGTACTGCAAAAATATTTGAAGCTAGTAGACCTGAGTTTGACTCAGCCTATAGATATCTAAAAGAAACAGGAGAAATACCAGCAGATACTGCTAGTTTTCCTGATATAGATGCTGTTTTAACAGCTAGGGATTTAGCTGAGCTTTTTAGAAGAAAAGGTATAAATCCACTTGAAATGTCAGCTGAGTATCCTGAAAAAGTTATGAATGTTTATTCTGGTGGTGGAACTATATTTGGTAATAGTGGTGGTGTTATGGAGGCCGCTTTAAGAACTGCTTATTATTTACTTTCAGGTCAAAATTTAAAAGATCCAGAGCTTACACCTGTTAGAGGTTATGATAATGACTTAACACAAGCTGTTATCCCTATACCTTTAAAGGATTATGATGGTAAAATTCTTGAACTAAAAATTGCTGTTGTAAACGGGGCTTCAAGAAATCTTAGTACAATTATAAAACATATAACAAAAGATAGCAACAAATATCACTTTATAGAGGTTATGAATTGTCCTGGTGGATGTGTAAATGGTGGCGGTCAGCCTGTTCAAGCTATGGGTACTTCGTGGTTACATCCACTTTTACCACTTCCTTTAAGAGCATAGTAAAAGGATAGAAAATGAGATATCAATATATAGAAAAACCGGTTGGAAAAATATTTTCAAGAAGAGATTTTTTAAAAGTTGGTGGTATTTGCACAGCTGTTGTAGCAATGAGCGGATATGCTATAACAGATATTATTAAAAAGAGAAAAGCCTATATAGCAATGAGACAAAATGGCCTTTATAAGGATGATAAAAGATGTCAACAAATGAATATCACAAGTTCTCATCAAAATCCAAGTTGTGCTAAATCTTATGCTGATTTAAAAACAGAACCGATGGGTGAAATAGCAGAAAAGTTACTTCATACAAATGCTTATTTTGATCGTAAAAATTTGCTTTTAAAAGGAGTAAGTCATGCTTAGTAATCAAAGAGTTTTAAAATTCCCGTTGTCAGAAAAAGTTTTCCATAACCTAAATTTAGTAACATGGACAGGTCTTGCTGTTACTGGGATATTGATTTATTTTAAGTTAGTTGATGAAAAAATGTCTGAAATACTTATGGATTGGCATATAGGTATAGCTATTGTATTTACTATGAATTTCTTTGGTTTTATGTTTTTGAATTTTGATAGATTTACATTAATGCTAAGAAATTTATTTATATGGGATAAAGATACTTTTGCTTGGTTTAAAAACTTTGGTGGTTACCCAAGAAGACTTTTTGGTATAAAATTTGGACCAGAAGAAGTCGCCCCTCAAGGTAGATTTAATGCCGGACAAAAGGCAACTTATATTATATTTATGTTTATGATATTTGCTCTTATCGTTACAGGTTGGCTACTTTATGCTTATCCAGCGGCAATTGGTAAAGTTGTTACTAAATGGATGTTTATATTTCATGTTTGGGCCTCAATTTTAACAACTTTAATAGCTTTTTGTGCTCATATGCCACTAGCTTTAATAAATATTGAAGACTTTAAAGCTATGTTTAGATTTGGACCAGGAGATGTGCCTTTGGAAGATGCGCATCATCACGCCCCAAAATGGGTAAAGGAGGATTTAATATCTATTGACGGCAATCTAAAAACAATAAAATAATAAGGAGAAAAATATATGTCATGGACAAGTGAGAGATATCAAAAAATAGTTGAATGGGTTAATAAGCACGAATATGAAAATTTCATAGATGAAGATGAGATACATAGTATTTTAGAAAAAACAAAGAATGCTAGCAAAGAAGAAGTAAGAGCTATAATAGCAAAAGCTAAACAAAATGCATCTAATGGGGCTATGCTTAGTCCTTATGAAACAGCTGTTTTATTGAATAACTCTCACGATGAGCTTTGGGAAGAAATTTTTGATGCAGCAACATGGGTAAAAACAGAGGTTTACGGCGATAGAATGGTATTATTCTCTCCTCTTTATATATCAAGCCCATGTGTAAACAACTGCAAATATTGTGGTTTTGCAGAGTCAAATACCGAGCATAATAAAAAAATATTGCGTGAAGAAGAGCTAAAAAATGAAGTAACTTCTATGCTCGATATGGGTCAAAAACGACTTGTTGCTGTTTATGGAGAACACCCAAAAAGTGATCACAACTTTATAGCACAAAGTGTAAGAACTATTTATGGAGTTAAAAAAGGTAATTTAAGTATGCGTAGAGTAAATATAAACGCAGCTCCACTTTTTGAAGACGAATACAAGATAGTTCATAACGAAGGCATCGGAACATTTCAGGTTTTTCAAGAAACATACCACAGACAAACCTACAAAGAAAATCATCCAGAAAATACACTAAAAGGTATTTATGATTGGCGTGTTTTTGCTCTTCATAGAGCATTAAAAGCCGGGCTTGATGATGTTGCGATAGGTGCTTTACTTGGTCTTTATGATTATAAATTTGAAATTTTAGGATTATTGTTTCATGCGATGAGCTTGGAAAAATACTTTGGAATAGGACCTCATACAATATCTTTTCCTCGTATTAAAAAAGCATCTGGTGCAAATAACGATGATATGCCTTATGCTTTAGATGACGATGAGTTTTTAAGAGCTATTGCTATCATCCGCTTAATGTGTCCGTTTACAGGAACGATACTTACAGCAAGAGAAGAGCCTGAGCTAAGGAACAAGGCTATTCAAAGATGTGGAATTTCTCAAATGGATGCTGGAACAAATATAGAAATTGGTGGATATTCAAAAGATAACAAGATAGATGAGCTAAATAAACAACAATTTCAAATTGGCGATCATCGCTGTATAGATGAGTTTGTTATAAATGTTATGAAAAAAGATAGAATTCCAAGCTTTTGCACATCTTGTTATAGAGAAGGTAGAACTGGTGATCACTTTATGCCTTATGCAAAAAATGCAAAGATAAAATACCTTTGTCTTCCAAATGCTATTTTGACTTTAAAAGAGTATTTGCTTGATTATGGCTCAGAGGAGGCTAGAAATTTAGGCGAAAATGTTATAATTCCAAAATATTTAAAAGAGCTTGAACAAAATTTACCTCATATTGCAGAAAAAGTTAGAACACTTATAACTGCAATGGAAAACGGAGAAAGAGATTGTCATCTTTAGAATTTATAAACGAACTTTATAATACACATACGACATCACTTAAAGGTCTTGAAGAGATAATAAAAGATGAAAGCAACTGTGATTATCTCTTTGAGGCTGCTGATAAAACTAGGCGCAAATACTCAAAACAAGAGGTGCATTTAAAAGCACTTATAGAAATTTCAAATATATGCACCAAAACTTGCTTTTATTGTGGTTTAAGACAAGCAAATAAAGTCGTAAACCGTTACAAGATAGAGCCTGATGATATAATAAACTATGCAAAAGAAGCAGCTCAAGTAGGCTATAAAACCATAGTTTTACAATCAGGCGAAAGTAACATTTTTAGCGATGACGATATGTGTAAAATACTTAGAGGTATTAAAAAATTTGGAGTTCAAATCACACTAAGCCTTGGAGAAAAGAGCTTTGAACAATATAAGGCTTATAAAGAGGCCGGTGCAAATAGATATCTTTTAAGGATAGAAACAACAGATGAAAAACTTTATAAGCGTTTTCATCCAGGAATGAGTTTGGATAACAGAATAAGATGTCTACAAGACTTAAAAACATTAGGCTATGAAACCGGTAGCGGTTTACTTGTAGGACTTCCAGATACAAATCCTGAAATTTTAGCAAAAGATTTGATGTTTTTGAAAAAATTTGATTTTGACATGGTTGGCATAGGTCCTTTTATCCCAGCTGACAACACTCCTCTTTCTAATGAAAAGGGAGGAAGTGTTCATATGGCAATAAAACTAATAGCCATAACAAGGCTATTATTACCTAATATAAACATACCAGCAACAACAGCGATAGAGACTATAGATCCAAACGAAGGTAGAAAAAAGGCACTCAAAAGCGGTGCAAATGTAATAATGCCATCCATAACAAATGGAAAATATCAAGACTTATATAGACTTTATCCTAAGAAATTTTACATAAAATCTGATGTAAGTGAGACATATACAAAATTTGATAATCTTTTATTTTCCATAGGAGATAAAGTATCTTTAGAAAATGGTGATAGTATGAGATTTAATCAGAGATTAAAATGAATACACCAAAGCTTTTAAGATTAAAAATCGGTATTTTTGGTAGGCGAAATGTAGGCAAATCAAGCATTATGAATATGTTAAGCGACCAAGATGCATCTATCGTTTCGGATGTAGCTGGAACAACAACCGATGTTGTTGAAAAAAGCATAGAAATTCACGGCATAGGTGCTGCTGTTTTGCTTGATACGGCTGGAGTTGATGATGTAGGAGAGCTTGGAGCAAAGAGAATTCTAAAAACAAAAAAGGCTATTGATGAGATAGATATAGCTATTTTGGTTTTAGAGTCTAATAAAATCACTGATTTTGAAACCGACTTGATAGCGGATTTTAAACAAAATAAAAAACCATTTTTAATCTTTGTAAATAAATGCGATACACAAAAGCCAAATGATAATTTTTTAAAGCAAATAAACGAACATGATTTTGTCTTAACATCTGCAAAAACAAAACTAAATTTAGAAGAAGTTTATGATACGCTACTTAAAACTACAAAAAAAATAAAGCCCGATGAGAGTAGCTTGTTTGATGGAATTTTAAAAGAAGAAGATTTGGTTTTGCTTGTAGCACCTATTGATGAAGAAGCCCCAAAGGATAGACTTATACTACCACAAGTTCAGGCTATAAGAAAAATACTTGATAATAAAGCTTTTTCTTTAGTTACTCAAGATAGTGATATATCAAAGATATGTCAAAGAGTAAGACCTGATTTGATAGTGTGCGATTCGCAGTGTGTTTTAGAGGTTATAAAAACAGCTCCAAAAGATATAAATATAACTACTTTTTCTATACTTATGTCAAGATTAAAGGGTGATTTAAAAGAGTTCATACTTGGTGCAAACAAGATAGATGAACTGAAAAATAATGATAAAATTTTAATAGCAGAAGCCTGCACTCATAATACAAAAGATGGTGATATAGCTAGGGTTAAAATACCAAAGTTGCTTAGAAAATTTACACAAAAAGAGTTAGAATTTCATTACACAAATGGAAAAGACTATCCTGATAACTTAAATGAGTTTGCTGTTATAATTCATTGTGGTGGTTGCATGATAAATAAAAATTTAATGCAAAGCAGGATAAATAAAGCAAAAAACTCAGAAATTTGCATAACTAACTATGGTATAGCGATATCAAAATGCCAAGGTGTTTTGGATAGGGTTATTAAGATATTTGATTTTTAGATATTTAAAAGATGAGATTTAAATCTCATCTTTATTTTTACACTCAATACATTCAGCAAATGTTCCTTTTTTTAGCTCTTTTTTGATTGTGTTTCCGCCACATTTGCTACACTTTTGTATAAGTGGTTCATAAGAGCTTATAAAATCACATTTAGGGTAGTTAGAACATCCATAAAATTTACCACGCCTTGAAAATCTTTGAACTATATCGCCACCACATTTTGGACATGGTGTTTCTATTTTTATTGGTTGTTTTTTTTGTGCGGTTTCTTTAGTATCTTGTTTGTCAGATTCTATATTTCTTGAATACTTGCATTTAGGGAAATTCCCACAAGCGATAAATTTACCGTATCTGCCACTTCTTTCTAAGAGTTCCCCTCCGCATTCAGGACATTTTTCACCTATTGGATTTGCAACTTTTAAGCTTTTTATATTTGTCTTGCCTGAAGCTATTTTTTCCATAAAAGGATGATAAAAATCACCTAAAACATTTTGCCAATCAGCTTGATTTGATGCTATAAGGTCAAGTTTTGCTTCTAAGTTAGAAGTAAATTCGCTATCTACTATATCGTTAAAATGCTCTTGTAAAACACTCATTATAATAAATGAAATTTCATTTGGTATAAGCTGTTTTTTCTCTACTTTTACATAATCTCTTGATGTTAGAAGTGATATTGTAGGTGCATAAGTAGATGGTCTTCCTATACCAAGGCTTTCTAACTTTTTAACAAGCCCAGCCTCTGAATATCTTGAAGGTGGCTCTGTAAAATGTTCTGTTTGCTCTATGCTTTGAATATTTAATTCATCATTGATATTTAAACTAGGTAAGATTTTATCTTTGTCTAAATCGCCATAAACTTTATAAAAACCATCAAATACCATCTTTTTGCCACTAAGTTTGAACTCTGAATTTTCACTTGTTATAAAAACATTTTGGGTTTCACTTATGCTTTGACTCATTTGACATGCTAAAAATCTATTGTAAATTAGTGTGTATAGTCTTAATGCATCTTTTTCTAAAAACTTAGCAGCAATTGTTGGTGTGAAGTTTAAATTTGTGGGTCTTATTGCTTCGTGTGCCTCTTGTGCACCTTTTGATTTTGTCACATAAGATACAGCTTTGCTTGGTAGATATTTATCTCCAAACTCATTTTTTATAAGATCTCTCGCTGCTTCAACAGCCTCTTTTGCTAGATTTAAACTATCAGTTCTCATATATGTTATTGCGCCCATAAAACCATCATTTGTTTGGACGCCTTCGTATAAATTTTGAGCTATCATCATTGTCTTTTTGGGGCTAAAGCCAAGGACATTGCTTGCATTTTGTTGCAATGTTGATGTCATAAATGGAGGCTGAGGACTTGTCTTTCTCTCTTTGCTTTCTATATTGCTTACAATAAATTTATCATTTTTAAGTGTATCAACTATAAGTTTTGCTCTATCAGGATTTGTTATAGTTATTTTTTCTATTTTTTGATTTTGAAACTTTATCAAATCGGCTTCTAAATCTTTTTTAAATTTAGTATCTATACTAAAATATCTAACTGGTTTAAATGCTTGTATCTCTTTTTCTCTATCCACTATGATTTTTAAAGCAGCACTTTGAACCCTGCCAGCACTTAAGCCTTTTTGTATTTTAAGATTTAACAACGGACTTAGTTTGTATCCAACTATCCTATCCAAAAGTCGTCTTGTTTGCTGGGCATTTACACTATCCATATCTATCACTCTTGGATTTGAAAGAGCATTTTGTATGGCATTTTTTGTAATTTCATGAAAGACTATTCTAGGTAGCTTGTTTGCGTCTTTTCCTATTGCACTTGCTATATGAAATGCAATAGCCTCTCCCTCTCTATCCTCATCGGTAGCTAGGTATATTTGATCAGCTTTTTTGGCTAACTCTTTTATCTCTTTTACTATTTTTGAATGGTCTGCACTAACCCTATACTCCGGCTTAAATTTATCATCTTCTATTTTTATGCCAAAGCTGGTTTTTGGAAGATCTCTTATGTGTCCTTTTGAAGCTATAACGTCATAGTCATCACCTAAAAAATTCTTTATCGTCTTCGCTTTTGCAGGAGATTCTACTATTATTAGACTTCTCATACAATTTCCTTTTATTGATTATATAATTTGTAATTGTATCAAAAAATAACAATAATTTTTAAACTTACATTATAATTTATTAAATTTTTTATTTGCAATTTCTTTTTTTGTATGTAAAATAAATGATGATTTAAAATAATTTTAGTTAGAATGAAAATATTATCATGTCATATTAATTAAGGGGCTTTAGTGATTAGCGAAATTGAATTAAAAAAGCAGGGTAAAATACAAAGACTTACAAATAAAACTTTTAAATTTGATGAAAGAATTGCAAGTGGATTTTACACAGCTGAGTATTTTTTAAAAGTAAATAAAATAATAAAACAAAATCTTGCAAATCAAACCGTTACAATGCAGTGGTTTCAAAGAAAAGACAATATAATGCTGTGCGGTATAGATGAAGCTATATCTATCTTGCATACATTTGCTAAAAATGTAGATAAATTAAAAATTTATGCTTTAAATGATGGTGATATTATAAACTCACATGAACCTGTTTTGCGTGTAAGTGGTAGATATGAGGACTTTGGATTTTTAGAAAATATAATAGATGCTGTTCTTGCTAGAAGAAGTAGTATTGCAACTAATGCGATGCGTGTTGTCAGTGTGGCAAATAAAAAGGATATTTTTTGTATGGCTGATAGACAAGATGATATTTATACGCAAATAGGCGATGGATATGCCGCTTATGTAGCAGGCATAAACAAAGTAGCCACAAATGCCCAAGGGCTATGGTGGGGCGGTATGGGTCGAGGCACTATGCCTCATGCTTTAATTCAAATTTGTGGTGGAGATATTTTAAAAGCCTGTGAGCTTTATATCAAAACATTTCCGGAAGAAAAAATTACAGCCTTGGTTGATTATAATAATGATGTTATAAATGATTCTTTAAAAGTAGCAAGAGAGTTTAAAGATAAAATCGCTGCTGTTAGAGTTGATACATCTTCAAATTTGATAGATAAATATTTCTTAGATAAAGATACAATTGGGTTTGATCCACACGGTGTTTGTAAAGAACTTATTTTTGCACTTAGGTGTGCTTTGGATAATAATGGTTTTGAAAATATAAAAATAGTTGTTAGTTCGGGGTTTACACCAGAAAAGATTGCTGATTTTGAAAAATTTAATACCCCAGTTGATGTTTATGGTGTTGGAAGCTTTATAACCAAAAATGATACTTGTGGTTTTACTGGAGATTTGGTTGAGTTAAACGGTAAAAAAGAGGCAAAATTTGGCAGGAAATTTATAGATTCTGATAGACTTAAAATAGTTAATTTTTAAAATAAAATTTAAACCCTAAGCAAAAAGCCTAGGGTTTAAAATATTATAAATACCCAAACATTGTGGTAAAGATATAACCAAATACACAAGATACACTAACGCCTAAAAGACCAGGTATTATAAAGCTGTGATTGATAACAAATTTGCCTATTTTTGTAGTTCCAGATCTATCAAACTGAATAGCAGCAAGGTCACTTGGATAAGTTGGAAGTATATAATATCCATAACAAGCAGGTGCAAAAGCTAAGATGATGGCAGGGTTTACATCTATACCAAGCGCTAGTGGTACAAAAGCAACCAATGCAGCAGCTTGAGAGTTTACAAACTTTGATATAAGAAGCAACATTACAGCATATGTCCAAGGATGTTCCATTACAACGCTTCCGAGAGCTTCTTTCATCATAGGTGTGTGAACGGCAAACATAGTTTCAGCCATCCAAGATATACCAAACACCGCAACAAGTGCTATCATACCAGAGCGAAATATCTCGTTTTTACTGATTTTGCTAGCATCTACTTTTGTAAAAATCACTATTAAAGCACCTGCTAAAAGCATAAAAATTTGAATAACATCAACCATACCAAGATTTGCTTTTTTACTTATAGAGTCTTTGATAAGTATTTTTGCATTTTCTATCGTTTCACTTTTATCGTTTGCTGTTAGGATTATAGTATTATCGCTTTCTTTTATATTGTTTGTGAGTTTGTTGTCTTGATAAATTTCAACTTCGCTATATGCTATATCTACTTTTGTTTTATTGTTTTTTACATTTTGAACCAGTTTTGTGTCTTTAAGATTTGCTATTATTTGTCCATCTTTTACATTAAAGCTTTTAATTACTTTATTGTCTGTAGATACGATTTCAACCACTTTTGCTGGAATTGTTTTATTCCAAGATGGTCTTAAATCTTTGTTATAACCAAGCACAGCAACAACAGCTATAGCACCTAAAAATATCCACATTGCAAGCCATTGTGAGCTTGGAAGTTTTTTGCCAAGTAATGTTGAAGAATCTCCATAAACATACTCTTTAAACTCTGGATTTTTGATTTTTTCGTTAAATTCTACATCTTTATCAAGATCTTTTCCTCTAAACCAACTAAAAATTCCAACCGCTAAAACACCACAAAGTGTTGATGGTATTGTTATTTTAAGCAAATCCAAGTATCCATCAAATCCAGCCAAGTGACTTTTTGCATTTATTAAAAATGCGGTTAATGTTACAACAGCAACAGAAACAGGACTTGCAATAATGCCCATTTGAGAAGCTATAGAACTTGCTGCCATTGGTCTTTCAGGTCTTATGCCGTTTTTAATAGCTATGTCGTATATAATAGGAAGCATTGTATAAACAACATGTCCGGTTCCGCATAAAACTGTTAAAAAACAAGTAACAAAAGGTGCGAGTATACTCACATACTTAGGATTTTTTCTTAGCACTTTTTCTGCTATTTGAAGCATAACATCAAGACCACCACTAGCTTGCAATGTGGCACTTGCAACGACAACAGCGAGTATTGTTAGCATAACCGAAATAGATGGCTTTCCAGGCTGTATGCCAAAGCCAAACACAAGCATTATAAGACCAACACCGCCTAGCAAGCCAAGTGCTATACCACCCTTTCTTGCCCCATAAAATAGACAAATTAATACAACTATTAGCTGTATTGTAAATTGAATTCCTTCGTTTAAGTTCATTAAAAAATCCATAAGAACCCCTTTAACTAAAATTTTACATAATTTTAACAATTAATTAATAAAATTAACTTTAAATATACTTAAGTATATATATAAAATAAAATTTTAAAGCTATTGTTAATAATTATAAAGAATATTTTAATTAAAATAGTTGATATTTTTTATATTTTTACTACTAAAAATAGTTTTATTAATCATATTATAATAATTTCAAATGTAGAATACATTTTTAAAATATTATTTGATATAGATTATAATAATATTTTTGTAAATAATAAAATGGAGTAAAAATTGTTTGATAAAAAAATACTTTCCCGTTATTTGGTAATAATACATAAAAGCACAACAGGATTTTATTGTGAGCTTTAAAAACATATTGGTTGCAGTTTTGCTTTTTGCTGGCATAATTATTTTGGGACTTTTTGCTTTAAGTGTTGGCGGTGCGAATATAGGCTTTATTGATATTATTGATTTTATTTTAGGAAAAAATGATAACGAGATTATAAAGACTATAGTTTTTGATTTAAGGGCTCCTAGAATTATTATGGCTATTTTGATTGGTATGTTGCTTGCTAGTTCTGGTGTTGTTACTCAAAGTGTATTTTTAAATCCACTAGCAGACCCTTATATTATAGGTATAGCAGCAAGTGCTATTTTTGGTGCAGTTGTTGCATATTTATTGAATCTTGATAGCTTTTATTATGGTATTTTTGCTTTTATTAGCTCAGCTATATTATCTTTAGTTATTTTTAAACTAGCAAGTCAAACAAACTCAATAGCCACATTGCTTATAATAGGCATAGCGTTATCATCTTTTTTGGGCGCTTTTACATCTTTTGCGACCTATCTTATAGGAGAAGATAGTTTTAAAATAGTTGCATGGTCTATGGGGTATTTGGGTGGCGCAACTTGGGATAAGGTTTTTATTATTTGCATACCTCTCGTTTTTTGTGTTTTTTATTTTTATATTAAAAGAAATGAATTAAATATACTTTTAAATGGTGATGATGAAGCAAAAAGCTTAGGTATAGATACAGGCAGAGTAAAAAAGATATTTCTTATTGTGTCTGCTTTGGCTGTTAGTTTTTCTGTTGCCTTTACTGGAATGATAGGTTTTGTAGGGCTTATTATACCTCATAGTTTGAGACTGCTTTTAAAAACATCAAATAATGCGATACTTATACCATTTTCTTTGTTAGCCGGTGGTTTTTTTGTATTATTTTGTGATGTTATTGCAAAAAGTTTATTATCTCCTATAGAAATTCCCATTGGTGTTATTACTGCTTTTTTTGGAGCACCGTTTTTTCTTATTTTGGCTATTAAATCTCGCAGGAGTATAGCTTGAAAATAGATATAAAAAACTTAAGCTTTGGTTATACCGATAAACAGATTTTGAAAAGTATAAATTTTTCTGCAAGCAGTAGAGATTTTTTAGGCATTTTGGGTGCAAATGGAAGCGGCAAATCAACTCTATTAAAAAATATTTCAGGCTTGTTAAACTCAAATCATAATAGTGTATATTTTGATAATATACCGATAGAGAATTATTCTAAAAAGCAATTATCAAGGATGATAGGATTTGTTCCACAAAAGAGTTTTTTAAGTGCACCTTTTTTGGTTGAAGAGGTTGTTCTTATGGGGCGTTTTGCTCATATGAAAAATGCTTTTAGTGGATATAATAAAGAGGATCATATAAAAGTTGATGAGGTGTTAGAGCTTTTGGGAATTTCTGATTTTAAAAATAGAGACACAAGTTCTTTAAGTGGTGGTGAGTTTTCAAAGGTTTTAATAGCTAGAGCTTTGGTGGCAGAGCCAAAAATATTGCTTCTTGATGAGCCAACTTCAGCTTTGGATCTTAACTATGCTGTTGAAATGATGAAAATTTGTAAAAAACTTACTGATGAGTTGGGTCTTATAAGCATAGCTGTCATTCATGATTTAAATTTAGCTTCCATGTTTTGCAATAGACTTATTATGTTAAAAAAAGGAAATTTAGTGTATAGTGGCACATCAAAAGAGTTATATACGACTGAAATTTTAAAAGATGTTTATGATTTAAAATGTGATATTTTAGAATACAAAAGCAATCCTTTAGTGGTTGCAATAAAGGAGTAAATAGTGAAGAAAATTATTTTAAGTTTGGCTATTTTTGCTAGTCTTTTAGGGGCTAAAAAGCTAGTTATTTTAGAGCCTAGTGTAGTTGAGATGATGTATATGCTTGATTCAGAATCTGATATAGCAGCTATATCAAAATTAACCATGTCTAAAATTTGGCCTGCTGAAAAAACAGAAAAACTTCCAAGTGTTGGTACTTATTCAAAACCAAATATAGAAAAAATTATAGAAATCAAACCTGATTTGGTTGTCACTGGTTTTCACGCTGAAAGTATAAAAGATGAGCTTGGTAAGTTTAATATAGGCGTTTTGGGCTTAAAAAGTGATAGTTTAGATGATATTTATAATAACGTCTTGAAAATAGGTGAGATTTTAGATAAAAATGAAAAAGCAAAACAATTAGTGAATGATATAAAGCAGTCTGTTGATAAGTTTTTAAATTCTAAATTTAAAGGTAAAAAAATAGCGATTTTATTTTCTTCAAATCCAATAATGGCATTTAATAATAAGTCTTTGGTTGGAGATATTTTTTCAAAATTTGGGTTTATAAATATAGCCGATGGCTTAAGCGGACAGACTCCTATTATATCTAGTGAAGTTTTACTTGCTAAAAATCCTGATTTTATAATAGTAGTAGGTGGCATGGGTTCAAAAGAGGCCATACTTTCAAGCAATGAAGCATTAAAAAATGTAAATGCTGTAAAAAATGATAAGGTTATTACTATACCTTCTTCGCTTTTATTAAGAGGGACACCTAGAATAAAAGAAAACATGAGTGAAATTTTTGAAATGTTAAAATAATATAGTTAGATTTTTAAACAATTTGGAGGTATTTAAATGTTTGAAAAAAGAATAAAAAGTCATCATTCCGGACATCCAAAGCGTTCTAAATATTCAGATGAAGATGAATTATTTGAGTTTTTAGATACTAATTTCCCGAAACAAAAAGATGGTGTTTTGTATTTTCATACACCTTTTTGCGATAATATTTGTTCTTTTTGTTCAATGAATCGTTCTAAAATAGAAGATGAGCTTGATGAATATTGTAAATATATTTTAGAACAGATTGATTTATATACTAAATTTGCATACATAAGAGGAAAAGTTTTTGAGAGTGTTTATTTTGGTGGCGGCACACCAACTATATTTAAAGAAAGGCATTTAGAAAAAATACTTAGTGCTATAAATAATAAATTTAACCTATCTGACACATGCGAGTTTAATTTTGAAAGCACTTTGCATAATTTAAATTTGTCAAAGTTAAAATTAATGCAGGATTTTGGTGTTAATCGTTTTAGTATAGGTATTCAGACGTTTTCTCAAAGAGGAAGGGAGCTTTTAAATAGAGTGCATTCTAAAGAAGCTGCTATATCTCATCTTGAAAAAATAAGAGCAAATTTTGATAAATTATTGTGCGCAGATATTATTTATAATTATCCGGATCAGACAGAACAAGAAGTAAGAGAGGATGCTAAAATTTTAAAAAATATAGGTATTGATAGCTCTAGTTTTTACTCTCTTATGTTTTTTGAAGGGTCTGAGTTTGCAAAGACACATACTGAAGATTATTATGAATTACAAACAGACAAGATGCTTCATAATGCTTTTGTTGATGAAATGTTTAAGGGTGGAGATTATGAGTTTTTGGAGCTTACAAAGATAAATAAAAAAGATAGAGATGCTTATAAATATATAAAACTCACTCACTTGGGAGTTGATATCTTGCCACTTGGCATAGGTGCTGGTGGTAAACTTGGCGATTTTGGAATTTTTAATATGAAAAAGAATCTTAAAATGGTTGGAATTTTGCCACAACAAGAGATAAATTATAGAAATTTTACGGCTTTATTTCAATATCCGAAAGTTAAATTTGATGATTTGAGAAAATATATAAGCGAAGATGGCTTTTTAGAACTTTTAAATTTTTTCAAAAAATGTGAAGAAAATAAACTTTTAAATATTAATGAAAATGGATATGAGTTAAGTGTTGATGGTGTTTTTTGGGGAAATACCATTTCAGAAGAAGTATCAAAAATTATGCAAAAGGAATTTGAATGAAAAAGATAGTTGTTTATTCATCTTTAACTGGAAATACAAAAAAAATAGGTGAAGCTATAGCTTCGAAAATAGGCTGTAGTGCATTTAGTTTCGAAGATAAAAGTGTTGCTGATTTAAGCAAATATGATTTTATTGCAGTCGGATACTATATAGACAAAGGTGGTCCAGATGCCCATTTTAAAAGATATATCAAAGAAAAAATAAAAAATAAAAAAGTTGGTTTATTTATAACACTAGGTGCAGAACCAGATGGAAACCATGGTATTGAAATGCTTGAAAATGGTGTTAAAATACTTGAGCAAAATGGTAATGAAGTTTTAAGAAAATTTATTTGTCAAGGTGCTATTGATCCAAAAATGATTCAAGAAATGATAGATATGGCTGAAAGGCTAGGGGATAAAACAATGCATCCTATCACAGAAGAAAGAAAGGCTAGATGGGCTGCTGCTTCAACTCATCCTGATGAAAATGATATAGAAAATGCAAAAAAAGCTTTTGAAGGAATTTGATTTTATCTTAATTTTATAATATTTTAAGTATAATCCAAGCCTTATTTCACACACACCAATCCTTGATTTGGTTGCAAATTAATTTTTGTTGATGGGTGTGGAGGTAAAACTAAATTTAAGGAGACCTAATTATGGTAACTATGAGAGATTTATTAGAATGTGGTGTTCACTTCGGACATCAAACACGCAGATGGAATCCAAAAATGAAAAAATACATTTTTGGTGAAAGAAAAGGTATTTATATAATAGATTTACAAAAAACTATTCGTTATTTTAGATATACATACAATATAGTTCGTGATGCAGCTGCTGAAGGAAAAACTATACTTTTTGTTGGAACAAAAAAACAAGCCGTTGAAGCTATAAAAGAGTATGCGCAAAAATGCGGTATGCCTTATGTGAACCATCGTTGGTTAGGCGGAATGATGACAAACTTTGGAACTATTCGCCAGTCAATTAGAAAACTAGAAGTTATAGAAACTATGGAAGAAGATGGTTCTATAAATTTATTAACAAAAAAAGAAGCTCTTATGCTTCGTAGAAAAAAAGAGAAGCTTTTAGCAACACTTGGTGGCATCAGAGATATGAAAAATCTTCCTGATATGATATTTGTTGTTGATACAGTTAAAGAGAAAATAGCTGTTCAAGAAGCTAATCGTTTAAAACTCCCAGTTGTTGCTCCTATTGATACAAACTGCGATCCAGATGTTGTTGATTATCCAATCCCTGGAAATGATGATGCTATTCGTTCAGTTCAACTTTTCTGCCAAGAGATGGCTGAGGCTATTATAGAAGGAAAATCTTTATTAGAGCAAGATAGTGATATAAGTGAAGAAAAACAAGCTGTTACAGAAGATGAGAAAAAAGAAGTTGTAGCTGAGGCTATGAGTGAAGAAGATTTTGGCAGCGAGGAAGAATAATGGAAATTACAGCACAAATGGTTAAAGAGCTCCGTGAAAGTACCGGAGCTGGTATGATGGATTGTAAAAAGGCACTATCTGAAGCTGATGGTGATATGCAAAAAGCGATAGATTTGCTAAGAGAAAAAGGATTGGGACAAGCTGCTAAAAAAGCTGATAGACTTGCTAGTGAAGGTCTTGTTAGTGTTGAAGTATCTGCTGAAAATAAAAAAGCTACTATTACAGAAATAAACTCTGAAACAGACTTTGTTGCTAAAAATGCTCAATTTCAAGCTTTAACAAAAGATACAACATTACATATACAAGAAAATAATATAAAAGATGTTGAGTCTTTAAATGTAAGCAGTATAAACGGCACTAAATTTGAAGATTATTTTAAAAGCCAAATAGCTACAATAGGTGAAAATTTGGTTGTTAGACGTTTTGAAACTATTGAAACAGATGAAAAAGGTATTGTTAATGGCTATGTTCACTCAAATGGACGTGTTGGTGTTTTAATTGGAGCAGTTTGCGAGAGCAAAGAGATTGCAGATAAAGCTGGTGAATTTATAAGAAATTTATGTATGCATGCTGCAGCTATGAAGCCTAGTGTAATAAGCTACAAAGATTTAGATCCAGAATTTGTAGAAAAAGAATATGTTGCATTAAAAGCTGAGCTTGAAAAAGAAAACGAAGAGTTAAAAAGACTTGGTAAAACATTACATCATATACCTTCGTACGCAAGCCGTATCCAGATAACTGATGATGTTTTGGCAAAAGCTGAAGCTGCAATCAAAGAAGAATTAAAAGCAGAAGGTAAGCCTGAAAAAATTTGGGATAAAATTTTACCTGGTAAAGTTGAAAGATTTTTTGCTGATAATACAGTTTTAGATCAACGCTTAACACTTTTAGGTCAATTTTATGTAATGGATGATAAAAAAACTATAGAGCAAGTTATAGCTGAAAAAAGCAAAGAACTAGGTGGAAAAATCGAGATAGTGAAATATGTTAGATTTGAGCTTGGCGAAGGACTTGAGAAGAAAAATGAAGATTTTGCAGCTGAAGTAGCAGCTCAAATCGGCTAATGGAAATTTTAAGAGCGTGTAATTTAACATTTGCGTATGATTATACGCTCTTTGAAAATGTAAATTTATCTTTTTTAAAAGGCGAAAGTAGCGCCATTGTTGGAGTTAGTGGTTGTGGCAAATCAACCCTTCTTCATATTCTTTCTACTTTATTAAAGCCAAATAACGGCGATGTTTATTATAACGAAAAATCACTATACACACTTTCAGATACCGAACTAAACAATATAAGAAGACTTGATTTTGGTATTATATTTCAGGCGCATTATCTTTTTAAGGGTTTTAGCGGTGCTGAAAATATACAAATAGCAAATATTTTATCAAATCAAGATTGTGATCAAAATTTATTTAAAAGATTGGGTATTGATAAAATTTTAAATCAAAAAATTGGCGAGCTAAGTGGCGGTCAACAGCAAAGAATAAGTATAGCAAGAGTTCTTAGTAAAAAACCAAAAGTTATATTTGCTGATGAGCCAACTGGAAATTTAGATAAAAATACAGCTTTTGATGTTATGGATATTTTATTTGAGTATATAAAACAAAATCAAGCTACATTAATTTTGGTTACGCATGATAACGATTTGGCTTTAAATTGTGATAATAAATTTAGATTAGAAAACAAACAGTTTTTAAGATGGAGCTGATAGAATTTTTTGGTCCTGATAGAGTCATAACCTTTATGCTTTTGTTCGCTAGGCTTAGTGGACTTGTGGTATTTTTTCCATTTTTTTCACATAATCAAATCCCTATAGCTATAAAAACATTATTTATATTTTTATTAACTGTTTTGCTTTTTCCTTTCTCAAAAGTTCACAATGGAACTATAAATTTTTTAGTTTTTGATATATTAAGTGAAGTTATGTTAGGTCTTTGCTCTGGAGTTTTGCTTACTATTGTTTTTGCTGTTTTACAACTTGCTGGAGAGCAAATTTCTATGGTTATGGGATTTTCTATGGCAACAGTTTTAGACCCACAAACAGGGACAAACTCACCAGTTATCTCAAATATTATAAATTTCATAGCCTTGCTTACATTTTTGGTATTTGATGGACATCATCTGATCTTGCAGTTTTATTCGCACTCTTTGGCAAATATTCCTCTTGGTGATTTTTATCCAAGAGTGGGAGTATTAAAATATACTATTAATACTTTTATCAATCTTTTTATGTTTGGGTTTATACTATCATTTCCGATAATAGGTCTTTCTTTGCTATCGGATGTTATTTTTGGAATGCTTATGAAGACTATGCCTCAATTTAATCTTCTAGTGATAGGCTATCCTATTAAAATAACAATCTCATTTGCTATACTTATAGCTATTTTATCTGGTATTATGAAAATTTTTACAAATTTAATGCTTAGGCTAATAAATGATTTACCTGATTTATTTTTTTAAAATTAAGTAAATAAAAAAGAAAAATATCATAAAATAAAAGATTATGTTTCAAGGAGTACTTATGAAAGTTGCATTGGTAAATAAAAATCCTGCAGTTTCAAGATTGATTACTTTAAGCTTGAATAAAATTGGAGCTCAATATTCAGAGTTTCAAGAGCTTTCTGATGTTGATGATAATTTTGATTTTTTGATACTGGATAGTGATGTAGAAAGAAGTGATATTGATATAAAAAATATTTCATCAAAAGTAATGTATCTTTTACCTCGTGGAGCTGAGTCTCCTGATTTTGCTGATGTTGTTTTGCAAAAACCATTTTTACCTACTGATTTTATAAGTATTTTTGAAGAAAATAGCCCCAGCGAAAATAGCAAGAAAGATGTTAAAGCTTTAGATGAAGATATTGATTTTGATGATAACGGAAGCGATTTTTCTGATAAATTAGAAGATTTTGACTTGCCAAGTATTGATGATAATCTTAATATAGGCGAGATTGAAAATTTAGATAATCTAGATATAAAATTAGATGATGAAGTTTTGCCACAAGAGGATTTTGATATTGAAAATTTAGATGATCTGCAAGATATTGAGCTACAAAATCAAGAAAATACTGATGATGATTTAATGTTGAATGAAGATGTATATAACAAAGAAGTATCGGATTTGCAAGGTAATATTGAAAATTTAGAAGATGAAATGAAAGATTTAGATAACTTAGAAAGCATTGATAATACTTCTATAGATGATGTTTTAAAGAAACATGAGTTGCAAAATATTGAAGAGAATCAAAATTCCGATAACTTAAATGAATCTAATAAAGAATTAATTGAAGAAAATAAAGATATTTCTGAGGAGTTGCCACAAGAAGATGAGGATATTAAAGAGCAGATATCGGATTTAGATAACCCAGATGAAGTTTTAAAAGAAGAAATTAATGTTGATGAATTGCAAGATTCGAAAAAAAATGAAGATATTTCAAATATTGATGAATCAAAAAAAGATACTTTGGATGAAAATAAAGAAAATAATTCTAATGATGATGATAAAATGGACTCTATTGAGACAATTAAACATATATTAGAAGATATTGAAACTCAATCTGATGATTTTAAAGAAGAATTACAGGAAGATAATTTGGAAATTAATGATGATGTTAAAAATGATGATAATCCTAGTGCTTCTAATGATTTAGAAAATCAAATTGAAGATAACGATAGTAATATGGACGTAGTTCAAGATCAAAATATAAATGAGACTACTTTTAAAGAATCAAAAGAAGAAATTAAAGCAAATGAGGAGATAGAATTAGAAAACATTTTAGATGAAAATAGTGAAGAAAACAAATCAGAAAATGAAGAAAAAGTAGAAAATAAAAACATTGATGAAGAAATATACTTAGAAGATAATATTGATGATAAATTCGATAGTATTAATGAAGAAGATAAATTAGATAAAATTGATGTAAAAGATGAGTTGGATATGGAAAATAAAGATATAAACACTATAGATGATATTGATGAAGCATCTATGCTTGCCGCATTTGGTTTAGAAAGTGCCGCAGCAGCTATAAAAGAGATAAAGAAAAGCGGTATTAAAAATGATGATTTTAAAGAAGAGTTAACTAAAAAAATAACCGAACATATAACTAGTTCCCTTACTGAAACATCTATAAAAGAAGCTTTGAGAGATATGAATATAAAAATAAATATAAGCTTTGAGGAAAAGTAGTTGAAGGGCCAAATACTGATAGTTTCAGGTCCAAGCGGAAGTGGGAAAAGCACACTTTTAAATAGACTCTTTAAAGAGGAGGATAATTTATATTTTTCTATATCAAGCACCACTAGACCAAGAAGAAATGGTGAGAGAGAAGGTGTTGATTATTATTTTATAGATGAAGATGAATTTAAATATGGTATAGATAATGATGAATTTTTAGAATGGGCCTGTGTTCACAAAAATTATTATGGTACTAGTTTAAAACCTGTTCTTAAAGCTTTAAATGATGGTAAAATAGTTGTTTTTGATATTGATGTTCAGGGTTTTTGTATAGCTCGAGAAAAACTTAAAAACTATATAACATCTGTATTTGTGACAACAAAGAACAAAGATGAATTAGAAAAAAGATTGCAAAAACGTAATACTGATTCTAATGAAACAATAAAAAATAGACTGACAAATGCTGCGGTAGAGATGGAGCATATATCAGAATATGATTATTTCTTAATAAATGATGATATAGAAAAAAGCTATATGGATTTACTGTCCATTGTGCGTTCTATGAGAGTTAAAAGTTCAATTGTTAATATAACAGAAGTTATTGATAACTGGAAAAATTGTTAATAACTTATAATAAAAGGAGAATAATATGGGTAATATAGGTATTAGTCAATGGTTGATAATTTTGGTTATCATAGTTTTACTTTTTGGTGCTAAAAAGATTCCTGAACTAGCCAAAGGTGTTGGAAAAGGGATAAAAAGCTTTAAGGCCGAAATGGAAGAGCCGGTAGAAAAAGTTGAGAAAAAAGAAGAGACTGTTAAAAATAGCGAAGAGACTAAAACTGTATAGGTTTGAGCTTTGAAAAATATAGTAAAAAACGAAATATTTAAAGTTCTTGGTAGAGAATTTATCCTAGAAAAACCAAAAGATAAAAATTTGGCTCATTATGCTACACCCATTGCATTTTCTATGGCTAAGGAGCTTAAAAAATCACCAATGTTGATAGCTGATGAGCTTGTATCTAAGTTTCAAAACAGTGATATTTTTGATGTAAGTGCTGTCAATGGTTATATAAATTTTAAATTAAAAAATGAGTTTTTGGATAAAATTTCAAATCAAACACTAAAGCTTGATGTTGATTTTGCAAAAGGCGAGAAAAAAAACGAAAGTGTCTTTATAGAATATATCAGTGCAAATCCAACAGGCCCTTTGCATATAGGTCACGTTAGAGGTGCTGTTTTTGGGGATACTTTGGCTAATATAGGCGAGTACCTTGGTTACGATGTTACAACTGAGTATTATATAAATGATGCTGGCAATCAAATAGATTTGCTTGGCATATCTGTTAGTTTGGCCGCAAAAGAATTTTTATTTAATGAAAGTGTAGTCTATCCAGAATCTTATTATAGGGGTGAATATCTAAATGAGATATCAAAATTAGCACTTGATAAATTTGGTAAAGATATTTTTTATGATGAAAATAGAAATCTCGAGCTTGCTGAATTTGCAAAAGATGAAGTTTTGAAAATTATAAAAAAAGATTTGGCTGATGTTGGCATTTTTATACAAAATTGGGCTAGTGAAAAATCACTTTATTCAAATTTAATTCCAACCATAGAAAAACTTAAAAAATCTGGCCAGATGTATGAAAAAGATGGCGCTACCTATATAGCATCTACAAAATTAAACGATGATAATGATAGGGTTGTAATTAGAAACGATGGCAGGCCTACATATCTTGCAGGAGACATTATCTATCACGATAACAAATTTGAAAAATCATACGATAGGTATATAAATATCTGGGGAGCTGATCATCATGGATATATAGCTAGGATAAAAGCGGCTATTAATTTCTTGGGATATGATGAAAATAAACTTGAAGTTATTTTGATGCAAATGGTTAGCCTTTTAAAAGATAAAAAACCATTTAAGATGAGTAAGAGAGCCGGAACATCTGTGCTTATGAGTGAGATAGTAGAAGACATAGGATCTGATGCGCTTAGATTTATGTTTATAAGTAAATCAAATACAAGCCCTTTGGAATTTGAACTTAATACATTAAAGCAAAATGATAGTTCAAATCCTATTTTTTATATCAACTATGCTCATTCTCGTGTAAATCAAATTTTTACAAAAGCAAATAAGACCGTAGTTGATGTTTTAGATGTTAGCTTGGATTCTCTTGATGAAAATGCAAAAAATTTGCTTTTTGAAGCTCTTACCTTAAACGAAGTATTGCAAGATGTTTATAGTTCTAGGGGATTGCATAAACTGACTGATTTTCTAAAATCTTTATCGTCAAATTTTCACAAGTTCTATAATGAAAATCGCGTTATAGGTGCTGAAAATGAAGATGCATTGTTGAAATTATTTGCTATTGTTGCTCTTTGTATCAGAACTACTTTAAAACTTATGGGTATTAAAGCTAAAGAAAAGATGTAAAAACAATGGAAACTTTAAATAGTTTTTTAAAATTTAAAAAATCATGGAGTTTTATTTTTATACTTGGTGTTTTATGTGTGGCAATATCTTTTTTGCCACCATTTAGCACCTATTTTATTTCACCTTTAATTATTGCTGTTGTTTTTGGTGTTATTTTGGCAAATTTCTTTCAAAAAATATCAAAATCAATCAGTAATACAAGTGTTGTAAAAATATCAACAAAGCAAGTTTTACGTTTCGGTATAATTTTGTTTGGTTTTAGAATAAGCTTATCAGATATTGAATTTGTTGGATTAAATGGCATAACGTTAGCATTTTTTATAGTTTTTAGCACATTTTTCTTGGGTCTTTTTCTTGGCAAAATGCTTGGATTAGATTATAAAAGTTCAGCCCTTATAAGTTCTGGTAGTGCTGTTTGTGGAGCTGCTGCTGTTATGGCAAGTGAGAGCGTGGTAAAAGGCGGCAGCGATAAAGTAGGCGTTGCGATTTGTACTGTTGTGCTTTTTGGTAGTATAGGCATGTTTGCTTATCCATTTTTATTTCAAATTATTGATTTTAGACCAGAGCAAATAGGCTTTTTTATAGGTGGCTCTTTACATGAAGTAGCTCATGTTGTTGCTGCGTCTTCTAGCTTTGGCGAGTCTGTTCAAAAAAATGCCGTTATTATAAAAATGCTTAGAGTTCTTATGCTTATTCCTATGCTTTTTGTTTTGGGATTTTTAAATGCAAAAGAGGGTAAGGGCGATATAAAATCTTTTATTCCTTATTTTGCTATATTTTTCTTAATTGTAATTGTTGTAAATTCATTTTTGGGATTATCTAAAGATATTTTAAATGTGATACAATATTTTGATAATTTTTTACTTAGTGTTGCTATGATATGTCTTGGTATGGGAATAAATAAAAGTATTTTTGTAAATGTTGGATATAAGCCATTTATTTTGGCTATTTTGTTGTTTTTATACCTTATGATTAGTTGTTATTTATTTACTTATTTTATCTTATAGGATATTTATGAATTTAAAAGATGCGATGGATAAATTTTTAAAAAACCCAGTAAGCGATAATGAAAGGAATTTAATAGATTTCCTAAAAACTAGTGAATTTTTATCGCCCATAATGCTTATTTCACCAATGGTAAACAAAGATGGAAGCTCTTTTGATGAAAAAGAGGGGAATAATATTAGATTTGTGATACTGGAAGATGAAGACACAGATAAAAAATATTATCCTTTATTTACTAGCCAAGAAGAGATGCTTAAATGGAGAAAAGATGAGGAGCAAGAAAGTATAAAGCTTAAATTAAAAGATTATGCTCCGATGTTGTTATCCGAAAAAAATGAATATGATGGTATTGTTATAGATCCTTTTTCTCATTCTTTGATTTTAAATTTAAAATTTTTAGAATCAGTTTTTAAATAAAAACTAATAAAAGTATAAAATATAATAATTAATTTTGATATATAAAGTGACTATTTTGTAAGAATATTATTTAAATTACACAAAGAATTTTTAATATTTTTTAGATATAATGCAAATATTGTATAAATTAATTAAGAAAGGAAAATAATGTCTGTAAAGCAAGAAAGACGCGATTTTATCGGAATTGCGTTCGGTGCAGTGGCTGCTGTTGGTGGTGCTTTTTCATTGGTTGCTATGAAAAAGACTTGGGATCCACTTCCAAGTGTTAAAGCAGCAGGTTTTACAACCGTTGATCTTAGTCCCATGAAAGATGGAGAGATGAGACAGGTTGAATGGCGTAAAAAGCCAATATTTATTTTAAAAAAAGATCCAAATTCTCCTGCAAATGATAACAGAGATATAAAGATTGGAAATGATAGATATACGGTTGTGATAGGTCTTTGTACCCATCTTGGTTGTATACCAGAATGGAAGAGTTCTAAGAATGCATTTATTTGCGCCTGTCATGGAGGCGAGTTTGATGCTGATGGTTTAAATGTTTTTGGACCACCACCACGCCCTTTAGATATTCCACCATTTAAAATAGATGGAACAAAGTTAGTACTTGGTGAAACAGGACCCGAGTATAACAAATTAGTCGGCAAAGCATAAGGGAGATAATATGGCACAAATTCATAAATCAAACGGAGTTGTTGACTGGCTAGATCAGCGTTTAGCTGTTACTAAGCTTATGAAGGTTTTAGTAAGCGAATATTGGATACCAAAAAATATAAACTTTCTTTGGGCTATGGGCGTTATTTTAACCACTCTTTTTATTGTCCTTTTTGTTTCAGGGCTTTTACTTCTTATGTATTATAAACCCGATGTAAATTTAGCTTTTGATAGTGTAAATTTTACTATTATGCAAGAAGTTGAATATGGTTGGCTTTGGCGTCATATGCATGCCGTTGCTGCCTCTGTAATATTTTTAATAATGTATATACATCTTCTTACTGGACTTTATTACGGTTCTTATAAAAAAGGAAGAGAGCTTATCTGGGTTACAGGCATGTTACTATTTATTTGCTTTTCAGCAGAGGCTTTTAGTGGATATATGCTTCCTTGGGGTCAGATGAGCTATTGGGCAGCAACTGTTATCACTCAACTATTTGGTGCAATTCCAGTCATAGGTGATGCTCTTGTTGAGTGGATAAGAGGTGATTATGCTGTTGGTGATGCTACATTAACTAGATTTTTTATGATTCATGTTTGTCTTATGCCTATTATTATTATAGTTGTTGTTGTTATACACTTTTACTCTTTGCGCATTCCACATGTAAACAATCTTGAAAGCGAAGAGATAGATTTTGATGTAGAAGCAAACGAATATTTGCATGGTGATAGAAAAAAAGCTAAAGTTATACCTTTTTGGCCTGGATTTTTAGCTAAAGATTTTATGTATGTATCATTTTTTATGATATTTTTTATGTATCTAGTTTGCTTTCATTTTGGTTTTGCTATGGATCCTATAAATTTTGAGCCAGCAAATGCTTTGAAAACTCCACCACATATATATCCTGAGTGGTATTTCTTGTGGCAATATGAGATTTTACGTGGATTTTTCTTTGATATTTTTGGAATTTCAGCTGGTAATTTAGGTCTTTTATCGTTTGCATTTGCAGGTGCTGCATTTATGATAATACCTTTACTAGATACAAGTGATGTGGTTGCTCCGGCACACAAAAGACCGTTATTTTTCATATGGTTTTGGTTGCTTGTTGCTGATTTGATAGCTCTTTCTATTTTAGGAAAAATTCCAACAGAAGGTAGAGAGTGGTTTGGGTTTGGAACATCTGTTTTATTTTTATTCTTGTTTATTGTGGCTTTGCCTATTATTAGTTTTATTGAAAAGAAAAGGGGATAATTATGAAAGAGTTAAAAATATTTGCCATAGTTGTCTTTCTTTCAGGTCTTTTATATTGGGGTATAGAGCCTTATGCTCATCATGAGCTACATCCTCATACGGACCCTGCTGTTTATGATTTTGCTGCTGGAGATGATAGTTATTCAAAAAGCATGCTTGAGTCTTCAAAAATAGCACTTGAAAAAGCAGAAGTAAGTGGAGATGGTAAAAAAATTGAAAATGCAAAACTTGATGTGCAAAAAGCAGAAAAAAATCTTAATGATTATAAATCTTTCTGGAATGATATTAAAGCTATAGATTTTAAAAGCGCAGATGCTATTCGTGGTGCAGATGTTTTTGCAAATGCTGGTTGTACAGGATGCCATGGAATAAAAACTGCTGGTTTCGATGCACCTATGGATAACGCTACTTCTAGCTCTAGTTTTGGTGTTGTTGCTCCTGATTTAAGCACAGCAGGTGCTATATATGATGAGAGTTTCTTGGCGGCTGTTATAAAAAATCCAGTTATGGCTATGAAATTAAATCACAAATTTGGCGAAGAGAGAGGGTTCCCTATGCCTGAGTTTTATGGTGTAGGTGGTGATGATATGAATGCAGAATTAGCAGATTTAGTTGCTTATTTAAAATCAATATCAGCTAAATATATAAAAGAAAATGGAAAGATTAGTGATTCTAAGCTTTTTGAAGACGCTTGTCAACGTTGTCATGATATAAAATATGATAAAAAATATATGCTTGGTAACAGAATTGATTTAGCGAATTATATGGGTTCAAATCCACCTGATTTATCTATGATGATAAGATCTAAAAATTCTGATAATTATCTAAATAAATTTATTAATGATCCTCAAAAAATGCTTTTGGCTACTGCTATGCCTAGAGTTGGTTTAACAAAAGAATCTGAAGATCAAGTTGTGTCTTATCTTGAAAAAATTGGCGATAGTAAAAAAGACGAGAGATCAAGCGTAGGCTTTTATACTATGATTTATTTCTTTATACTTGGTATTTTTGCCACACTTTGGAAGATAAAAGTCTGGAAAGAATTACATTAATGATTTTAAAAACCAATAAGATTTTTCTTATTGGTTTTTTATATAAATTCTTATAAACCATTAATGATATAAAAATTAGACTTTAAAAAATAGATTATATATTTTTAAATAATTCAAAATCACTCAAGTAAAAAAATATCACATAAGAATATTTAGTATAGTAAATTTTTAATATTTATCTTTGGTATTTTATTGTTTTGTTAAAAAGCAAAAGTCCAAAAAAATCATCTTTATTTATAAATTAATTTTTCAAAATCCAAGTTTAATATAAAGTATAAAATCTTTTAAATAATAATAGAGATAGACATAAACGGTTTATTAATTTCAGCGTTAAAAAGTACTTGGGTTTAATGCGGCGTGGAGAGGGATATCTCTATTTTAATTATGACTTGATAATATGGTTTTTATAAATGTTTGGGAGTATTATGTAAGATTTAATGAAGTTCTTTGTTTGAATTGAATAAATATTTTTAAAATATTATTTTGACCATGCTGAGTTTTTGAGTTGATTACATATGGTTTTAATATATACTATTTAATTTTTAAATCATTAATGTCTTTGTTTTATCATGTCTTGTATGGCTTGTGTTATATCTTCTTCTGTTAAATTTGAAACTTCTGTGAAAAAGCTGCCATTTTTATCAAGTAGATATATAGCAGAAGAGTGTGCGATTGAATATTTTATTGCAGAGTCTGGCATTTGTATCTTTTTATATTTTACATTGTATGCTTTTGCTACTTTGTCTAAATCTTTCATTTTTATACCAAGCGAATTATTGTAAAAATTACCTACCATCTCTTGAAGTTGTTCTGTCGTATCTCTTTCTTCATCAAGTGTAGCAAACAAAAGTTTTATATCTTGTCTGTTTATTTTTGATAGTACCTCAGATACTCTAAAAAGCGTAGCTGGGCACACATCAGGACAAAATAGATAGCCAAAATATAAAATTTTATATTCTCCATCTAAATCTCTTAGCTTTATCTCTTTGTTTTGAGTTTGTGCTACAAAATCATATTTATTTGCTTTTTCTTTATTTATAAATAAAACAAAAGCAAATAAAATTAAAATAGTAGTTAAAATTGATATAATCTTTTTCATATTTTTCTTTTACATCTTAATATCAAAATCTATATAAATACCTGTTTTTTTATCATTATTTAGTATTTCAAACCTATATCTCATTTTATCAATCACGCAAGCGCTAAGCACTATTTTTGAGCTAAAAATGCCGTTATTGTCTTTTTTTAGTTTAGCTTTTATTATTCCCATGTCCATATCAAGACCGTAAAATTCTAAGCTTAAATTGTTATAGTTAAAATTTTCCAGCCCTTTTATACTAAACACAACTGGTTGCATTGGTAGTATTGGTTTTGGGTTTAGTTCAAATTCTATCTTTTTACCTTCAAAAACTATATCACATTTTTTATTATTTAAATCACACTTTAATGGTTTTAAATAGACTTGGGCTGTAGGTTCTGGCAATACATTTTCTTTTTTATCTTTAAAAATAAAAAATAAAGCGATAATGAGAATTATTAATAAAATTAATGTAATATAGATTTTTTTCATTTTATTTTTAGAAAAATAATTTTTTCTTTGTATCAAGTAATAAAATATTTTTTATTGTTACACTTTTACCTGTATTAAAATTAATCGTTAAATCTATGCCTTCATTATTGTTAATTTCTTTTTTTGCACCAAAAAGCATAAAGTGTAGACCTTTTGGCATTAATTTTATAGTGGAGTCTTTTGGTATATTTATATCATTGATTTTTACCATAGCCATCATATTATCCATTATCTTATGAGTGTGTAATTCAACTGCCTCATATGCACTTGAACTTGCGCCTATGATTTTTACATCAGCTTCTAAATTATTTGTTATGTCCATAAAAACAGCACCATTTTTATGATCCATTGTCTGTTTTGCAAATACATTGCTTATCTCAATTTCTCCAGAAAAACAATATGTTAAAAATATAAAAAACACAAATAACTTTTTCATAAATTTATCCTTACTTTCTTTCAAATTTCTTTTTGTTTAATTTTAAAATTTTATCTTTTAAATATTGCTTATAAATTTACATTAAACTTTTAAAGATATAATTCGTATCTTTAAAATAAATTAATTTTTTATATCAAGGAATCTATCAAATGTCAAGAATTCTTTTTGCTTTATTCGTGTTTGCAATTACATGTTTAAATGCTGTTGATTATGAAGATATATACCTAAAAAAAGGCAGTAATGAAGTTATAAAAACTATTGAAAAGAATATATTAAGTAAAGACTTTTGGGTTAAAAGGCTAGAAGGTGTTCAACTTGATTTTGGTTATTATGATGAAGAAGCTTTGCTTACCGTTGTTAATAAAGAAAAAAAACACCTTGAAGTTTATAAGTATTCCAATGGCAAGCTAGAAAAAACTTTCAATACAAATATTTTAGTTGGAAAACTTGGTGATAAACTTGTTGAGGGCGATTTAAAAACTCCAGTTGGTGTTTATCAATTAACAAAAAGATTTACTCCATTAGATTCATATCTTGGGCCTTTAGCTTTTTCTCTATCGTATCCAAATTTGCATGATAAGTTATCAAATAAAACAGGTAGTGGTATATGGATACATGGATTTCCTATGAATGGGAGCAGAGAAGATGAGATAAAAACAAAAGGTTGTGTTGTTATGGAAAATGATATCTTAATGCAATATGATAAAATTATTGATTATAAAAAGAGCTTGGCTATAATATATGAAAACGATATTAAAAAAGCGACAACAGAGCAAATAGCGACTATTTTTTCTCAAATTCTTGCTTGGAAAAAGGCATGGACAGAAAGCGATATAGATTATTATTTGAGTTTTTACGATAAGAATTTTAAAAGATATGATGGGATGAGTTTTGATAAATTTGCTAGCTCTAAAAAAAGTATATTTTCAAGAAAAGAGCATAAAAATATAGTATTTTCAAAATTTATAATAAGCCCTTATCCAAACTCTAAGAACGAAACAATGTTTAGAGTTGTATTTTATGAAAATTATAGTACTTTAAACTATAAATTTAATGGTGAAAAAACTTTATATATAAAACTTGTTGATGATAAGATGAAAATTGTAGTAGAGGATTAAAAAATGCAAAAAGATTTAGTTGAACAAAAAATAAAAGATTTATTTAAGGCAAGGGCTGATTTTTTTGATTTATTGGACTCTGTTGTCCCAAAAAAAGAAGGCACTGATATTTTTGATTTTGATAAACAAAAAGATGTAGACTTAAAAGATGTATATGCTAAATTTTATGCTTATGATTATAGTATTAGAAAATTACTTATAGATGTTTATAGAGCATATGAGATAGATTAAAATGTCTAAGATAAAACTAGATACCAAAGCTTATAAAAATAATTTAAATCAAATAATAAACAAGGTTGGTTCTAAAGATAGAATTATTCTTGTTTTTAAAGATAATGCTTACGGACATGGCGCTACTGTTTTGGCTCCATTGGTTCGCGAACTAGGGTTTAAATTCTGCGCTGTAAAAGACGAAAGAGAAGCTTTTGAGCTTGTTGATTTTTTTGAAAAAATTCTTGTTTTATCTCATATACCAAACGGAAATGAAAATGATGAGCTTATATATGCGGTTAATGATATAGCTTCTTTAAAAAAAATAAAAAATAACACCAAAATACATCTAGCAATAGATACCTTGATGCATAGGAATGGAATCTGCTATAATGAGCTAGATTTGGCATTTGATATTATAAGAGATAAAAATATAATTTTACTCGGTGCTTTTACTCATTTTAGATCAGCCGATATTTTAAATGCTGATTATTTTGTTCAAAAACAAAAATTTAATGCAACAAAAGAAAAAATTAGAAATTTTTGTATAAGTCAAAATTTTCAAAATCCTATTTTTCATTCTCATAATTCAGCCGGATTAGAAAGAGTTTATGAGCTAGATGATGAGCTTGTGAGGATAGGTATGTCCCAGTTTGGCTATTGTCAGTTTAATAACTCTCTTTTATTAAAACCAGTTCTTAGTCTATGGGCCGATAAAGTAAGTGACCGTGTCTTAAAAGCTGGAAGTTCTGTTGGATATGGGGCTAAATTTACAACAGCAAAAGATATAAAAATTGCTACTTATGATCTTGGTTATGGCGATGGGTTATTAAGATATGATGGAATTGGTGAGTTGTTTTTAGCTAATAAAAATCAAATTTTAGGAACCATGTCTATGGATAGCTTTAGTTGTATAGATGGTGGAGATAGTGTTTGCGTGTTTGATAATGCTACTGTTTTTGCTAGGTATTTTAACACAATAGAATATGATATTTTGGTAAAATTATCACCTTTTATACAAAGGGTTTTGGTTTAAAAATAGTGTTTTTTAGATTTTTTATATTATTTTTTTGTCTGTTTTTATTTGGAAATGACAGCTATGATTTCGCAAAGAGACATTATGAAATTTATAAAACCTCTTTGCCATTTAGGTGCAATGACAATCTTACTTTAACAGCTTTGTTAAATGTCGGAGATATTTTATTGTATAAGTATGTGGTTAATGACACTATGAGCAAACCGGTTTCTAAATTTAAAGATAAAAAGTTAAAAGAATATATAAAAGAGTTAAAAAATATAGCTATAAAAAACTCATGTAACGATAAAGTTATTTTAAAATTATTTGATTTGGGAATTAAAATAGAACATCTTTTTTATTTTGAAAAAGCAAAATTGCTATTTGAGTTTAAAATGGGTTCAAAAGAGTGTAGTATTATTTAAATTCAGATTTTTTAGATAAAATCATCGGTTTAATAAAATCAAAATTAGGAATGTATTGTGGAACTTGATTATTATGAAATACTTGAAGTACAAAGAGATGCTAGCCCTGAAGCTATAAAAAAAGCATATAGAAAATTGGCATTAAAATATCATCCAGATAGAAATGCTGGAGACAAAGAATCAGAAGATAAATTTAAATTAGTCAATGAAGCATATCAGGTTTTAAGTGATGATAATAAAAGATCTATTTATGATAGATATGGGAAAGATGGTTTAAATGGCGCCGGAGGATTTGGTGGCAGTGGATTTGATTTTGATATAGGCGATATTTTTAGTTCGTTTTTTGGAGATGGATTTTCACAAAGAGAAAGAAGAAAAAATACAGATAAATATCATACGGATCTTGAAATTTCTATTACTATTGAGTTTAATGAGGCTGTTTTTGGCTGCGAAAAAGAGATAGAATATACTACAAAACACCCTTGTAAGGCTTGTAATGCAACAGGTAGTAAAGATGGCAAAACAACAACTTGCCCTCATTGTGGAGGCAAGGGTAGGATAGCTCAAACTAGAGGTTTTATGAGCTTTGTTCAAGACTGTCCTCATTGTGGCGGAACTGGAAAGATAATCAAAGAAAAATGTCCTGAATGCAAAGGAAAAACATACGAAGAAATAAGATCGAGTCTTAAGATAAATATCCCCGAGGGTATCAATAGCGGTATGCGCATAAGAGTTGCTGGAAAAGGAAATAAAAGTTCATCCGGAGCGGTTGGAGATCTTTATATAGTGGTCAATGTAAAAGATGATGAGTATTTTGTAAGGCATAATGATGATATATATGTTGAAATACCTGTATTTTTTACTCAAGCTATATTAGGGGATAATATAAATATACCAACACTTCGTGGTACAAAAATGCTCGAGCTTCCTGTTGGTGCAAAAGATAAGCAACAATTTGTTTTTGAAAACGAAGGTGTAAAGAATGTAAGCTCAAACTATAAAGGTAATTTTATAGTTCAAATTTCTATTCAAACACCAAAAAAATTGTCAGATAAACAAAAAGAATTATTACAAGAGCTTCAAGAGAGCTTTGATGTAAAAAGCGGAGAAAGCACAAAAAATCACGATAGTGTATTTGAAAAAATAAAAAGTTGGTTTAAATAAGTGTTTAAATATCTTTCAGTTTTAATCCTATGTATCATTTTTTCCGGATGTGCTTTTTTAAACACTAAAACTCAACCGCCACAAAAGAAAAATGTTGTTAAGAAAGTAAAAAAGATGTCAGCTATCAAAGGTTATATCACAGAGCTTAGTTATGATGGCGGAAAATATTGTTATAAGATAGTTGCCACAGATACATCAAATTTAAAGCTTAGTAATGCTGATTTTTGTTCTACTAAGTTTTATCATAATAAGGGTGATTTGGTATATGCTACATTTTATGGAAATGATATAAAAGAAATGTTATTAATACGCTCAAAAATAGAAGAAAAAAAGATAAAAAGAACTTTTAAAAATAGAAAAAATATAATAAGTGTTCCACGAGAAGAAAAGATAAATTTTGATTAGCCGTTGGTTAACCAAGTTGATATATAATTTCAACAAGCAATCAAAACTTAAACTCCTTTTTAAATTGGCGGGTTATCCCGCCTTTTTAATTTTATACTTTAAAAAACAATCTTAAAATTTATAAAATAAATCTCAAAGTAATTTTTTGTTAAAATCAATCAATATTTTTAGGAGTGCTAATAAATGACAGATGAATTAAAAAAAAGAGTAAAAAGCCTTCCGTCTTTACCGGAAAGTTTTAAAAAAATAGAATCAGCTTGTAACGGAGATGGTGGCATAGATGAAGTTGCTAAAGCAATAGAAAATGATCCTATGCTTGTTGCTGATATATTAAAAATAGCAAATTCTCCACTTTATGGTTTTAGTAGACAGATAAAAACCGTGCTTCAAGCTGTAAGTCTTTTTGGAAAGCATATGACAAAAGCTCTGGTTACAAGTTTGACTATAAAAAATATTTTAAAAATGGATTTAAGTCCTTATAATATCAGTCTTCAAGATTTTGTCGATATATCAAATACTCAAGGTGCGATAGCTAGAGAATGGTTTAAAAGATTAAATCCAAATTTAGTTGATGATATATTTTTATGTGCACTTTTGCAAAATACTGGAAAAATAATTCTTGCAGATGAAATTATAAGAATGGATAAAAAAATTGTTTTTAAAGATGATATTATTTCTTCTGATAATGTATCTGATGTAGAAATGAATTATTTTGAAACTACAAGCATTTTACTTACTGCAGATATTTTTGAACATTGGGAGTTTGCTCAAAATATAGTAGATATAATAAGATATTCTCAAGATCCTAAGAATGCACCGGAAAAATTTCAAAAAACTGCATATGCTCTTATAATTATAAGAAACTTAATAAATTGCAAAGAGTCTTTTAGCAGTAAGGGTATTACAAATGCTCAGAATTTAGCACAAGAGTGCTGTTTTGATACAGATTTAATGCTAAATACTATATCTAACATAAAAAAAATATGAAATTTTTAATTACTTTAAAGGCAAATTTATGAGCAAAAAAATACTTACCATAATAGATACATTTGGATTTTTTTTCAGACTTTACTATGCTATGCCTCACTTAAAAAACAAACAAGGAAATTCAAGTGGAATGATAAGTGGCTTTGCAAATTTTATAAATAATTTAAAAGATGAGTTTGAAAGTGATTATATAATTTTTGCCCTTGATAGTAAAGGTAAAACACTACGCCATGATATAGATAATGATTATAAAGCAAATAGAAGTGAACCACCAAAAGAGCTAAAAGAACAGCTTCCGATTTGTATAAAAATGATAGAAGATATGGGACTTTGCGCTATAAATAAAGATGGCTATGAGGCAGATGATATAATCGCAAGTGTTGTAAAAATAGCAAAATCAAAAGATATATTTGTTAGGGTTGTTACTCATGATAAAGACCTTTATCAGCTTATAGATGATGGCAAGGTAAGTATTTATAGCCCAATAACCAAAATAGAACATGATTCAAATTCGTGCTTAGAAAAATATGGCGTAAGACCTGAAAAAATACTTGATTTTTTAGCGCTTATCGGAGATACTTCAGATAACATCCCGGGTGTAAAAGGTATTGGTACAAAAGGAGCTAAAAAACTTTTAGATGAGTTTAAAGATATAGAAGATATTTACAATAATTTAAGCTTGGTTCTAAACGAACGAACAAAAAATATGCTTATAGATGGAAAAGATAGTGCTTTTTTAAGTAAAAAGCTAGCAACTCTTTTTGATGATGCGCTTGTTGATTTACCTCTTGATGATGCTATCTTCCCAACTGAAAACCCTCTTTTAAATATCGTAGATACTCTTTATGAATATGATTTAAATAAAATTATAAAAAACCTTAAAATGCAAGATACAAAAGATGTTTTGGATTTAAAATTTAATCCTATCTTGATAACTGATGAAGAAAAATTACAAGAAATTCTAAGCACTATAACAAGTGAAACAATAGTTGCTTTTGACACAGAAACAACTAGTGTTGATGTTAGTGTTGCAAAACTAGTTGGATTTTCGTTTTGTTTTAACGAAGATGAGAGTTATTATGTGCCAGTAGCCCACTCATATCTTGGTGTTGGAAAACAGATAAATATTGATTTTTGTTCTTGGGCTATTTCTCAAATTTATTCAGGTTGTGTTATAGGCCATAATCTAAAATATGATTTTGCTGTTGTAAAAAATAATTTAGATATAAATCCACCAAAAAATTATAAAGATACAATGATACTTGCTTGGCTTAGTGAGCCTGCGATGGCTGTTGGAATGGATGCCTTGGCAAAACGTCTTTATAATAATTATGAGACTTTGAAATTTGAAAGTATTGTTAAAAAAAATGAAACTTTTGCTGATGTTGATTTGCAAACTGCTTGCAAATATGCATCCGAGGATGCTTGGATAACTCTTAAATTTTATAAAAGTTTTTTAAATTTGCTTGAGCCAAATTTGCTTGAGCTTGCAGATAAGCTTGAGTTTGAGTTTATAAAAGTATTGCTTGATATGGAAAATGAGGGTATAAAGCTAGATGTTCAAAAACTAAGAGAGCTTATAATTTCAAATGATACTAAGTTAAAAGAGCTTACGAGTGAAATTTACACACTCTGTGGTGAAAATTTTAATATTAACTCAGTTCAGCAACTTGGCACAATATTATTTGATAAACTAAGCTTACCAGCCAAAAAAAAGACAAAAACAGGTTATAGTACAGATGAAAGTGTGCTTAATGACTTGATAGATTCTCACGAAGTAATACCAAAAATATTATCGTATAGAGAGCTTTATAAGCTTCAAAATACATACTGTGAACCTCTTTTAAATTTAGCCTTAAAGGATAAAAACTCAAGAATTTATACCAGTTTTTTACAAACTGGCACAAGCACCGGAAGACTATCTTCTAAAAATCCAAATTTACAAAATATTCCAGCAAGGGGACACCTTGCAAAAGATGTTAGATCTGCTTTTGTTGCAAAAGATGGGTTTAGTTTTATTGGGCTTGATTACTCTCAGATAGAGTTAAGACTTTTAGCTCATTTTAGTCAAGATGAAGCTCTTGTAAAGGCATTTTTAGATGATGAAGACATACATACAAGAACTGCTATTAGTATTTTTGGTGAATTTGATGATCAAAAAAGATCAGTTGCAAAAAGTATAAATTTTGGACTTATATATGGAATGGGGGCTAGCAAATTAAGCAATCAAATAAACATTTCAAGAGCCCAAGCAAAAGAGTATATAAGTCTTTATTTTAAAGCATTTCCTACAATAAAAGAATTTTTAGAAGGTATAAAAATAAAAGCAAGAGAGGATGGTTTTATTGCTACTTTACTTGGAAGAAAAAGGTATTTTGATTTTACAAATGCTACACCTATGCAGCTTGCTATGTATGAAAGGGAAGCTGTAAATACAAAATTCCAAGGCTCCGCGGCTGATATTATCAAAATGTCAATGGTTGAAATTGCAAAAATTACAGATGAAAATGCAAAACTTTTATTGCAAATTCACGATGAACTTATATTTGAAGTAAAAGATGAATATGCACAAGAATTTGGTAAAAAGGCACAAAATATAATGCAAAATATAACAAAATTGAATGTCCCTTTAAAAACATCTTTAAATTATGCTAAAGATTGGGCAGGGCTAAAATAGAGTTTTAAATTTAAAAGCAACAAGCTAAGGATTACTTAGCTTGTTATTAAATTTTATGTATTTTGTATCTTTTTTAGTAGCATAGTTAAACTATTTTTTTGAATTTGGCTTTTTGATTGTATTTTCTCTTGTTCTACTTTTTGTTTTATTTTCTTTATTAACTCTTGCTTATAATCTTTTAGTATGTTTTCTATTATTTGTGCAATTTCTGATTTTTCTTTATCCGTTTTTGAACTATCGTGCAGTCCTAAATTTAACTCTAGCTCAGCTCGTTTTTCTTCTATTTTTGCATCTATCCAATCCGTTTGCATTTTTATCATAAAGCCAGATGCGCCATATTTTACTAATGATTTGCGAAAATCATCAACACTCATTTTTATAAAATTTTTATCACTATTGGCTTGTATTTCTGGTTTGATATTATTTAAAATATGATTAAAGTTTTCTTTTGAACTTTTTATAGGACTTTTATTGTCTGATATGTTTAAAATATTGTTTTGCACTTTCATGGAGTTGCCTTTTTTTAGGCAACAAGCAAAAACAGTTCCTTGTTTAAATAAGTATTATGAAGAAGTGTAGGCTTATTTTATCTACACTTCTTATTTATTTTAGCATGAGTAGCAAGTTTTAAACTCATAAGCAGTTGGTCTTGCTTCATAAGGCCAAACTTGAGTTTCAAATTTTAAGTGTTGGAATGCGTCTATAAAACTATCTGTCATTACTGGTTTTAAATAATCATTGCAACGAATTAAAGCTTCCAAGCTACCCCTTAATGTATGTGGAAGTTGTTCTATTCCTTTTTGACGGATTTCATCTAGAGTTAGTGTAAATAAGTTTTCATCCATCGGTCCAACAGGCTCTATTTTGTTTTTAACACCATCAATCCCAGCCATAAGCATAGCTGTAAATGCTAGATAAGGGCAAGCTGTACTATCTGGAAAACGCATTTCAGCTCTTACTGAGTTTTCTCCAGAACCATAAGGAATTCTTACAGAGGCTGAACGATTTTGACTAGAATAAGTTAAGATCGAAGGTGCTTCAAAGCCAGGAATTAGTCTTTTATAAGAGTTTGTGCTAGGGTTTGTAAAAGCAGCAACACTTCTAGCATGTTTTAAAACACCGCCTATATAATGTCTTGCAAAATCACTTAAATTTGCATATTCTCCCTCTTTGTAGAATAGATTTTTTCCATCTTTCCAAATTGACTGATGAACGTGCATTCCGCTACCATTATCTCCATAAAGTGGTTTTGGCATAAATGTTGCTGTTTTGCCATTTAGATGAGCTACCATTTTTACTACGTATTTATAAATTTGAACATTATCAGCAGCCTCTACCAATGTTCCAAACTTAACACCTATTTCGCCCTGTCCTTGTGCTACTTCGTGGTGAACTGCAAAAGTTTCAAGTCCAACTTGTTCTAAAACCTGAACCATTTCAGCCCTTAGATCAACCATACTATCTACTGGTTGGCAAGGAAAGTATCCGCCTTTTTTTCTTGGGCGATGTCCTGTATTATAACTATCTGAGAAATCTTTATCGTCATTCCATTCGCCTTCTTCTGTATCAACCTCATACATAGCGCAATTTGTTTTATCAATTATCTTTACATTGTCAAATACGAAAAATTCATTTTCAGGGCCAAAATAAGCAATATCGCCAAGTCCACTTTCTTTTAGATGAGCCATTGCTTTTTTTGCTATCGAGCGAGGGCATTTTTCATACATTTGCCCTTTGTATATATCATATATATCACAAAAAACAACTATAGTTATATCGGCAGTAAATGGATCTAAAAATGCACTGGTTGCTTCTGGCATTAGCATCATGTCTGATTGATGTATTGGTTGCCAACCAGAAAAAGAACTAGCATCAAATGGAACACCCTTGAAAAACATATCTTTTGTAATGGATTTTGCATTGTATGACATATGATGCCAAGTTCCATTTATATCAGTAAATCTAAAATCAACAAATTTAACTTCATTTTCTTTACAAAAATCAAAAAAATGATCTACGTCTTTTACAATTTTTCCCATTTATCTCTCCTATATTAACTTTCGTTTATTTTTTTATTCTACCATAAATTTTTACCATATAAGATAAAACTTATATAAAAAATATACCTACTTTAAAAAGCAATAAAATATATCTATAATTTTAATATTTTTCTTTAATATTTGTATAAGTTTTAAATTCAAAAGATTTTTGTAAATTAGAATAATTAATTTTTTGACATGAATTATGATATTATATCAAAATTTAAATATTTATTTTTATTTAAAGTTAGCTTTAAAACAAGTGATAGTATAATCACATTACTTTAGACTAAATTAGGAGTTTTTATGACCCAAGAAGAACTTGATGCATTGATGGCAGGAGGTCTTGATGATACGGAACAGATTAGTGTGGAGCCATCCGAAGAATCAACAAAAGATGATAAAAGCGAAGTAGTTGAATCAAAACCAGATTCATCTTCTAAGGAAAAATTAGAAAAACTAGATGAATATGATGGGTATAGAGTTAGTGCCGAATCTGCTTGGCCACCACCACCACCAACAGAAGATCATAAGATGGTTCATCAGCTTGATGATGTTACAAGAGATAGTGAAGCAAAAGCTACTGAGATGTTTGATAAACTTGAAACTATCAATAATTTTTGTATGGATGCGGAAGGCGGTTGTACTTCACTAAAATCAGGTATAGATGAAAATATACAGCTTTTTAGTACTTTAAGTGAGAAGTTTCCAAATGTATCAACATTTAAAGAAGCTCTTGAAAAAAACAACTCTTTAAAATCAAATTTAGATGATATTATAGGCAATCTTCAAATGGGACAAGATGAGATTATGATGGCTATGGATATGATGCAATATCAAGATATTCATCGTCAAAAAATAGAACGTGTTATAAATGTAATGCGAGCATTAAGTAAATATATGAATAGTTTATTTGAAGGTAAGATAGATGATGAAAAAAGGGTTGGTTCTGCTGTTCATATTTCAGGAGATACAACTACAGAAAATCTAGTTAGCAATGACGATATAGAGGCATTAATAGAAAGTTTGGGCAGTAAATAGTGAAAAGACCTGAGCTTTTAAGTCCTGCTGGAAATTCAACAAAGTTAAAAATAGCACTTGAATATGGTGCTGACGCTGTTTATGCCAGTGTTGCTAGTTTTTCACTAAGAACTCGTTCTGCGCGAGAGTTTGATCTTCAGAGTTTTAAAGAGGCTATAGACTACACACATGCAAGAGGAAAAAAATTTTACGCGACTGTAAATGCTTTTCCTTTTAATGGTCAGATAGAACCTTTAAAAAGACATATACAAACCATATCTGAGTTTAAACCCGATGCTTTTATAATAGCAACGCCAGGTGTTATGTCTTTAGCAAAAGAGATAGCTCCTGATATAGAGGTTCATTTAAGCACTCAAGCAAATGTTATGAACTATCTTGATGCAAAAATTTACCATCAAATGGGCGCTAGTAGGATAGTTGTCGCTAGAGAGATGAACCTAAAAGATGTTATAAAAATTAAAGAACAAATTCCTAGTTTAGAGATAGAAATTTTTATTCATGGTTCTATGTGTTTTGCATATTCTGGTAGATGTTTAGTTAGCTCTATTCAAAGTGGTAGGATGTCAAACCGTGGAAGTTGTGCTAATGATTGTAGATTTAAATATGAATTATATGCTAAAAATCCAGATAGTGGAACTTTGTTTAGGTTAGAAGAGGATAATGAGGGTGGAACTCATATCATGAATTCAAAAGATTTAAATCTTTCAGCACATATTGATGACATTATAAAATCAGGCGTTATTGATAGTTTGAAAATTGAAGGAAGAACAAAGAGTGAGTATTATGTAGCCTGTGCCACAAGAGCTTATAGAATGGCGGTTGATGACTCTTTGGGTTTGAATTTTGATTCTCGAAAATACTCTTATGAATTAAATACTCTTAAAAATCGTGGTTTTACAGATGGCTATTTGGTTCATAGACCTTATGAGAGAACAGATACACAAAATCATTTTAGTAGTCTTGAAGAAGGCACACATCAAGTTCATGCTATTAGCGTTGATGGCCAATACCTAAAATGCAAATTTAAGATGATTTTAAATGAAGATTATGAGATAGTTGCTCCACTTGGTACTGATATTTTAGAGTGTGATAATGAGATTGGCAAAATTTACAAAAAAGATGGAAAATATTGGATTAATTTTAAGCAACTTATGACTAAAAAGGGTAAGTTTATGACTGAAATTCATAGTGGTAATGAAAACGAGATAAAATTACCATCACAACTGCCAAATTTTGTCTTTTTAAGAAAGGAATTTTAATGAAATTTGTATCTATAATGATGGGTAGCAAGAGTGATTATGATATAGTTAGTGAAGCGACTAGAATGTTTGATAAGTTTGGGATTAAATACGAACTTATAATTACTTCAGCACATAGAAGCCCTGAAAGAACTCAAGAGTACATCAAACAAGCTGAGGAAAAAGGAGTTCAGGTATTTATAGCTGCTGCTGGAATGGCTGCCCATCTTGCTGGTGCTGTTGCTGCAAATACTACAAAACCAGTCATAGGTGTTCCTATGGATGCTAGTGCTCTAAATGGTGTTGATGCTCTTTACTCTACTGTTCAAATGCCAAGCGGTATGCCAGTAGCAACACTTGCTATAGGCAAAGCAGGTATTATAAACTCAGTATATTTAGCTATGCAAATTTTAGCTTTAAATGATGAAGATTTAGCAAAAAAACTAAAAGATGATAGAGAGTCAAAAAAAGAGGCTTTAAAACAAGATTCTGCTAAAGTCGAGGTTATACTTTAAGGAGGCAAAATGCAGACATTTTTAAAAATAGATGAGTTTTGCAAATTAGTTCATCTAAACCGTGAAGTTATAGATGAGATGATACAAAGAGGTGTTCTTAATACTCGCAAAGATGGAGATGAAATATATATAGAAGCTAGTCAAGGGACTATGAGTATTGTTCCATCTTCAAATGCAAATTTGACTCAAAATATGCAAGCTTTACCGGGAGAGAGCTTTGTTGAAAAGACAATAGGAACTATATTAAATCTGCATGAAAAAGTTTTGGATGCAAAAGATGAAACCTTAGAAACATTAAAAAATGAAAATAAATTTTTAAAAGAAGCTCTTTTTTCTATGCAAGAACTTTATGATGAAGATAGAAAAAGTATACAGACATTAACCACTCAACTTAAAATTTCTCAAGATGAGGTTGAATTTTTAAAAAGAAAATATAAATTGATGTGGAATAAAGCTGTTGATAATTTTAAGGAAAACTAAAATAATATAGATTTTTCTAATTTGCATATTTATTAGTAAAATCAAGTTATACGCTATGATTTTACTATAAAGATTTTTTGAGATTTAAATATTTGAATTTCTAATATATTGATAAAATAAAGGTAACAAATGATAACTTTTTCAGAGATTATTTTAAGCTTACAAAGCTATTGGCAAGAAAATGGTTGTGTGATACTTCAGCCTTACGATATGCCCGCTGGTGCTGGGACTTATCATCAGGCTACTTTTTTAAGAAGCCTTGGTAAAAAACCATGGGCAGCCGCATATGTGGCTCCATCTCGCCGTCCAACAGATGGTAGATATGGTGAAAATCCAAATCGTTTGGGAGCTTATTATCAATTTCAAGTTTTGATAAAGCCAAGCCCTGAAAACATACAAGAGCTATATTTAAAAAGCTTAGAAAGACTAGGACTTGATCTTAAAAAACACGATATCCGCTTTGTGGAGGATAATTGGGAGAGTCCTACTCTTGGTGCTTGGGGTCTTGGTTGGGAAGTATGGCTTGATGGTATGGAGGTTACTCAATTTACATATTTTCAACAAGTTGGCGGCATAGCTTGCGAGCTTGTTAGTGGAGAGATAACATATGGTCTTGAGCGTTTGGCTATGTATTTGCAAAACAAAGACAATGTATATGATATAGTTTGGGATGATAAAAACAATCTAGTAACTTATGGAGATGTTCACAAGCAAGGCGAGTATGAATGGAGCAAATATAATTTCGAAGTTGCTGATGTAAATATGCTTTTTACTCAATTTGACAATGCTTTCAATGAATGCAAACGTGCGCTTGATGCAGAGATAGCTCTTCCTGCTTATGATTATTGTATGCTTGCGGCACATACTTTTAATGTTCTTGATGCAAGAGGCGCTATAAGTGTAACGCAGCGACAAGATTATATTTTAAAAATTCGTGAACTTGCAAAAAGTTGTGCTTTGACATATTTAAAATCTCAAGAAGAAAAATGAAAATAAAAGAAATTTATGATATTTTAAATCAAATTGCACCCTTTGAATCCCAAGAAAAATGGGATAATAGCGGTGTATTGATAGGAAATATGCAAAGTGAGTTTGAAAGAATTTATTTAAGCTTGGATTTAGATAGCGAGCTTATAGATGAAGTTTTGCCAAATTCTTTGATTATTACTCATCATCCTTTGATTTTTAGGGGACTAAAAAATATTAGCTTGGATACATATCCAAGCGGTATCATTGCAAAAATGATAACAAAAAATATTACTCTGATTAGTATGCATACAAATTATGACAAATTTGTTTTGAATGAATACTTTGCAAAAGATATCTTGGGTTTTGATATAGTAAAAAAAGATGATTTTTTGATATATTGTGATGTTGATTTTAAATTTAGTGAGCTTGTAAATTTCGTAAAGCAAAAGCTTGATGTAGAGCAAATAAAAACAACTTTTGTTAAACAAGATATAAAAAATATAGCAATTTGTACTGGAAGCGGAATGGATTTGTTGTCTATGGTTAAAGCAGATGTTTTTTTAACAGGAGATATAAAATACCATCAAGCACTTGAAGCTAAGGAAAATGGCATAAATTTAATAGACATAAATCACTATGAAAGTGAGCGATATTTTGGTGCTTCTTTGATGAAATATTTGCAAAATATTAAAATAAAAGTTATAATCACTAATTCAAAAAACCCATTTGTGTATTGTTAATAAAGGAATTATATGAATAAATATTTAGAGCAGTTAGTTAAGCTTTCAAAATTTGATAAAGATATAGATAGTTTTGGTCTTAGAGTTGAAGATGTTGAAAAGGTTTTAAGAGCTACAAGACAAGAATTTGAAGAGTTAAACGAAAAGATAGAAAAGATAGATAGTGATTTGGTTGAATTAAAAACTCAAAAATCAAAAACAAATGCCCATATAGCTGAATTTTCAAATAAGATAAAAGATGTTTCAAAAAAGAGTTCGGCGGCTAAAACTGAAAAAGAGGTAAAAGCGCTTGGTCTTGAAGAAGAGATAGCAAAGGAACAACTAGAGGCAGCTAACGAAGAGATAGCGAGACTTGAAAAAATTTCAGCAGCTAAATTAGAAGAAAAACAAGAGTGCGAAGACAAAAAAGCTGAGCTTCAAACAAAGCTTAATGAGATAGAAAAAGAGATTAGTTCAGAGCTTGAAAGTATAGAAAAAGAGCGTGAAGAGATATATGCTCAGAAAAATAAACTAATTTCTCAAATGAATCAAAAAATCATTACATTTTATGAAAAAATTAGAAAATGGGCTGGAAATACAGCTGTTGTTCCTGTTAGAAAACAGGCTTGTTATGGATGTTTTATGCAGATAAATGATAAAACTTTTTCATCTGTAATTAAGGCAGAAGATATAATCACTTGTCCTCATTGTGGAAGAATTTTATACAAAGAAACAGAATAGCATTTGATAGCGATTTATTATTTTTTGGCTCTGATAGCTTGGTTTATCGGAGCTATACCTTTACTTTTTTTAACAATCAAAAAAAAATATAGACATTCATTACCGGCTAGATTTTTTCTTTTTAAAAATCCAAGGTTAAAATCATCTAATGTTCATTTTCATGCTTGTTCTTTTGGTGAGATAATTGCTTTAAAGCCAATTTTAAATCTTTTTGATAATAAAGCTATAACCACAATAACAAAAACAGGATTTGATGAGGCTAGTAAAATTTGTAAAAATACAAGTTTTCTACCATTTGAAATTTTTTTGCCTTTTTGGTTAAAGCCAAGCAAGGTTTTAGTTATATTTGAAGCAGAGCTTTGGCTTATGCTTGTCTTTGTTGCTAAGATTTATAAAACAAAAATCATGCTTATCAATGCAAGAATTTCAGATAGAAGTTATCGTAGGTATTTGAAATTTAGTTTTTTTTATAAAAAGATTTTTAGCTATATTGATGTCGTTTATGCTCAAAGTGATATAGACAAAAAAAGACTGGAACAACTTGGAGCAAAAAATATAAAAATTTGCGGAAATATAAAATCAGCAAATGTCTCAAAGCCAAACAAAAATTATCAAAAACCAAAAGAGCGAACGATAATTTTTGCTAGTACACATAAAGGTGAAGAAGAATTATTGCTAAAAGAATTTAAATTATCAAAATCAGATAAACTTCTTATCGTGCCAAGACATCCAGAAAGATTTGATGAGGTTGTGTCTCTTGCCAGTAAGTGGTGTGATAATTATGGCTATGAGTTTAAAAAATTTAGTGAAAATAATGATATAAATGCCCAAGTTGTTGTGATAGACACTCTTGGAGAGCTGGTGAATTTATATGCTATAAGTGACATAGTTGTTCTTTGTGGAAGTTTTTTGCCTGATATAGGTGGACACAACCCAATAGAAGTAGCCCAATTTAAAAATGTTCTTATAAGTGGTAAGTATATTTTTAATCAAAAAGCTCTATTTTCAATGTTAAACGATGTTTATTTTGCTGATTATTTGCAAATAAATGAACTTTTAAATAAAAATTTAAAACAATGCTCTATCATAAATAAAGCGGATATAAACGAAATAATACAAGATATCAAGGATACAATATGAATCAAGAAAAGGCGTATAAGCTACTAGCTTTACAAGAGGGAATTTCAAACAATGAAGCAAAAGAGCTTATAGATAGCGGACTTGTTTTTGCAAAAGGTCAAAAACTTGCCATAGCAAGAGCTATGTTAAATATAAATACAAAATTTACAGTTCAAAAATTGCAAGAACCAAAAAAAATATTTGAAGATGAAAATCTGATAGCCATAGATAAACCAGCATTTATTACAAGTGAAAAGATAAGCGAAATGTATAAAACGCCACTTTTACATAGGCTCGATAAAGAGACAAGCGGTGTTTTACTACTAGTTAAAAACGAAGAATTTGCCAAAATCGCCATTAATGAGTTTAAAAATATGCGAGTTAAAAAGAAATATGTGGCAGCTGTAAAAGGTATATTTAGCGAAGATGTTTTAGTAAATGAGCCAATACTTACCATAAAAGGTAAGGGCGGTGCTATATCAAAGATATCAAAAGATGGTAAAGAAGCCATTAGTAGAGTTTCTCCTCTTATGGTTGTTGGTAAAAAAACTCTTTTAAAGGTTGAGATAGATACTGGCAGAACACATCAGATAAGAGTGCATTTAGCGAGTTTAAATGCCCCTATTGTAGGAGATGAAAAATATGGTAAAAATAGAGCAAATAGAATGTTTTTACATGCTTATAGTATTGAGATACTAAAATACAAATTTAAATCATTTTTGCCTAGTGAGTTTAATACCCTTGGTTTTGAAATTTCAAAAAAATATGAAATTTAAAGAGTGATAAAGAAAAGATTTTGTAAAATATGCCCTTTGTATATTAAATTTAATTTTTTAAGGAATGTAACTAGTGTTTGAACAAATAAGTGAATCTTTTAGATTAGCCCTAAGTAAAGTTCGTTTTGTTGATGACGAAAAGGCATTAAAAAATGCCATGGATGTTCTAAAAAAAGCACTATTAAAAGCAGATGTTCACCATAAAGTTACAAAAGATTTATTGGTATCTATAGAAAACGATATGAAACAAGGTTCTATAGGTCAAAAACAATTTTTAGATGCTATTAAATCAAACCTAACAACAGTTTTAACAGCACCAGGCAATCAAGGCTTTGTTTATGCTAGTGTTGCTCCTACCACAGTTTTGATGGCTGGTCTTCAAGGTTCGGGTAAGACAACTACCACTGTTAAGTTAGCAAGTTATCTAAAACTTAGAAAAAAAAGAGTTTTGATAGCTGCTTGTGACTTACAAAGACTAGCAGCAGTTGAACAGCTTCGCCAGCTTTGTGAAACAAACGAGATAGACCTTTTTTATATAGAAAACGAAACAGATCCAGTAAAAGTAGCCAAAGAGGCTTTATCTAAGGCTAAAAGTGGTCTTTATGATGTTTTATTAGTTGATACCGCTGGTCGTTTGGCTATAGATGAAAAGCTAATGCAAGAACTTCAAGATATAAAAAACATAGTAAATCCACATGAAATTTTTTATGTTGCTGATGCTATGAGTGGTCAAGATGGTGTAAGATCAGCATCTAAATTTAATGAAATTTTAAATATTAGCGGCGTTATATTATCTAAATTTGACTCTGATTCTAAGGGCGGTGTTGCTATAAGTGTTGCAAAACAGCTTCAAATTCCACTAAGATTTGTTGGTGTTGGTGAAAAAGTATCTGACTTAGAAAGCTTTATCCCAGATAGAATCGTAAGTAGGATTATGGGTGAGGGCGATTTAGCTACACTTGTTGAGAAAACTAGCACGATTATAGATGAAAAAGAGGCAAAGAGATTAAGCCAGAAGATTAAAAAAGGTCAGTTTAACTTCAATGACTTTTTAGATCAAATGGAAAGTGTAAAAAAACTAGGCTCTATGAAATCACTTTTAGGTATGATACCTGGAATGTCAAATATGGCAAACCAGATAAAAGACATAGATCTTGAAAACTCAAAAGAGATACTGCATATAAGAGCTATGATAAACTCAATGACAAAAAAAGAGAGAGAAAATCCTGATTTGTTAAATAATAGCAGAAAAAGGCGTTTGGCTGCTGGTTCTGGACTTTCTCAGATGGAAGTAAATCGCTTTTTAAAACAGTTTGAAAATGCATCTAAACTAGCTAAGAAATTTTCAGGCAAGGGTGGTGCAAAAGGACTTGCAAATATGCTAGCCCAAGCTAATCTAAAAAGACCTGTTTAAGGCTTAAATTTATGTATCTTTTAGATATGTAAATTTAAACCTTATTTATAAAAATTTTAAAAGGAGATAAAGTATGGCAACAGTTGTAAGACTAACTAGAATGGGAAGAAAGAAAAGACCATTTTACCGTGTAGTTGTGACAGATAGTAGAAAAAGACGTGATAGTGGTTGGATAGAGAGCATAGGTTATTATAACCCTATGGTTGAGCCTGAAGTTATTAATATAAACGAAGAAAGACTTGCTTATTGGAAAAGCGTAGGCGCTAAACTTAGCGATAGAGTTGCGCAAATAACCAAAAAATAATCAGATCAAATATGGTTGAAAATTTTTTATACGAATACGCTAAACTTATAGCGGATTATCCTGATAAGATAACCGTTGAGAAAAAAAATCTCGATAATGATTTTTGCGAGATTATAGTTCATGCAGATAAGGTTGATACTGGTAAACTTATCGGCAAAGATGGTAGGATGATAAATGCTATAAAAACCGTTATAATAGGTTGTAAGGCAAAAGATCCAACAAGTTATAGAATAACGGTAAAAGCACTTGGAGAATGATTTTTTAGAAGTCGCTACACTTGGAAGAAGTGTCGGGCTAAAAGGCTATGTAAAGCTTTATAACAAGAGCGACTTTCCTGAACAGTTTAAAAAAAATGCAAAATTTTTTGATAAAGATGGCAAAGAATTTATTTTAAAAGATTTTAATAAAATAAATTCTAGTGCGCTGTTTTTTGGTTTTGAAGATATAGAACTAGCAAAAGAACTTACAAATAAAATTCTTTACACAACAAAAGAGCTCACAAGAAAGACATGTAAACTTAAAAAAGATGAGTTTTTTTATTTTGATATCTTATCACTTGCTGTAGTTGAAGATGATGAAGAGCTAGGTGTTGTTGTGGATATACAAGATATTTCCAAGGATAGACTTCTTGAAGTTAGAACGGATAAAATTTTAGTAGATGCTGGACTTCCTAAGACATTTTTTATCCCATATATTGATAATTTTATCTTAAATGTTGATTTATCACAAAAAACTATTTATGTTAAAAACTCAAGAGCAATACTTGAAAATTCATGAAATTTACATTTGTAACTCTTTTTGAAAGCATTATTAAGCCATATTTTAATGATTCTATTTTACATCGTGCAGTAAAATCAAATTTCATTGATTTAGATTTTGTAAATCCAAGAGATTACACAAAAGATATACACAATAAAGTAGATGAATATATGGTTGGCGGTGGTGCAGGATTATTGATGTCTTGTCAGCCATTAAACGATACTTTGCTTTCAGTGAAACAAAAAAATACTCAAACACACTTTGTTTTTTTAACTCCGGTGGGTAAAAAATTTACACAAAATGATGCAAAAAGATTATCTAAAAAGCCTCACATTTGCTTTGTTTGCGGAAGATATGAGGGTATTGATGAGCGCGTAGTTGAGCTTTGGGCTGATGAAGTTTTTAGTATAGGAGATTTTGTATTAACAGGCGGCGAACTTGGGGCTTTGTGTTTGTGTGATGCCATATCTAGAAATGTAGATGGTGTGCTTGGCAATCCTGAAAGTTTGTGTATTGAGAGTTTTGAACAAAATTTATTAGAAGCCCCATCTTTTACAAAACCAAATATTTTTTTAAATTTAGGTGTTGTTTCAGAGTTTTTAAAGGGAAATCATGATAAAATCCGAGCTTTGAAAAACCAAATGGCCAGTTGTAAAACAAGGTTTTTTCGACCTGATTTATACCGAAAAATTAAGCCACATATTAAGGAAAAACATGAGAAATAAATACATTGATGCATTTGAAAATGCTCAGATTGCAGCTAAGAATGTGCCTGAATTTCGTGCAGGGGATACACTTCGTGTGGCTATCCGCATAAAAGAGGGTGATAAAACTAGGATACAAAATTTTGAAGGTGTTTGTATAGCTAGACGTGGAAGTGGAACAGGTGAGACTTTCATTATAAGAAAGATCGGTGCTAATAGTGTTGGCGTTGAGAGAATTTTCCCTATATATAGCGAAAGCATAGAGGATATAGCTGTTCTTAGAAGAGGTCGCGTTAGAAGAGCTAAGTTGTTTTATCTACGTGGTTTACGTGGTAAAGCTGCTAAGATCAGAGAACTTAGAAAATAATTTATTCGAAGATTTATTTCTTCGAACCTTCTTTTGTTGCTATAAATATAGTACTATAACTTTACGCTAAATAATAAAAATATTTTATATTTATAATTACTTAAATATTTCTTTTTTCTAAACTAAAATTCAACCTTGTATCTTTATTTTGTTAAAACATATGCCTACTACTACTTATTTTTTTATCATTATAAAACCAGATAATCAAATTTTATAAACTTAGCATATGATTTATAAACTATAAAATAGCATTCTTTCTAATCAAAAGTTATTTAAAATAAAATTTGCTTTATCAATCCATAATTATTCATAAAAGTTATCCATTCTTAAATCATGCTTTTATAAATTGTTGAAATAATGTAAAATAATGGTAATTCTCTCTACCAAATCCAAGTGCTTAGACACTACGAGGAAGATTTAGCGGTTATCTCCGTTTTTTGTTCTTGGTTAAAAATCTTAGTAAGTTTCTATACTTTATTTTATATAAGAAAAATAACAAAATTATATTTTTTAAAAAAAGATTAGCGCATGAAAAAAGCTTATTTTTATGGCGTTGATGTATCAAAAGATACTTTGGATTTATGTTTTTTAATAAAATAATGATAACTAAAGCTAAGTATTAAAAGCTTGTTTTAATTTGATGATATCTTATATACAAATAACTATTATATGTCATTATAAGAAGCGTTAGCAGATTTAAAGATAGAATATTCAATCCCCAATCCTAATAAAACAACTCGTTTTTTAAAACATTTAATTTAGGCTAAATCAGATATATGTTAATCAAAAAGTTTTTTTAATGGCTATTGTTTTTTGATGTTAATATTTATATGTGATAGCTATTTTTTATGAAAATATTTCTTATCTTCTCTTTTGTATATAGCTTAAAATTAAATATTATTTTATTTTTTGTATTTAAAATGAGTGTATTTTGATAATTGCTAACTTTTGGTAATTTTCAGTAAACAATCGGTAATAAAATTATGAAATTTTATAATTATTTAAGCGTTAATTACTTAATATTACGAGATTACAATTTTTTAAAGGAGAACAATTATGAAACTAACAAAAATTAGTTTAGCAGCTTTGGTTGCATTAGGAACTTTTTCTGTAGCATCAGCTACCCCACTAGAAGAAGCTATAAAAGGTATAGATGTAAGTGGTAGCTTATTATATCGTTATGATAATGTTACAGAGAAAGAAACATCTAAAGATAATGGTAAGGCTAAAGAAGAAAAAGATTCTAAAGGAAAAGCTAAGCTTAATGCAGCGCTTAACTTCAGTGCAGCTTTGGCTGATGATTTCTTTGGTGTTTTATCTACTATATATACAAGCCAAGATCAATTAGGTCATACACTTGGTGCAACTGGACAATCAAAACCAGATGCTTATGATGTTTCTCATACAAGAAATCACTTTGAAATTCGCCAGTTTTACTTAGGATATAAAGCTGATAACACTACTATAACAGCTGGTAAACAAGAGTTAGGTACATTCTTTACAGATGATGCTGTTGGTACTGGTATTAGAGTTATTAACTCTGATATAGAGGGACTGACTCTTGCTGCAGTTGGATTTGGTGCTATAGAAAACCATAAAATAGAATCAGATGGTGAGCTTTGGTCGCAAGTTCGTCAATTAAATAAAGTAAAAAATGTCAAACAACCACCAGTAGATGCCTATGATATAGGAAACCTTTATGGTCTAGCTGCTATAGGTAGTTATGATCCAGTATCATTCCAATTATGGTATGCATCTTTAGAAAATGTAGCTGATTTATTTGCTGTTGAGTTAGCTAGCGATTTTGCTATAAGTGATGATCTTAGCTTTGGCTTAAAAGGTCAGTATGTAACTACAGATGCAGATGGTGAAATGAAAAAACAAGTTAAAGAATATAGTGATGGTGATTTTTATGCATTTGAAGCTACTACAGCACTTTATGGTGTTGATCTAAGTGCTGGTTATGTTGGTTGGAAGGTAAAGACTAATAATAAACAAGAAAAAGATAAAGCAAAAGATGGTGTAGCTTCATTTTCATTAGAAGATCAAGGCTCTTTGATAGATGCTGGTGAATACAATCACTATGATTATACTTGGTTAAGTGGTAAAGGTGGATTTTTCTTTGCTACAGCTGGATATAACTTTGATAAGTTCTTTGTTGGTGTTGATTATAAAAATGGTCAAAACAAATTTGCTGCTAAAGAGAGTGCAAAAGAAAAACATGAAGAGGTTGTAGGTAGATTGTCTTACAACTATAGCAAAAAACTTAAATTTACAACTTGGTATGCAGCAACTACTACCAAAAACGTAGGTGGCGATAAAGATAAGAAAGAAGATGGTACCGCTTATAGATTCCAAGCTAAATACTCATTCTAATAACCTGTTGTTATTATCTTGATATATCCCAAGTTAGGTTTATCCTGCTTGGGATTTTTAAATTTTACACACTTTATTTATCATCTTTATTTTACTAAATGCTTTTATATAATTGATTTTTTATGATATAATGATAACTTTAATAATTTTAATTTTATAAAAGGCAGAAAATGAAAATAATAAAAATTTTATCTTTGGCGTGCTGTTTAGGCTATTTTGCATTTGGTGCAAGCGAGGTTTATTATATAAAAGCTACAGGTGAGTTTGGAAAAAACCTTTCAGAAGTCGCAAAACAATATGCCAAAGATAATAATGCTAATATAGATATCTTTGTGGATGAAGACCCTAGAACTTATAAAGATACTAGAGTTTTAAAACTAGGTGTAAATAAAAGAGGGCATTATTCTACTTCTTTGGGTAAAGAACTTTATGAAAAGAACTGTATGTCTTGTCATGGTGAAGATATGCAAAAGCGTCCAAGTGGAGCAACTGCTCTTAAAAATATGAGCGCTGAGGACATAGAAGGTAGTGTTATATCCTATAGAACCGATAATGAATTTGGCGGTAGTAATAAAATACTTATGCGAGATGTGGCCAGAAAAATTTCAAATAGCGACCTTGGTGCTATAATACATTATATAAAAGGCGAAGATGCGTATTCAAGTGATATTGAATATGAAAATAAGCCAGTATCTACAGAAAAAAAACAAGGAAGCTATCTAAGATAGTTTTTTAAGCCATAGATTGTGAATTTATGGCTTTTTTTATTTTATTTTTTATACATAACTGCTTAATGATATTTTTTGAAAACATAGTTAAAATTTGCGTTTTTAGATAGGTTATAAAAATTTGTTTTTTGATATATTGTTTTAGATTACTATTGATTGGTGGTATATACGGCTATAAAATTATAGCCGTATTGAGGTTATTTATTTTTTTTATTAAAAGCTTTTTCAAGACTTAAAGGCATCGCTTGATAGCCTATACCAGTGCCTGTAAATTTAAGTTGAAATGATGGAGTCGTTGAGCCCCATTTAAATTCCAAAAGTTCAGGAGCAGGATCACCGACAGGCACACCTTTTGATAAATCAAATTGCATACCAGCAGTTGCTGAATAAACTACAATTGAATCCTTATCTTTTTGATATTCTGTTAAACTTGTAACAGCACTAAACCAATCGCTTCCTCTTTGTTTGCCGTATTCCCAAACTTGCTGTATAGTCATTTTATTTTGATCTATTTTATATACAACAGCACGAGAGTATTTCATGCTAGGAAGAGCTGGTTGCTCCATACCACGACTGTCTCCATTATCAAATACTGTAAGATAAACTATATCTTTATTTGACTTAGAATCAATCAAAAATGCAGTATGTTGTGTCCAAGTCCAGTCAAATCCACCATTTTCATTTAGATATCCTGGACATTTACTATACTCATCATCACAAACGATTTTTTTACCTTTGCTATCAACTGGTTGAAGTAATTTATCTTGGAATTCTTTCTTCCAACCCTTATGTGTACCAGCTATCCATTTTATTTTTTTATCTCTACCTATTTTTATAAAAGCATTTTGATGGCGGCTTGAGATAATAATAGAATCATCATTTTTGTCATAATCAACACTATTTACATGAGCCCAGTTTCTACCTATACCAGTTCCTGCTATATCACCAAACTTATCTTGTTTATCAAGTTTTGCAAGTTCTTGGGAGCTTGTAGTATGGCCTGCCTTAGAAGCATCAACATTTAAACAAACCGCACCTTGATCTAGAACCAAAATAGCATCGGCTCTATAAGGATCAAGTATCTCAAACAATCTCCAATCATCAACAACATTTCCATTTTGATCAACTTCAACAATTGTATCTCTAACTGTTCTTACATTTTTACCATCTGGTCTTTTTACATTAGATGTGCCAACTCTTAGAAAATAATCGCCATTTGAAGCATTTTTTAAAGAGTGAGAAAAGTCATTATATCCAAGTGGTAATTGACGATCAAAAATTTGTCTTCCCATCAAATCATACTTAACATATCTTTGTCCAAAACCCCAAGTTAAAGCACCATCTACATTTTGTCTAAAGCCCATTTGAATACCGGTTTTGTATATATTACCATAATCCAATAATTTGTCTGAATCAAAAAACCATCTTACCTCGCCTTTTGTATCAACAACGAATGAATTTGATGAATCATTCCACTCTAAAGCACCACCAGCTGGATTATTCCAAGTAGCTTGAGAGCTTCTTCCAGGAGCTTTTCCTGAAACATTATTTATAAGATAAAGTCTGTCTGCAAATTCTTTTGCGGCAGGAGTTACAACTTTTACAGTGCCAAATAAAGGTCCTTTTTGCATAGTAAGCCCTGATGGAGTTAAACCTATACCGCCTGTTGTTATTAAATACTGCTCAGTAACTGTTTCGTTTTTAAAGCCAATAGCTGCTTTTGTATAAGTAACTTCAACAGTATTTGTATATGATGGATAAAGACCAAATACAGGTATGCCACCATAAGTTTTTAGAGTTTGATTATCTACCTTATAACTAATAGTTTGTCCATCTTTTTTCGGAAGAATGGTTACTTGCACATCTGAAAGGATGTAGCCACCATTCATAATTATAGCTGTTAGTGGGGCATATCCATAAGGATTTAACTTAATAGCGCCTATTTTACCTTGTACTTGATAGTCATTTTTTGGTCCGCTTGGTCCGCCTATGGCAAATGCAGTTGTGCTAAGTCCGCCTATAAGCATTGCAGCAACTAAGGCTGATGAAATAATACTTTTTGATTTCATTGATCTACTCCTTATTGATTTAAAATATTAAATACAAAAATTATTTTTTATATTTAATAAATTTATATATTTAAATAATTCTATAAAAATAAAATAACAAATAAATCACGCAAATATTAAAACAGCATTAATTAAATATACAAATACACTAAATTATATAGCTAGTTTAAATTTATATATTACTGAGTAATTTTTAAATAAACAATATATTTAATCTTAAATTTATACTAGCGTTATTTTTTTGGAAGTTGGTTTGTATAAAATTACATTATCAAATTTTTATTATAAGGAGTTTTATTATGAAATCTTTATTTGCTAAGACAACTAAACTTTTGTCAGCTGTTGCTATCTTTGGTGCTTTAAGTGCAAATGCTTTTACAGAAGGAAAGGACTACATGAAACTAGAAAATCCTCTACCTGTAGAAAACAATACACTAACAAAAGTATTTAGTTATGCTTGCCCATTTTGTTATAAATATGATAAAAGTGTAACACCAAAAGTTGTTGAAAAAGTTGCTGGTTTAAAGTATGTTCCATTTCATCTAAAAACAAAGGGTGATTATGGTGAGGCTGGAAGCAAAATATTAGCTATTTTAGCTGTTAAAGATATGAAAAATGGCACTAGTCTTTTAGATGAAAAATCACTATTTAAAAAAGCTAAATTTGCATACTATAAAGCCTATCATGACAAAAAAGAGAGATGGGATGCTGGTAAGAATGAAGCAGCTTTTTTAAAAACAGGTCTTGATGCTGTTGGTATGAGCATGGATGAATACAATAAAGAGTTACAAACTCCAGAAGTTCAAGACTTACTTAAAAAATGGGATGCTGCCTATGATGTAGCTAAAATTCAAGGTGTTCCAGCATTTGTTGTAAATGGTAAATATCTAATCTATACAAGCAGTATCAAATCAATAGATGGTTTTGCACAACTTATAGAAGAACTATTAAAAAAATAGGCTTTAAAAATGAATATAGTACAAAAAATATCATCTTGGCAATATACTAGATACCCTTGGATATTGTTGATAATTGTAAGTGCTGGGCTAGTAGTTTTAGCCCACTCTTTCTTTCAGCACTATCTTTATATGCCTCCTTGTGAGCAATGTGTATATATAAGATTTGCATTTTTATGTATGACTCTTGGTGGGATATTAGCTACAATAAACCCTAAGAAAAATTATTTTATACTACCTGGGTATGCTTTTGCTTTTTGGGGTGCAATACAAGGAATTATGTATAGTGTAAAGCTTGCTAGAATACATGCGGCAGCACATAGCGATGATCCTTTTGGTGTTCAAGGTTGTTCAACAGATCCAACATATCCATTTAACTTACCACTTCACATATGGGCTCCTGATTGGTTTTTACCTACTGGGGATTGTGGATTTGAGAACTCTGTAATACCAGATGGAGTTACTTTAAATAGCATTCAAGAATACTTCATAAACTTATATCAAGATGGCTGGTATTTGATACCTTCACAACACTTTATGTCTATGGCAGATAGTACTTTACTTGGCTTTGTTGTTTGTTTTATTGTATTATTAGTATTATTTACTAGTAAAATCATAACAACAGTTAAAAATCCAAAATAATAAAAAGGTCTATTGTTAGACCTTTTTTGGTATAGTTGTTTTTATATTTCAAAAAGGAATATGAGTGCATTTTTTAAATGAGAAAAATTTAAAATTTTATACCATAATAATTATTTTAAGCATGTTGGTTGTATTTCTTGGGGTAAATATGTACAACAATGCAAAATACCAGATAACAACACTTTTAAACAAAAATTCGCAAACAACAAGTCAAAATATAGTTGAAGTATTTCATTTTTGGCTAAATGAAAGGATAAATTTACTTTCTTCGGCTTCTAAATTCATAGAAGCATCTAATGTTCTTCAAGATGAAGAAAAAATCAAAAAATTTACAAAAATATTTTTAAAAGGTTCGGCAAGTGGTTTTGATCTTATACAAATTTTAAATAAAGATGGAGAACTTTATATAAACGGCGAAAAAATTATAAATGAGCATGAAAGAAAAACAAGACTAAATTTAATATGGTATTTAGACACCAAAGAAAATCTAAAACCAACTGTGAATTTTATGCCAACTCATACAATTTTAAAAGAAAAAACACTAAATATATGTGTTCCAAACTATAAAAACAATAAATTTGAAGCCGCTATTTGCGGGATTGTAAGACTAGAAAGTCTTTTTAAAAATATAAATAATTTCAAACTTCAACCAAATTCTTACTCTTTTATAGTAACACATAGTGGTGAAATTTTAACCAAAATAAATGATTTGAATTTAAAAAATAAAATTCAAAATAAATTTAAAAGTATATTTTTGATAGATGAAGATATAACAAGCTTGCAAGTAGATTCAAATTTTATATCTATTTCAGAAATTCCTTCACTAAACTGGTATATAGGAGCTGGGACAAACAATAAAGAAGAGATAAATAAACTTTTATCAACAATAACCAAAAATGCCATACTTGTTCTTTTTGCCTTTATATTACTAGCGGCTTTGGCAAATTTTTTACATAATTTAATGTATGAAAAAATTAAAAAAAGCAAGGATGAATATGAGCTTTTGCTTTCGCATAAAGCCAAAATGAGCGAAGCAGGAGAGCTACTAACTGGGATAAATCACCAATTTATCCAGCCTGTAAATTCATTAAATTTAATGATTTCAACCCTATTAATGTTAAAAAAAGAGGGTAATTTGGAAGATGGGGTTTTAGAGAGTATGCTGAGCAAAGGACAAAAATCAATCGTTCTTTTAAATAATACTATTGAAATTTTTAGAAATTTTTATAAAACCACAGAAAATATCAGTGAGTTTAGTATAAAGCAAAGCATTCAAAATCTTCTGACACTAATGCATACGGAACTAGCAAGAGCAAATGTTCATATTGTTTTGGATATAAAAGATGATAAACAAGTAAACCAAATAGAAAATATAATCCAGCAAATACTGCTTATACTTATTCACAATGCAAAAGATGCTTTAGTGGACAAGTTTAAAAATGACATACAAAAGAGAAAGATAACTATATCGGTAAAATTTAGCAACTTAAAGTGTTATATAAAAGTTAGTGAATTTGGTAGCGGCATAAATGAAATAATGATAGGTAAAATTTTTTCACAGCCAAAAACAACTAAAAAATACGGAAATGGTATAGGACTTTACTTTGGCAAAAAGCTAGCAAATGAAAAAATTAATGGAGATATCAAACTTATAAAAAATGCAGAACCTACAGAATTTGAACTAAGTTTTGATATAAATTTAAAAAGCAAAAAGGAAAACTTATGATAAATGAATCTCTAAAATTATTAAAAGATATATCAGTATTGATAGTAGAAGATGATGATATGTCAAGAGAGCTTTTGGTAAGTGGTTTGAAACCTTATTGCAACAATGTTTATGGAGCAAAAGATGGGCTTGAAGGAATAGAAAGTTTTAAAAAATACCAAGCAAATATTGTTATAACAGATATTCATATGCCTATAATGAATGGTCTAGAAATGATGAAAGAAATTTCTAAAATAAAACCTTATCAAAAATTTATAGTCTTCACATCTTTTGATACTGATATGAATTTAATAAAAAGCATACAACAAGGTGCTGCTCTTTTTTTAAAAAAACCAATAGACATAAAAGAGTTAAGATCTATGATAATAGCCTTAACTTATGAAAAATACCAAAAACTCACAAAAATAAACGATCAGATAAGTATAAATTTAGAAAAAGAAAAGATATTTAAAAATGGAGAAGAAATTTACCTATCTTATCTTCAAAACAAATTCTTTTGGTTATTTGCTTATAATCTAAATAAACTAGTTAGCTATGAGATGATAGAAGAATTTGTATATGATAATGAGTATGTAAGTAAAGGTGCTATTCAAAACACCATACTAAGATTAAAAAGAGAGCTTGGTATAAAGCTAAAAAATGTATCAGAAACAGGATATATATTAACTTGTGATTAGTATTTTTTTGCACAGCAAAATAGATAGTTTATAAAAAATAATTTTAATGATTTGTTGTTTGAAGTTTAAGTATTTTTTTGTTAAACCAATTAAGGCTTTAGTGATTATATGTTTTTTGTATAAATTATGGTGTCACTAAATATAATAATAGCTATAAATATCTAAATTATTGTTTTTTCTTGCCATTTATATATTAAAATATGAACATAATAAACCTAAAACACCCATCCCTCTTCACACAACAATCATCAACCCATATACACCCATATTAAACATAGCCATAATTTCTATTATTTTCCATACTTTTATATAAAACCAACCCCAATCTCACCCAAATTCAAATTATTTAAAATATTATTTTATATTTAAGTAGCATTTAAGCATTACTCTTATATAATTCCAGCTCACGATTTGAGAAACCACCTTTAACTTTTAGTTAATAAAGCTTTTCTTTTTAAATATCGTTGTTCTGTTAAATTATAAATGTTAAACTATTAGTCAATCTTTGAAATCTAAACAAGTGATCGATTGAGCCAGTCTATATTGTTTATAGACTTAAAACTGATTAACAAAAAAATTAAAGTTTTTTAGATTAAAAACTTCATATAAATTATATGGAGAGTTTGATCCTGGCTCAGAGTGAACGCTGGCGGCGTGCCTAATACATGCAAGTCGAACGGAGATTAATTAAGCTTGCTTTTTTAATCTTAGTGGCGCACGGGTGAGTAATGTATAGCTAATCTGCCCCTTACAAGAGGACAACAGTTAGAAATGACTGCTAATACTCTATACTCCTTCCAAACATAAGTTTGGTCGGGAAAGTTTTTCGGTAAGGGATGAGGCTATATTGTATCAGCTAGTTGGTAAGGTAATGGCTTACCAAGGCTATGACGCATAACTGGTCTGAGAGGATGATCAGTCACACTGGAACTGAGACACGGTCCAGACTCCTACGGGAGGCAGCAGTAGGGAATATTGCTCAATGGGGGAAACCCTGAAGCAGCAACGCCGCGTGGAGGATGACACTTTTCGGAGCGTAAACTCCTTTTGTTAGGGAAGAACCATGACGGTACCTAACGAATAAGCACCGGCTAACTCCGTGCCAGCAGCCGCGGTAATACGGGGGGTGCAAGCGTTACTCGGAATCACTGGGCGTAAAGGACGCGTAGGCGGATTATCAAGTCTTTTGTGAAATCCTATGGCTTAACCATAGAACTGCTTGGGAAACTGATAATCTAGAGTGAGGGAGAGGCAGATGGAATTGGTGGTGTAGGGGTAAAATCCGTAGAGATCACCAGGAATACCCATTGCGAAGGCGATCTGCTGGAACTCAACTGACGCTAAGGCGTGAAAGCGTGGGGAGCAAACAGGATTAGATACCCTGGTAGTCCACGCCCTAAACGATGTATACTAGTTGTTGCTTTGCTAGTCAAGGCAGTAATGCACCTAACGGATTAAGTATACCGCCTGGGGAGTACGGTCGCAAGATTAAAACTCAAAGGAATAGACGGGGACCCGCACAAGCGGTGGAGCATGTGGTTTAATTCGAAGATACGCGAAGAACCTTACCCGGACTTGATATCTAACAAATCATCCAGAGATGGAAGAGTGTCTGCTTGCAGAAATGTTAAGACAGGTGCTGCACGGCTGTCGTCAGCTCGTGTCGTGAGATGTTGGGTTAAGTCCCGCAACGAGCGCAACCCACGTCATTAGTTGCTAACGCTTAGGGCGAGCACTCTAATGAGACTGCCTTCGTAAGGAGGAGGAAGGTGTGGACGACGTCAAGTCATCATGGCCCTTATGTCCGGGGCGACACACGTGCTACAATGGCATATACAATGAGAAGCAATATCGCGAGATGGAGCAAATCTATAAAATATGTCCCAGTTCGGATTGGAGTCTGCAACTCGACTCCATGAAGCCGGAATCGCTAGTAATCGTAGATCAGCCATGCTACGGTGAATACGTTCCCGGGTCTTGTACTCACCGCCCGTCACACCATGGGAGTTGATTTCACTCGAAGTCGGAATGCTAAACTAGCTACCGCCCACAGTGGAATCAGCGACTGGGGTGAAGTCGTAACAAGGTAACCGTAGGAGAACCTGCGGTTGGATCACCTCCTTTCTAGAGTACAATGTATATTCTCTCACAAGATATACATCAAAGGAAAATATCTCAATCAATCCTTGTTTAGTTTTGAAAGATTGACAGCTAATAATTAAATATATTTTATTTCTATTAGTATTTAGAAATTAATATTGGGGAATTAGCTCAGCTGGGAGAGCGCCTGCTTTGCACGCAGGAGGTCAGCGGTTCGATCCCGCTATTCTCCACCATTTAAGGGCCTATAGCTCAGCTGGTTAGAGTGCACCCCTGATAAGGGTGAGGTCACAAGTTCAAGTCTTGTTAGGCCCACCATTAATATAGTTTAACAAAATACTCTTTTTAATTATTCTATATACTTTTTATCATTGTTTCTTGTATTAATATTTTATGTCTATACTTTTGTATGTCATATAATTTTGACAATAGTTTGTTTAAGATAAAAAACAAGCTTATGTATTTTTTGGTATTTATCTTTTAAATATTTTGGAATTTGGGTTAAATAAATATAATGCTAATAGTTAATAAAACATGTTTGAATTAAATTTTTTAAATCTAGATAGATAAAAATTACATTTTTGATTGTCTTTCTTTGAAATACCCTAAAAATAATTAAAGATATAAGTAAAATACGAAATAAAATAAATGTTTTATAGTAATAAAGAGGCATTTAAATACCTCTTTGAAGATTTAAATGTAAAGTTATTTTATTTATTTTGATTTTTGAATAAAATAACCACAAAATAATTGTAATAGTATCTATAAAAGTTTATTTTTAAATTATTCTTTAAATAAACATCTTGGATATATAAAATTTATTTTTTTATAGTTTAATACTATTAATCCAAGAGAGCAAGTTACTAAAAAATATTCTACAAATCCTGGTGATTTTGCTGAGCTAAAAACATGCATACTTCCAAAAAGTATGGCAAGATAAACTAATATTCTTCTAGTTTTACGATATTTTTGAAATTTATTTATACTAAATATGCCTGTAATAATTAAAACTAATGCCGAGATTAAACCTAGCCAAATAAATTTATTTCTTCCAAGCTCTCTTATAATTTCTAAAAACATTAACTCTTTATCTAGTACTATATAAGAATATAAATGAGCTATAATAAAAATAATAGAACTAAGCCCTAAAGCTCTTGCGTATTTATGAAGATTAAACTTACTAAGTACTATACAAAAAAATATTATTCCTAAAGCTATGTAACCAGTATATGAATAAAGCTTATCTAATGGATCAGCAGTGCTTAAAGCCATATTTATAGCAATAGTTAAAACTATTGCGTTTGCAATAAGAGATGATATAAATATTGTTATAAATTTTAGTTTCATTAAAAAAACTTCTCCAAATCCATACCATCATATAAACTTGCCACTTCATCGTAGCCATTAAACATTAGAGTCTTCTCTCGCTTAAAGCTTCCAAGCACTCGCTCATTTGCTTGAGACCATCTTGGATGATCTACGTTCGGATTTACATTTGCATAAAAGCCGTATTCGTTAGGTGCTAGTTGTTCCCAAGTTGTTTTTGGTTCCTCTTTTACAAACTCTATTTTTGCTATGGATTTTATGCTCTTAAAACCATATTTCCAAGGCACAACAAGTCTTAATGGTGCTCCATTTGCTCCGCCAAGTGGCTTGTCATACATTCCAAGTGCTATTAATGTAAGCGGGTGCATAGCTTCATCTATTCTAAGACCTTCTACATAAGGATATGGTATATTTGAAAATCTTGATTTTTGATCTGGAAATTTATTTGGATCAAAAAGAGTTGTAAATTTTATAAATTTTGCATCGCTTGTTGGTTGTGCTAATTTTATAAGCTCTCTTAGTTCAAATCCAACCCAAGGTACTACCATGCCCCAAGCCTCAACGCATCTAAATCGATAAACTCTTTTTTGTAGTTTAAATTTAAGCAAATCATTGATGTTTAAATTCATAGGTCTTTCACACTCTCCATCTACACTTACCATCCATTCATCTGTGTTTAAATCTTTTGCTTGATTGGCAGCTGCTGTTTTGTTTGTGCTAAACTCATAAAAATTTACATAGCTGCTTGCATTTTCATAAGAAGTTATTTTTCTTCCAGTATCATTGTTTGCTTCCAAGCTAATAATATTTTGAAATATCTCTTTTTCATCTTGTTGTACAAGACCTAATTCATTAGCTTTTGCATTTATGGCGGTTAGACTCGCCATGGCGCCAAGTTTTAAAAACTCCCTGCGCTTATTAAAAAATTTTTCATCTGTTATTTGCATTTTTATTCCTTAATATTTTTTGCCAATTATATAGATAAAATATTAATAAATTATTTATACTATAAAATAAAAATTATTATATTTTGCAAGTTATTTTTTTTGCAATGATATAAACAGACTCGTATGTCAGGGTGTTTTTAAATTCATTCTCGCATTTTGCTAATATGCTTTTACTAAGATATATATTCCCTAAACTATTTACACCACTATTTTTTAGGTGCCTAAAAAGTTCTATTGGGCTATTAAATTTAAGCTCATGTAGTTCGCTTTTTATTTTTACATCTTTATAGCTTTTGCATAAGCTTTGCAGTTCATCTACATCAAGATAACTAAGACCAAAACCTGTAAGATCATATACTTGTTTTAAATTTTCTTTACCAAATGTGCTTATTGCTAAAATCCCATTTTCTTTTAGATGATCGCTAAGCAAAGGAAGTATTTTTCTAGCATCCAACCATTGCAAGCAAGCGTTTGAAATTATTAAATCAAATTTACTAATATCACTAAAATCTGATATTTTATTCATATCTATAGTTTTGAAATTTACATTTTTATCTTTATAATATACACCATAATCATTTATATCGCTACTTAAATATTTATCATATCCTATATGTTTGCGAATTATTTTACCAAGCTCGTCTTGTCCTGAGCCAAATTCCCAGATTCTACTATAATGTGATTTTTTTTGTGCTAATAATTCTTTAAGTAGCCTTTCTCGCATAATCTTTTGAATTTTAGCTTCTTTTTCATAAGTATCTTTTGCCTTTAAAAAATTATTTGCTACTTTATCCAAAACTCATCCCAACTCTTAAAATTATTAAATACAAAATGTCCAGATTTTATGGTGCTTAGTTTTTCTTTGAAAAATTTTTGCATTGCTGTAAGTGGAAATATTTTATCATTAACTCCTGCTAATGCCTTTTGCCAATTTGTATTTATAGGTTCATTTTGACATAAATCAAATAAATATTTTAACTCTTTTTTATAATCCCTTTGTAAATTTATCTCCAAGTCTTTAGCACTCATATTTTTTATAAATTCTTTTGGTTCAAAACTTTCTATACTTCGCTTAAAAATCGCACTATGTATCCCGTAAACTCTATCAATCCCATGTGGTGTGCCACCTACTGCTAGGTTGAAAATTATTTTTTGTTTATTGTTTAGCAATAAATCAAAATCAATCCTTGATGCTACTCCAACCCCCATACTAAAACCAATTATTTGTATTTTTGCGTATTTTGATAGCAAATCTTTTGGAAAATTTAGATTTTCATATTCATATATGATGACAATATCAAACTCATCACTCATTTTTAAATGTGAAAAATGGTTTGGTTCACTTGCAAATCCTGTAAAGAATAATAATAAATTTTCTGAATTATTTTGTACTAAATATTTAAATTTCATAACAAACCACCTCTATAAGTTTGTTTAAGTCTTGCAATTTTATTAATGAGTTTAATGAAATTCTGATACGAGAACTATTTGGAGCGACAGTAGGTGGCCTTATTGCTGGAGCATAGTATCCGTTTTGTTCTAGCTTTTTTGCAAGTTTTGTTGCTATTTGGCTACTTTTTGTGATTATGCTTATTATGTGTGCATCGCCTATTGCATTTATTTTGTTGCCAGTTAAAATCGATTTAAAATCATAACCTAGTTTTATTAACTCTTTTCTTTGAGCGTTCATACCTTCTATTTTTTTGAATATAAAATGAGTATAAGCGACATTTATCTGTGGTAATGCTGTTGAGTATATAAGACTTCTTGCTTTGTTTATAAAAAAGTCTTTAAAATTTTGTTCACAAAGCAAGGTTGCACCTATGCTTGCTACCGCTTTTCCAAATGTAAATACCACAAAATCAACTTCTTTAGCAAATCCACTAGCTTTTACTAGCCCAAGCCCATTCTCGCCACAAGCTCCAACGCTATGGGCTTCATCTATATATAGTAAGATATTTTCATATTTTTGTTTTAGATTTACTAGACTTACTATATCTGCAAAATCTCCGTCCATGCTAAAAAGAGCTTCTGTTAAAACTATAATATATTTAAACTCATTTTGGTTTTTTTGTATCAACTCTTCTAAGTGATTTAAATCGTTATGCCTATATCTTTTAAAGTTAGCACCGCCTTGTTTTAAACCATCATACATACTAGCGTGTGCTTGTCTGTCTATTAAAAAAAGTATATTTTTTATCCCACTAAGTGCTGCTATTACTCCTACGTTTAGATGGTACCCACTGTTAAATAATAAGGCTTTTTTATTGTTTTGGTATGAGTTTTGTAAATATTGTTCTAATTTTTCAAATTCGTTATGATTGCCACTAAGACTTCTAGAGCTAGATGCGCTAAATTTTAAAGGCGCGCCTAACGTGCTTTTTATAAATTCATCATCAAACATCTGTGTAGATGCTATGCCAAGGTAATCATTGCTCGCTAAATTTAATAGTTTGTTTTTATTTTTTATTATATTTAAGCCATTAGTTTTTATATTTTGTAGTTCTCGTTTTTGAAAATTATTTTCTAACTCTTCTAAGATATTGTTAATTTCTATCACTACGCGTCCTTGAAATTTTATACTACTTAAAATTTATTCTATCATTATACATTTTAAACCACTATTATACATGGAAATTACTATTAGCTCTCTCCAAATTCCAACAAACTAAAATATTTTTATTTTTTTTACAATATTAAGCTCATATTAAGCATTGCTCTTATATAATTCCAGCTCACGATTTGAGAAACGGAGTTTATCTCCTTGAGAATATAAGTCAATATTTTATTTTTAAACAAATCGTTGTTCTTTTAATTACAATTGTTAAGAGTCACAAGCAAGTTTTAATAAAAACAATTTTACAGGACTTGTTAAAGATTTAAATATCTAATCTCTTGTATATAAATACAGAAGTTTAACATCACAAGATATTATAGAGTTAAAACTTATCTATATTATCTGTTAATGCTTTCCGTCTTGGGGATTATGTGTTTAGATTTAGTAACTACATATATTTATGTATAACAGTTACCTTTAACAAGGAAGTGATGCGAATTAGAATATAACAAAAAATATACTAACAACTTATTATGTATTAATAGGTAAAAAAAGGTAAGCTACTAAGAGTAAATGGTGGATGCCTTGGCTAGTAGAGGCGATGAAGGACGTGCCAGGCTGCGATAAGACTCGGGGAGCCGTCAAGGGGCTTTGATCCGGGTATTTCCGAATGGGGCAACCCAACTGATAGCGATGTCAGTTACCATATAATGGAGCAAACGTTGGGAATTGAAACATCTTAGTACCAACAGGAAGAGAAATCAAAAGAGATTACGCTAGTAGCGGCGAGCGAACGCGTAAGAGGGCAAACCACTAGTTTACTAGTGGGGTTGTAGGACTGCAACATAGACTAAACAAAGCTAATAGAATAACCTGGAAAGGTTAAGCGTAGAGGGTGATACTCCCGTATATGAAAGCAATGTTTTACTTAGCAGTATCCTGAGTAGGGCGGAACACGTGATATTCTGTCTGAAGCTGGGTAGACCACTATCCAACCCTAAATACTACTACTAGACCGATAGCGAACAAGTACCGTGAGGGAAAGGTGAAAAGAACTGAGGTGATCAGAGTGAAATAGAACCTGAAACCATTTACTTACAATCATTCAGAGCCCTATGATTTATCAGGGTGATGGACTGCCTTTTGCATAATGAGCCTGCGAGTTGTGATGTCTGGCGAGGTTAAGGAAACCCGGAGCCGTAGCGAAAGCGAGTCTTAATAGGGCGATTAGTCAGATGTTGCAGACCCGAAACGATGTGATCTATCCATGAGCAGGTTGAAACTGGTGTAAGAGCCAGTGGAGGACCGAACCCGCTAGCGTTGAAAAGCTATGGGATGACTTGTGGATAGGGGTGAAAGGCCAATCAAACATCGTGATAGCTGGTTCTCTCCGAAATATATTTAGGTATAGCGTTGTGTCGTAACACTAGGGGGTAGAGCACTGAATGGGCTAGGGCATACACCAATGTACCAAACCCTATCAAACTCCGAATACCTAGTGTGTAATCACAGCAGTCAGGCGGCGAGTGATAAAATCCGTCGTCGAGAGGGGAACAACCCAGACTAACAGCTAAGGTCCCTAAATCTCATTTAAGTGGAAAACGATGTGAAGTTACTGTAACAACCAGGAGGTTGGCTTAGAAGCAGCCATCCTTTAAAGAAAGCGTAATAGCTCACTGGTCTAGTGATTTTGCGCGGAAAATATAACGGGGCTAAAATGAGTACCGAAGCTTTAGACTTAGTTTTACTAAGTGGTAGGAGAGCGTTCTATTCAGCGTTGAAGGTGTACCGGTAAGGAGCGCTGGAGCGGATAGAAGTGAGCATGCAGGCATGAGTAGCGATAATTGGGGTGAGAATCCCCAACGCCGTAAACCCAAGGTTTCCTACGCGATGCTCGTCATCGTAGGGTTAGCCGGGTCCTAAGCAAAGTCCGAAAGGGGTATGCGATGGAAAATTGGTTAATATTCCAATGCCAACATTATTGTGCGATGGAAGGACGCTTAGAGTTAAAGGAGCCAGCGGATGGAAGTGCTGGTCGAAAGGTGTAGGTTAAGATCTAGGAAAATCCGGATCTTTTTAAGCCGAGACCCCACAGGCAGACAACATTCTTCGGAATCGAGTCTGAATCCTTGATACTGTCGAGCCAAGAAAAGTTTCTAAGTTTAGATAATGTTGCCCGTACCGTAAACCGACACAGGTGGGTGGGATGAGTATTCTAAGGCGCGTGGAAGAACTCTCTTCAAGGAACTCTGCAAAATAGCACCGTATCTTCGGTATAAGGTGTGCCTAACTTTGTTAAGGATTTACTCCGTAAGCATTGAAGGTTACAACAAAGAGTCCCTCCCGACTGTTTACCAAAAACACAGCACTCTGCTAACTCGTAAGAGGATGTATAGGGTGTGACGCCTGCCCGGTGCTCGAAGGTTAATTGATGATGTTAGCTCTGCGAAGCATTTGATCGAAGCCCGAGTAAACGGCGGCCGTAACTATAACGGTCCTAAGGTAGCGAAATTCCTTGTCGGTTAAATACCGACCTGCATGAATGGCGTAACGAGATGGGAGCTGTCTCGAAGAGGGATCCAGTGAAATTGTAGTGGAGGTGAAAATTCCTCCTACCCGCGGCAAGACGGAAAGACCCCGTGGACCTTTACTACAGCTTGACACTGCTATTGGGATAAAGATGTGCAGGATAGGTGGGAGGCTTTGAGTATATGACGCCAGTTGTATATGAGCCATTGTTGAGATACCACTCTTCTTTATTCTGATAGCTAACTGGCATGAGTTATCCTCATGCAGGACAATGTCTGGTGGGTAGTTTGACTGGGGCGGTCGCCTCCCAAAATGTAACGGAGGCTTACAAAGGTTGGCTCAGAACGGTTGGAAATCGTTCGTAGAGTATAAAGGTATAAGCCAGCTTAACTGCAAGACGTACATGTCAAGCAGGGACGAAAGTCGGTCTTAGTGATCCGGTGGTTCTGTGTGGAAGGGCCATCGCTCAAAGGATAAAAGGTACCCCGGGGATAACAGGCTGATCTCCCCCAAGAGCTCACATCGACGGGGAGGTTTGGCACCTCGATGTCGGCTCATCGCATCCTGGGGCTGGAGCAGGTCCCAAGGGTATGGCTGTTCGCCATTTAAAGCGGTACGCGAGCTGGGTTCAGAACGTCGTGAGACAGTTCGGTCCCTATCTGCCGTGGGCGTAAGAAGATTGAGGAGAGTTGACCCTAGTACGAGAGGACCGGGTTGAACGAACCACTGGTGTACGAGTTGTCCTGCCAAGGGCATCGCTCGGTAGCTACGTTCGGATGTGATAAGAGCTGAAAGCATCTAAGCTCGAAGCCAACTCCAAGATGAATCTTCTTTTAAGAGCTCTAGTAGACTACTAGTTTGATAGGCTGGGTGTGTAATTGATGAAAGTCATTTAGCTGACCAGTACTAATAGCTCGTTTGCTTATCTTTTTAAGCATCACTTCCTTGTTAAGGGTAAAACCTTATACAAGAAAAGATTGTTTAATAAAACAAGCTTTACTCTTAACGATATAATTTAACACAAACAGTGTTAAATAAGAGATTACACAAATAATCACTAATCTTTTATTTAACACTGCTCGTGGCTATACAGACGAGGAAACGCCTTGCTCCATCTCGAACCAAGAAGCTAAGCTCGTCCTGGCTGATGATACTCTCTCTTACTGAGATGTTGGGAAAGTAAGTCGCTGCGAGCTTTGTTTATTCTTTCTTTTTATAAATCCAATTAATATTATTTATTATATATCTTTATTTCTTATTCTTTTTTATGTTTTTTTATTTAATAAATTTAAAATATTTTTTATTCTTTTATGTTATTGTGTTTTACTTGGTTGTGATTAATATACAAGTGGTATATTTTATTGATTGTGGATAATTGTTTTTTATTCTTTTTTATTTTAATCATTTAAATTCTTGTTGTTTAATAGCTAGATGGTAGGTTTTTTATAAATTGAGGATATAGTTTATGAGGAATTTTAACAGCTCAATTAGCACAGAATTTAATCTAAAAGGTTATGATTATGATCCATATAAAAATAATTAGGAATAAATTTATTAGAATATAATAATTATAAAAATGTGCTAACAAAATAAAAGAGTGAGCAGATAAATCAAATTTACAAAGATACAAAAAACAAAACTACTTAAATAAACAAACTCTTCCTTGATGGACATATAAACAAAATAGAAATTTTACAATCACTAATCAACTCATCAAACAAATCATATTATAAAGTCACAAGCAAATAATATAAAAGCAACTGTAATTGTGTGATACTCTTACAGTATTTATAATAAGTTCTTTTATTTAAACAATATAAAAAAGATTAATTAGCTGTGAGTATACGAAGTACTTATTTGCTGAAAGGTAAATTAGCGATTACTCTTGTTTCGTTTTTTGTTAAAAATCTTAGTAAGTTTATCAATACTTTACTCATATAATACTGCTATATTTATAGATAAGTACAGTTGAATGCTTTATAAAAGTGTTATTTGATAATGTAGAATCTTTAATAGGCATTATAAAAAATTTATAGTGAATTGATTCATGTTCTTTTTTGTTGATAAATTTATTTATCTATTTATTTGTCTTTTATAAATATGTATATTCACTAAAGATAATTTATTTAACTTTTATGAAGAAAAAGGATTGGTATGGTGTTTTAAACAAAGAGTTAAAAACATAAATATTTGATGCTTTTAGTAATTCACTAAATTTAGATTTGCTTACACAAAACTCATCCATAACTTCAATATTTGGTAACTCAAGCATCTCACTCTTTAGTAAATTTAAATCCTTTTTTTGTAGTTTTAAATATATTATCAAATGCTTATCGCGAGTTTAAAAATCATAAATACGAGTATTCAAGTTAATAATAAAAGATAAAGTTAGAATGATTTTAAAAATGCAGTCGTAAAATAACTTCAGAAAAAGAAGAATTTGAAAATACATACAAAATAAAGATATAAGAATTAACAAATAAATGTATATATCAACAATTATTAACTATCTATAAAAAATAATTTGAGAAAAAAGAACATCGTTTTAAATTTACTATAGAACTTTATTCTGATAATTCAGTGTATTATGGCATTAGTAAAATAGTTGATTGTAAAAATTGGATGGTGATTTTGCAAAAGAAACAACAGAAAGTTTAAATTACAAAATAATCGCAGATATAATATTAAGTATAAAAAATGAAAATTATAAGGATAAAGTAAATAAAAACATACAAAAATATCTAAAAAATGGATAATTTAACACTATTAGATCAAATACCAAATGCTTATTTAGTATTTGATTTTTCAATAAAAAATTAAATCATTTAAACCCATAACTATCTTTTAGCCTTTTAAGATTTTCATTTCTTATATCTCTAGTATCAACTTTATTATCTGAATTATTTTCATAAAAATAAAATATATCAACTATCCAAAGGACAACTATAAAACTAATAATAACAAAAAAATATATCATTTTATCTACCTTTTAAGTCCATTTACGATTTCAAGCATAGAGTCACTTGTTGTAATTGCCTTCGAGTTTGCCTCATAAGCACGCTGTCCTGTTATAAGGTCAGTCATCTCCTCAACAAGCTGAACGTTACTCATCTCAACAAAGCCTTGTCTTATCGTACCAAGTCCATCTAACCCAGCTGTTCCAACTACAACATTTCCACTAGCACTAGTTTGCAAATAGTTGTTATCACCCATAGAGTGAAGTCCGGCTGGATTTATAAAATTTGCGAGTTCTATTTGCCCTATCTGATTTGTTTCTTGTTCTCCAGCTTGTAAAACAGATATCGTTCCATCGGTGCCTATTGAAATTTGAGTAGCATTAGCTGGTATTGTGATTTGTGGTATTAGTTGATATCCATCTGAGTTTACAACAGTTCCATTAGCATCAAGTTTAAAAGCGCCATTTCTAGTATAAGCAGTAGTTCCATCAGGTAGCTGAACTTGAAAAAATCCATCACCAGCAATAACCATGTCAAGATTATTACCTGTCTCTTTAAAATAACCCTGAGAGAAAATTTTATTTATAGCAGTAGGTCTAACACCAAGACCAACTTCTATGCCAGTAGGACTTGTTGTTGTCTGGCTTGTAGCTGTTCCAGCATATTCCATAGTTTGATACATCAAATCAGCAAATTCGGCTCTGTTTTTCTTATATCCGTAAGTATTAACATTTGCGATGTTATGAGAAGTAACATCTATTTGAGTTTGCTGAGCTATCATTCCTGTAGCTGCAGTATAAAGAGATCTCATCATAGTTTTATCCTTTTGTTATTTAAGCTTTTACTGCACCAAGTTTTGTAACAGCATCTTGATTTAGATCGTTCATATGGGTATTCATAACCTTTTGATACATATCAACCATTCTTTGAGTTTCTATAAGCCCGACCATCTCCGTGACTGGATTTACATTTGACATCTGAGTATATCCTTGCAAGAGACTACCGGCATCATCTACATCTCTTAACTCATCTAAATTTTTCAGTTCAAACAAATTAGCCCCAATTTTTTCTAAGTTTCTAATCTCTTTTGGTTGTGCGATAAAAAACTTAGCAAAAGCCTTACTGTTTGAGTATAAATTTCCATTTTTGTCAGATGTTATTCGTGTCCCCTGAGGTGTTTGAATACCTCTTTCATTTTGTTCTTGATAATTACTAGGTAAAACACGAAAACCATCTTTATTTACTATAAAACCCTCACTATCTAGTGTAAAGGCTCCATTTTTTGTCAATTTAGCACCATTTGGAGTTTGAACTAAAAAAAACAAATCCTCTCTTTTTAAAGCAAAATCAAATGTATTTAGGCTATGTTTTAATCCACCTGAGCTAAAATCAGTATATTGCTCACTTACCTGAGGAACTCTATCAATAGTTCGATTTAGATACTTTGCGGCATCCCTTGTATGATTTTTTAGTGGTAATTCATCTTGAGTTTGTTTAAAAATTCTTTCAAAATCACCTATAACAACATCATCTCTTTTAAAACCTATTGTATTTACATTTGCTAGATTATTTGATATTACATTTAATCTATTAAATTGTGCAACCATCGCTCCGGTTGCCTGATAATAACCATTTTGCATGTTTGTCCTAAATCCAAAATAATATTTAAAAATCAGCTAAAGCAAATAACGTTCCATATTTAAATTTATATACTTTTAATAAAATTTCGGTATAATCCATAACTTTTTATCATATAAATTAATGATATTTAACCAGTGAAATACTAGAAAGGAATTTAATGAGTTCTGCAAAAGAGGCATTTTCACAAATAGAAGAGCTTTTTGCCGAAAACGCAAAAGGTTTTATAACTTATGAAAAACTTGTAAAATTATTTGACAAAGCACCAACAGCTACTATAGTTAAGAAAATAGAAGCTTTAATGAACAAAAACAAAACTCAACTTTTAACAGCAGCTGAAGTTGCTAAAATGAAAAATTTAGCAGATGCTAAAAAGAGAAAAAAAGAGGCTGAAGAAGCTCAAGAAGAAAATATAGATGATGATTTTGATCTAGCTAATGACTCAGACTATCTTGAATGGTCAAGGTCTGATAGCCCTGTAAGAATGTATCTTAGAGAGATGGGTCAAATATCTCTTTTAACCAAAGATGAAGAGGTAGAAATAAGCAAAAAGATAGAACTTGGGGAAGATATTATCATAGATGCTTTTTGTTCTGTCCCGTTTTTGATTGATTTTATACTTGATTATAAAGAGCCACTTATAAATAGAGAGCGTCGTGTAAAAGAGCTATTTAAAAGCTTTGAAGAAGATAGTGATAGTGATGATGACAACGATGATGACAACGATGATGATTCAAGTGATTTAGATGATAACAATAGTGAAACCCCAGCATCTAAAAAAGTTGCAAAAAACGACAAAAGAGCATTAAAAGTAATAGAAAGTTTTAAGGCATTAGAAAAAGCAAAAAAAGAGTGGTTAAAAACTGCAAATAAACAAGGTGAAATAGACAAAGATGATATATTTGCAAATATAAATATAGCTTTTAAAAAGAAAATTTTAAAAGATAAACTTATGGATCTAGGTCCAACAAGCAAACTTATAAGCGAAATAGTAAAATCAATGGAAACTGCGCTAAAAAGCGATGATGAATTTGATAGAGAGCTTAAGCGTTTAGAATATCGTCTTCCTATGTTTAGCGATGAGCTTAAGAAAAATCACAAAGGAATTTTAAAAGATATCTTAAAACTCAGCAAAGATGACATAATAGCAAGAGTTCCTGAAGCTACTATGGTTTCTACCTATGTTGAGATCAAAAAACTTTTCCAAACAAAAGAGGCCAGTAAACAAGGGTTTAACCTAGAACCAGCAAAATTAAAATCAGTCTTAGAGCAAATAAAGCGTGGTAAAAAGATATCTGATGAGGCAAAAACAAGAATGGCTAAATCAAACCTAAGACTTGTTGTAAGTATTGCAAAAAGATATACAAATCGTGGATTGCCATTTTTGGATTTGATTCAAGAGGGAAATATAGGCCTTATGAAAGCTGTTGATAAGTTTGAATATAGAAAAGGCTATAAATTTTCAACATATGCAACTTGGTGGATAAGACAGGCTATAAGTAGAGCAATAGCCGATCAAGCAAGAACAATAAGAATACCTATCCATATGATAGAAACTATAAATCGTATAAATAAAATCAACAGAAAATACCTACAAGAAGAAGGCAAAGAACCTGATGTAAGCGTTATCGCAAAAGAGGTAGGGCTTAGTGTAGATAAAGTGAAACAAGTTATAAAAATAACAAAAGAGCCTATCAGTCTTGAAGCACCTATTGCAAATGAAGATGATGGTAAATTCGGGGATTTTGTTGAGGATAAAAACTCATTAAGCCCAATGGAACATATCCTTAAAAATGACCTTAGAGAACAAATAGATGATGTTTTATCTCAACTTAACGATAGAGAAAAAGCTGTTATTTGTATGAGATTTGGACTTTTAGATGATGAAAGTGATAGAACGCTTGAAGAGATAGGAAAAGCTTTAAATGTAACAAGAGAGAGAGTTCGTCAGATAGAAAGCTCAGCTATAAAAAAACTAAAACATCCTAAAGTTGGAAGAAAACTCAAAAACTATATAGAGGGTTGAAAAGTATTTTTTTAAGTTTTTTTAGTTACAATTATAAAAAGCACAGTAAGTGGTCGCTTGAAAAAGAGGAAAGTCCGAGCTACAATAAGACAGAGTTCCATCTAACGGATGGCTAGGGTGACCTAAGGGAAAGTGTAACAGAAAGCAAACTACCTTATTTTATAAGGTAAAGGTGAAACGGTGGGGTAAGAGCCCACCAGCACTCTTGGAAACTAGAGTGGCTAGATAAACCCAACTCGTAGCAAGAATGGGCGGTTTTAGTCTTATAATTAAACCATTCGCTAAAATTTGTATGTAAATGCAAATTTAGATAAATGACCACTCACGACAGAACTCGGCTTATCGCTGTGCTTTTTACAAATCATATCTTGGTGTAAATTTCAATGAAAATTATATTAGCCCCAAATAATTTTTTAGATGACTATGTTTTAGGAACTGAGCTATCAAAAAATGCAAATATATCATCCAATGCATATCTTTTTTGGAAAAATACAATATCTGCAAAATTTCAAAACTCGAGAACTGTATTTATAAATAAAAAAACCATACCAAGTAAATTTAACCAAGCATTAAAACAATGCACAGAGCTAAATGGACTTGTTTTAAGCAATACATTTTGCTCTTTTACAGGGATATCAAATTCACATCTAGTAAAATCAAATAAATCAAAATTTTATGATTTGGTTGAAATAAAAGAAATTTCTGGAATCAAATTTGTAAATTTAAAGAAATTTTATGATGATTTAAGTCTCGATTATAATCTTAACCTATATATAGAAAAATGCAAATTTTTCTCTCCAACGCCTTTTGAAAAAAAGATAAAACTTACAGACACACTATGTCTCGGGTATTATTAATCACAATTTTTATCTTAATATCAGCAAAAATAAACTATCATCACAAGATAAAATTATACTTAGGATAAAGAATGGAAAACATCATATTATACATAGTTGCTTATTTGCTTGGTGCTATACCTTTTGGGCTTTTGTTTTGCAAAATTTTTGCAAATACTGACATAACAAAGCAAGGAAGTTGTAGTATAGGCGCAACAAATGTCCTAAGAGTTATTAAAACAACAAACCCGAAATTAGCAAAAAAATTAGCCATTTTAACGATATGCTTTGATGCTCTTAAAGGGCTATTGCCAATCTTTGTAGCAAAATTATATGGAATAAATGATAATACTCTTTGGGCTATGGCTGTTCTTGCTGTTATTGGACATTGTTTTTCTCCATTTTTAAAATTTGAAGGAGGAAAAGGCGTTGCTACCGGTGCTGGAGTATTGTCATTTTTCCTCCCATTTGAACTTTTGATAGCATTATTTGTTTGGTTTATAGTAGGGAAGGTTCTAAAAATAAGCTCACTTGCTTCAATACTAGCACTAACAGCTTTTATCGCTTCTAGTTTTATAATTCATCCGGCTATCGAGCCGATAAATACACATGCACCAATATTAATTATTGCTTACATAATAATTTATAAGCATATTCCAAACATAAAAAGAATAATTTTAAAAGAAGAAGCCAAAGTAATATGAAACAAACGCTAACAACTTATATAAAAGATTTTGAGTTTAAAACTATAATAGGAATGTGTGATTTTGAAAGAGTAACACCACAAAAAATAAAAATAAATGCCGAGTATCAATCAAATGATTTTATTGATTATGTAGAGGTTATCAATTTCATAAGATATACTTATGATGACTATAAATTTGAAAAACTTGAGGACTCTCTTAAAATAATTTCAGAAAAATTAAAAGAAAATTTTCAAAATTTAATATCAATTAAAATAGAAATTTTCAAACTAGAAATCATAAAAAATGCAATAGTTGGAGCAAAGATAGAGGTTGTTTATTAATTTTTTTTTAAACTATCTTGAAAATTTGCTTAATTTATGATACAATTTCCTCCAAAATTATAATATATAAGGAATTAATAATGAGAATATTGGTAGT